>CAZMID010000064.1:0-1577 GCA_964566255.1 uncultured Planctomycetia bacterium | reverse complement strand
GACAAGTATAAAAAAGTTACTATTTTGAAATGTTAAGCAAAAACCACCTCATCCTGGCTGTCATCTTCCCACCGCACTACTCTTTTAATCACCTAAGCCCTCGCTTCCTCTCTCTCCAAATAACCAAAACCTCAATAACTCCAATGCCCCATCTTTAAAACACGCCTTACTGCTTGCAGTAAGGCCTAAGACCCTCTTCTTAATCTTCTAAACAATACTCCTCTAACTCACACTACTCTAAACAATTACCTAAACTACCTAGAACTACTAAAAAACCTCTAATATAACTATATATCTATATAATCTTCTCTAGAAGTCCCCTCATCTTCTAATAAAGTAAAGTAAATATGATAATATATAGATATATATGGTTTTATAGGGATTTAGGGGTCTGCTTTATGTGGTGGGGGTAGGAAAGTATGATTATAGACGGGCGTTAAAATCGTAGACACTGGAAATTCAACTTACAAGCTGTGCAGTGTAAAGGGTAATCAAAGATTATGCCTATTCTTTGTTGTGAGTAGCATATCAGACTGCGTCTCTATTGTTTTTTCTCCCTGGAGAGAAATTAAGGACTTCAAATAATAATGACTATGTAAGCCTAGAAGGTATTGCCATTTAGAGCTTCATCAGATATACTACTATCATGACTTGGAGAATACAGAAAAAATTTAAATCTATACAAGAAGCCTTGGAATTTTATAAACAAGAATATCTTGGTAGTGATACAGATATAAGAAATAAAGAAATAATCTTTACAGAATCAAATTTTCCTCACTTAATTGATTTAAAATTTCAAGGAATTAAAAATGCCACTAAGTTATTAGGAAAAATATACAAAGGAGAAATTACTAAAAAAACTGCTAGTTATAGCCATTATAGGCTAATACACTTACCTTGTATTAAGCTTTTATATAAACATCCAGATGAAATATGGAAAGATTTTAAAGATGACAGGTATGAACATTACTTAAAATATATAACTACTGCCAAATCAAAGAAGTTTACAGCAAAGACGTTGCTCGTTAAAAAAACTAAAGGCGGGTTTTATGTTCCTATTACCTGTTATCCAGTTGCTAGAAATTACCTTAAAAAAATAAAGTCCACAGATTTGCTGTGGACCAAAGGTGGCGTTAAGCAAGCCAACCCAGATTCAGCTTCGCCACTGTGCTGCAAGGAAGATACTTCAGAGTCTGGGAAGTTATCCCCCTGAGGATTAATTTAGGGTTACCCCTTAGGAACCCTCAAACCTGTCTTAAGTTTACACTAACTGTTGAACGATGTCAAGCGATTATCGACCAACTTATTCTAATTGCCATCCCCTCACCGCACCACTCTTTTAATAGCCTAAGCTCTCGCTTATCTCCCCAAGCAATCAAATCCTCAACGCCACCAATGCCCCATCTTCAAAACACGCCTTACCGCTCGCAGTAAGGCCTAAGAACCCTCTTAATCACCTAACTCTAGAACACCTAACTCATACACACATAACACTAATAATAAACTACCTAGAACTACTAAAAAACCTCTCATATAACTGGTTATCTATAAAATCTTCCCTGGAAGAGCCTTCATCT
>CAZMID010000063.1:0-1595 GCA_964566255.1 uncultured Planctomycetia bacterium | reverse complement strand
ATCCAAAAAACACCTGGGAGAATACATTAAAGCCTATTAGAGATGAATTGATGGATGATGGACTTTCAAGTAAGAATGCGACAGCTATTGTTGTTGCATGGAAAGGTCCAAAAGACATATGGGAAAATACATTAAGGCCTATCAGAGATAATTTAGTAGAAAATAGCGGTTTTTCAGAATATGAAGCGACAGTTATTGTAACTAGCTATTCTGATCCAGAGGAAAAGGTAAAAGCAGTAGAAGATACTATACCTCTTTTAGTAGAAATTTTAAATAAAACTGAAAAGCAAATAAGGAGCTATCTTATTGCCTATAGCTATCCAAGGGTTATTTCTTGGTTGAAAGATCAGGATATACAAGAAGATAAGATTGCAGAAGTCCTCATTCACTTAAGAAAGTATGAAGAACAATATGGCCGCAAAAAGACTGTTATTGCTGCAGTGGATGATATTCAGGAACTTCATTTAGAGGACCCATTTCCAGGACCTGGTGCCGCATCAAGGTTTGAGCAGGCAAATAAATATATTATAGATGCCAGACAACTTATCCGTGAAGCCTTTACAGAAGAAGTAGATTCATCTAAAAAACTTAAAGAAGCGCGCATGTTAATTGAAAGCGCAAATGAAATATTTAATGAAATAATAGAAAACAATAAAGATGATTCGGGAAGCACTGCCTACAAAGCCGCCAGAGGTAATAAAAATATAGCTAAAAGATTATCAGGACTAATAGAGAGCGAAATTTCTGATGTAGATCAGAGGTTTACAGTTAGAGATTCGATTACGACAAGTGCTTATAAATTTTACTTAAGTAGTAGATTGATGCAGGACTATAATCCCAAAGATATTAAAAAAACAGTCAAGTGGCTTGTTAAACATCGCAATAAACTCGGAGATAGTAGCCTTAGTTATTTAATAGAAGTTTTTATTGTTGCAGGCAAATTACCCGAGGGTGTAGATACAGAGGATTGGCAGCGCTTAGCAGGTGCCTATGATTTTTACTTGAAAAGCGACTTACTCCAAGGATATGAACCCAAAACCCTGAAAGACACTCTCGCATGGCTTAACAGTAACAGAGAAGACTTAGGGGGCAATAGTCTTGGGTATCTTATCCAGACTCTAGAGATTGCAGATAGATTGCCTGAAGAAGAAGATATGCAAAACTGGTTACGTACAGCAACAGCCTATGATTTTTACTTAAAAAGCGACTTACTCCAAGGATATAAACCTGAAACTCTAAAAGAGACTCTCGTATGGCTTAATAGTAACAGAAAAGACTTAGGGGATAATAGCCTTGTTTATCTTATTCATGCCTTAGGGATTGCAGGTAAATTACCTAAAGGAATAAACATGGGAAGCTGGAATTTTTCAGCAGGTGCCTATGATTTTTACTTGAAAAGTGACTTACTCCGACAATATAAACCTGAAAATCCAAGAGATACCTTAATGTGGCTTGATGAAAATAGAGCACAACTAGGAGGTAATAGCCTTGCTTATCTTGTCCAAGCCCTAGGGATTGCGGGTCGATTGCCTATAGGAGAAGGTACACAGAAATGGGAACGCTTAGCAGGTGCCTATGATTTTTACCTGAAGACA
>CAZMID010000062.1:0-1606 GCA_964566255.1 uncultured Planctomycetia bacterium | reverse complement strand
GTATTGCGCCCATACAGAAAAAAGGTGAGATCCATAGAAGAGGCTGTCGAAGAGATTAAAAAACAAGCAGGCATTCAATTTGATCCTGCAGTCATAAATGTCTTTACCAAGGTCTTAAATAAACCAGAGATAAAAAAGCTTCTAAAGGAGGTTTCCTATGGGGCTTGATGTTAATAAACTATTTGAATCTGATATCAACAGAAAGATTATCTCCTTCTTCCATGAGAACCAAGCCAGCATAGACACACCTCGCGGTGTAGCAACCTGGACAGGCTATGAAAAGAGTGTCGTAAAAAAGGCTCTTGATAAACTCGTTAAATCCGGCGTGCTTATTGCGCATCCTGCATCTTCTACAACTGGATATAGCTACACGCATGATGAAAAGATAATCTCTGTTGTTGGCAAAAAACTTAAACAACTGAAAAACTAGGGATAAGGTAAGTGAAAAAACTCCTTATACTCTTTTTATGCTTCTCTAGCATCCTTGTTATACTTATTGTAGCAATCGCCTCATCCCCACAAACTATTTTAAACCTATATATAAATCATATTGAAAGATCCAAAGGAATTGAGATTGATTTTTCTCCTAGGAAAATATCTTTATTTAAGGAGTGGGTATTCAGTGATGTAGAAATTACAGGTAAAGCTGGTAGCGCTTTAAGCATAAAAGATATTTCTATACAACCTGATTTTAGCTCAACATACAAAGGGACTACAAAAGCAACTTGCCGAATAAAGGACTTAAAGTTCTATAAGAATTTAGCTCTACTTGATGCGGTATTCAATCTTTTAAAGATCCAACCTTTAGGAGATGTAACATTCCAGACAATAGAGACCGATCTTGTCTTAACCAAAGATGCTATACAAACCCACAATTTATTGATGCAAGGTAATAATATAAGAATATCAGGCACAGGCACAGTAGATAAAAAGAATGGTTCCATGGACTACAGTTTAAGGTTTTCACTCTCTGAAAAAATAACAAGTGATGTCTCTGAGGCCATAAGATTTATACTTTTAAAAGAACATGAAACAGGCTGGATGGGGATTGATATAACGGTAAGCGGTAATTACAAAAAACCCAGGATTGCTTTAAAAAGCGGGCTCATGGACTTAAACATAAGATCTCTAGGGATAAAATGAAAAACCACATACTGGAAGGCTTAAATCCCGAACAATATAAGGCCGTTACTACCTTAGAGGGCCCCATACTGGTTGTAGCAGGGGCTGGAACAGGTAAGACCAAGGTCATTACACACCGCATAGCTCACCTCAAAAAGTCATCCCCATCTTTAACGCCATCGAATTTTTTAGCTGTTACATTCTCAAAAAAAGCAGCTGAGGAGATGCTCACACGAGTAGAGGCCCTGATAGGGGAACACAAGGATGAGCTCTGGATATCAACCTTTCACTCCTTTTGCAATAGAATACTAAGAGACCATGCCTTGGATATAGGCTTAGCAAGAAACTTTCGCCTTCTGGGCAGGACTGAGCAGTGGATATTCTTTAAAAAGATCCTTCCTGATTTAAAACTAAAATACTACCTTAATCTGGCAGATCCATTTGCACCCATAAACGACTTTATTAGATTCATCTCTAGATGTAA
>CAZMID010000061.1:0-1612 GCA_964566255.1 uncultured Planctomycetia bacterium | reverse complement strand
AATCAACAAAAACATATAGCAGCAATAATAAGAAAAATATAGCTACCGTATAAACTTCTGCTATAACCGACTGAGACCAAAAGGTATTAGTAAGACTAAAGCTTATTGCCGATATCAGTGCAATCCATTTTAAACTCTTAGAGGACTTATTATTATCCTTTAGTATCTTAAGGATAAGCAAATAAAACATAGCACTGGAAAGTGCTCCAAAAAAAGCACTCATTAGATTTACTCTGTATGCAATATTGCTAATAGGTAGGAATGTAAAGAGCTTTCCAAGTAGGCAGTAAAGTGGGTATCCTGGTGGGTGAGGTATACCCAAAAAATAACATGCGGTTATAAGCTCTCCTGAATCTCCGCTTGTTATGGTAGGTGCAAGTGTTCTAAGGTATACTAAAAACGGTAGAAGGAAAGAAAGAATTATCATACAGTAATCAATATTTACGAAATCTCAGCTTCCAAACCAAGGCAGCAGCTTCAAATATTATCTTTCTCGATAACTTGGATTTTCCTCTTATACGCTCAGAAAATACTATAGGTATTTCTTTTATGCCAAAATTTTTCTTTTTACATATGTATTTTAGCTCTATCTGAAAACCATATCCTTCAGAGTGAATGGAATCTAAATCTATCCCATCAAGCACTCTGCTTCTGTAACATTTAAAACCACTTGTTAAATCATGTAGTTTTAATCCAGTTATAAACCTTGCATATATATTTGCAAAATAACTAAGTAAGAGTCTATGTGTAGGCCAATTTACCACTCTTATTCCTCCAATATACCTTGAACCTACAACACAATCATAACCGTTAATACTGTCTAGTAAACGCGGAATGTCTTTTGGGTTATGTGATAGATCTGCATCCATCTGTAAAATATACGTATATTCATGTGCCAAGGCAAATTTAAAGCCGTCTATGTATGCGCTGGCAAGACCTAATCTACTTGGCCTTTTTATTAGGTGTACTCTTTTATTATCGTTAGCTATCTCTTCAGCAAATAGTCCTGTCTTGTCTGGTGAGTTATCATCAACTACCAACACCTCTACTACATCAGATACAGAAAGAATATCTCTTAAGACCGTTCTTATATTATCTGCTTCGTTATAAGTCGGCAATATAACCAGAGATCTATCGCTCATATGATAAGATTAACAACGAAATATATTAGTATTGAGGTATTTTAGAGCATGCTGGACAATTCTCATCTTCTACTACCTTAACTGTGCGGAAATTACAAGTCTTTCCATTAAATATGAGAAATCTGCCTATCAAAAGCTCTCCTATTCCAAGAATAAACTTTAATGCCTCGGTTGCTTGTATAGTGCCTATTATCCCTGGAACCACCCCCACAATTCCAGCCTCTTTACAACCAGGAACAACACCCTCTGGGGGTGAATTTGTAAAAAGACATCTATAGCACGGGCCCTTATGGGGAACTATGGTAAATGTTTGCCCATCAAATCTTAATACTCCACCATGAGAAAAAGGTTTATTTAAAGCAATACAAGCATCATTAATTAAAAATCGTGTGGGAAAATTATCGGTTGCATCAATTACAAAATCGTAATCTTTAATAATATCGTTTATATTTTCTGATGAAAGCTGGACG
>CAZMID010000060.1:0-1833 GCA_964566255.1 uncultured Planctomycetia bacterium | reverse complement strand
TCTCATGAGCTCTACTGTAGAAAAGATTTTAGGAGAACAAAAAGTAGAAGGCCTGATGCTGAATAATGTTACAGATGGCACAGCTAAAGAAGTCTCCTTAGAAGGTATTTTTATTTCTATAGGCTATGTGCCTAATACAGGCTTTGCTCAATCCCTACTTGAGCTTAATGAAAAGAAACAGATAATTGTAGATGATATGATGCGGACATCACAAAAAGGAATCTTTGCATCTGGTGATTGCCGCAATACCCCTTTAAGACAAGTAATTACTGCTTGTGGCGATGGTGCCCAGGCAGCTTACTCTTGCCGTTTATACACGGAAGAATTAAAAGGTATCGCTTACAAATAGTAATCATAACCTTGTTTTTTTTGCAATATATCTTTTATTTTATAGTGTACCAAAAAAACTCTAGTGCCATTGACTTCATGCTATCTATATGGTAATTTTATAGTGGGAGATGTAATATACTAACTACATGTATATTACTAATTAAATAAGATGAATTCCAAAAAGACTGTTTTGCTCATAGACGACGACAAAGAGTTCCTAGAGGAAGCGGCAGAGGCATTGTCCTCAGAAGGGTATCGAGTAGTTGTGTGCATAGAGGCATCTGAGGCACTTAAAAAGATCAAAACCGAACAACCGGATATAGTTTTACTCGATATATTGATGCCTGATGCAGATGGCATAGAGATCTTGAAAAAGATAAGGCGACGTTATAAAGAATTGCCTGTATTCATGCTAACTGGTTTTGCAGATGAGAAGCGCTTTGAAGCAGCTAAAAAGTTTAAGGCTTCTGGGTTTATCAATAAGACAAATAATTTTATAGATAAATTAAATACAATAAATAGCGCTTTGATGCTTGCAGATAAATATAAAAGGAAAAAAGGGAGCATTTTTTCTAGAAAAAAGTCATAGGGCTTTAGGAGGTGATATGGGTAACAGCAAAAAGAGAGTTCTTATTGTAGATGATGATGAGGAGTTTTTGGCTGAGGTTACAGAGACATTGCAGCTGAGTGGCTATGAGTCTATACCTATTTCTGAGGGGCATAGAGTTGCCAATGAAGCAAAGGAGATAATGCCCGATGTAATATTGCTTGATCTTAAGATGGATGCTGTTAGCGGTTTTAAGGTGGCGAACGAGCTGGGCGACCAGGAAGAGACAAAAGATATCCCGATCATTGCTGTTACAGGTGTTTTTACGGAAAGCGAACACCGCCTCCTAATGAAGACATGCGGCATAAGAGAGTGCGTTACCAAGCCTTTTAACCCACTAGATATTATAAATATAATTGAGAAATTCATTTAAAAGAAAGATAGCCTAACATGGTAGCAGAGAGCAAAATCGTAGTCTTCCTGCTTGGCTTGGCCATTTTCACATTTATTTTAGTAAATAGAAGGTTTTTAAAGCGAGTAGACTATCATAAAATTCTCATAGTTGCGTTTTGCATGGTATTGCTTAGTTGGCTTTTTGCTATTACCGAGATGCTTATTTGGAATAAGTTCTTTAATTTTCTAGAGCATGCCTGCTATGTGGGCAGTGCATTGGCCTTGCTTACATGGATTTTAAAAACAGCTAAAACTCCAAAAGGCTATTGATGTTGACAACTAATCTATACACAGACATAATAATCGGTTTTGATTTTATAGCTTTTCTGCTTTACTTTTTTGCCCTCATATTTTTTCTTCGAGCAAGCAAACCTAAGCTCAGCAATACAATTAAATATGCAATAATATGTGTAGTAGTTTTAAATTTATTGCATAGCTTTAGTAACATACTTGAATGGACAGGGGTAACAGATACTTTAGATCTCATAGAAGAATATGTTGAG
>CAZMID010000059.1:0-1844 GCA_964566255.1 uncultured Planctomycetia bacterium | reverse complement strand
GTTTAATCCCAAAACCAATGTTACCTGCCAGTAAAGATATGACATGGGATGAATACCACGACCCAAAATGTATCACTTCTAAGATGAAACGCTTGGGCAAAGAATTTGCAAAGCGTTTTAATATCAACTACGAGAAAGTCTACGAGTCCGACTTCCCTCTTTTACTTAAAAAGGACATTTTAGATGTAGGAGGTTACGCATGGCCAAACCCTATAAATGGAGAATATCCACGAGTAGATTACAGACCAAACCATGCTTTCATTATCTATAAGCCACAATACTTCGCTTTTGATAATTACATAGATTCTGTAGATGGTGACTTCATTAAGAAACTCGCCCCAGACTACGACTTCCTAGACTACGCATATCGCATTTATATATCTAAAGAAAGGCAGGTAATAAAAGAAGACTGGTTTACACAACTTATTAGAATGTTAAGAGAAGCTGGATATAAAGTAGGTTCTAAATTTAAAAAACTATGTTAAAACCACCAATAAAAAACTTTTCATTTGAACATTCTATTAGTCAGCCATTTGGTTATAATGCTGATTTATACAGAAAGAATTATGGAATACCAAACCATAATGGTATAGATATAATCAAAAATGATAATAAGTTTGGTTACGGCACACCTATCTTAGCTGCTCATAATGGAAAAGTAACAAAGATAGGAGTTGAGAATAGGTGGCGTTCTAGCGGTAATGGAGTATACCTTTTACATGAAAATGGCGGATTTTCAACAGTATATTGGCATTTATCAGAAGTACAAGTATATCCAGGGCAACGATTACAAACAGGAGACATTATAGGCTTAATGGGTAATACAGGTTTTTGCTTTCCAAGTCCTACAAGAGACTTTCCGTGGCTAGGAACACATTTGCATTTTGCCAAACTAAACCATAGAAGAAATAATAGATATGGAGGATTTGTAGACCCTCTACCAGACTTATACAATGGAGAGAAACTTTCAGACAGATTCAGAATAAAAAGAGATTTATTTTGGCATTGTGATGGTGATGATGTTTCAATGCTTCAAACAATTCTACACATGGAAGGATTTGGTGGAGATTATGAACAATACGGTTACTTTGGAAAGAAAACAAACAGAGATGTTTGCTTATTCCAAAAGAAGCATGGAATAAGCCCTGTACTTGGATACGTAGGAAGAAGAACAAGAACCAAGATAAACGAATTATACTTTTCCACAACCTAGTGTCGACATTATTAACAACTAATAGTAATATAAATATATGAGTAAATTAATTTCAAAATGTTGCAGAGCTTATGTTCATGGACATCCAAAAAGCCCAAGTGGAGACCCTTTAAGGTGTTCAAAATGCGGTAATGAAATAAGCGATTATATTGAAATAGATGAATGGATAGAAGAAAGGCATCTAATAAGAATTAATAAAATTTTAGATTCAGACAAGAATATTCCAGATAGTTCTCAGTTAACTTTTAATTTATCCTGTAAGACTTCAGGTAAAGGAATTATTTGGGAAGCAGAATATAAGGTAAATGGAATGACAGGTAGTAAGAATATAAAAACAACCAATGCGTATTTTGAAAGAGAAGAAGACCCATTAAGTTTCGTACTAGATGGAATTTTAGGTGAATTAAAATTAAATAATTAAATATATGAACAAATATTTAGGTAGTAGTGTAAACCCAGAGAAAATCTCTCTAACTCTAAAAGGACTTGTGCCTTTAATAGTTTTACTTCTTCCAATGTTTGGAATAGTAGAAATAGGAGAAGGAGAGATTAGAGAAGCAATAAATGCTCTAGGTGTAGCAATCTCTGGTGCAGTTACTCTTTACGGTATAGTAAGAAAGATAACTGTTAA
>CAZMID010000058.1:0-2029 GCA_964566255.1 uncultured Planctomycetia bacterium | reverse complement strand
AACTTAACATTTCAAAATAGTAATAACTCTTAACATTTTAAAATAGTAACATCAGAAGCTCTAAATTTATTGACATAGCAGCTATATTTGCTATAATACAGTTAATAATTAAGAGAATGAAAGCCATGGGAAACATGGTTTTTTTATGCGCAGATTATGACAGAGATTAAAAAAGCCTTAATAACCAAAATAATAAGCCTACTCATCTGTATAACTTTCCTATTTACAGATATTGCTTACTCATTATCCGATTCATCGAACCTTAGGCCTCTTTTAAGAGGCAGCAAGCGGGCAGGTCAAGCCGTAGGATTAGTTAATTCTATTGTTTCTCAAGAAGCCCAAAAATCTTCCCAAGGTGACTCACCATCTATTTCCATAGAAGATATCCTGAGATTTTATAAAGAGACAAAATCCACAGAAATTTCGCCGGTAATAAAAAAACACGGTCATCAAACAGGTATTTATATATTTGAGAACTGGAACTTGGTAATAAAAACTCCTATGAGCGCTGTTAAAATTATAACGTACTTTCTTTTTAATACACTATCGTATTTTAAATACAAAAAAGAAATCAAGCGTCAACAAGGCAGCGTCGGTATTAAAAATATAGACTTTATTATCAGAGAATTTGGCTTGACATTAGCGGTTGTTCTTATCAACATGGGAGCGCCTACTAAAAAATCACCATCTATAGCCCGCAATAAATTAGGGGGCCTGGTTGCTCCTTTTGCTTCTGTCAATGGAACGATATGGCAGCAGATGGTCACTCCTTACGAAGAAAGATTGCGACAGCTTTATCATGAAGAAAAGATAGAAGAGGCTAAAGCGCTTATTGGGAAGTTAGTAGCATTGAATCGTAGTATTTGGAAAAGAGGCGTATTTGTCAAAGATACCGTGTATAAAAATGTAGGAATAGATAATAATGGCGATGTTGTATTGATAGATGTAGGACGGATCCAAGATGAAAAACCATCCCTTTGGAAAATTAAACTCTACTTAGCACTTATGAAGGCTAAAGAACTATCTTTTTTAGCTGAATTCAATAAAGAGCTTTCTCAGTATTATAAAGAATTGACGGACCGGCAATGGACTGTGGAAGATATAAATAAATTATGGGGGGCTGAAGAAGGGTGGGAACTAGATTTTGTCCTTGATGCGCGATTAAGGGAGTTTTTAATCAAGAGTGTGGCATCATTGGAAGAAAAAAAGCTCGAAGTGAAAAAGCGTTTGCATGCGAAACGAAAAGTAGGCAAAAAACAATCTATTTGGAATCTTTTCGAAAAATGGTTTTTTGGCGGTGTTGAAAAAGCGTATGCCGAAGGAAGGCTTTCGGAAAGAAGTTTCAGAAAAAAGACGGCCATTAAAGAAAGCAAAACCATGAAGATATACGCTCAGACGTATGTTACACAGGCACTCTTGGAGATAGTAATTCTGCTTGGACAATTAGCCTTGGTCGGCGCTTTTGGATTTACAGGAAAACTGAATCTAGGTACAGGGTATTTTGCTCTTTGGTTTCCATCGATGATTTTACGCGTTGGTCCGATTATTTATTTCTGGTGGAGAAACCCTCGAGTGAAATTTGTCTTGGCTTTCATATTAGGCGTATTTTTTCCTCCAGGCTTTGGCTTTGCAATAATGCCTCTCCAGGCTATTATTACTTTCAGGGACATCTTTTATTTTAAAGTAAAGGCATTGACTTCACATATATTTGAAAAGAATAATCTATATATACCCGCATCCTTCATTAAACCAATAGACCCTGTTTCTATGGCAACAACGGAAGAGAACCAAGCGCCTGTTATTCTTAAAACGACACCTCCATTAAGCGAAATAGCACCCGTAAGACCTGCGGAAAAAAATCTATAAATAAGCCCCTATTACCTACATCCATATCCCCTATATCCCTAGGAATAGCATCTATCCTAGCCCCTTTAAAGCTTAAAAACCTCTATATTCTTCTTATCTTATAAGTATCTCTGTTTTAGTGCTCTTAGTCGTTGTTTTGAGGGTTTTTTTAGTTCTTAGGCCT
>CAZMID010000057.1:0-2261 GCA_964566255.1 uncultured Planctomycetia bacterium | reverse complement strand
TATCAAAAAATCACCCTCTTTAAAACCTAATCTTTCTCCTTTTTCTCCAGGTGTAATATCCTTTATCAAAAGCCCCTCATATTCAAAGGATAATGAAATGCCCAATTCTTTATATAAATTATCAGTCTTTAGTTTTTTTGGTATAACAATCTTTTTTTCAACTAATATCTTAAGTTCTGAATGCTTAGGCCCTAAAAGCTCTTCAGCAACCTCTTTCATTTTGCTATATCGAATAAGCCTGCCCCATATACCTACAAGTAGATCTCCTTTTTTAATTCCAGATTTAGCGGCCATAGAATAAGGCCTTAGGGAAGCTATTTTAAAATACCCTCCCTTTTCACTCAAAGAAAATCCCAATGACTTTTTTAATAATGAAGAATAATCTTTTTGTGGCAATGGAGTTTTTTTATCCTTATCCTTCCACCAATCTATTATCATATTCCGCCATTTGATTTCTTTTTTGGTTATCCTTTCCTTTTGACGCCATGATTTTGTGTAGCTTGCAAGATATAGCTCTCTGGCCTCGTTATGGTCTGGATTTATTTCCATGGCCTTTTTATAATAGAAACTCGCCTTATCATACCAGCCTTTAGCATCATAAGATTTACCGAGCTGTATAAAGGTCTGCTCAGGCGTATCATATTCAACATCTTCGATATCTTCCCTTAGAATATCCTTCTCACCATCAACAGTATTCATAGTAATTCTATCTACATATTCATCCACAACTAAACCTTTAATCCTATCTCCATTTTTCATATTAATAGTATCAGCATGAATGGAAGTTACAAAAAATAAGAAGATTATAATGATTAATATATGGCGCATATAAGTAATTAAGAATAAGACGCAGGTCTATAAGCCGGGTTCTGTATTCGCCAATGGCGAATGACAATCATCTATCTCCTCCTGACATTACTGTCAGGATCTCGCAACCTACCCGTCTCACTATACCGAACGGGCCGTTCTTCTTAGTGAAACCTATTTGGTCTTGCTCCGCGTAGAGATTGCCGCGTTTCACCCTGAGAAACAGTAACGTATGCTTAAGCTAACTTACGTTACTACTATGCCTCCCAGACTCGTCTCTGTGGCTCTTATCCGATCCCGCACTAAAAAGTACGAAACGACGGGTATTACCCGCTACGCTACCCTCTGGAGCCCGGACTTTCCTCTCTTACCTATAAAGGTAAAAGCGATCATCCAACCTGCGCCTATTCAATTTTCAAAGAATTATCAATACGTGAATCTATTGCTTTATTTGCAAGTTTATCTGCTAAACTATTATCTTTTCTTGGAATAGAAATCACGTCTATTTTACCAAAGCCTTTTGAAAGATGCAAAAATTGTTCATAATAAGGTCTGAGGTTTTCATTCTTTACCTTGTATTCCCCCCTAAGTTGCCTTGTCAATAATTCACTATCAGATTTTATTGTTATAAATTCATATTTATCCATAAGGGCTTCTTGTAGACCATAAATAAGGGCGCTATACTCTGCAGCATTATTAGTGGCGTTTCCTATAAACTTAAATAGTTTTTTGACAACATTATTTCCTTCTAAAAAGACTACACCTATTCCCGAAGGACCAGGGTTTCCGCGTGAAGCACCATCTATAAATATCTCAATTGATTTCGGCATTTTCGTCTATATATAATATCCTTGAACAACTCCCGCAAATAACAATATCTTCTCTAAGTTTTGCATCGCTTATAACCTGGGGCGGCAGACTCATGTTGCAACCTCCACATGAGCCATCTTCAATCTGTGTCAAAGCAAGACCATCTCTATTACCAAGTACCCTTTCATATCTCGCCAGAATCTGCTTATCAATACTAGGAACTATTGTTTGTCTTTTTCCAGAAAGCTCTGAAAGCCTTGAATCGATTTCTTTAATCCTAGTATTAATTACATCTTTTTCTTTTTGAGAAGAGATCCCTTCTTTTTTAAACAACTCTTTTTCTTCTGCAATCTTCTTTTTGGCCTTATCTATTTCATCCATCAATTTTATTATCTCTTCTTCTATAAGAGAATTATCTGCCTTTATCCCTTCTATCTGCTGTAACATTGCAGAATATTCTTTATTAGTCTTTAACTGGAAAAGCTGCGTCTCTAATTTTTTTACTTCCCCTTCTTTTTGTTGTAAAGTTACTTCTCTATCTTTTAATTTTACCTGTAAGCCTTTTAGATTATCCTCTGCTTGTTTGATGCCTGTTTTTTTGGTTTCTAGGGCTTGCTCAATAGATTTGATTTTATCAGGGCTTT
>CAZMID010000056.1:0-2397 GCA_964566255.1 uncultured Planctomycetia bacterium | reverse complement strand
AGGATGAGGTGGTTTTTGCTTAACATTTCAAAATAGTAACTTTTTTATACTTGTCCTTTAGTAAAGAATGTGATAATCTAATTACAAATAGAGAAATTTATGAAAAGCTATCAACTACGAAACCATCATATCAAATCCTTCTCAAAACTAACGCTATCAGAACGTCTTGCGTGGGTTTTTGCGCAATATCAGTTTCTCAGTCAATTCATGGATGCCAAAACAAAACTAATAAGTAAAAAAGCTCGTCATTATGGCAAAAAATATTTTAAAAATTCAAATCTGGCACGAAATAATCAAAGGATTAAACAAGGCAAAACTTGACTATGTACTAGTTGGGGCTGCCGCTTTAGTCATTCATGGTATACCCAGAAGCACTTTAGACCTTGATATTTATATCCCGGCTAAAAAAGATATTTTAATTAAACTCTTTAAGCTCGGTGATACATTAGGATTACGAAGCGAGCAAAGAGACATACTTAAGATTTGCCATTCACCGAAACTTTTTATAAACCAATGGCTTTGTTTTTCATATAAAGGCCAGGATATTTTGGATGTTTTTCTTGCCAGCAAGGATGAATTTAAAAAGTTACATAAGAACTCAGAGTTAAAAAAAGATAAAAAGATATCAATAAGAGTTGCCTCTCTTCGTGACATCTCAGTCATGAAGAAAGCTTCTGCTCGTCCCATCGACCTATCTGATCTTAGTTTAATCAAAGAGATAATAGCGTACAAAAAGAAAAAATAGTAACA
Organism: uncultured Planctomycetia bacterium; assembly: GCA_964566255.1. Classification (GTDB taxonomy): domain Bacteria; phylum Omnitrophota; class Gorgyraeia; order Gorgyraeales; family Gorgyraeaceae; genus CAZMID01. Next base: position 1,647 of record CAZMID010000056.1, on the reverse strand, counting down.
TCATGCATTAGAAGTTGATCGGTATTTTGCTTGTAATAGAGCTTTGTTTATAGTATAATACGAAATATATAAGGCCATGGGAAGAATGGTCGTTTTTTGCCTATATTATGATTAAGATTAAAAAAGCTTACAATTTAATAGTAATATTTACGTTTATAGGGGTGTTAGTGTGTATAAAACCTGCTTTTGGGCTTAGACCTCAGTTGCTTTTTAATCCTAAAGATACAGAAGACTATAGAGATAAGGATCCTAGAATTCGTTCTTTACTCGCTTATACAGGAGATGCAAAGGTAGAGCGGACTATTTTTATAGGGGATTACGATAAGTATTTAAACCTAAATGGTGAGAAACTTAGAAAGATAATAACAGATTTAAAAAGAAGAGGCTTAACAGATGATGAAAATCTAGAGGTAGGTAAGTGGGCATCTATCATAGAGAGATTAGAAGAAGATAAAATTGATTTTCTTTATAATTGGACTGGTCTTTGGGAGGGTTTTGACTGTAGTCTATTGGAAGAAAGAGCAATGAAAATCTTAGAAGATTCGGGTATAACTGATGCAGAATCTGTCACGCTTTATCATCTTTCTTCTCCTGATAGAAAAGAAGAGTTCTTTTACCACAAGCACCTCAAGGTGAATATATGTGGGGAAAAGCTTGGTACTAGATACTTCTGCAGATCAGTTTGAAATAAAGAATACACTTGAAAATCGATGGCATCCGCATACTTATCACTATATTGGAATCACACTTGTACCTATGGAAGTAGTTCATAATAATCCTGATACTTTTTGGATGTATACAAAACAACCCATAATAGATGCACATTTGAGTGAAGATGATGAATACACTGATATTCTAAAAGAGATTATCGCTTTTGGTCCGCAAGGAAAACCAAGCAAAGAAAGCATTGAAAGAAGAGACTTATTGGTGCTAGTTTATCCTGAGATAGTTCATTCTATCAGGGATTACTTTAGAGAGACATATCGAGATACTGCTTTTTCTTCGCTTAATATAATCATCACCATAGGAGGCAGTACTTCAACGGGTGTAGCAATAGATGGGAGCGATATAGATCTTTACTTCTTAGTAGATGACTCCGGACTGCCTGAAGCAGTAAAATTAACTGATGAAGATAAAAGAAATGTTGTAATAAAAACAAGGGGTGTGCTTAATAAGATGGCCGTTGAATACGGATCGACAGGGATAAAGCAACAGCATCCGACAGAAATATATGGAGAGAAAGTATGGTTTTTAAGGGACGTTCTAGAAGATCTTGAAAGTGATGTTTTTGACCGCCCAATAGCGAATGCTTTTCTTGTTTCCTATGGACCTGTTGAATCTATCCGCAGGAAATTGTTGAATGTAATAATTCATTCGGGACGTTACAAAAAATGGAGGGCGATTCGAGAAACATGGAGTAGCTTTGTTAATGACAAGCATTTAAAGAGATTGGATTCTCAAAAAGGCTTATCTCTCAAACTTCCTGATTTAACTACTATGTTAGCAATATATGATATCTCTATACCAGACGGCATGACTAAGCCACCTAGGGACATAAAAAGAAGCTTATAGAGACAACTCTATTTACCTTAATATCTATATATTATCATATTTACTTTACTTTATTAGAAGATGAAGGCTCTTCCA
>CAZMID010000055.1:0-2423 GCA_964566255.1 uncultured Planctomycetia bacterium | reverse complement strand
ATAGATATATAGTATTTATTCTACTCCCAGGGATTAGGATAGTTAATAAGGGGGTATATGGTAATGATATATATGATATTAGGTATTAGAGGTGGTGGTTAAGGGGAAAAGGGGTATATTAGAGGTTAAGGGGGGGTTATAGGGATTTAAGGGAGGTTCTAGAGGTTTTCCTGTAGTGCTTTAAGTTCAGCAACATCTTCTCCGATAACTCGCATTGAACTGTGGGATTCTGAAACTGATCTAAATAATTCAAGTAAGTCGAAAAGTCCCCAACCCTTTACCTGATGCATAACATTATTTATTATTACCAAATCAGAATTTTTTAGAATATCTTCAAAATTTTCAGATGTGATATCTCCAAATATAATCTTAATACTTTTTCTATATTCAACTATATTTTCGTTAACGTGATTCATGAGATTCAATTTCTCCAACATTCCTTGCCTTTCCCCTGTAGTACTTGAAGGTAGGTCTAAAGCTGAAAAAACATCAAACCCGTACTCCCATTTTAATTGTGCTTCATTATAAATAGCCCGGTTGTTTTCTACGCCAATAATCTCAAATTCAAAATCATCAAAATCCGTAATAGTAGATCCGAGTTTTGTTTCTAAAATCCATTTCCAGCTGATCATCTCTTGTCCAAAGGTACAGCCAGGTATTAGAATAGTCACTTTCTTTTCTCCCAAGCTTCTTTTTTCTTCTAAAATCTCCTTTATATTTGATTTGAATTTGTCAATCAAGTCGGGATACCTTAGAAAGAAGCTATAAAAACCCTCCCTTTTAAATTCATAATCTCTCGCAGCAATATCAAACATTCTAAAAAGTAACTCATTGCCCTCTATTAAAGAATCTAATACATTAACATGTTTAGCTTTGTAAGTATCGATAAAAAGCCGTGTATATGTTAAATAATCTAAAAAATGATACACCCACTTCTCCTTGCAAGAATCCCCGTATCGCTTCTTAAAAACTTCGTACATTGTTTCAATCTTATCGCTGTGAACTCCCCAACTATATGCAAATAAATCCAGATTTCCTGGAGTCTGCCACTCTTTTCTGGCAAGGATATCAATAGAATCCTCCGAGAGAGGATTAAAGCTAAGGGCAGGCCGTAAATTTAAACAATATACAACTCTTGGGCACACCAACACCCCTATCACCATAAATACTAATGCTATATTAACTATTTTATATATCTTTCTCATATAAACCATTCTTTCAAAAGTCTTTGGTACTATAAGACACAAAAAGACCATTCTTCCCATGGTCTTATATACTTTACTTATTATATCGTAAATATACCCGCTACACAAGCTCTAAAATTTTACTTCGCCAATCCCTCACCGCACCACTCTTTTAACCACCTACGCCCTCGTCCCTTCTCTTCACCCAATCAAATCCTCAACCTCATCTAATCCCTATCTTTTCAATCGCCTTGCTGCGAAGCAGACAAGGCCTAAGAACTATCTTTATCCTCTAAATATAAACTACAACTACTAATAAACCTCTCATATAACTGGTTATCTATAAAATCTTCCCTGGAAGAGCCTTCATCTTCTAATAAAGTAAAGTAAATATGATAATATATAGATATATAGTATTTATTCTACTCCCAGGGATTAGGATGGTTGATGAGGGGGGATATAGGGAGTTTAGGGGGGTGTTTTATAAGAAAGTTCTCTTTTCTTTAAGTAAAATTGGAAGTTCTATTTTAGTTTTTTTATGGTAAGGATTAGTTAAATCTATCAGGCAAAAATACTTTAATCCAAAGACACGATCATCTAGTGGCTGTGAGATAAATTGAACGCTCAAACCTAATTCTCTACATAATTTCATCAGATTTTCATAACTTGCTCTATTGTTTTCTTCTATAATAGCTAGATAGTTTTTATATTTCTTTTCTATCATCCATTCAAAAACTGCTTTTCTTAGGCTTGCGCCTATGCCTTTATTTCGATACTTCTCTCTAACAACATCTCTTCCACAGATAGACTTTAGTTTCAAATCTTCCATATAGTCTGATTTTAAAAGCATCCTTATTCCAAGGATTTCCCCGCTTAAATCAGTAGCTACAAATAAAACTAATATCTTAGATTTTTGTGGATGCAGACTTGCTTCTCTAAGGTTCCTTACTATGCTCAAAAAAGGCTCATTATTAGGGAATTTACTTTCTTCTGCTATTTCTCTTAAAAGTTCCGCATATTCGGCGTATTGATCGGGAGAGACTAATTCAATATTGACCTCTCCAAGTTTTGTCATAACTTTTCTAACGTATGGATATTTTTGTCCTATTGGAACACGCAAGGCATAAAGATTTTGACACACCAATCCCCCTATCACCATACATATTAACCCTATATTAACTATTCTGTTTATCTTTCTCATATAAACCATGCTTTCAAAAGTCTTTGGTACTATAAGAC
>CAZMID010000054.1:0-2469 GCA_964566255.1 uncultured Planctomycetia bacterium | reverse complement strand
GCATTTTTGTCTGTACTAAAAAAGGACTTTTTAGGAGTTTAGATGGCGAGTCCAATTGGAAAGAGATATTCAGTGGTATAGGAAAAGAAGAAAACAATACATTACATGTAGCGGTTTCAGAAGAAGGCGTTATTTACCTTGGAACAGAAAGAGGGCTTTTTATAAGTTATGATGATGGTTTAACCTGGAAAAAAGATTCAAAAGAAGCAGGAGATCTATCTGTAAAATGGGTTTCATTTTTAGAAAGAGATGTGTTTCTAGTAGCGGAGAAAGGTGTTTACAGAAGCTCTGAAACTGGATGGAAGAGAGTTTTTATAATACCTACAGAAGAAATAGAATATGATATTGAAGAAGAAGACTCAGCCTGTAAGGCTATAAAACCAGTAAATAGCATATTGATTAAGAAAGAAAGTGTATTTCTTGCAAGTGATTTTGGAATATTTGTTAGTAAAGATAAAGGAGGAATGTGGAATTCTTTTACGTCAGAAGGACTTATCTCTTTGAAAGTAAATAGGCTTTTATTTAAAGATACTCTTTATGCTGCTACTGACAGAGGGATTTTTGTTTTTAATAGTGAAGATAAAATATGGGATGCACTATATAAAGGCATGGAGACTGATGAGGCACAGTCTATATCAGTGGATGAAAAAAATGCTATCTGGGTAGCGACAAACAAAGGCTTATATAAAACTAAATTAATCCAGTCAGTCATTGCAAGGAATGAAGCGACAGAGCAATCTTCTCAAGAGGATGATATCCTCAAAAAATTCAGCCACGAACCAAAAATCAGAGACGTACAGAGGGCAGGTATTGAATATGCAGAGGTTTATCCTGAGAAGATACAAGGTTGGAGGACAAAGGCAAAGGTAAAGGCCTTTTTACCAGAATTATCAGTAGATTATGATAAGACAGTCAATTATTACGGTAGCTCTAATAGATACACTGTTGGTCCTTATGATTGGGGTGTTAGTGTTAAGTGGGATCTTGCAGATCTGATATGGAATCCGTCTCAGACCTCAATAGATGTGAGATCTCGACTCATGGTGCAGTTAAGGGATGATGTATTAGATGAAATCACAAGGACTTATTTTGAACGCAGAAGACTCCAGATAGAAATGCAGATTTCACCACCTTCAAGTATAGAAGAAAAACTGAAAAGAGACCTAAGGATGCAAGAACTTACTGCAGATCTAGATGGACTAACAGGTGGGTATTTTTCTGGACAGATCAAAAAATAATCGTGTTTTTCAGTTTTACCTTGACGCAACACAGCTTGTATGCTACACTTATAGCGAAATATACAGTAGTTTATCCTATTAAAAACATAACATTTATTGAAAAGCGTGATAAGAATAATATTTATTATATTTATATCTATATGCCTAATAGATATAAAATATATTTATGCAAGGGTAGTCCTATCTGATGAGGCAGTCTCCTATCGCAATAAGGGGTATGAAGCTCAGCAAAATGGCGATATAGATACTGCTATCTCCTGGTATCAGAAATCCGCTGGTCTTGATCCGAAATATGCAGCCCCGCATAATGATTTAGGGATCCTTTTTGAGACAAAAGGATGGCTTGATAGAGCCGAAGCTGAATATAAAAAGGCACTTGCAATTGACTCTAACTATGGAAAGGCCCATACGAACATAGCCCTTCTTTATGAAAGAAAAGGCGAAAAAGAAAAGGCAGCCTTTCACTGGATGAAAAGATATAAGCTTGGTAGATCCGGTGATCCATGGACAGAAGAGGCCCTTACAAGACTTAAAAAGTTAGATTTACTTGGCGATGCCACTGAGAATCAACTGAAGAAAGATAAGGAAAGACAAAAGGAACAAGATTTAAAAAAAGAGATAGAGAAGGAAAAAACAGAAGTAACTCCTATTCCTCAAGACTCTAGCAATGTAGAAGGAATGGAGGAGAGATTGGAAAGAATAGAAAATCAGTTGGATTCAAGCATTAGGCTTGATGAGGAAAACAAGGAAAGACTTTCAGATATAGAAGAAGAGCTATTAGAAGAATCAGTCAAAAGAGAAGATATTAATGAAAAACTTCTCAATCTTGATGTTGATAGAAAATTGGAAGAGTTAGATAATAAGCTTCTCAAGATAGAAAAAGATATCACAAGTAAAAATAAAATTATGGATATAGAAAGTTCTTTAAGTTTTGCAGAAGATATTTTAAATGATGAAACCTTAAAAGAGGAGATAACATTTGAAGAAGAACCTACTAGAGAGTTTACATCCAAGGATTTATCGAGTGAGGATTTAGAGGAGGCTTTTTATTTAGCAGAAGACCAGATACGAAGGGAGAGGCTTAAAAAAGAGTAGTTTCCTGCCGCATCGTCACAAATCTTAATAATCACAAATGCTTATCCGATGAAAAAAAAGAGACTTTTTTTAATTGATGGTAATTCTTATTGCTACAGGGCCTATTATGCCATAAAGGAACTCAAGAATTCAAAGG
>CAZMID010000053.1:0-2676 GCA_964566255.1 uncultured Planctomycetia bacterium | reverse complement strand
TTGACCTTCTGCTAAAGTCTTAAAGCCATCACTCTGAATTGCAGTGTGATGTACGAATACATCAGCTCCATCTTCAGGTGTTATGAACCCAAAACCTTTCTGGTCATTGAACCATTTTACTGTTCCTTTTGCCATTATCTACTACCTCCTTTCTTCAAGATTATAGTAAACAACGGCAGAAAAATAAAAAAAACCGAAAGGCGAATTCTTAACTGCCTTACGGCTAAAGACTTCTACTCACTTATTTACTACTTTTACTGTAAGTTATTATACTTTAATCTGTTACCGTTGTCAACTAAATTAATGAAAATCTAAAAATCACTTATGGCAAAAAATCATTGGGTGTCTTAGAAAATTAACTGTTACAATTGATGTTGGGGTTCTTTTATTGGCGCTAGTAATATGGTGGCTTCTTCTTTAACATTTGGCACAGAAGCTTTACATAGTCTACCGCTACCTTTTATAATATATGCACCTGCAGCAGCAGGTATAATTACAATTTCCCCCTTCTTTAGATGTAAAACCTCGCTTCCGCTCTCGATATCTACTTCTCCATCTAACACTATAAGCGCATCAGCACTATGAAATGCTGTGTTTACGTGAGGATTACCATTGCTAACGTTTATAAAGCTTACCATAAATTCTTCTGCTGGGGTATGGTACATTAATTCTGTATCAGAGATCTCTTCACCTGTCAAAATATCAGGCTTACCACTATCAAAAGTAAGAATTTTGATGAGTTCTTTTACGTCTTGATGTTTAGGAGTAAGGCCGGCTCGTAATACATTGTCTGAATTAGCCATACATTCCATGCCATTCCCTTCCAAATAAGCATGTAATATGCCTGCATCAAGATACATCGCTTCGTTAGGTTTAAGATGAATCAAATTTAATAAATAAATTGAAAAAATACCTCTATCAATATTCTCATTCTCTGTATATAATTCATCTGCTTTCAAAACCCAGTATTCATGTTGATTCTTAGTAAAAGCTTTTTGGCTGGATTTAAGAGATTTTATCAGGGGCTTAAGTATTGCATCTACGTCCTCCTGAGGCATAGACATTATTTTGGTATAGAGTTCTTTTATTAGCTTCTTGCTATCCACTGTATTAATCTTCTTATCAAAATCAGGCATAATAGAATTAAACCCTGGCACTCTCTTTAAAATATCAGCTATTTCATTTAAAGGCCTGAATCCATTTAAAGCATAAAAATCAGTTAAGGCGATTATGATTTCCGGTTTATGATTTTCATCTTTATAATTACGTTTAGGGTCTCCTATATCAATTCCAAGGTTATTCTCTCTTTCAAAGCCGCTAATTGCCTGTTCCTTGTTAGGATGTGCTTGTAGTGATAGCGGTATGGCTGCGCATAAAACTTTTGATAGATATGGCAATTCATTACTAAATCGGCGCGCTGTTTTTTCCCCTAACATTTCTATTGCAGCATTATATATTAAATCGGATAAATTCGTTTCTATGCCATCAATATTTGCAACTGCAGGCGCTTTTGGATGAGCACCGATCCAGAGTTCTGCTTGTGGTTTACCGTCTACATTAGATACATTGAGAAGTTCTGGTATAAACGCAGTATTTCCCCATTCATAGTTCTGGACTATGCCGCGTACCTTGAATGGACTATGCTCAACTGCTGCATCACTTTGCTTTTCGTCAAAACGCAGAAGGGGTCTCAGCGCATAGCATAGATCTTGTCGCATAGCTGTAGATATCAGCATTAATATTAAAACTATATTTATCACTTTATATGAATTTTTCATATATTTAAGTCCTTTTAAAAATGATCTTATATCACAAAACAAAAAAAGGCTCTTATCCATTGCCTCTATGTTATATATAATTGTACCATATAAATGACATAGAAGCAATGGATAAGCAATTAAATCTATTGGCAAAGAGGGGCGTATTTTTGTAACTTATTGTAATTTAACGAATAATAAACTTTCTACCTGGTTCACTTTGGTAAGTTATCAGAACCATTCTTTTTTCTATCAAAGGAAGTGCCTAATCTTATATGCCTTAATACATCTCCTGACTTGATAAAGACACCATTACTGCATCCCGTTACATTACAAAACGATATGGCATTATTAATATCCAGTTTTGGGGTAAGTCCAATTATCACCATATCAGCATCTGGTTGGCAATTGCAGTTAACTAGCATCTCAAATTTGGATTCGCAATGTGGACAGTAAAGATTATCCTTAACTTTGTCTTTCAATTCACCTGAAAGGATTATCTTATTAAAATCTCCTTCTATAGCTGAGATAACAAACTCGCCTTCAATGCCAGGCCGTTTGTATCTAATCCTTAATCCTGGAACCCCGTTAATCTTATGCACTTTATCCATTATATTACATCCATTCGGACAATATGCTTCACTGATCAAGTATCTGATATTATCTTCCTTGGCCTTTTTGCTTTTTCTTTCGCTCAGTGGGATTATCCACCTGCCGTCCTTTGTAAATCTTACCATTTTACACCTGCTTTCTTGTTCTAAAATAAAAAAGCCCAAAAAATTAAAATAACTTTTTGGGCTTCTTCGCCAATATATCTACGTTGATAATACTATTATATCATTCTATGCTGATTTGTCAATAATTTACCAAAATTCTGGCGGAGAGAGAGGGATTCGAACCCCCGATGAGCGTAAGCCCA
>CAZMID010000052.1:0-2725 GCA_964566255.1 uncultured Planctomycetia bacterium | reverse complement strand
TAATAACTAGGAGCATAAAGTAATTTTTACCTACGGGACTTTTACCCTCTTTGGTGCTGCTTTCCAGCAAGCTTCGATTAATCAACCTTTAATTTTATAAACTCCTCCTCGAGCTCTCTTAAGAAAAAGCTCCAGAACGCTACTACCTTACAACCCCCATCTCTGACTCAGTAAACTAAGCATAAGATAGGTTTAGACTCTTCCCTTTTCGCTCGCCGCTACTAAGAGAATATACTTGTCATAGACAAGCTTTTTTTCTTTTCCTCTGGGTACTGAGATGTTTCACTTCCCCAGGTTCCCTACGTCGCAAAAAACGACGTCGACAACGGTTCACCGCTGACAGGTTTCCCTATTCGGACATCCCCGGTTCAAAGGTTGTTAGACACCTCCCCGAGGCTTATCGCAGTCACACCACGTCCTTCATCGGCTCTTTATGTCAAGGCATCCGTCATAGGCCCTTAATATATCTACCTTCCCAACTTCTTGAATACTAAAGTTGGATTTTTTCTAATTTTTTAACTTAATATAATTAAGTTGACGGAAAGTATTCAATTATTAATGTTCAATCCTCTCTGAACTAAAAAGACCGCTTTCAAGCGGCCAGTTTCAAACGAATACAACAAAAACCATCAGTCGTGAAAGCCGCTTTGTATTTGAATTAGTCTTTTTATTTTTATCATATCTAACGTCTATGATATATTATTGACTAAACACTGTCAAGTCTTAATTATCAACAAAAAGAGACGACCCCAAAAGAGACCATCCCTTTAAGCATTTTATAATATTATCAATTATCTTACTCTCTTATTTCTTTTTTTAACTTACCGAGAAATTCTGCCGCTACTTCTTTGCCGCCTAAACCAAAAGATAAACCGATAGCTAGAGTTAAAGCTGCCACAAAACCTGTAAACAGGGTTTGAATTAAAGATGGAACAATACCTAACTGTAATAAAGCAGCCAATAGAGCAAAAACCAAGATAGACCATTTAGTCACCGCTCCTAAGAAACTAGCTGATTTTAAACCCGCAGCTTCTACACTAGCCTTAACCAATTTCTGTAAGAAATTAGCTACCACTACTGCAATTAATAGGATAAATACTGCAACAATCAACTGAGGAATGTAAAGAAGAACTGTCTTTAAGAAGATAGTTACTTCGGGCAATCCTAAAATATCTGTCGAAGCCATCAAAAAGACAATGATAAAGAACCATCTTACCAATTCTCCAAAGAAACTGCCTGAATCCAGCTTTAAATTAGCCTTATCAAAACTTCTCTTAAAGCCCATCTTTTCTAAAATCTGATCAATACGCAAAGCCCTGATAATTTGAGCTGCTAGTTTACCTAATAGAGTAGCAATTATCCAACCTATAATAAAAACAATAATTGCTCCTAAGAGACCTGGTAAAAATTCAATAAAACCAACCCAAAGAGCCTGTAAAGAGGCTGTTACTACTTCAGTCCATGTTTGAATCGCCATTTTTTTCACCCCCTTTCGTTGTAGGCTTAATTTCTATTAATTTTCTAATTCTATCTATATTTTAACATAAAAAAACAAAAACCCACAGATAACCTGTGGATAAGTATGTGGGCGTGCCAGGATTCGAACCTGGGACCTCATCATTATCAGTGATGCGCTCTAACCAACTGAGCTACACGCCCTTGGAGATGGTTATAATATAACAAAAAATACCTGTTAAGGCAAGTATTTTCTGACTGCAAACTTGTGTAGTTGTCCCAAATAGTCCAATAGGACCATTATAAATCTCTATTTAGGGCTATGAGATTAATACCCTATAATTGAGATTGAAATTTCAAATCTCAATCATAATCGACACCCCATATATATAAATATATATAGAAAGGAGGTGATCCATGGACAGCTTCCGCTACCCATGCCTTGTTCATGACTTCCCTATATCGCTATAAGGCATGGACTATATCATCATCCTATAACATTGTTATAGGAGCTTGGCGTGTAGTCTCTGAGGATTCTATTGACGCATCCTTTTTACTAATTTTTCCACCTTTTTAAATCCTTCTGACTTTAGATGCTCCCTATTTTTAACTATTTCACCAATTTCAACAAAATATTTAAACTTTTTTTGCCTACTCGGAAATCTAAATGGATATCTCTTAAAAAAAGGTATTATTATCCCATTAATATGTTGATGACTCCTGACTTGATACATTGTCTGGTCACAAAAATTTTCTCTCTTATCTATTTTACGGTTCAAATTACCACATTTAAAGTATTGTTGAACCTTTTTAAGAATTCTTCCATCACTTTCTTTTAGATCTATTCCAAACACCATATTCACTTCTCTGGTGATATAAGTTGGATATTTTCTTCTATCTATAGATACAGAGAAATATCCTTCACCATCAACTAAACCGACAATATAATTGGGATTCATTATTTTTTGACGTATCAACAGTCTTTCCTGCTGATTGGCTGCACTTAAAACATTGTCACTCATAGTATTATTATATCATGAGTAGTTTAAGATACACAGCTATTCCAGCATATAGCCAAGTTTATTCCTAATTATCACTAACTAAGAGTCGCAACGTGTAGTTTACACTAACGACTTAATCCTGGTCACCGATCTTACCTTAGGCCCACGCGAAGTGAGACTTCGGGTACTACCGACTTCCCTGATTTGACGGGCGGTGAGTACAAGACTTGAGAACGTATTCACCGTGACATGGCTGATTCACGATTACT
>CAZMID010000051.1:0-3000 GCA_964566255.1 uncultured Planctomycetia bacterium | reverse complement strand
CACGTTCAAAAGGTATAAAATTAATTTTGGTTCATGGGGAGACGATTTCTGAACCGGTAACACCAGGCACAAATAAAGTAGCCATATCTTCAGGGATAGATGTTTTAGCTCATCCAGGATTTATTTCTTTAGAGGATGCAAAACTGGCAAAAGAAAAAGGAGTATGTCTTGAAGTAACTTCGCGACATGTGCATTCCTTTACTAACGGTCATGTTGTAAAAACTGCTAAACTGGTAGGTGCAAAGCTTGTTATTAATTCAGATTCACATAATCCAGGGGATTTACTTACAAAGGATTTTGCTGAGAAGGTTTTGCTAGGATCAGGTCTAGATAAAAAAGAAGTAAATTCTATCTTTAAAAACTCCGAAGAATTAGTAAGGCGCCTTACTTGACATAAAGAAGTTGGTATAGTAAGCTTTATAAAAACAGGAAATGGAGGGAAAGATGAGAAAGAATAAGTTTTTAGTAGTAAGTTTTAGTTTTTTAATTCTGGTATTATTGTATGGTTGCGCTACAACTTCAGAAGGTTACTTTTATGGTGAGAAGGAGAAAACTATACAAAACTCATTGGATGTTGCAAGTATTTTGAGATTTGATGATGTACCTGTACCCCTTGGATTCAAGACACTTGAAAGTGAATCATTTGCTTTTCAGAATGATGTTACTAGGGTAGCTTTATTGAAATATGCAGGTTCAAGGACGCCGGATCAGGTGGTAGCCTTTTTTAAGGAACAAATGCCCATGTATAATTGGAATCCTATAAATATAATAGAATATGAGAAAAGGATCCTGAATTACGAAAAGGACTCTGAGAGCTGCATAGTAAGCGTAGAGTCAAGAATGAGAGGAAGCATTATTACTATAGCTGTTTCTCCAAAATCAAGGCCAATGAAGGTAGAAAAGGATAAATAGGCCCACTCTTGACAATACAGTATATATAAGGTATACTTTCAAGTTAAATAGAGGCATTTGGGTATACCGCCATAGACAGCTTCAGTCAGGCGCGAAAGGAGGGAGAAAATAGATAGCCGGAAGCAGTCAAAAAAATGGCGATATATTATAAATAGTAGCACAAAGATAAAACAATTCTAAAATAAAATAAATTAAGTTTTAACCAAGGAGGAAAACTAAATGAAGCGTTTAATGATATTATTTGCAGTATTGACAGCCGTAGCTTTAATAGCTTCGCCTGCATTCGCAGAAGTACAGAATGTAAAGGTGAGCGGTGATGTTAATTCTGCTGGCGTGTATCGCAGCGAGTATGATCTTAGACCAGCTGATGCAACCGCCAATGCTACAGAAGGACAGAATCTTAATTCTCTGTATACTCAGGCAAGAGTGGCTATAGATGCAGATCTTACTGATAATGTATCTGCCACTGTTCGCTTGTTAGCAGAATATGATTGGGATACAGAAAATAATACAGGATTGTCATCTACTACAGCAGATGATGGTGCTAATCAAACTAATACAGCTGATGCAGATGACATAAGCATTGATGTTGCCAGTGTTACTTTAAAGGAAGTATTTTACGCTCCTTTATCTGTAACAGTAGGTAGGCAGGAATTAAGGCTTGGCAATGCCTTTGTCTTAGGCGATCCAGATACCAATGGTACCTCAGCAGATGCCAGTATTACAGCAGGAGATTTAAGTTTACGTAAATCATTTGATGGCGTAAAAGCAGTTCTGGATTACGATCCATTAGTAGTGGATGTACTTTATGCTAAGATAGATGAAAGTAACCCTGGAATGGCAACTCCTACTGCTGATGAAAATGATGACGAAGATCTCTATGGCGTCAATGCTAGCTATGATGTTGGCAATTATGATGCTGAAATAGAAGCATATTGGCTCATGAATAGAGATAATGATGAAACTAACTCAACCGGCGATACGATTCATACTATTGGTGTAAGAACCAGTTTAGTACCAATAGATAACTTGAATCTATCTGGTGAAATTGCATTCCAGAGTGGTGATTTTGAAGCGACTGCAGCAACAACGAGAGATCAGGATGCCATGGCGTTTCAGGTAGCAGGGGATTATACCTTTGCTGATTTTTCAATACCATGGACACCAATAGAAATAGGAAGTCCAGTGTTGAAATTAGGCTGGACCCACTATGATGGTGAAGAAACAACTGTTTCTGGTGCTGATGCCAGTGATCAGAATGCATGGATTCCTCTTTATGAGGACCAGAGTCACGGTGTAGTAGCGAACTATATCTTGAGTGGTCTTAATGGCGGACAAAATAGTAACGCTGATATATTAAACATAGGGGCTAGCATTGTTCCTATAGAAGATTTGACACTCAGCGTTGATTACTATCAGTTCTGGTTAGATGAGAAATTAGTTCTTGGGGATAATAACCAGCCAGATACTCAAGGTAATGAAGTTTTAGATTGGATTAACCTAGATAATAGCGAGTATTGGTTGGACGCTGATGATGACCTAGGTTATGAAATAGATGTTACTTTGAACTACGACTATTCTGAAGATGTGAAAATGGGTCTTTGCGCAGGGTTGTTTAATCCTGGCGAGGCATTTGATGGTTCTAGCGGAGATGATAATAATACCCAGACAGCTTTAGAAGTCGTAGCAACTTTGGATGTAGCTTTTTAACTAGGTTAGAACGAAAGTGTTTCACATCCCCTGGAAGAGTTTTCTTCCAGGGGATTTTTTTTGCATTTTTTTAAAACAAGAGGTATAATAAAACTATGCGAAAGATATTTGTCCTTGATACAAATGTGTTACTTCATAATGCAGATGCCTTAAATGTATTTGCTGACAATGAAGTGGTTCTGCCCATTGATGTGATTGAAGAGTTAGATATATTTAAAAGGGATAGCGACGAAAGAGGCAGAAATGCCCGTTCAACAATAAGGATGCTGGATGAATTGAGAGAGCATGGCAGGTTAGGAGAAGGTGTTCCATTAAAGACCGGGGGGCTTTTACGTATAGTCATGCACATTGATATAAAAGGGCCTCTGGAACTTTCAC
>CAZMID010000050.1:0-3334 GCA_964566255.1 uncultured Planctomycetia bacterium | reverse complement strand
ACACGTTTTTTGTGGTATACTTTATATTATAAACAGAGCTACATAAACTTGGTCTAAAAAGACCATTTTTTTACCCAGATTATGACAAAGTTTAGAAAACCATTAATTTCTTTAATTATAGCTGTAATATTTCTATTTAATAGTTCTATGTCTTATGGCATAGATTTAGCTCAAAAATCCCACCTAAGAAAACCACTTGATTTTAATACAAAAGAGGGAAATGCAAGATACGTTTCTATATTGGAAAATATATTGGCACTAAGGACTGGACCCAATGATCCAGGCGGAGGGAAAGATCCAGGCTCAATTTTACCTCCCAACGATGGCGGGGGTGGCGGTAAAGGACCAGACCCTATCATGCCAAGCGGAGGAGAAGGCTCTAGTGCATTTTCTTTGTCTGGCAAGCGTTCATCCGCTTCTTCTATAGATATTGGCATTGCTAGCGATAATAAAAGCAATTTGGAAGGCGCATTGAAAGACATAGGAGATGAAGATGCGATTGAAGTTCCAGAGGAGACTAAAGAGGCATGGAAGAATAAGGCTGCTTCCAAAAAGGTCAAGAAAAAGGTTATAAAAGGTGAAACAATAAATGCAAAATTTATAGTTGATAAGGATATGCCTGCAGGAATGTCAGCATATCATTTTTATGATCACGAAGGCAACCTGGTAATAGTTACTCGTTCAGAAGTAAAAGAAGGAACCATAACAGAAGAGGCTGCATTTCATGAGGGAAGAGAGGCCTATTGGGAGCAGCGTCTCAGCAAAGAAGAGAAGGAACTAAGTAAAGATATAATAGAACACTATGCTCATATTCTTGCATCAGCAGAACAGGCTATGAGATTTGGAAAAGATGAACTTACGGTATATCATTTACAGCAACTCGATAACATGTCAGAGGACAAACTTGGAAAGCTACTAGTAGAAAATAGACGAAATCATTATAAGATAATAAGAAAATATCTTGGAATTAAGGTATTAAGAGAGGCAAAGCGCTATGAAAAGAGATTAAGAAAAAAAGCTTTTGAAAATAGGGCATTAAGAATCTCTGCTAAAGAAGTAATTGATAAGATGGAAAAAAGAGGAAAAGAAGTAGCTTCGAGAGGTTTAGAGTTTTCTCTTTTTTCATTAAGAAACAAAATAAAAGGACTTATTGTAGAAGATGTTCATCGACTTGATGAAAGAACCTATCTTTTGGAGCTTCAATCAGGTTTACATCCTGCAGCTAATGTTATTGTAGTTTTGGATGAGTTAGGAAATATTAGCACTATATATTTGGCGAACGTTCAAGATTATAGATCGTCAGGCTTTGGCTTGAAAAATCCAGATATAGGGAACTTAAAATATTATAGGGTTTTACCTGAATTAGCAGGTCAATCTAACCAAGATGCGCATGAATTAATAGAACGGATTAGAGATATTATATCAGACAAAGATGAGCTGGATAGACTAGCCGACAGGACAGAGAAAGAACAAAGAGAAGCGCTTAAGAAAAGAAAGATTTGGCATATTCTAAAAGGAGAAAAAACAAGCAAGTTAGCAAATTTATTTAATATGGCAAGAGGAATCTATGTTTTACGTATGTTATTGTTGCCAGAAGCTAGTAGAATAGGTATTACAAGATTTATTATAGGTCTAGAGGCCAATCATTTAAAAGAGCCATGTGGAGCAATGTATGATGCGCAAGAAACGATAATTATGTATTCGTCTTTTTATTATTCTTCTTTTCCTTTGGATTCACTTGCTCATGAGATTATGCATAATATCTTTCATAGTTTAGAGGCAAGCTATAGGAAAATTAAATTAGATCCAAATCGCGCTACTAAACAGGAAAAAGAAATGGCTAAGAAGTATAGACGTTTGATAGAGCATTTTAGTAAGAATCACTTTGGCCTTTTGAAGCGTATATTGAGCAATCGGCTTTATGAGCCTTTAATTGCACTTATATGGCTTCAAGGCTTCACAGATCGTACAGATGGATATAATTTAGCTCCGGTGATAAATGAGGCTGTAAGTTACATATTAGACGCTTTGATTGCTAATAGATCAACTACTTCTTTTGGTACAGCAATTACTGAAGCGGATGTAAATCTTTTTAAAGAATTAGGAATATTACCACAGGATTTTATATATGACTACGCAGAAACCCAAGGTGAAATGGCTGATATAGTCGATCAGGAAAATTTTGAAAATTTTTTAAAAGATCAGAACTTCTCTTTGTGTAGATACGCGCAAGAAGCTTTCGGGATAAAAGATGAAGACATGGAGGCGCAAATTTTAAATAGAGAAATGCAAGAAATTCAGGATGAATTTGGCAAACAACCATCCGTATTGGCTCTTGGGCTTAAACAAGATAGCAATGAATGGCTTGAGATTCCCAACTTAGAATCCAGAGGATTTGAAAATAAGCGATATTTAGATGATCAAGTTTTGCATTATGAAGTTGTTAAGATTTCTCATAACATACTTAAATTAGGCCGTCTTAATTTTCTAAAGAATATTTTTTATCTTGTCTATTCTATGATTGTTAACCCTAATTTAAGTATGCAGGATAAAATCTCTCTTATTAAAAATATTTTCAAGTCCCCTTATATTAAAGATGCATTTAGGCGAGATAGGATTGCCTCCGCCTTTAGAAGAGAATTAGAATCTTTGGGTCTTGATAACAAGGCAATAGATGAGATTATTAATAGGGGAATTTTAAATATCGAACGCGGCCAGGTTAAAGGCAATAAGGACATATTGAGATTACTAGCTGAAATAGAAGGCACTAATGTTGGCACTATTTTGAGAAAAAGCTTATTCCATGAAAGGGTACATGATCTTTTATTCTTGATGTTAGGCGAAGAGGGAAAATTACGACTATTTAAAGACATAAAGCAAGGCCTTGGCGTGGATTATCAGAGAGTAAAAAATCTTATGGAAGAACAGTTTGGTTGGTTCGAAACAGAGGAAGAATTTTTAGAAGAGTTGATTGTTAAATATTATACATATAGGTTTTGTGGCAGTGACTCTGAGATGTTTGAATCCGATGAAATGCAAAATGCCAGACGCATTATAGATTCTCTGATGTCAGATGATATGCATGATTTATTTACTATCAAAGGCGAGAATGATAAAGAAAACCAAATTGCAAAGCTGATAGAAGTATCTAAAAAATCTAAAGAATTAGGGGGCATACTCAAGATAGAATTTGAAGAAGGGAAAGCCATAAAAGATCTTTCTGAGAAGATAAAAAAGGCCATAGCAAAAATAAACTCAGAAGGTATCAAAAGGCAAAGTATTATATTAGACAAAATAATACCCGCATTTTATCAGAGGTCAAACCTTTAATGTA
>CAZMID010000049.1:0-3396 GCA_964566255.1 uncultured Planctomycetia bacterium | reverse complement strand
CTTTCTAAGACACCTTCACCGAATATAAGGCCGGCCTTTTCTGTCTGTGCCTGAAGTATTTTAAAGATCAGCTCTTCTTTTCTTATGCCGCTAACCCCATTTACATTCATATCCTTAGCGACCTTGTTTAATTCTGAAATTTTTAAAGATTTTAATTTCGCAATATCCAATTTTTCATTTACGCGCATAACCCACTCCTAATTGTTTTCCAGATCTTTTTGACCTGGAGAAAGGTTTTTTTCTTTGAACCACTATTATCTATAATAAAATCAGCATGCGCCAATTTCTTTTTAATAGGCGCTTGCATCCTTATTCTCTTTGTAGATTCTGAAGGTCTCATGTTCTTAAGTCTTTTAAGCTGTGTAGATCTTTTTGTCTTTACAACAATTACCCTATTCACATCTTTATAAAATCCTGATTCGAGAAGAAGTGCAGCGTCGATAATAATAGACTTTCTTTTTTTCTTTTGTTTTATGACACTTTTTATTTTCTTTATTGCTTCAGGATGAACTATTTTATTAAGTAAGTTCAATTTGGATCTATTATTAAAAACAATCTTAGCGAGTTTTTTTCTATCTATTGACTTATCCCTCTTAAGAATACTTGAACCAAAGGACTTAATAATCTTTTTATACACTTTATTTGAGGGCCTCATTAATGAATGACATAGCCTATCTGCATCAATGATGTAAGCACCTAGTCTTCTAAACATCTTTGAGACAGTCGTCTTTCCGCTGCCAAAGCTTCCAGTTATACCTATAATCACATCTCCTCCGACTCTAACCAGTTCTTTCCGGATTTTACACTTACTTTTATAGGAACGTTTAATTTTATGGCATTTTCCATTTTTTCTTTTATCAATTTACTCATCTTAGAAGCCTCTTTCTTGGGGACTTCAAATACTAATTCATCATGAACCTGTAATATCATCATCGAAGAAAGCTTTCTTTCTTTTATAGCCTTGTGTATATCGATCATTGCTATCTTTATAAGGTCTGCTGCAGAACCCTGTATGGGCGTATTGATTGCTATCCTTTCGGCCTGCCTTACTGTCTGCATGCTCCCGATATTTATTTCAGGTATATACCGACGCCTATTGAAAAGCGTTGTAACATAACCTTGTTCTTTGGCCTCTTGGATTTTATCTTCCATATAAAGTTTTACTCGAGGGTATCTCTCAAAATAAGAATCTATAAATTTCTGAGCGGTTTCCATATCTATTAAAAGGCTTCTAGAAAGACCGTATGAACTCATTCCATAAACTATACCAAAATTTACTGCCTTTGCATTTGATCTCATCTCGGGCGTTACATCTTTTTCTTTTACATCAAACACCAAAGAAGCAGTATGCGTATGTACATCTGAATCGCTTTTAAACGCTTGGATTAATTCTTCATCTTCCGAAAGATGTGCCAAGATTCTAAGCTCTATCTGAGAATAGTCTGCTGATATGATAAAATTATCCTTCTCTCCAATAAAGGCCTTCCTTATTTTTCTACCTTCTTCTGTCCTGATAGGTATATTCTGAATATTAGGCTTACTAGAAGAAAGTCTTCCTGTCGCCGTAATCGTCTGATTGTATGAGGTATGAAGCCTTTTTGCCGAATCCACAAGATCAGATAATGCATCTACATAAGTAGATTTTAATTTAGACAATTCCCTGTAACGCAGGATTTCTTTTGGTAATGGATGCACTAAAGACAATCTCTCCAAAACACCCACATCAGTAGAAGAACCTGTCTTTGTCTTTTTAATCACAGGGAGATTCAAATGATCAAATAAAACTTCGCTTAATTGTTTTGGCGAATTTATATTAAATTCGGTACCTGCTATTTTATATATATTTCTAACGCTGGTGGTTAATTCTTTTTCCATGTCTTTTGATATCTTTTTTAATAAACTAGTGTCTATTTTTACGCCATTTACTTCCATATCTGATAAGACTTCTACCAATGGGAGCTCTATTTCCTTAAAAAGCTTGGAAAGCTCCTTATTAAAAAGTTCTTTTTCGAATATCTTCTTAAGTCTCAGGGTAACATCGCTATCTTCGCAGGAATATTTAGAGATCCTCTCTAACGGTACCTCTTCCATCTTTATCCTACTCTTACCTCTCCCTGTCAATTCATCCATAGAGATCATTTTATGATTAAGGTGTTCAAAGGCCAGATCATCCAGATTATGGTTGAATTTTGATGGATTCAATAAATAAGAAGCTATCATTGTATCAAAATCTATACCTTTTAAATCTATGCCTTGTTTTAAAAGTATTAATCTTTCATATTTTATGTTCTGACCTATCTTTTTTATATCTTTATCTTCCAATATAGATTTTAAGCTTTTAAAGGCATATTTTTTATCAATACCTTTATCTGTCAAAACTACATAATAGGCCTTGCCTATCTCCCAACAAAAAGAAATACCTAAGGGTATTGCCTCCAATGGATTGCTACTTGTTGTCTCAAAATCCAGGACAAACTCTTTTTGCTTCCTTAACTCTTCAACTAAAATATCAAATTCCTTTTTATTTAAAATAGTCTTGTAGTTGGCCTTGGATTTTACTTCTGAGTCACTTGAGGCTATTTCCTTCGCAAGGCCTTTAAACTCTAGCTCCCTAAAAAGTTCTAGAAGTCTTTCGGTATCTGGTTCTTTAATTCGCATCTCTTCAATATCTACTTCTATAGGGATAGATATATCCACAGTTGCCAGTTCCTTTGACATATGAGCGTTATCTTCTTCATTAGCTAACATATTTCTTCTTGCATCGCTTTTTATTTTATCGAGGTTTTTATATAGATTCTCTATATCATGAAATTCCTTTATCAAATCAATAGCTGTTTTTTCTCCGATTCCACGTACACCTGGTATATTATCACTAGCATCTCCTGCCAGAGCCATAAAATCTATGATATTTTCAGGATTCAACCCAGAAAACCTCTCTTTTACTTTCTTTTTATCATATATAAGGCCTTCTTTATGTGTGTTATATACTCTTATATTCTCATCTACTAATTGCAAGGCGTCCTTATCTCCAGTAACAATATAAACCTCTATACCCTTTTTTGAGGTCTCTTTAGCAACTGTAGCCAGAACATCATCTGCCTCAAACCCCTCTTTTTCAAATATAGGGATATTGTAGGCTAAGAGCATCTCTTTTATTAAAGGCAGTTGCGATACAAGATCATCCGGCATAGGTTTTCTTTTGATCTTGTATTCCTTGAATTTTTTATGCCTGAATGTTGGACCTTTTAAATCAAACGCTATAGCTAAATAATCAGGATTTTCATTTGAAAGAAGCTTTTTTAGCATCATTATGAATCCGTAGACCGCATTTGTGGATTGCCCCTTTGAATTCTTGAGTTCCTTTATGGCATAATAGGCCCTGTAGCAATAAGAATT
>CAZMID010000048.1:0-3606 GCA_964566255.1 uncultured Planctomycetia bacterium | reverse complement strand
AGCAGTAACTATAAACATATTGTAGTTGTAAAATCTGGCTATATGCTGGAAAATCTTGACAGGTCATTTGTACTGCTGTTATAATAAATAACAGAGTAAAAATCAAATGAATAGAGACAATCAGCAGGAAAGGCTAGAGTATGAGTAAAGTAAACATTCCAGACCATTGGGGTTGGTATTTTTCAGGTTTTGTTGATGGAGAAGGAAGCTTTAATGTTTCCCTTCGCAAAAAATCTGATTACAAAATAGGATGGCAACCAGTTTTATCTTTTAATGTTTCTCAAAGAGAGAGAACAATATTAAGTTTAATGAAGAGGTATTTAAAATGCGGAATTATTAAACGAAGAAAAGATGGATTGCATTCTTACGATGTAACCAATCCGAAAATGATTATGGAAGTGATTATTCCTTTTTTTGAAAAGTATAAGTTTTTATCTGAGAATAAAAAGAAAAACTTTTCTATATTTAAACAAATTGCAAGATTAATGACTGAGAAAAAACATTTAAAACCAGATGGTTTTAAAAAGTTATTAAGCTTAAGAGAAAAATTAAATGAAGGAAAAGGAAGAACTAGGAAATATACACTTGAAAATGTTTTAGAATCCTCAGAGACTATACGCCAGACCCCGAAAGGGAGATGATATAGTCCGACCTTTATGGAGACATAAAGAGTGCGGTAGAAATAGCCGCACCCCCGTTAGGGAGTAACAAAAGTGAACTGTTCTATGGTAAATTCGTTGCCATAGTAAAATTCTGCTATATGCTGGAAACTCCGAGTATCTTTCAATACTAGAGATAGTGAAAATTTGAAAGTGCGGACAATCAGCAGGAAAGACTAGATTTATCTAGAATCCTCAGAGACTATACGCAGAACATCTAAATAGATGAAGATATAGTCCGAACTATATGGCGACATATAGAGTGTTAGAAAGTTAACACCTCTTTTAGAGTAACAAGCAATTCTTATGACAAGAATATGAGCGAAGTACCTTGTCGGGTAAGTTCCGACGCGCACGAAAGGTGTAACGACTTGATAACTGTCTTGACCATTGATCCGGCGAAATTGAAATGGCTGTGAAGATGCGGCCTGTTGACTGCAGGACAAAAAGACCCCGTGGAGCTTTACTACAACTTAACATTGATTTATTTTTTGTAATAGTCGAGGATAGGCAGGAGGACTTCGGTCCGTTAGTGGAATACTGCTCGTTACATGAAGTAACTCTAACTAATAAATACTGGAAACGTATTTTGGGACAGTGTTTGGGAGGTAGTTTCGCTGGGGAGGTGGTTTGCTAAAAAGTACCGCAAACGCGCAATGGTACCCTTAGTACGGATAGAAATCGTACTGGATGTGTAAAGGCATAAGGGTGCTTGACTGTGACACTTACAAGTGAAGCAGGAGCGAAAGCTGGCCTTAGTGATCCTCGAATGCATTGTGGAATGCATCGGGCCTATCGGATAAAAGCTACCCCGGGGATAACAGAGTAGTCGCACCCAAGCGTCCATAGCGACGGTGCGGTTCGCTACCTCGATGTCGGCTCAGGGTATCCTGGAGGTGAAGAAGCTTCCAAGGGTTGGTCTGTTCGCCCATTAAAACCCTACGTGAGCTGGGTTCAGAACGTAATTTACGTTGCGTTGCATCACAGAAATGTGTTATGCTAGTGCTGACTCATATCGGTGAACCCCTATTTCGATGTAACGTCGGAAGGGTAATACCGAGGGAAGACTTAAGATTATGAGAAATACTATAAAGGCGTATATAGCAGGTTTTTTAGATGGAGATGGATGTATTATGCTTCAACTGATTCATAGGCATGATTATGTTTTAGGTTATCAGATTAGAGCAAGCATTGTTTTCTATCAAAAAACTAAATATAAAGATTTTCTTTATTGGTTAAAGAAAAAACTTAAAGATGGCTATATTCGAGATCGAAATGATGGTATGAGTGAATATACTATTGTTGGATTTAAGCCTGTAAAAAGAGTATTAAGGTTATTACAACCATATATTAAGCTAAAGAAAGAACAAGTTAGAATTTCACTAAAAGTGATTAATCAAACACCTGGTGGAAGAAAATATACACCGGAATTGTTATTAAAATTAGCTAAGGAAGTTGATAAGTTTGCTGATTTGAATTATTCAAAAAGGCGGACAAATACATCTGAAAAGGTTGAAGAATTTTTAAGATCTCATGAACTTTTGTCCCCGTAACGACTTTCTGATGTAACTGTCAGAAGATGGATGCTTCTTTCTTAAATTTTAAGAAAAATCTATAAGATCCATAACACGTCAGCCCTTCGTTTTAACAATAAAACAAGGTGAAGGTATAGTCTATGCCATTAGTAATAATGGAATTACATGCGCGAGACAGTTCGGTCTCTATCCGCAGTCAACGTTGGATTTTTGAGGGAAGCTGACTCCAGTAAAAAATGCTGCCCTTGAGGGAAACCTCAGGGTGAATAACTTGTCCAAATTGGTGAAATCCTCTATAATGTATTCGTTGGTCCTATTGATATAGAGGGCCACACCAAGGGAAGAGGTTAATCTTTATGAATTCTTGGCAAAGAGCTTATTTAGCAGGTGTACTAGATTCTGATGGAAGTATTGTGCTTCAATTTAGAAAAAGAGAAGATGTTAGGTTTAAATATAGACCTAAGACAACAATAGTTTTTTATCAGAAAGAAAAACACAGAAAAATAATTGAAGAGTTTAAAGAAATAATTGGTTTTGGATATGTGTATACCAGAAATGATGGGATGACTGAATTAAGAATTGAAGGTCATCAAAGAGTAAAAACTATCATAACTTGGTTAAAACCATATTTAAGATTTAAGAAATTTCAAGCAAAGCAGATTCTTAAAGCAATTAAGATATTGCAAAGCAAAAACTATTCAATAGAAGATTTGTTATCAGTAGTTAAGATAGCTGATAAGATTTCTAAAGCTAATAATGCTCCTAGACTAAGAAAACATAACTATAAATCTGTAAGAGCGGATTTATTGAGTAGAAGATTGATCTCCCTTTAACGACTGGAAGTCCTGATTAGATCAGGATTGAAGATAGGATGCTACTTTCTACACAAGTAGAAAAATTTATAGCACTTATAACACGGCAAGCACCTAAATTCTAAATAGAACATGGTGAAGGTATAGTCTATACCAATAGTAATATTGGAGATTATGACGAGAGGACCGAGTTGGGCCAGTCCCTAGTGTGTCTGTTGTCACATCAGTGGCATAGCAGAGTAGCTACACTGGTTCGGGATAACCACTGAAAGCATCTAAGTGGGAAGCCCATCCTAAGATTAGAAATCCCTATAAACCCCTGGGAGACTACCAGGTGATAGGCGGCCGGTGTAAGTGGAGTAATCTACTAAGCCTAGCCGTACTAATCGGTTGATCGAAAATAGACCTTTGCTTGGCTATAAGATCGTACAAAATTCTCTTCACTTTTGAGTGGGTTTACAATATAATACATTTTCCGGTCTTTGGAGCGCTATCGCACCACCTCTTTCCATACCGAACAGAGTCGTGAAAGGTAGCAGCGGGGACGATAGTATCGGCGCAAGCTTATATGAAAATACCTCAAGGCCGGATTTTTTGTGG
>CAZMID010000047.1:0-3942 GCA_964566255.1 uncultured Planctomycetia bacterium | reverse complement strand
TAAGTCAACTGCATTACTCCTTACAAGCATCTCTGCAATATCAAGGGCCTGTTCACCTGTATCTGGCTGTGATATCAAAAGATCATTTAAATTTACACCTAATTTCTTGGAATAACTAGGATCCAGTGCATGTTCAGCATCTATAAAAGCAGCCACACCTCCGCGTTTCTGGACTTCTGAAATTATACTTAAAGTAAGAGTGGTCTTACCTCCTGCCTCAGGCCCGAATATCTCTACAATCCTTCCTCTAGGCACTCCTCCTATACCTAAAGCCAGATCAAGAGATAATGCCCCTGTGGGAATAGCATCTATTTCAAATTTGGTATCTCTACCGAGTTTCATAATAGAGCCTTTACCAAATTGTTTCTCTATCTGAGAGACTGCTGTATTTAATGCCTTTTCTTTAACATTAATAGTTTTTGCAACTTGTTTTTTCTCTTCTTTCTTAGCCATATGACACCTCCATATTTTAAGTTTATGCTTTTTCTGATTATACAACCCTAAGTCCTTAAAGTAAAGTAAATTATAACAAAAGTATTGAATATAGCTTAAAGATTACCTATAATAGGACCTATGGAAATACAAGCTCAGGTAATCTGCATAGGAAACGAAATAATGCTTGGACATATTAAAAATACAAATGCCCATTATATATCAAGGGTCTTATCTGGCATTGGTATAAAAACCGCCAGGCACTTATCTATCCCGGATGAACCTGAAACAATAATCTCTTCTATAAAAAAATCCTTAAAATATTCAAACATCGTCATATTAACAGGAGGGCTCGGTCCTACTGTAGATGATATAACGCTTGATTGTATTGCTAGAGCCATAAAAAGAAAATTGATCTTTCAGAATAAAGTCGCAAATCATATAAAACTTCACTTCAGAAAAAGAAATCTCAAAATGCCTAAAAATAACTTGAGGCAAGCCCTTATCCCTTCTGCAGCGATACCTATATTAAATAATATTGGCTCTGCCCCTGGACTGATGATCCCTGTAGGCAGAAAAATACTTATTGCCTTACCAGGCGTACCACATGAATTATATCCAATGGTTGATAAAACTATAACAAATTATCTTAAAAAAAGACTCCAGCCTGATAAAATCATAAAATCCCGTGTAATAAAAATAACAGGGCTTCCGGAGTCAAAGGTAAATGAAAAAATAAAAGACATATTAGAAATTAAAGGTAATGTCCAAATGGGTATATATCCTAATCCTGAAGAGATTACTGTAAAAATAACAGCAACTGAAAAAAATAAAAGATTAGCCTTATCTACTATAAATAAAATAGAAAAAAAGATTAAAAATCGTCTTAAAGATTATATATTTGGATACGATAATGATTTATTAGAAATAGTTTTGGGAAAAATGCTTCTAAGAAGAAAATTAACCTTATCTGTCGCTGAATCTTGCACTGGAGGCCTGCTTTCAAATAGGGTAACTGATGTACCTGGAAGCTCTAGATATTTTCAGATGGGGCTTGTAACTTACAGTAATATCTCTAAAAATAAAACTCTTAATATTCCAAAAGATGTAATTAAAAAATATGGCGCTGTTTCAAAAAATGTTGCAAGTCTAATGGCAAAAAATATAAGGCTATTATCAAATTCTAGTATAGGTATTGGTATCAGTGGTATTGCAGGCCCTGGTGGTGGGACTAAGAAAAAACCTGTAGGACTTGTCTATATTGCAGTGTCTACGAAGCTAAAAACTGTCTCTCGGGAATTCCACTTTCTTGGTCAGCGCGATATTGTAAAATATAAATCCACGCAAGCCGCCCTTAACATGTTAAGAAAAATTCTTCTATGAGTGCAATTCGCAGTTTTATCGCCATAGAAATAGATAGTTTAAATAAACAAAAAATTACAAACATCATCTCTCAACTAAAAAAATCAGATGCTATAGTTAAATGGGCTAAAGAAAACCAAATGCACCTGACACTAAAATTCCTGGGGGATATAAAAGAATCTGACGTTGAAAAAATCTCCGCCAATCTAAAGTCTATAGCTGATAATTTCAATACATTTAGTATCAAGTTTTCCAAGATAGGTGGTTTTCCGAATATGCAAAAACCGCGGGTTATCTGGCTCGGGATCGATAAAGGAAGCGAATATCTAAAACTCCTGAATAATAAAATAGAAGATAATTTGGAAAAGCTAGGCTTTGCGAAAGAAAAGCGTGAATACAGTGCTCACTTAACACTTGGAAGGATAAAATCCTTAAAAAATATACAAAACCTTACAAAAATTATAAATGAAATAAACCTAGATTTAAATGATGAAGTAAAAATAGAAAAAATTATTCTATTTCAAAGCGCCCTCACCCCAAAAGGTGCCATCTATACTCCCTTATCAGAACACCCTATAAATAATCTGAAGGATTAGGTTAGCGTATACCCCTGCTGCAACATCATCCATCATTATACCAAAACCTCCAGGCAATTTTTCTAGTCTATTTATGGGCTTAGGCTTTACTATGTCAAAGAATCTGAATAATAAAAATGCTGAAACTACATAAAACATCGTTGAAGGTAAAAGATATAAAGCGATTAACATCCCTGTAAATTCATCTATTATTATTTCACTCGCATCTTTATCATCTAAAAGAACCTCGACTCTACCTGCTGTTAAAAGTCCTAGAAGAAAACATACGATAATAGAACCAGCCATTACTACAGGATCATCTTTTACAAAATTATAGAAAAAAAGTGCTGCAAAACTTCCAATACTACCTGGTGCGATGGGCAAATACCCTATATAAAAGACACTCGCTATTATTTTAGAGAGTCTGTCCATTTCTTTCTCCCATAAAAATATATCTATTCCTCATCATATAAGAAATCCCGGAAAGTAACGTCATAACTACTGTTATTAACATCAGCATATAGACACCTTTACTATAATATCCTATATATCTAAATGTAAAACCTGAATCCCTTATTATCAAAAATATAAGAATTGAAACTACAGCTACTATCTGAGAAACTGTTTTATGTTTTCCAGCAATTTCAGCACTTAAGACCCTTTTTTGTGAAAGGGCCAAAACCCTTATACCTGTAATAATTAACTCTCTTGCAATGATTACCATTACCATCCAGGCAGGTATTATCTTCATCTCAACAAAGGCTAAAAAACCACCTAAGATAAGAATCTTATCTGCAATAGGATCCATCAATTTTCCAAAAGCTGTAACACTCCCTGAACGCCTTGCTATTAAACCATCATAATAATCTGTTATGCACGCTATCAAAAACACCGAAAGCGCCATTACCTTGGCACCTGCACCTTTTACAAACAAAAAAAGTATGAAGATACCTGCTAAGACTATCCTTGAAATTGTAAGTTTATTCGCTAGATTCAATTTTCTCTCCTACTAAATCATATTCGTATGTATCTACGACATAGACTTTGTAAAATTCACCTATCTTCAGATCATTACCTTTAACATAAACCAAACCATCCACTTCAGGTGCATCATATTCACTCCTACCTATATAATAACCATCTTCTTTGATTTCTTCAACTAAAACATCTATAATTTTACCATTAAATCTTTTATTCACATCTTTGGCTATCTCTTTTTGTAACAACATAAGTTTATCAAAACGATATTCTTTAACTTTTTCTTCTATCTGATCTTTAAATTTATACGCGGGAGTTCCTTCCTCTCTAGAATACCTGAAGATCCCTAATCTTTCAAATTTAGTTTTTTCTACAAAAGATACTAATTCTTCGAAATCTTTTTTTGTCTCACCTGGAAAACCCACAATAAGCGAAGTTCTAAGCGCTACATTGGGTATAGTCTTACGAATATATTCTATCAATAAAAGAATATCTTTTTTCTTTATCCGTCGACCCATCTTTTTTAGAATCTTTTCGCTTATATGTTCAATTGGTAAATCAATATACTTACAGATATGCTTACTTTTCTTTATTA
>CAZMID010000046.1:0-4074 GCA_964566255.1 uncultured Planctomycetia bacterium | reverse complement strand
GATATATAGTATTTATTCTACTCCCAGGGGTTAGGATGGTTAATAAGGGGGGGTATGGTAATGATATGTATGATATTGGGTGTTAGAGGTGGTGGTAAGGGGGTTTTATAGGGATTCCTGTAATATTTTAAGCTTATTAGTGTTTTTTCCAATAATGCGCATTGAACTGCGAGACTCCGAAACTGATCTAAATAATTCAACTAAGTTATCAAATTGTCTACCCTTCACCTGATACAGAACACTATTCATTATTACCAAATCAGAATTTTCCAGAATATCCCGGAAATTTTCAGATGCGATATCTCCAAATATAATCTTAATATCTTTTCTGTATTCAGCTAGATTTCCATTAACATGATTCATAACAGCTAATTTATTAAGCACTTCATTTTTATCTTGTTTTACAATTACAGTGCTTGCCCATAGCTTTAACTCTAAAGCTGAGAAGATATCAAACCCGTATTTTAACTTTGATTGCGCTTCTTTGTAAACATCGTAATTATTGTCTATACCTACAAACTCAAATTCAAAATCATCGAAATCTGGAATAATAGGTTTGAGTTCTGTTTCTAAAACCCATTTCCAGGTTACCATTTCTTCTCCAGAGGCACAACCAGGTATTAAAACAGTAACTTTTCTTTCTTGTAATGCTCTTTTTTCTTTTAAAATTTCCTGTATATTTAATTTGAATTCGTCAACCAATTTCGGATATCGCAAAAGACATGTATAAGACCCTCTGTTGTGCCTAAGTTTGATATCTTTTACAGCAACATTGAACATTCTAAAAAGCAACTCATTGTCTTCGCTTATTAGAGAATCTAATACATTAATATGTTTCCCGTTATAGATATCAGTAAAAATCTGCGTATATCCGAAATGATTTAAAAAATAATTAATATGTGTAGTCTCAAAGGTGTCTTTATAGCGTCTACTAAAAATTTTATACAATTCTCTCATTTTGCTAGTATATGTTATTGCGAGTTCTTTCGGGACAAACTGATAGGCAAATAAATCTGGATTTCCTGGAGTCTGCCACTCTTTTCTGGCACGAATATCAATTGAATCTATTAGAGGGGTTTTTGCTTCTTCGATTTCATCATAGCCTTCTTGAAGCCATTGAGCGTACTCTTCCTGTTTTTCTTGTATCTTTTGAGCATATAATTTTACTTTTTTTTGTATGCCAATAGGTTGGAAAATAGTATCCCAGGCAAATAAAGATATAGCTAAATCGCGTAGGATATATTTAGTTAGTCGCTTAAGATCAAAATCTTTTGGATAGTGCTCACCCCACTGCGAAGATAAAGGACCTGTTTCCGAGGAAGGCGTAACATCAATAAGATAAACACGCTTATCTTTTGTAATAAAAATATGACGTCTCTCAACATCAACATGCGAAATCCCCGCTATTTTATTAAGTCTACCATAGGCTTTTCCTATTTCTTTCACAAAATGTTTCTCATTTTCTAAAAAGAAATCAACCCATTCCGAATTTCCTATTGGTGGAATTTCTTCAAGAGAAATACCATTATCAATTCCTCGAATAATTAATGTATCTGCAATGACAGTGCTTGGCGGAAAAGCTTCAGCTTGAGAAGCTGCTAGAGTCATTTTGCGTTCAAGTTCGGTAAAATCTACAAATGGTTTAGGATGTTTTAATTTAGCATAAAATGTTATTTGTCCGGATTTCGTATCAAGTATATATTTAAGCACATAACCAGAATCGGTATCATCATCTTCTCTTTGTTCAATTTCATATCTAATGGAACTGATTTGAGATCGTTTAACCCCTAAAAAACCCAGTATTTCCTTCTCTTTCATTACAATAGCTTTTGCTCTTTTGATTGGTTTCCGTGGGGTGCGTTTTGGGTGTTTGAGTATGTCAGCAAGACTCTTATATGACTTAGAGTCTTTTATCTCATTACCTGGATCAAAGACAAGTCGAGGCCTCAGATGTGTCTTGGCATCTATATCCATGCCATATACTAAACTATTTAAACAAAATACTAGAGTTATAAGTATAGATACTATCTTTAAATTGTACGCTTTTTTAATCTCAATCATAATTTAGGCAAAAAATAACCATGTTCCTTATGGCCTTATATATCTTTTACTTATTATGTATTATAGCAAATATATACCCGCTATACAAGCTCTAAAATTTTACTTCGCCAATCCCTCACCGCACCACTCTTTTAACCACCTACGCCCTCGTCCCTTCTCTTCACCCAATCAAATCCTCAACCTCATCTAATCCCTATCTTTTCAATCGCCTTGCTGCGAAGCAGACAAGGCCTAAGAACTATCTTTATCCTCTAAATATAAACTACAACTACTAATAAACCTCTCATATAACTGGTTATCTATAAAATCTTCCCTGGAAGAGCCTTCATCTTCTAATAAAGTAAAGTAAATATGATAATATATAGATATATAGTATTTATTCTACTCCCAGGGATTAGGATAGTTAATAAGGGGGTTTTATAGGGATAAATCTGTAGGGGAGGCGTGATTTAAAGGGAATTGCTCAATAAGCGGCATAGTAATATTCTCACGAATAATAGTATGGACTGAGAACAAAGTTCCTTTAGGCGGGGTAGGAAACGGGGGCTTTGTTAATGTATCAGATATCTCGTTCCACTGTTCTCCTAAAGAGGTAATAGCCCAATCTTTTATTGTCTCTGAATCGCTTCTAAGAGTTTGAATTGCTGTTCCATGTCTGCCAGTAGGAGCTCTATATTCACCATTTATAACTCTTCCTACAGGCATGCTTGGAGCAGCATCAATAATGTAGATCCACCATTCGCTATAATCAATGGACTTTTTTTCAAACATAAGCATAAGCGCTTCGCTTTTAGCAGGTACAGAAACCACATGCTGTAAGACATTCTCTACTGCAACGATAGAAGGAAAAAGGAAGTCATCGTAGGGTTTTCTATATTCAAAACTCCCAGATAAAAAGTTATATACTATAAGACTTGCCATCTGAGCTTCTGGATTTACAGATCCTTCAAAAGAATATTGATACCTTCTTTTTGCCTTAGCTAAATCTTTTGGAGTAATAAAGCGATGTTTTACCAAAGCAGGGGTTGATTGGGCTAAATTTTCCAGAATCTGGCACACCTTATTTTTATCACCTGTTACTAATGCCTGCCAGCACTCATAGACAGTTTCTTCAACATTCATGCCTTTATCTTTAGTGATTATTGAGTTTTCTCGCCTTTTAGACAATTTACTAAAAGCACGATTAATTTTTTTCGTTACTTCTTCTATAAAAGCTTCTCTCTTTTTTGGAGAAATATTTAAATATTCCTTACTAGAAGATGGAATAGATGGGATTACTCGATTAATTTTTATATTATTGCTTTCAAAAAATTCAACTAAAGCAGCTATTTCTTGATCAATTTCTTCTGGCTTTAAATTGTAAATTGGTATTCTAACAGATTTAGTGTCGCGAGGATGCTTTTTTCTGACTTCGGTGCGAAGCGAAAAGAAATCAAGATCAATAGTTACCCAAATTTCTTCCATTTCATCTTTATGTTTTTCATATTCCTGTAATAACCATTCAAGATATCCGAGTGTTTCATTATGTTTACATGTCCTCCAATTCGTTAAACTGCGCGTTGTCTCGTCCCAAAAATCTTCTCCATCCCAATAAGAAGGCATATGCAAAACAATAGCTTCTCCTTCTCTTTCAAGTTCACTTGCCCACGATGAGTCCCAATAAGAACTATCTTGATAAAAAGGAGCAATATCATCTAATATTCTAACATTATATTTGTCCGTATGTGCGTCAACATTAAATATTAATATCTTCTTACCTGACTTTCTTGATCGTCCTTTTACCAAATTATACATATCACCATGTGTTGGCAAAAGAGGATTTATAATAATTTTACCGTTACCACTCACTTCTTTTTTAACAACAGTAGTAAAAAGTAATTTAGGCCTAAGCCCAAAAGCAAGTTCTGTGCATAGCCATACCCCTATTACTATGAATATCAATACTATAATAACTATTCTATATATCTTTCTCATATAAACCATTCTTTCAAAAGTCTTTGGTACTATAAGACA
>CAZMID010000045.1:0-5196 GCA_964566255.1 uncultured Planctomycetia bacterium | reverse complement strand
TATCATATTTACTTTACTTTATTAGAAGATGAAGGCTCTTCCAGGGAAGATTTTACAGATAACCAGTTATATGAGAGGTTTTTTAGTAGTTGTAGGTAGTTTATTATTAGTGTTATGTGTGTATGAGTGTGTTGTTTTATACTTAGAAGATTAAGAGGGGTCTTAGGCCTTACTGCAAGCAGTAAGGCGTTGTTCTAAAGATGGGGCATTGATGGTGTTGAGGATTTGGTTAGGTGGAGAGGATAGGCGAAGGCTTAGGTAGTTAAGAGAGGGGTTTTGAAGAGCATTGGCAATTAGGATAAGGTTATTTTGCTTGTAATAGACCCATATTTGTATTATAATTAATAACATAGGATGTATATATAACCTTTGGAGAGCAGCAAGGCTAATTTTTTACTTATATTATGATTAAGTTTAAAAAAGCATACAATCTAAAAATAATATCAATAGTTATATCTTTAGTATTTTGTTTAAATACTTTAGTATATAGCTTGGATATACAAGCTAAAACTCATTTAAGACCTCTTCTTATTTTTGATCGGGATGCTATAAAAGCTGAGGAGCTTCTTGAAGAATGGCGAGAAAAATATAAAGAAAGGGCAGATATATTTCTTTCTATGTTCGGTGATAGAGTCATTAAAGATCCATGGGCGAGGGAATCCATAGAGAGTGTTTTAGATGTGGCTATGCTTGAAGAGGAAGAGCCTGATTATTCCAAACTCCCATGGAAAATTAACTGGCTTTACCAACGCAGCGCTGCTTCTTATCCTAATATCGGCATCCTTGTAAACCTTTTAAATGGCTTACCTAAATTAAAAACCATTAAGATTCCAGAAAAAACCTCTCATTCATTCCAAGTAAGATTTCAAGCCCCTTCGAAGGGTTCCTACGATATATATATTACTACAAATAATAAAAAAGTCACAGATCAACTAACAGATGTTAATGATAAAAATAGAAGCCTTCCTCAGCCTGTCTTTTATTTGAGGATTTCACTATTAACAGGAAAAGATAACGTAAATCGTCTATTTGTTGCACAATTCCAATATATTAATCGGACATATGACAAAACTTCTGAAGAGCTCCAAGTTTTTAAGGAACAAACTAAAGAATTTGCCTGGCAGGTAATACAACATTGTTCTAGAAACTCGAATTTTATTAAACAACCCTGTAAATATATCTGTTTCTTTACACCAGAACATATACTCAATGTCCTAGCTAACACTGGCCTTTCTTTGTCCGAAATAACAGAATTATATGCACATTTTCCACAAAAATCAGGCTTTAAAGTTGTTGTGTTAGACGAAAAAGATATCCCAATCCCATCCAGCAATGAAAAAAACTTTATCTGGGAATTTCCGATAAACCAACCTAACACCCCTATTGATGACCAACTTCTTGCAATAGAAACTAATAACACTAACCTCTAACACCTAATATCATATATATCCTTACCATATCCCCCTCATCAACCATCCTAACCCCTGGGAGTAGAATAAATACTATATATCTATATATTATCATATTTACTTTACTTTATTAGAAGATGAAGGCTCTTCCAGGGAAGATTTTATAGATAACCAGTTATATGAGAGGTTTTTTAGTAGTTCTAGTTTAGAGTAGTATGAGTTAAGTGTTCTAGGGTTAGAGGATGGAGATAGTTCTTAGGCCTTACTGCAAGGCAGTAAGGCGTTGTTCTAAAGATGGGGCATTGATGGTGTTGAGGATTTGGTTAGGTGGTAGTATAGGAGAAAAGAAGGGGTATTAAGAGAGGGATTTGAAGAGCATTGGCAGTGAGAAATAAAGCTAATTTTTATTGACGGATAGTCTATAGTTTGATATAATACGTTTAAATGTAGAGACAGGGCAAGGCTATGGGAAAAATAGCCTTTTTTTGCCTTATAGTCTCCAACGCTTTTAAAGGACATAAATAATAGGCAATATAAGTCAACAAAGGAGTGATATTATGAATTACAAAATAATTAAGAAGACTCTATCTATAATTATCCTTTTAATATTTACTTGCTCTAATGTTCTCTATGCTCAAACCTTAAGGGTCTTAGAAGCATTTAATCCTGATTCAGTAATAGATGAGTGGAATGAAGATAAAGTAAGTGAAATAGCCGAAATAATCTATGGAAACAATGATATTCCAGAGCACCTAATAGATGCTTTGAAAATGGATAAAGGAAGGCGTAAATTCTGGAAAGCCCTTTTGACGGCATTTTTTGTAGAAAAGTTGGAAAGCAACCAAATAAAAAACATTGCCAATATTTTATTAGGATGGGGGACTCTGCAAAGATGTGCAGAAGAATTAGAGCTCTCGGTAAAAATAAATCAGAGGGATGGAGCTTTTATATTGAGGTATGGAGATCCATCAATAGGTAATGCCGAATATCACAGAATATACATTGATGAACGAGGTAGGCCTATTTATGAAGCTAATGTGTCAGCAAGTTATTTTACAGGCAGGATGCTCAGCATTACAAAAAACGACCCCAAGGGAAAATGGCAATTACCAATAGACTATTTAAAAGGAAAGGTAATAGCTATTCAGGGCATTGGTGGCACTGGCGGACAATTGCTTCAACCCTTACTTGAAGCAGGAGCTATAGTAATTGCCTCTGATGTTGATCTTCCCACTATAGAATCGGTAAATACTGAATATACCTCAGATATTAACTCAAATAAGTTATTTATTTTTCAGGAAGAGAAACTACCAGGCGGTGGATATACTAATAAAATAATGAATCCCCTAGAGGCCTTTCCAGAGAAACTTAAAGGTATGGGAGTTACTAATATTGATGTTTTTTCTCCATGCGCAATAGGTCCCGTTGTCAATCCCGAGACTGTTAAAAAATTAAAAGCCGCAGGTGTAAAAATTATCTGTGGCGCCTGCAATAATGTTACTGAAGACAAAAAGCGGGATCCCGAATTATTAAAACAAGCGGGTATAGCCTATATCCCTGACTATATTGCCAATGCCGGAGGAGTAACAGGCGTAGATGGACACTTAGGTCATAACGTAACAGATATGGGTATATCAAAAAGAATATTCAACCGAGTAGAAGATATTCTTCTTACCTCAAGCATAAGAAACAAACCCCCTCAGGTAGTTGCCGATGAAACAAGCCGCAAGTTCTTTGAAGCCTTAAAGCAAGTAAGACTTTCTGGATATCAGCTAACCTTTGGTGAAAAATTTTCTAATCGTATGTATCCTAAGGAAGGTTTAAATGACCTTACCTTTGATGATGGCTCAAAAGTTAGAGTCTTAACAGCTAAAGAAGATTATCCAGAAGAAGTATTAGAACATTGGGATAAGCACTACGCTGTTTTTGAGATTACTAATGAAGAATTAGGTTATACTGCTTATATGGCAATCCACCGTTTAACAAAGATTGAAAGTGAATCAAGGCGCGTTAATGGTCAATATCGTGCTACTGGTGGAACTAGAATACTTAAATATAAGTCTAATAATGCTGCTCTTGCTGATGCATTAGAATTAT
This sequence comes from uncultured Planctomycetia bacterium, assembly GCA_964566255.1. GTDB lineage: Bacteria > Omnitrophota > Gorgyraeia > Gorgyraeales > Gorgyraeaceae > CAZMID01. The sequence goes on along the minus strand of CAZMID010000045.1, from coordinate 1,690 downwards.
CTCAGGAGATGAGTTTTAAGAATGCTGGAGCAGGTCTAGCTATTGGTGGAAGCAAATGTACTATAAATGTAAAAATCGATCCACGGAGTAATGGCAAAGATGCCATGGCAAGAAGACAAGTCTTAATCAGTTATGCAAAGGCAATAGAAAAGATAGGTAACTTAATCGGAGGCGGTGTTTTAACAGGACAAGATGTCAATATTAGTGTAACTGATGCGAAGTTATTTTTTGAGCACGCTCCGACTTCTATAGTTCCTTATATTGCTCCTCATCTTTGTATTGCACCAACAAGACCTACAGGCATAGGAGTTTTTGCAGCTATGGTCGCAGCGTTAAAAAATACATCTGAACCACTTTCCTATGCAGTAAAATTAAGAGACATGTTTGATGTAAGATTTGTTAACACAACTAGTTTATAATTTTCTGATATTACCCAAAACACCCCCTAAACTCCCTATAAAACCCCCTAATATCCTATATATCTATATATTATCATATTTACTTTACTTTATTAGAAGATGAAGGCTCTTCCAGGGAAGATTTTACAGATAACCAGTTATATGAGAGGTTTTTTAGTAGTTGTAGGTAGTTTATTATGTGTATTTTTATAGTATGAGAATAGTTTAGAGTATTATGTGGTTGTTTTGGGGTCTTAAGCCTTGTCTGCTTTGCAGCAAGGCGATTGAAAAAATTAGGGACTAGATGTATAATGGTTTTAGTTGAGTGGAGAGGATAGGCGAGGAGAGAGGGAGTTAAGAGAGTGATGCGATGAGTTTTTCTTGCAATTGTGGATAGTGTCTGATAAACTTACAGTAATATTATGAAGAATAAAAATGTATACATAATAGCTGGACCTAATGGCTCAGGTAAAACTACTTTTGCAGAGAGGTTTCTGCCAGATTATGTTAAATGTCCAAATTTTATAAATGCTGATCTTATTGCACAAGGTTTATCGCCTTTTTCACCTAGAAGTGTTGCAATAAAAGCAGGGAAGCTTGTTTTAAGCCAAATACATGAATACATAAGATTGGATGTTGATTTTGCTTTTGAGTCAACGCTTGCGGGAAAATTATATGCAAATCTTTTTAGAGAATTAAAGAAAAAAAGTTACAAATTGCATCTTTTCTTTCTGTGGATTCCGGATGCAGATATTGCTATACTGCGCATTAAAGATAGAGTAATGGAAGGTGGACACAATGTCCCTACAGAAGATATAAAGAGGCGCTTTAAAAGAAGTATTTTCAATTTTTTTAAAATCTATCTCCCATTATTAGATTCTTGGGTTCTGTTTAATAATGCAGGTATTAAACCGGTGCCAATTGCCAAAAAGAATAACGGCGATATTGATATTATTGAAAAAGAGTTATTTGAAAAGATATTACATAAGACAGGAAAAAAGATATGAAAAAACGAAAAAGATTAACATTGCACGATAAAGCAACACTTGCCCTTAAGGAAGCAGTAAAAGACGTGGTTGCGCGACATAAGAAATCTGGACGCCCACTTGCTGTCTGGAAAGACGGGAAAGTGGTGCGAATTACTGTAAAATAAGGCAAAATCTTGGTTGACGGAATAAAATTTTAGAGCTTGCATAGCAGTTATATTTACGATATAATAAGTAAAAGATATATAAGGCCATGGGAAGAATGGTCTTTTTGTGTCTTATAGTACCAAAGACTTTTGAAAGAAT
>CAZMID010000044.1:0-5231 GCA_964566255.1 uncultured Planctomycetia bacterium | reverse complement strand
GCTGATGGAAACAGTGTAGTGCTTACAATAGATAGTGTTATTCAAGCTTTTACAGAAAGAACATTAGATAAGGCTGTTAAGAAATACAATGCAAAAGGAGCAAGTATTATAGTAATGGAGCCTTACACAGGTGATATATTAGCTCTTGCAAATAGACCTACCTATGATCCAAACGACATAAATAGTTATACAGTTGATTCAAGAAGAAACCGTGCGATTTGTGATTTTTTTGAACCTGGTTCTAGTTTTAAGGTTGTTACTTTAAGTGCTGTCTTAGCGGAAAGCGTAGTTAATCCAGAAGATGAATTTTTTTGTGAGAATGGAAAATTTAAATGGTACAGCCATACCTATCATGATCATAGAGAACATGGATGGCTTAGTTTTAGAGATGTGATTAAACACTCTTCGAATATAGGTACAATGAAGTCGGCTATTAAATTAGGAGAAAACAGATTATATAGGTATATGAAACGCTTTGGGTTTGGGAAAAAGACTCAGATAGATCTACCGGGCGAGGTCTCTGGTATAATGCCTCATCCAAATAAGTGGTCAAAGCTTTCTATATGTAGTATGTCTATGGGGCAAGGTGTGACTGTGACCACGCTTCAACTTGCCTGTGCAATATCATCTATTGCAAATGGCGGGTATTATATAAAACCAAGGATTATTAATAGGATTCAGGATAAGGAAGATCATGTGATAGAAAGGTTTCCATCAAAAAAGTTACATAGAGTCGTTTCCAGTGAAACAGCAAAAGAGGTAAGATCTATTTTGAGAGGCGTAGTAAAAGAAGGTACTGGTATGAGGGCAGAGGTAAAAGGTTATTTCCCAGCCGGTAAGACCGGTACTGCTCAAAAAATAGAAGAAGACGGTACTTATTCACATAGAAAATACATGTCTTCGTTTATAGGTTTTTTGCCTTTTGATGAACCTAAATTTGTAATAGTTGTTATATTGGATGAGGCAAGACCTTTTTATTACGGAGGTACTATTTGTGCACCTGTTTTTAAAAATGTAGCAACTCAACTGATGCGTTATTATAAAATAACCCCAAATGAAACTTAATGACATAATAAAAAATCTAGAAGGCATACAGAAAATAGAAGGAGATTCCTCTGTGGAGATAAAAGGCCTTTCGTGTGATTCCAAGAGGGTCAAAGATGGTTATCTTTTTATAGCTATCAAAGGTTCGCGCTTAAATGGCATAGATTTTATAGATGAGGCTATAGATAGAGGCGTAAAGGCGATTCTCTTAGAATCAGAAAGCAGTAAAAAACTAGCCCCCATAAAAGATATTACATTTATATATGTAAAAGATGCAACTTCCAGCCTTTCTCAAGTGGCCAAGAATTTTTATGGGGATATTTCTTCTAGTATGTACCTTATTGGAGTAACGGGCACAAATGGCAAGACCACTGTCACTTATTTACTCGAGAGCTTATTTAAGATAAAAAGTGAATCAGTAGGTGTCATAGGGACTATAAATTATAGATTTGGAAACCGTCTCATACCAAGTCTTAATACTACACCCGGTATATTAGATCTATATTCCTTTTTAGACAGCATGAATAGAGAAGATATATCTAACTGCGTACTTGAAGTTTCTTCGCATTCTCTGGAGCAGGGACGTGTAGACAGTTTAAATTTTGATATTGCAGTATTTACAAATCTGACAAATGAACATTTGGATTATCATAAAAATATGGATAATTATCTTTTATCCAAGATGAAGCTATTTGAAAAAATAAAGACATCCGGATTTGCAATAATAAATAAAGATGACCCTTATTCAGAGAATATCATAGAAAATATCAAGTCAGAAAAAGACATAACTTTACTTACTTATGGAATAAAAGAAGATTTAGATGTATTTGCTAATGATATTAAGTTTTCTTTTGAAGGACTTAAATTTAAACTTTGTTTCAAAGATGGACAAAATATAGAAATAAATTCTTCTTTGATGGGACTTTATAACGTTTATAATATCCTGGCTGCTAGTTGTTGCGGTATGGCCATGGGTATGAAGATAGATCAGATAAAATCAGGTATTGAAAATATTAAGAGCTTACCCGGAAGGCTTGAAAAAATAGATTGTGGCCAGGATTTTTTAGTATTTGTAGATTACGCTCATACAGAAAATGGCTTAGAAAACGTTCTAAAGGCCTTAAAGGATTTAAAACCCAAAAGGATCTTAACTGTATTTGGCTGTGGTGGCGACAGAGATAAGTCCAAGAGGCCTAATATGGGTAAAATAGCTAGTGAGTTGTCTAGTAAGGTTTTTATAACAAGTGATAATCCAAGGAACGAAGAACCAGTGGATATTATAAATGATATTAAAAGAGGGATTGGTAGCAAAAAGAATAATTATGTTATTGAGATAGATAGGACTAAGGCCATAAGAAAGGCCTTGGGAGAGGCAAAAAAAGGAGATATCGTAGTTATCTCTGGAAAAGGCCACGAGACATATCAGGTATTTAAAAACGTGACTGTCCCTTTTGACGATAGGGAGACAGCAAGAAAAATCTTAAAGGAGAAAAGACTATGTTTACAGTAAAAGACACCTTAATTTCCACTAAAGGCAGGATTTTATCAGGCAATGTTGAGGACATGCTGACAGGCGTTTCCACTGATACCCGTCGCATGAGAGGGGGAGAGCTTTTCGTGGCTATTAAAGGTGAAAGGTTTGACGGCCATAATTTTATATTGGATGCAGTATCTCGTGGCGCAGGAGGTGTACTTGTCCAGGAGAACTGTATTACTAATAAGGCTAATTTTAAAATACCTGACACCTCTTTTATATCAGTTGCTGACAGTATAAAGGCCTTGGGTGATATTGCGCATTTTCATAGAACGCGATTTAGTATTCCTATCATAGGAGTTACCGGCTCTAATGGTAAGACTACCACAAAAGAAATGATAGCTGCGATTCTCGGTAAAAGTTTTAGGATTTTAAAGAACTTTGGGACTGAGAATAATCATATAGGGGTACCTCTTACACTTATGCGTTTAAAGAGTGAACATAAGATGGCTGTCCTTGAGATGGGCACAAATCATTTAGGTGAGATAAGGCGACTTTCAGGAATAGCAAGGCCAACCACAGCTGTTATTACGAATATAGGTCCGTCCCATTTGGAATATTTGAAGAATACGGATACAGTTTTAAAATCCAAGATTGAGATATTGGAACATATGGATAAAAATAGCTCACTTGTTATCAACGGCGATGATGAATCCCTTAAGACTGTAAAGACAGATTTAAAAGTAACAAAGTTCGGACTCAATAAGAAATGCGATTTTTATGCAGAGAACGTTGATATCCAGCCTGACGGCATAAGTTTTAAATTAAATGGAAAAGATCAAATAAATTTGGCTATAGTAGGTCGTCATAATGTTTATAATGCCCTTGCTGCAATAGCCTCAACATGGAATTTTGGAATACCCATTAATGAAATAAAAGAGGCCTTAAAAGAATTTAGGGTACCTAATATGAGGATGGAGGTTAAAAGGATAGGAGATATAAGAGTAATAAATGATTCATATAATTCTAATCCTTTATCAATGAAGCAGGCAATAGAATCGTTGAGGGATATAACGACAAAAGGAAGAAAAATACTTGTGGCAGGCGATATGCTTGAATTAGGAAATCTTTCCAGCCGTTTTCATCATTTGGTCGGAAGACAGGCTGCTGAATCAGGTATTGATTTACTGGTAGCTGTGGGTAAGCTTTCTGAACATGTTGCAAAAGGTGCTCAGGAAGCAGGTATGAGTGGAAAAAAGATTAAATTATGCAATCTTACCAAAGAAGCTTGCGAAACTGTAAAAGGTTTGATTAGAAAAGGAGATACTGTTTTAGTCAAGGGTTCGCGTGCAATGAAAATGGAAGACATAGTTCAAGTTCTGGAGGCAGAGTTTAAACAATAGGAAAATATTATGCTATATTATTTACTGTACCCATTAAGGGAATACTTTTTTGTTTTTAATGTATTTAAATATATAACATTTAGGGTTGCCTTTAGTAGCATCACAGCATTTTTAGTAACAGTTGTTTTTGCACCTCCTATAATCAGGAAGCTTGAAAAACTTAAAATAGGAGAGGTAGTAAGAAGAAAAGAATGTCCCGATCTTTATGATCTGCATAAAGAAAAAGAAGGCACTCCCACTATGGGTGGGATATTGATCTTGTTAGGAGTATTTTTATCTACCATTCTATGGGCTGATATAAAAAACAGTTTTGTTCTTTTAGCTCTTTTGATAACAGGATGGCTTGGTATAGTAGGATTTTTAGATGATTATAAAAAACTTACATCCTCAGAATCACAAAAAAGAGGATTAAGTAAGAAAACGAAACTCCTTTCTCAGATAATAGCAGGAGTTATTGTCGGAGTTTTTCTATATAATCATCCAAAGGCATCAAGTATTCTGGAGATGCCTTTTTTAAAAGATCTAGCTATAGAGCTTGGGATTTTTTATATCCCGTTTGTAATACTTGTGATTACAGCTTCTTCCAACGCAGTCAATCTTACTGATGGTCTGGATGGCCTCGCCATAGGATGCATTACACTGGCTGCAGTGGCTTATACTGGTATGAGTTATGTTGCGGGGCATTTTAATTTTGCAGAATACCTGGGGATTTACCATCTTACTGAAGCAGGAGAGCTTAGTGTATTTTGTGCTGCTATAGCAGGAGCAGGTCTTGGATTTTTATGGTTTAATTCATTTCCTGCATCAATATTTATGGGGGATACAGGGGCCCTGGCCCTTGGAGGTGCAATAGGGACAGTAGCTGTTTTTATAAAAAAAGAGATAGTATTACTTTTGGTAGGAGGGATATTTGTAGCAGAGGCATTTTCAGTACTTTTACAGATAGTCTCATATCGCTCTACTGGAAAAAGGATATTTAAGATAGCACCTTTACATCATCATTTTGAGATGTGCGGGTGGGCTGAACCGAAAGTTACAGTGAGGTTCTGGATAATAGCGATAATATTAGTATTACTTAGCTTTGCGACATTAAAATTAAGGTAATAGATGAAAAAAACACTTGTAGTTGGTCTTGGAAAAAGTGGAATAGCAGCCTCTAGGTTATTAAAAGCAGAAAAGAGGTCTATTTTTATAACCGAGGCAAAAGATACAGAATTAATAAGGTCCTCCATAAAGGATCTTATTAAAGATAATGTAGTTCAAAAGAATAACATTGAAATAGGAAGACATACTGCTAGATTTTTAAAAGA
>CAZMID010000043.1:0-5236 GCA_964566255.1 uncultured Planctomycetia bacterium | reverse complement strand
ATTTACTTTACTTTATTAGAAGATGAAGGCTCTTCCAGGGAAGATTTTATAGATAGCCAGTTATATGAGAGGTTTTGTAGTAGTTCTAGGTACTTTATTATTAGTGTTATGTGTGTATGAGTTAAGTGTTCTAGAGTTAGAGGATGGGGGTAGTTCTTAGGCCTTACTAGAAGACAGTAAGGCGCGGTTTAAAGATGGGGCATTGATGGGGTTGAGGACTGGGTTATTTAATGGTGTAAGAGTAGAGAAGAGGTGTTAAAAGAGGAGTTTGGAGAGGGTTGACTTTTCGGTTTGAAGCCCTTGTTTAGCGGGTATATTTGTGATATACTTATATAATAAGTAAGATATAGACAGAAGGGGCTATTTTTTTATCTATATTATGGTAAAGATTAAAAAACATTACAATTTAAAGATTATATCGCTAATTGTATCCGTGGTATTTCTATTTACAAGTGCTACGTACGGTATAGATCTGTCTAGAAAATTCCATCTAAGAGTGCCATTAGATACAGAACAAGTTAAGGAAAGATTCGATGAGGCAACAGGAGAAGTTTCTAATACCAGAATAAATAACGGCAGATCTGCGGGTAGTAATTCATTCGGATCTTTTGCTAAGGCAGCTGTTGTCGCGTTACCTATAGTTTCTGGAATTTCGTTATTGCTTATCGGAGGCCATGTTTTAACTGGGAGCTTACTACCTGGTGTCGGATTACTTGTGATAGGAGCAGGGGCTGCATTCACTATGTATTTGGGTTTACCAGGAATTATGGCATTATTGATTTCCCTTACCCCTATATTAGATAAGATAAATTACTTTTCTTATGATATTAATAAAATTAAAATAAGCTCTTCTTTCGATATTAGTGATGCAGGTAAAGTAAAATCTTCTCAACAACTGATGAAAGAGTTAAATCAAGCTTTGAGTATCATTAATAAATATAAAGAAGGACGATTGTCTGATGCTGAAGCTTTGGAACAACTCAAGGTTATTAGAATTAAAATTGTTAATTCTTCATTGAGAACCTCCTCCGTATATGTGGAGCTTTTGGATATTCAAAATATTAAAGATGAAAAACTGCACCTGAATCGCTTAATGAATATATTGGAAGGATTTCATTCTCAAGAAATTGATTCTATTGAAATTTATTGGGAAGTTATTCGAATGAAACGGATTATTTTAGGCGAAATTAGTAAATTTATGCAAAAGCAGCTATTAAATGGTGACGATAAGAAGAGACTGCATCAGCTATTAAGAAACTTTATTAGTGAACCATTCGAGCCATCTTTAGAGATAAATGGTAATGCCTCTTCTAGCATTGATTTCTCTGGTTTGAATCATAGAAGGGCGATAATGAGGAGGCTTATTGCACCTATCTATATTTGGTTTAACGGAGAAACATCAATATTTAATGAAACAGTCTCGCGGGATGCTTTAGATTATTTAAACTGCCGTGGAACAGATTTAAGGAAACAAGACGTAGTGTTACAATTCTTCCTACATAGATTTGGTACAGTTGAAGGGGTTACACGACAACTTACTGAAATTGATCAAATGGAAAAGGATGATTTGCATGAAATACCATTGGATGTTGTCGGTACCATAGAGGAAATTGGGCGATTACCTATTGATTATCGTCAATACATAGCAGAAAGTGCTAGGGCGAATAGAATACCTGAGCGCTTACTTATTTACAGTATTATAGTGGGAAGTCTGCATGAACGCGAGTATCCTTTGGGTAAAATGTTAGATATTGCCGAAACAAGAGAAGCCATTCCGCGGGATTTAGCGAATAAAACAAGATTTTTCCTACCGTCCTCCACTTTAGACTACATACCGCCTTCGAAACTTTCCAGTTATATAGGAGGACATATGAGAGGAAAAACTACCTTGGGTATGACAAAAATAAGACCTAATTGGGTAAGGCGACATAATGCATGGCAACGTTTCGGTATTGATGCTGATAAATTATCAGATGGGGAAATTACAGATTTATTGTTGAACCCAAAATATCACTTTGAAGCATCTGCTTGCATGTGGAGAGGAGCTATTGACTGGGTTAAGCGACAGCAGCATGAGGCTTTAACAAATGAAACTTCATTGGATGTTTCCGATTTTGATGCTGAAGCAAGTGAACGAGAAGTAATTGCGGAAAATCCTTTCTTCACTCGATATATCCCCTTGATAAAAAATGATGCTGAGTGGTTATTAGCTGTTTTTCACCCTCAAAGTGAATGGTTTTTTTCGCAGAGTATAGGTCCTCTAGTATTTTCAGACAATGCAAAAAAGAGAAAGACAAAACAAGTTCATTGGGATCCATTTTATATCCAAAAACTTATCGTTCTTTCTGGTGTCTTAGATGATAAACCCGCAGAATTCACAGGAATAGAAACCCCAAATGATCTAGAAAAATTAAAAGATCTTGTTAATAGTGAAAACTCATATTTACGAAATGCTGCAGAACGTACTTTAAAAAAGCTGTTCAATGATATAAACAAGTCTATACAGGAAGATACCTTACCTGATTTGACTCCACAGGGTTCTCCTGATAGAGGAATGGCTCCATCCTCTGATACATTTGTGGCCACGCTTCCATCAGGAGAACAGGTTTTATTTGTAGATGGAAGAGCTGTTCTAGAATCTATGCCATCTCCCATAGATAAGGATGTAGAGCTCTCACCTACAGGAGAGAATATACTTCTAGAAACACTGATATCCGCAGGAATTGTTGCTACGGATATCTAACATATCCAAACTACCCTTTAAATCCCTATATATCCCCCTTATTAACCATCCTAACCCCTGGGAGTAGAATAAATACTATATATCTATATATTATCATATTTACTTTACTTTATTAGAAGATGAGGGGACTTCTAGAGAAGATTTTATAGATATATAGTTATATTAGAGGTTTATTAGTAGTTATAGGTTAGATTATGTGTTAGTTTTAGAGTTAGATTTAGGAGGATGTTTGGATTTAGAAGATGTTGTTTTGGGTTCTTAGGCCTTGCCCTAAAGAACAGGGCAAGGCGGTATTAAAATAAGGCATTGATGGCATAGTGGTTTTGGTGGGGTGGGGCAGAGAAGGCGAGAAGAGAAGGGGTGTTAAGAGAGAGGTTTGGAGAACATTGGCAATTAGGGTAAGGTTATTTTGCTTGCAATAGCCTCATATTTGTATTATAATTAATAACATAGGGTGTATATATAGCCTTTAAAGAGCAAGGCTAATTTTTTACTTATATTATGCAGATAATTAAAAAACCATTGATAGTTAGAATAATAAGTGTAATTATAGTAGCACTTTTCCTGTGCCAGAATATAGCATTCTGCGCTTCAGAGAAAATTTCTACGTTAAGACCCCTTTCGCTCTTCGATGAATCAAACGAAAACAACACAGACGATCTGCCAGATTCAACTGAGACGCAGCCAGTCTATTTCTTTGGTGTGGATTTACGTGGAAATAACCTTACTGAAGGAAATAGTGGTATGAATGATTTGCTTGGTGGTAAAGGCGCTAATCTGGCTCAGATGTGTAGGATCACTTACAAATTCGATGGCAAAGAGTATTTTATTAAAGTACCTTCTGGGTTTACAATTACAACTGAAGAATCTAAGTTGTATTTTGACAACGGAAATCAATTGAGGAAAGAACTCATTGAAGCTATTGATAATAATCTGGCTAAATTGGAAAATGCTACAGGTAGAAAGTTTGGAGATAAAGATAAGCCATTGATAGTAAGCATACGTTCAGGTGCACCTGCTTCTATGCCTGGGATGCTGGCTACCGTCCTTAACATTGGATTAAATGATGAGACCGTTGAAGCACTAGCTAAAGAATTAGATAACCCAAGATCTGCATGGGATAGCTATAGAAGACTGATTATGATGTTTGGAGATAGCGCTCTAGGATTAGGGCCATTTAAATTTAATGAAATTTGGGAGAGTAAAATAGTAGAAACAAGTGTAGGTATATATACTGAATTAACCGTAGAAGATTTAAAAGATGTAGTTAATAAATTTAAAAAATATATTCTAAAAGAAACGGGCCAAGAATTCCCGCAGGATCTACGAACGCAACTTTACACAACTATTGAGGCTATATTTGAATCCACTAATAATGAAAGAGCTATACGATATAGAAAAGCAATGGGGCTTCCAGACGATATGTTGTCTGCGGTAAATATACAGACAATGGTATTTGGTAATCTAAATGAAGGCTCTGGTGCTGGAGTCGGTTTTACTAGAAATCCTTCTAACGGAGAAAACGAGTTATATGGTGAGATTTTATTTAATGCCCAAGGAGAAGATGTAGTTGCTGGATCAGTGCCAGCAAGGCCTATAGATGAGCTAGAAGAAAAAATGCCGGATGTTTATAGAGAACTCGAAGCTCAAGGTAAAGCATTAGAAAAATACTATAAGAGGATGTTAGAGATTGAATTTACTATTCAAAATAACGTTCTATGGCTGCTACAGGTAAGAAGAGCTATGAGAGCTACAGATAGAGAAATAGCTCTGAAAATTTTAAATGACTTACATAAAGAAGGGATAATAACCGTTGAAGAGATAAAAGAACTTTTTAAACCGTTCATGAAACTAGCTGCACCTCTCAAATTTAATGAAGAAGATCTAGAAAAAGCAGAATCAGAAGGAAGACTTATTTTTAATGGGCGGTCTATAGCTATCTCTACAGTAGGCGTAGGTGAAGTTGTGTTTAATTCAGATGATGCAGTGGAAGTAAGGGGGAAAGGTAAAAATGTTATATTAGTAAGAAAGAAGACAGCTCCTGATGACATACATGGAATGACTGCATCTGATGCAATTTTAGCTCATACAGCCGGTAAAACATCACATGTAGCAGTTGTAAGTCGTACTCTTGGAAAACCTGTGGTTGTAGGAAAAGAAATAAGAATCGATGAGGAAAGAAAACAATTTAAAGTTGTAGATACTGATATAGTAGTTAGAAAAGGAACTATTATATCTGTTGATGGTTATACTGGGAATGTTTATTTAGGAGAAATTAAAACAGTAAAAGTAGATACTGGCATTAGAGATACGCGTGATACAGATAAATCCCTATAACCCCCCCCCTAACCTATAATACACCCCTTTTCCCCTTGTTACCACCTCTAGTAAGTAGTATTATGTATATTATCATATTTACTTTACTTTCCCCCTTATTGACTATCCTAATCCCTGGGAGTAGAATAAATACTATATATCTATATATTATCATAT
>CAZMID010000042.1:0-5404 GCA_964566255.1 uncultured Planctomycetia bacterium | reverse complement strand
ATCCTTTTTGACAACCTTACGCCTCTTTATCCGAACGAAAGATACCTGCTTGAGACAAAAAAGAGCGATCTTTCCATGCGCGTAATGGATCTATTGACTCCTATGGGAAAAGGTCAGCGTGGTATGATAGTAGCGCCTCCCTATAGTGGGAAGACTATCATCATGCAAAAGATAGCCAACAGTATCTCAACAAATCATCCTGATACAGTGATTATGGTGCTTCTGATAGATGAAAGACCTGAAGAGGTTACGGATATGCAGCGTTCTGTAAAAGGAGAGGTTATAAGTTCTACCTTTGATGAGCCTGCTGAAAGGCACGTCCAGGTTGCTGAGATGGTCCTTGATAAAGCCAAGCGCCTTATTGAGCACAAAAAGGATGTAGTGATACTTTTGGATAGTATTACGCGTCTTGCAAGGGCATATAATGCAGTAGTTCCTCATTCTGGAAAGATACTTTCAGGAGGCGTTGATTCAAATGCATTGCATAAGCCAAAAAGATTCTTCGGTGCTGCCAGAAATATCGAAGAGGGTGGGAGCTTAACAATTATAGCAACCGCCCTTGTAGATACAGGAAGCCGCATGGATGAAGTAATATTCGAAGAATTTAAAGGTACAGGCAATATGGAATTGCAACTCGATAGGGGTCTTTTTCAAAGAAGGATATATCCTGCAATTGATATAAAAAGATCTAATACAAGAAAAGAAGAACTTCTCTTAGATGAGAAAGAGCTTCAAAGGGTTTGGATACTAAGAAAGGTTCTAAATGAATTAAATACTATAGAAGCAATGGAGCTTCTTTTGGAGAAACTAAAGAAAACAAAGTCAAACGAAGAATTTTTAGAAAGCATGAATCAATAAGGAGGAGACATGAAGGAAAAAATTCACCCACAATATAAGGATACTACAATTATCTGCGCATGCGGAGAGGTTATACATACCCGCTCTACAAAACAGAGTATACGCGTAGAGATTTGTTCCAAATGCCACCCATTTTATACAGGTAAGCAGAAATTCGTTGATTCTGCTGGAAGGGTGGAGAAATTCTTAAAGAAGTACAAGAAAAAAGAGAAATAAACCTATGTTTGAGAAATTAAAGTCTCTTTTAAAGCGTTACGAGGAGATCCATGCACTTTTGGCCAAGGATGAGGTGTTCTCTGACTTGAATAAGTGTAAAAAGCTTTCAAAAGAGCTTTCTTCTTTAGAAAGTAAGGCAAGGAAATACAAGGAATATGAAAATTTACTTTCTGAAATAGAAGATACAAAGCATATTATTGAGAAAGAAAAAGATTCTGAGATTCTTTTAATGGCAAAAAAAGAAATGATAGATTTGGAGGATAAAAGAAAGTCTCTAGAATCAGAATTAGAAGAGATTATGCTAGAGGAAGATCCTGATGCTGAAAAAGATGTCATTATGGAAATACGCTCTGGTACAGGAGGTAGAGAAGCTTGCTTATTCGCAGGAGATCTATTCAGAATGTATTCCAAATATTCTGCAACAAGAAATTGGAAGATAGAGATAATGGATTCTCATATAGGAGAGACAGGAGGTTTCAAGGAAGTTATATTCAGCATAAAAGGAAAAAGTGTTTATAAGAATTTAAAGTATGAAAAAGGTGTTCATAGGGTTCAGAGAGTTCCTATTACAGAGGCATCTGGAAGAATTCATACATCTGCTGTTACAGTCGCAGTACTACCTGAAGCTGAAGATGTAGAAATAGACATAAATCCTCAGGAATTGAAGATAGATACATATCGGTCGAGTGGTGCTGGGGGGCAACACGTAAATGTTACGGATTCCGCAGTAAGGATTACGCACTTGCCTACAGGGATCGTAGTACAGTGTCAGAATGAAAGATCTCAGCTTAAAAATAAAATGTCTGCAATGAAGGTCTTAAAGGCAAGGCTTCTTGAAGATTTTAGACTTAAACAGCAGAAAAAAATAGCAAGCGATAGAAAGGCCCAAGTAGGTACAGGAGATCGTAGCGAAAAAATAAGGACTTATAATTTTCCAGGTAGAAGGGTAACTGATCACAGGATCGGGTTTACGATACATAAGCTGGATAGGGTAATGGAAGGTGAAATTGATGAAATCATTGCAGCATTGATGCTGGCAGAAAGAAACCTTAAGCTCAAAAAACAAAAGTAATTTATCATGAAAATAATAAATAAATATTCAGATTTTATTCCTCAGATAGAAAGAGAACTTTTATTGTCGCATGTGGTTAAATGCAGGAGAGAAGATCTTTATATAAAGGATATTTTTATTGACGAGGAGACTGAAAAACTCTACGATTCTCTTATTAAAAGACGCTCCTCTGGAGAGCCTCTTCAATATATAATTGGAAAAGAGACATTTATGGGGCTGGATTTTATGGTCACCAAAGACGTATTTATCCCTCGCCCTGAGACAGAAACCTTAGTTAATGAGGTAGTTTTATCTATTAACTATGAAGGACCAAAGATTCTGGATTTATGTACTGGTAGCGGGAATATAGCTATCAGTTTGGCAAAGTTAATACCATCTTCTGAAATCATAGCAGTAGATGTTTCAGATTCAGCTTTAGAAGTAGCACAAAAAAACGCTATTCTTAACAAAGTAGATAAAAACATAAATTTTTATAAAAAGGATTTATTCCAAGAATTACTGTTTGATAAAAGATATATATTTGATATAATAGTGAGCAATCTACCATATATAAAGAGGCCAGATATAGAGTCTTTACAAAAAGAAGTTAGGTGCGAGCCTAAGATTGCCTTAGATGGTGGTGAAAACGGCCTTGAATTTTATAAGCGTTTAACGGACGTAGCCCCAAAGTATTTAAAACCGAAAGGGTCTTTATTTTTGGAAATAGGTCTTGGTCAAGCACAAGATGTAAAAGATATCTTTACTTCAAGTGGTTTATACAAGATGCAAGGAATAAAAAAAGATTTTAGAGGAATAGATAGAGTTTTATGGATAACTTTATTGTAGAAGGCGGAGTAAAATTAAAAGGTACAGTAGAATTAAGTGGCGCAAAGAACGCTGCTTTACCCATACTGGCCGCTACACTTTTAACAGACTCCAAGTGTGTAATAAAAAATGTTCCACCCTTAAGAGATGTCTATACAATGCTCAGAATAATGCGGTTTATGGGTGTTAAGGTAGACATGGAAGATGGCGTTGTAACCATAATACCGCGTGGCTACTCAAATCATAAAGCGCCTTATAAATTTGTTAGCACCATGAGGGCATCTATATGCGTATTAGGACCGATACTGGCTAAATTAAAACGCGCTGAAGTTTCAATGCCAGGAGGATGCGTTATAGGTTTAAGGCCAATAGATTTACACATAAAAGGCTTGCGCGCAATAGGCTCAGACATAAAAATAGAACATGGGTATATAGTTGCCTCTACAAAACAATTAAAAGGATCTCGGGTTTATTTAGGCGGGAATTTTGGTTCTAGTGTCCTTGCAACTGCAAATCTTATGATGGCATCAACTCTTGCAAAGGGAAAGACTATTATCGAAAGCGCTGCATGTGAGCCAGAAATCACAGACCTTGCAAATTTTTTAATTAAGATGGGGGCCAAGATAAAAGGTCATGGTACCCCAATCATAGAAATAGACGGCGTAAAATCTCTTCATGGCGCAGAGCACTCTGTAATCTATGACAGGATAGAGGCCGGTACGTTTATGATTGCATCAGCCATTACAGGAGGAGATATAACAATAAAACATGCCAGGATAGATCATTTAGGCGCACTGGTAGATAAGCTAGAGACAGTTGGAATTAAGATTACAAAAGTAAAAGATGGTCTTCGTGTAAGAAAAACTAGGTCTTTGAGACCAGTGGATGTCACGACATTACCATATCCTGGTTTTCCTACGGATATGCAGGCTCAAATGATGGCACTTATGAGTATAACAAAAGGTATCAGTGTTATTATTGAAAAAATATATCCAGAAAGATTTATGCATGTTAGTGAACTATCAAGGACAGGGGCACAGATAATGCTGGAAGGTTCCAGAGCAATAATCAAGGGCGTTGTAAAGCTCAGTGGTGCTCCAGTAATGGCTTCAGACTTAAGGGCAAGTGCTGCACTGGTCTTGGCAGGACTTGTTGCTAAAGGAAGAACTGAAATATCAAGGATATATCATTTGGATAGAGGGTATCATAATCTTGAGGAAAAACTGGGAAAATTAGGTGCAAAAATAAAACGAGAGAAAGAGGAATAGGAGGAGTAGAATGGCAGTAAAAATCAGACTTAAGAGGTTTGGCACAAAGAAAAAACCTCATCGTAGAATCGTTGTCTGCGATCATAAGCGTGCAAGGGATGGAAAAACAATAGAAGAGATAGGTTATTACGATCCTTCAAAGACGCCACCACTTACTGTTGTAAATAAAGATAGAGCCAAGTATTGGCTTTCTAATGGTGCGACTCCATCTGAAATAGTAAGGAGCCTTTTTAAAAAACAGGGCGTACTCTAATATTTTATGCAGATAGAAGTATTAACGATCTTCCCAAAGATGTTCGATGCTGTTTTGGGAGAA
This sequence comes from uncultured Planctomycetia bacterium, assembly GCA_964566255.1. GTDB lineage: Bacteria > Omnitrophota > Gorgyraeia > Gorgyraeales > Gorgyraeaceae > CAZMID01. The sequence goes on along the minus strand of CAZMID010000042.1, from coordinate 870 downwards.
TCCATAATAAAAAGGGCTCAGAAAAAAGGTGTGGTCAAAATAAATATTAAAGACCTCAGGCCTTTTTCAAAAGATAAACACAGAAAGGTTGATAGTAAACCTTTTGGCGGCGGCCCTGGAATGGTAATGAATGCCGAGCCGTTTTTTGAGGGCGTAAGTTATCTTAAAAAGAAATTTAAAAAAAAGAAACCGAAACGAGAAATTATTCTCATGGGACCAAAAGGAGTAACTTTTAATCAAAAGTTAGCTGAAAAATTAGCTAATCTTGACCATTTGATATTACTTTGCGGACATTATGAAGGCATCGATGAAAGAGTAAGGGAACATTTAGCCGGTGAAGAAATTTCAATAGGGGATTTTGTTCTAACAGGTGGAGAGCTTGCCGCAATGGTTGTTATAGATGGTGTAGTAAGGTTATTACCCAATTCTTTAGGGAATAAAGATTCTCATAAAGAAGAATCTTTCTCGAGGCAATTGTTGGAATATCCACAATATACAAGACCTGCTGATTACAAAGGCTTAAGGGTTCCGGAGGTACTTTTATCAGGAAACCATAAAAGAATAAAAAAATGGCGCAAGGATATATCTTTAAAAATCACAAAAGAGAAAAGACCAGACTTAATGGAAGGGGAGTTATATGAATAAAATGGACGATGTAGAAAAAGATCTTATGAAAAAGGATATACCTAACTTTAAAGTAGGAGATACTGTAAGGGTGTTTGTCAAAATAAAAGAAGGTGATAAGATGCGCTTACAGGCCTTTGAAGGCATAGTAATTGCAAGAAAAGGCTCTGGCGTAAAACAGACTTTCATTGTAAGGCGTATATCCTATGGCGAAGGCATTGAGAGAACCTTTCAATTGCATTCTCC
>CAZMID010000041.1:0-5551 GCA_964566255.1 uncultured Planctomycetia bacterium | reverse complement strand
TTTAGGGTTTATAGTCCGAAGAGGTATATTAGAAGTTTCCTTCAAGACTAATAGGGAAGATTATAAGAGCAAAATGACAGATCCAGAACGAGCCACTGTTATTGTAAAAACTATAGATAATGTATTGGCGGATAAAGAATTAGACGAAGAAAAACACGCTCAAGCAAAAGATTTAATAGTAAAATCCATAAATCCAGATTTAAGTTATACTGCTTTGAAATCTATATCGGAATTATATGCTGATATTTCTTCAAACAGTGAAACAAAGAAACTATTTAATAACATATATTCTCCTATTGCAAATGCCAGAGTAAATTTTGGAAAGGCATATGGAAAATATAAAGATGCGGTTGAATCTGGAAATAATATTAATATAACAACTTCTACACGGAGTCTGAAGAAAGCACAAGAGAAACTCAAGAAAGCCATAGATAAATTGACGATAAGTAATCTTGAAGATTTATGCAATACGGCTGACGAAAATCCAATGAGTCTTACAATAATGTTCTATCCTAAGCTTACAAAAGGAGAAATAGAGTACCTAGAGGGATTCTATGAAAATATACTTAAGCCTACAGAGCTAAATGCTACAAAGTCTCTTAGTGAAACGTTTGAACTTAGCAATAAAACTGCTAAAGAATTTATTAGTGAATTGCGTAACTCTACTGCGCCTTTAGCCGTAGGCATTCCAGGCCTGGTAATTGATATAAATGATATTTTCAATGGAGACATGAATAGTACTTTAGAAGAAGTAAAAAAAGAATTAGGTTGGAATCCTGGCGATACTATTACTATAGGAGTTCTTGACAAACTTGCAGAGAAAAATGATGTTGATAATAATAACCTTGCCTATATGCTTTATTTAGGTCCTGGAGCTGACGGAGAAAGCCTCAAGAAGCATTGTGATAAATTAAAAGACATAGATCCAGAATTGGCTAGTAAATATGATGTGAAAGTACTGGTAAATTCTGAATGGATGGATAAGGTAGAAACCCTCTACGATATGTTTGAAGAACTAGATAAGGATTTCGCAAAGGAATTTTATACCCCAATGGATATGGAAGATATTCCACAGTTTAGTGGCATGCCAAAAGGAATGTTATATCTTTCTAATCTCACAGATATAGAAAATAGAGATGAGATGAAAATATCTCTTGGAAAACTTATGGAGCTAATACCAGAAGAAGTATCTAATAATGAGAAGTTGAATATAGTAGCCTCATTTGTCGGAATTGGTGAGGTAAATTCAGAAGAAATAGCAAGCAATATAGATCGAGCTAAAAATATTTATAGTTTTCTAAATGTATGTAAAACCATAGATGAGAAATCTGCTAGATCCATAGCTCTTAACAAAGAAAACATAGATAAATTAGCAGGTTTTGCCAATATTGATGAGGCAGATTCTCAAGAATTACGCAATGCTATGGATGAATTTTTGACAACTGTAGAGCCGTTAGAGTATCTTTTTAAAGTTGCAGAGGCATTAAAAGAAACCAGTATTGACAATATGCCTTGTGAAGCACGAAAAATAGGGGAAAGGATGGAGGCCGAAGAACCTATCGTTACAAAGAGTGAATTTACATCAGAAGACGGTATAGCAGAAGGCTATAAATTTCTGCCGCTAGATGGAAGTGCTGCAGCAGAAATGAAAGCAAATAGATTTATAAAAGGTAAACTAATAAATCAAGAAACAGGAGATTCTCGAACTTATATAGACGGAAGATTGGTAGAAATGGAATCAGTAAGAGGGGATGAGGTCGTTATTATAAAGGCATTAAGAGGGACAATAGAGCTTTATAGTGAAGGAGAAAAACGCATAGGACCTATAAAGAATGGCATTATGGAGACGCTTAGTAAAGATGGTTCAATGCTTACCGATATATATGTCAATGGAAAATTGACAGAAAGGGAATCGGTAGAAGAGAATAAAACCACCATTATTCGTCCTTTAGAGGGACAAGAGGCAGTGGAACTTTATACTGAGGGAGAGAAATCCACATCCCCCATTAAAAATGGTATTATACAAGATACTTATACTGATGGTTTACAACACACAAAGACATGTAAAGATGGAAGACTTATAGAGATTAAATCAGGAGATGCTACATATCTACCTCTTGAAGGTGCAAAAGAAATAAGATTTTCACAAGGAAAACTTGTAGCTGGAATTATTCAGGCTGTTCTTGCTGATGGCTCACAACGGATAGAGGCATATAAAGACGGAAAACTTATAAGGATAGAGGTAAAGAAAGACACTCAAACTACTACTATTCTACCTCTTGGAGGTGCAAAAGAAATAAGATTGTCAGAAGGTAAGTTTTTAGACTGCAAGATAGAGACTAGAGATGCTGATGGTTCAGGTTCTGTGCAGGAAATTCGTAATGGCGAAACGGAAGATATTAAGGTTTTATCCAAAGAGAAGGCTATTGAATTACTTACAGAGAATGATATTGAGAAACTGATAAAAGAAGTAGTAGGAGCAAGGGATATACCAGTCAGATTAGAAGAGGCGGAGACAAGAACAAGTACTGCTAATATGAGCGCAGATCGTAAAGGCATAAGATTTGATGGAAAATTTCTAGGGTTTATTAATCAGATTGCGAAGACAGATCTTGAGTTAGCAGGAAATATTGTAAAGGCAAAGAGCAAACACGAAATAGGACATTTGACAGGTCCTTATAAAGAGGGGCTCAAACTTAAATCTATGCTGCGCAAGGATCCAGAAATGGCAGAGATTAAAATATCTAGATATCTAACAGGGATTGTGAAGTTTTTATACCGCAAGGCAAAAATACAAAGAGATGATATAAAAGTAAAGGTTGAACACGCAAAAATAGACAATAAATATTATTATAATATTACACTTCCTCTTCCTGATAGAGTAGAGACTATAAAAGTTGAAGAAATTAACCTATTAGAACTTTTGGCTAATTTAAAACTAGTAGTCAAAGATAAAGATACCTTTATTAATAATGTTGCATATAGCTTGTGGTATGATTTACGATTTAGGACGCTAGGACTAAATTTGGAACAGAGTGCCAGAGATACGGTGAGGAGCCTTAAAGAGTTATCATTATTGGGATATTTCTTGCCAGTGGGTGAGGAAGATTATGAAGAGGCCTTTGCTGAGTTAGTTACAAAAAGGGTTGTTGAGATAAATGGGCAATTTGAAAATGCTAAGAAGGTAAAAGAAGCACTAAAGGTGGAAGAAAAACCACCTGTTTCTGATAAGCCAGAGACGCTTGAAGATTTCCTCACACAGTTTAGGGAAGAAGATAAGAGTTTCTTACGCAATTTAATCGCAGGGGATGAGTTATCTACATCCATATTTGTTTTGACGAGTCGCAAAGGTCTTCATGCCACTGCCTATAAGCTTTCAAATGGAAAATGGTTTAAAATTCTGGATAGACCTGGTGCAGTAGAGAATAGAAAAGCATTTGATATGTACGCAAGGGTAGAAGGACCAGAAGTATCTAACCTTATAGTTCCATCTAGTACTTATGAAGCTACCTATTCTAAGACAGGCCAGCCCGCTTTAGTGATAGTGCAACAAGATATAGGTTCAACTAGTGTTGAGAATATTTCTGGCAATGAGGCTGGCATGCTTGTTAAATTAGATGGATTGATAGATAGTTTAGCAGATGCTGGCTGGGTCTTTGATCTGAGTCAATCTTCCAGCATATTGGATAATACTGTTATAGATGAGAGTGGGGATTGTAGGATTTTTGACGTGGCCAATCTAACTGATAGTACATCAGGACCTTCTGTTGCAGAAGTAAAGGCTAAATTGCGCAATGAAATTGATGAATTAAATATAGACACCCCTCTAGCCTCTAACGAAGGCGTTATTGTGGAAACAAATCCACAAACAATCAAGCAATTGTACAGAATGGCTGCTGGTAGGGAACTTACAGATGATAATGTAATTAGTATACTTCTGAATGGATTAGACAATGATCGTGTAACAATAGATGATTTACTTTCTTCTTTCCATAAGTGGCCACAAGGTAAGTCTATGACTGAGGCAGATGCAAGAGTAATGATAAGGGATATAAAATACAGCTTAATTCCTGCTAAACCTAGCCCTGGCACAATATTCCGCATACCAGTCAAAGAGCATCAGGATACTATGTATATAGGTATAGGTGATGGTGATGGTTTAGGAGGTTTGAATAAGACCTATGGCAAGACAATAGTTAATCCTATTTTAAGTGATTTAATGTGGGTAGTGAACCGTGAGGCAGAGAAATTAGGAGGATTTGCCTATCGTTCTGGCGGAGATGAATATTGTATTGTGATACCTGATTTAAGTAAAAATGACCCAGATGAGGCATTTGGAGGAATTGTTAAAGCCGTAGAAAATGAAATGCAAGGTAAATACGGCGTAGCGTATCTAAAGAATTATGAAGAATTAACTAAAGCCCTGACTGAAGACGACTTCAATGAGCTTATTGACAGTAATGTCATAGCTATATCCAAAGAGCCTTATGCAGGGAATTATCATATATTGTTTGAGGTAGAAGATGGCCAATCAGCACAAGAAACCCTCTTAAATCTAGAAGGAAAGATAAGCAGCAAATTAAGGAAAAATAATCTTGAGGCAATGCTTGAACCGCATGAAAAATACGATAGTTATATGCGTAAATTTACTACATCTATCGGAGCAGTTAAGATGAGGGATGTTATTGAAGAATCAGAAGAAGATATATCGCACAGGCCATTTAGCTTTATAATGCGTGCTATACAGAGGGCTGATGATGCTCAATATCTAGCAAAAGAACAAGGAAGGAATCAGGCAAAGATAGGGCTGGTAGAATCTCATATTGAACAGCATAAAAAAGGAGAAGATGCATTAAAAGAAGAGATATCCATAGGCGGAGAAGACCTACGGGATATTGAGTTTGGAGACTTACTTAGTGAATATAAGATTTTTAGCGATGTAGATAAGTTAAAGGGTGTATTAAAAGAAAAACCTGCTAAGGATGATAATAAGGTATCTATGTTGCTCTTGGTAGAAGGTTCACATGGTGGTGAAAAATTAGGAAATGAACTTAAGAAGCAAGATAGAAAAGAACAGTTAGCTTTAAAAGGCAAGTTTAAGGCCATAAATGACCTTTTTGGTCACCATGCTGGAGACGAAGTAATCAAGGCGTTTATCTACTCATTAGCTGAAAATTTACCTGATGAATTTGCTAGAGAATCTATACTTGTACGCGGACCTCCAGACAGGCTTTATATTTACATTGAAACTTCAGCAAAGAAAACCCCTTCTATAAGAAAGTTAGAATCTTACCTTAAAAAGGCTCAAACAACTTATAATGAAATATGTGAATTTGAAATAGGCCTGCACATTGCAGTATCCCAGACAGTCCCTACAAAAGATATATCCACACAATACGGAAAATTATTCAGTCAGGTTGAAAAGACTGCCTTACTTATAAGCGATACGAAGAGACGAGATGTAACTAAGAATCTAATCCAGGTTTACAAAGAATCTTTAGATAAGTTCTTTATTCCTGTAGAGATGAGGATGAAGTATGAGGCAGTCAAA
>CAZMID010000040.1:0-6461 GCA_964566255.1 uncultured Planctomycetia bacterium | reverse complement strand
CAGAGAAGGCGGACACACAGTTGGAGCTGGAGTTGTAGCAGATATAATAGCGTAAAATGGAGAAGACTAAGAAGATGCCGAATCAGGCCCAAGCTCAGAAGATCCGAATAAGATTGCAGGGGTATGACTATAAGCTCTTAGATCAGTCTGCTATGGAGATAGTTGATACTGCGAAGCGCACAGGTGCTAATGTGTCAGGACCAGTGCCATTACCTACTAAGAGGGAGGTTATAACTGTTTTGAGAGGCCCTCATGTAGATAAAAAGTCCAGGGAGCAGTTTCAGATGAAGACTCATAAAAGGCTCGTAGATATTATTAGCCCTACTGCCAAGACAATAGATGCCTTGCGGAAGTTAGATCTACCGGCAGGCGTAGATGTCGAGATAAAATAACACTATGAAGATAGCTCTATTAGGTAAAAAAATAGGCATGACTCAGGTATTTAAGGATGACGGTACCTTTGTGCCTGTTACTGTAATAGAGGCAGGCCCTTGCGCAATACTAAAGGTTTTAAAGGATAAGCTTCTTCTTGGTTTCGGAGATAAGAAGGAAAAAAACACACCAAAGCCAGAATTAGGTTTATTTAAAAAGGCCAAGGTAGAGCCAAGGTCTTTTGTTAAGGAAGTGTTCTTTGACGCTGACGATAAGATTTCAGTGGGAGAGGAGTTGACTGTAGATATTTTTAGAGAAAAAGATTTTGTTGATATTACAGGTACTTCCATTGGTAAAGGCTTTCAGGGTGGTATGAAGAGATGGAATTGGAGTGGCGGTCCGAGTGGACACGGCTCAATGCATCATAGAAGAGTAGGCTCCATTGGAGCCAGCAGTTTTCCTTCTAGAGTTATTAAGGGATTGCATCTACCTGGCAGGATGGGTAATAAAAGAAAGACCGTACAAAACCTCCAGGTAGTTAAAATACTTAAAGATAAGAATTTAATACTTGTTAAAGGTCCTATACCAGGACCTAAAAATAGTTTTCTGGAGATAAGAATAGCAAAAAAGAAAAAAGTAGTCAGAGAAAAAGAAGAGAAAAAGCAAGATGCCAAAGAAAAGAAAACCGATTCAGAAAAAAAGTAAGCCTCAATCCGAAGTTCCAGTAGTGGATGTTTATAGCCTTTCTGGAAAGAAGGTAGATAAATTTAAACTGGACCCTCAGATATTCTCTGTAGAAGTGAATAAGCCTCTTTTACACCAGGCTATAGTTATGTATAGCGCAAATAAACGCCAAGGCACAGCTTCCACAAAGACGCGTGCTAATGTAAGAGGTGGAGGTAAAAAGCCATGGAGGCAAAAAGGTACAGGTAGGGCTAGAGTCGGTTCCATTAGATCTCCTTTATGGAGAAGCGGAGGAATTGTCTTTGGACCACATCCGAGAGATTATAGTTATAGTTTACCAAAAAAGATGAGGAAACTTGCAGTTATATCAAGTCTTAGCGCAAAGACAAGGGATAATCAAATAGTTGTATTAGAAAAAGAGCCAGAGCTTAAAAAACCAAAGACAAGGGACATTGCAAAGATATTATTTGCTCTAAAGTCATACAAAAAGAAGATCTTATTTTTGTGCTCTCAGAAAGATAACAACCTTGTACGTTCTTGTAGAAATATCGAGAACCTAACACTTAAGACCTCCGATGATTTTAATGCATATGATGTTATTTCGAATTCAAGGGTTTTATTTTCAAAAGGGCTTCACGAGTCTTTGGTAAAGAGGTTTAAAAAATGAAATCATCCTACGATATTTTAAAAAATATATTGAGGACAGAAAAAGGTACTGAGATGCTGACTATCAATAAGTATATTTTTCATGTAGCTAGTGATGCTAATAAAATAGAGATAAAAAACGCCGTAGAAGAACTTTATAATGTAACAGTTGTAAAGGTAAATACTATTAAGATGCATGGAAAGTGGCGTCGCCTAAGATTTAAGGCAGGTAAGACTCCTGACTGGAAAAAGGCCGTTGTTACATTAAAACAGGGCGATAAGATAGAAATAGCAACGACATAAAGGAATCGTTATGGGAATAAAACAATATAAACCAAGGACTCCAGCTCTCAGGTGGACAAGTCTATCTGATTTTAAAGATATTACAACGAATAGGCCAGAGAAGTCTTTGACAGAGCCAATGAAAAAAACAGGAGGCCGTAATTCGCAAGGAAGAATTACATCCAGATTTAGGGGCGGGGGGCACAAAAGAAGATATAGAATCATAGATTTTAAAAGAGATAAAATGGATTCTCAAGCTAAGGTTGTTTCCATTGAATATGATCCTAACAGGTCTTCAAGGATAGCCCTTTTAGAATATGAAGATAAAGAAAGAAAATATATACTTTGGCCAGCTGGATTAGCCAAGGGAGAGACTATTGTATCAAGCAAAAAAGAAATCGAGATTAAAACAGGTAATGCAATGCCTTTACGTAATATACCTCCAGGGACATCTATTCATAATTTGGAGTTAAAGCAAGGAAAAGGCGGAAAGATTGTGAGATCCGCTGGAGGATATGCACAGATATTAGCTAAGGAAGAACCTTATGCGCATGTTAAGCTTCCTTCAGGTGAAGTAAGATTAATCGGACTTGACTGTATGGCAACCATAGGTCAACTTGGAAACATAGAGCACGATACTGTTTCTATCGGTAAGGCAGGAAGATCCAGATGGCTTGGCAGATCACCTAGAGTGAGAGGAGTAGTAATGAATCCAGTGGATCATCCTATGGGCGGAGGAGAAGGTAAGTCTTCAGGCGGAAGGCATCCTTGTTCTCCTTGGGGTAAAAAATCCAAAGGCTTACAGACGAGGAAGACGAAACCTTCAGATAGGTTTATTGTTAAGAGAAGAAAAAGTAAAGTTATAGCTACATAAAGAGGAGAACATGCCAAGATCATTAAAAAAAGGTCCTTTTATAGAAGAGAAGTTACTTAAAAGGGTTCAGGAGTCAAAGAGAAAAGGCGACAGAAAACCAATAAAGACATGGTCTAGGAGGTCAACAATACTCCCTGATTTTGTAGGAATGACTATTTCTATACATAATGGTAGAAAATTTATACCTGTTTTCGTAACAGAGAACATGGTTGGACATAAACTTGGGGAATTTTCTCCAACAAGGATGTTCAGGAAACACGGCGCTCATACAGAGCAGTCCTTGTCAAAGACATAAAGGTATACAATGCTAACAAGAGCTATTGCAAGATACATACGGACATCCCCCAGAAAAGCAAGAAAAATTGCAGATCTCGTAAGGGGATTACCTGTTACCAAGGCACAGATAATCTTAGGCTCTGTTGAAAGAAGGCCTACTAGTTATATAAACAGGCTTCTTCATTCAGCACTTGATGCTGCAGATAAAAGATTTAGCCTGGGCGCTTCGGATTTATATATTTCATCTCTAAGGGTAGATGGCGGTCCTATGCTAAAAAGATATAGAGCAGCTTCTATGGGTAGGGCTACTATGATAAGGCATCGTACCAGTCATATTATATTAGAACTTGAAAAAATAAAAAGACCAGAGAAGAAAAAACCTGTAGAACTAAAGAAAGCAAAAAAGACAAGAAAAGTATCGTCAAGAAAGACATTAAAAACAAGGAGATAATAAATTGGGTCAAAAAGTACATCCATACAGTTTTAGGTTAGGTTACATAAGAGATTGGAATTCAAGGTGGTTTGCCAGAAAAAAGGATTTTGGGTCTTTACTGATAGAAGATTCTAAAATCAGAAATCACATAAAGAAGAACCTGACTCAGGCTGCTATTAGTAAGGTAGAGATAGAGCGTGCTTCAAATAGAATCCGCATAATAATACATAGTGGTCGTCCAGGCGTAATAATAGGTAGAAAAGGCGCTGAGATTGATAGATTAAAAGAAGATTTAAGTGATATAGTGGAAAGGGAATTACAGATTGATATAAAGGAGATAAAGGATCCTGCTATCTCTGCACAGCTTGTTGCAGAGAATATTTCCTTCCAGCTGGAAAGAAGAATTGCCTTTAGGAGAGCCATGAGAAGGGCAGTTCAGCAGGCAAATTCAGCAGGCGCACAGGGTATTAAAATAGCATGTCGCGGTAGATTAGATGGCTCCGAAATAGCAAGGAAAGAGTCTTTTAAGCAGGGTAAGATTCCTCTACAGACCATAAAGGCCAATGTAGATTATGGTTTTAGAGAGGCTTATACTACAGCAGGACTAATAGGAGTGAAGGTCTGGATTTATACAGGTGATGTAATAGTTGGAAAGGAAGAGAAAGCAGAAGAGATTGCAAAACCTGAAGCTAAACCTGAGAGAAGGCCTAGTTTTTTTAAGGGCAGATCCAAAGAAAAAAAGATAGAGAAAAAATAAGGATTTGATATGTTAATGCCAAAAAGAGTCAAATACAGAAAATATCAAAGAGGAAGAATGAAGGGTGTAGCTACTAGAGGTACCACTCTTTCTTTTGGTGAGACTGGATTAAAGGCCTTGGAAAACGGATGGCTCACAAACGTACAGATAGAGGCTTGTAGGGTTGGAGTTGCTAGACACTTAAAAGGTGCTGGTAAGTTATGGATAAGGGCTTTTCCTGATAAATCTGTTTCAAAAAAACCTGCAGAGACAAGAATGGGAAAAGGTAAAGGTGCCCCCTTGCATTGGGTTAGCGTAGTCAAACGTGGCAAGATTGTATTTGAGCTTGGCGGAGTAGATGAAGTGCTTGCAAAAGAGGCCATGAGCCTGGCTGCTTCAAAGGTGCCATTTAAGACACGTTTTATTACAAGGAAAGAACATTGATGTTAAAGACACAAGACCTAAGAAATCTATCAAAACAGGAACTAAAAGAGAAAATAGTTGGTTTAAAGAAATCTCTTTTTCAAATGCGCACGCAACAGTCAACCGGCCGTATAGAAAAGCCGAGTCAGATCAAACATGCACGTCGGGATATTGCAAGGATTTTGACTATACTACGCGAGCAGAAAAAGGAGAAGTAGTTTTATGGATCCCAGGGCTAGACGCAAAGAAAGAACAGGCGTTGTCATAACAAATAAAATGGATAAGGGTATTGTTGTAAGGATAGATAGAGTTGCAAAACACCCTACTTATAGGCGTATCATTAAAAAATCTATTAAAGTTACGGTACATGATGAGAAAAAAGTTGCTAAGCTTGGGGACAAGGTAAAGATTCAGGAAACAAAGCCTATGTCTAAGAATAAAAGATGGCGATTGGTTGAGGTTGTAAAATGATTACGATGCGCACGATCTTAGATGTGGCTGATAATACAGGAGCTAAAAAGGCTTCTTGTATTGGTGTAATAGGAAGGCGAGGCAGATCAACAGCTGAAATAGGAGACATTATATCTGCAAATATAAAAGAGGCCTCTCCTGGAGGAGTCGTTAAAGAAGGAGAAGTTGTAAAGGCAGTCGTAGTAAGAAGCGTTAACTCTGTCAGAAGATTAGACGGATCTTACCTTAGATTTGATAGGAATGCAGTTGTTATTATAGATACTCAGATGAATCCTAGAGGAACAAGGATTTTTGGTCCAGTTGCTAGAGAATTAAGAAATAAAAACTTCATGAAGATTATTTCTCTTGCCCCAGAGGTTATATAAAGGTATGGCAAAGCTAAAAAAGAACGATACAGTAAAGATATTAATAGGTAAGGATAAAGGTAAGGCTGGAAAAGTCATATCTATATTCCCAAAGTCGCAACGAGTGTTAGTGCAAGGCCTTAATCTTGTAAAGAAACATACTAGACGAACAAGAGAAGACCAGCAGGGCGGAGTCATACAGAAAGAAAGCCCAATAAGCGTTTCTAATCTGATGGTAGTTTGCCAGAAATGCGGAAAACCATCACGAATTGGCTTTAACAAGCTTTCTGACGGGACAAAAGTCAGGATTTGCAAAAAATGTAAGGAACTAGTTTAAAATGATACCAAGATTATTACAAAAATATAAGGAAGATATAATACCGGAATTAACCAAGAAGTTTAATTATAAAAATTCCTTAGAGGCTCCTCGCCTTAAAAAGATAGTCTTGAATATGGGGGTTGGCATTGGAAGTCAGGATATAAAGATCCTGGAACAGGCTGCAAAAGATATGACTCTTATAGCAGGTCAGAAGGCTGTTACAACAAGGGCCAGGAAATCAATAGCGAATTTTAAAATACGTAAAGGAGTTCCTGTTGGGTGCAAGGTAACTTTAAGGGGCTTGAGGATGTATGAATTTTTAGATAGGTTGATAAATGTAGCCTTACCCAGGATAAGGGATTTTAGAGGAATAAATCCTAATTCATTTGATCAAAAAGGAAGTTATTCTTTGGGTTTGAAAGAGCAGAATATATTTCCTGAGATAGATGTTGATAAAATGCCTAGGGTTCAGGGTATGGATGTTATTATAAACATACGATCTTCCTCTAGAGAAGAATCTTTTAATTTATTAAAACTATTTGGAATGCCGTTCGCAGGAGAGATGAAAACATGGCAAAAGAATGCTTAATAGCAAAACAGAA
>CAZMID010000039.1:5097-7738 GCA_964566255.1 uncultured Planctomycetia bacterium | reverse complement strand
AGAACATGGGTTGCAAAACAATACTTCTTTTAACAGGAAAAGTGAACCCAAGTGATATAAAGAATTTAGAATACCAACCCGATTTTGTAAAAAATAGTTTAAAGGAGGCAGTTGAATGGGTATTAAGGGAAGGGCAAAGATAGTAATTGAGCTTTTTAGATTTTTATGGGAGAGGAAACTTTGGTGGATGATTCCAATAGTAGCAGTACTTTTATTATTTGGACTTTTAATATTTTTTACACAGTCTAGTGCAGTAGCTCCTTTTATTTATACATTATTTTAATATGAAGATTCTTATTACATATGCCTATGCAGGAGTAGGTCATAAAAAAGCTGCAGATGCAGTATATGGCGCCCTATTAGGCCTTAAAGGTATCGATGTAGAAAATATAGATGTATTAGATTATACAAATAAATTTTTTAAATTTTCATACCCCAGAGTATATCTATTTTTAATAAATAGAGTTCCTTATGTTTGGGGACTATTATATTATCTATTAGATTTTAGCTTGATAGATAGATTTTTGGCACCTCTTAGAGGGTTTTTTCATAATCTTCAGTCAAAACGATTTATAAAATATATACTTCAAAAGAAGCCAGATTTAATTATATCTACACATTTTCTTCCAGCAGAGGTTGTTTCTGGATTAAAGAAGAAAAACATATTTAAAGGAATTCTCATAACTATTATCACTGATTTTCTAGCGCATTCTTTCTGGATGAATAAAAATTCAGATTATTTTATAACTGCTATAGAAAAGACAAGAAGAGATCTTATGAAGCGTGGCGTAGGAGATAATCGGATAAAGGTTTTAGGTATACCTTGTGAATCTAAGTTTAGCGTTTCGAAAGATAGGATCACTCTAATGAAAAAGCTAGATTTACAAGAAGGTCTTTTTAACCTTATTATTATGGGCGGAGGTTTTGGAACAGGACCCGTAAAAGAAATAATATATTCTATTTGTAGTTTAATGCCTCAGATAAGAGAACGTTTACAGATTATTGCTATATGTGGTAAGAATAAGAAATTATTTAAAGAATTGAATAATGCGAAATCATCATTAAAAGTTAAGCTATGTGTTTTTGGTTATATGAACAATATAGATGAATTTATGGAAGTAAGTAACTTGATAGTAACTAAATCAGGAGGTCTTACTGCAACAGAAGCACTTTCAAAAAAGCTTCCTATGATTATAATAAGCCCAATACCAGGGCAGGAGACTAGGAACTGTACGATACTTTCAGGTTACGGGACTGCAGTACGTGCTGATACCGTTAATCAGGTTAGGGACTTCGTAGAAGATTTCATAACTTTACCTGAGAAGATAATTGGCATGAAGACAAGGATAAATCTCTTGTCTTTTCCTGATGCTGCAAAAAATATTGCCGAGTTTGTATTAAAGATTTAAGGAGATTATATGAAAATAGACCTATCCAAAAAATTTCCTAAGAATATTTTTGATATTATAAAAATTATTGGTAAGGAAGCTGATAAAAAGAAAATCCATGCATATCTTGTAGGAGGCGTGGTAAGGGATGCATTTCTTAAGGTGCCGAATTTTGACCTAGATTTTGTAGTAGAGGCGAACGCAATAAAATTTGCTGAATCCCTAAATAAGATCCTTAAGGGTAACTTAGAAGTTCATCGCGCGTTTAAAACAGCCACAGTTATCTATAAAGATTTAAGGATAGATCTAGTTACTGCAAGAAGTGAATCCTATAAACACCCTGCTAGTTATCCTGATGTAAAACCCGCTACTATAAAAGAAGATTTATTTAGAAGAGATTTTACTATAAATGCCATGTCTATATCTATAAATAAAAAGAGCTTCGGAGAGCTTATCGATTTTTATAATGGATATAAGGATTTAAAGAAAGGCCTCGTGAGGGTCATGCACAGTAAGAGTTTTATAGATGATCCTACTAGGATATTTAGGGCTGTGAGATTTTCAGTAAGGTTCGCTTTTAAGATAGAATCAAACACAAAAAAATTAATGAAAGAGGCGGTTTTAGGCGGTTTTTTAGGGAAAGTAAATCGCGGAAGAATAAAAAAAGAAATAGAATTATTTTTAAAAGAAAAAAAGCCATTGAAATGCTTAGATGCATTTGCAAAGCTTGTATAATTTGACGATATGGGTAGGCGTTCAGACAGAGTTCAGGTTCAGTTAAGAAAAGAGATATCCAGGATCTTACAGGAAGATTTAAAGGATCCTCGCATAGGATTTATTACTGTAACGAGGATTGACCTTACAGGAGATCTTAGGCATGCTAAGGTTTATTTCAGTATTTTTGGAGATGAAGCAAATCAGGAATCAAGTCTAGAAGGTATACAGAGTGCAGCAGGCTACATCAGAAAGCTTATAAGTGAACGCTTGAATTTAAGGTATACGCCAGAACTTTCTTTTAGGTTGGATAAATCTGCAGAATACAGTATAGAGTTAGAAAAAACATTTGAGAGGCTAAAAAATGAATCTAAAGACAATCAAAAAAGCGATAAATAAATTTGATAAGTTTCTTATATCAGCCCATATAAATCCAGAAGGTGATTCCATAGGAAGTCAGCTTGCACTTTTTATGCTATTGAAAAGACTTGGTAAGGAAGTTTTAATTATAAATGAAGGACCTCCACCACATGTCTAAC
>CAZMID010000039.1:0-5087 GCA_964566255.1 uncultured Planctomycetia bacterium | reverse complement strand
TTTATGAATGGTGTAGATGCTATTTTAAAAGAAGCGCCTCGAGATTTTGATTTTCAAGTAGCGATTATTTTAGATTGTCCGGATATATCAAGAATAGGAAGAGTTTCAAAATATATCACAGAAGACAAGATAGTTATAAATATAGACCATCATGTTTCTAATGAAAATTTTGGAAAATATAACTGGGTAGAAGAAAAATGTTCTAGCGTTGGAGAAATGATATTTGAATTATTTAAGGCATTTAAAGTAAAAATACAATATGAGGAAGCATTGGCTATGTATGTGGCTATTATGACAGATACAGGTTCTTTTAAATATACAAATACAACTTCTAGGACGCATGAGATTATATCAGAACTTATGAGCGTAGGTATAAAACCATATGATATTTATACTAAGATTTATGAGACTACTAGTGTCCAGGATATGAATTTACTTGCTGAGACGTTAAAGACCTTACAGGTGACAGAGGATAAAAAAATAGCATGGCTTTGGGTTACAAAAGAGTTACTTAAAAAAACAAAGGCTTCTCTTGAAGGAACAGAAGGAATAATAAATTTTGCTCGTTCCATAGAAGGGGTAGAGATAGCGATACTTTTCCGGGAGACAGGAACCGAAAATAGAATAAAGGTAAGTTTTCGTTCAAAGGGCAATGCCGATGTAAATAAATTAGCTTCATTTTTTGATGGAGGGGGGCATAAAACAGCGAGTGGTGCTAGTGTTTTTGGAAAGAAGCCCGAAGTAGAAAAGAAAGTATTAGAAAAGGCAAAGAAATTAATATGAATGGAATATCAGTAATAAATAAACCAAAAGGTATTACATCGCACGATGTCGTAAGCGCTATAAGGAAAAAGATTAATGTAAAACGTGTTGGCCATGCAGGTACGTTGGATCCAATGGCTACAGGCGTTCTAGTAATTTTAATAGGAAATGCTACGAAATTAGCAACTACATTTATTCAGGATGATAAAGAATATATGGCTACGCTTTTTCTCGGAAAGAGTACGGATACACAGGATTCTACTGGTAGGATAATTGAAGAAAAACCCCTTAATGGTATAAATAAAGAGACTGTTAAAAAAACACTTAATAGTTTTTTAGGTGAGATTACTCAAATCCCTCCTATGATATCTGCTAAAAAATATAAAGGCAAAAGATTATACAAACTTGCCCGTAAAGGAACATCTATAAAAAGAAATCCTTCCAGGATAAAGATACACGATATTGAACTTTTAGATTTTAATATGCCAGAATTTATTTTTCGTCTAGAGTGTTCTAAGGGAACATATGTAAGAACATTGTGTGAAGATATTGGTAAGTTATTAGGATATCCGGCTCATATGTCAGACCTTGTAAGGACTAGATCCGGAAAATTTTTATTGAAAGATGCACATAATTTAGATACTTTTACCGAGAAAGACATTCATTTTATATAACATGCAAAATGTCGTAGCTACTATAGGAATATTTGACGGTGTTCATCGTGGACATCAGAAGATTTTAAAAAAGCTCGTCAAAGAGTCAAAAAAAGAAAAAAGACCCTCTTTAGTTATAACTTTTCATCCTCATCCTCGAAAGGTTTTAAATCACGCATCAAAGATCCCACTTTTAATCTCATTAGAACATAGATTAAAACTTATAAAAGAAGAAGGGATAGATTTTTGTAAAGTTATTAAGTTTACAAAATCCCTTTCACAAATGAAACCAGATGATTTTATAAAAAAAGTTTTAATAAAAAGATTTAATATAAAGACCCTTGTAGTAGGTAGTAATTTTTCATTCGGATATAAAGAAAAGGGTGATGTTAAATTTTTACAAAAAATATCCAGAAAGTATAATTTTAAAGTATTTAGCATTACTCCTGTGACGTCGAAAAAAAGATTTATCTCAAGTACAAGAATACGGAAGAAAATAGAAAAGGGAAAATTAAAAGACGCCTCTTTTATGTTGGGTAGACCAGTGACAGCACTTGGTACTGTAAGAAGGGGAAGAAGAGTCGGTAAGAAACTTGGCTTTCCTACCGCGAACATAGATCCTCATCATGAGGCTATTCCGCCCAGTGGAGTTTACGCTGTAAATGCAAAGGTACAAAAAAGACTTTATAAGGGTATATTGAATATTGGTAGACGTCCAACATTTACCAAAGATATAGATCCTACTATAGAACTTCACATATTTAATTTTAAAAAAAATATATATGGAAAGGATATAGAAATTATATTTAAGAGAAAGATAAGAAATGAAGAAAGATTTTCCTCAGCCAAAGCCCTACAAAAACAGATCAAAAGTGATATATTGAGGGCTATGTAACCACCCCATATTTAGAATACCCACCTTTTCCTAACCCCATTATATAGTATAAGTTAAAAAAAGTGTAAAATTTGTCTTGACATGAAAATGTTATTCAGGTAAACTTCTACTGGTTGGTGGTGTGAAGTGGAGTAAAGTGGAGGAGACATGTTTTACGGTGAATTTGAACATACATTAGATAGAAAGGGAAGACTTATTGTCCCTTCAAAATTTAGAGACTCTCTTAAGGAGCATTACATCGAACGCTTTTTTATTACAAGAGGTCTAGATAAATGTCTATTTATGTTTGCAGAAGATGAATGGCGTTCACAAGAACAAAAATTCAAATCAATGTCATTTACAAAATCAGAATACAGGCGTTTTAATAGATTGTATTTTTCAGGTGCATGTGAATTAATTCCTGATAAACAGGGAAGAGTCCTTATACCAACTTATTTAAAAGAGTATGCTGGAATAAAAAGAGATGTATATATAATTGGCGTATCAAACCGTATTGAAATATGGAGTCGCAAGGATTGGCAGGATTATTATTCTTCATCTAAGGATACATTTGAGGACGTGGCAGAAAAATTAATAGATCTATAATAAGAGAGGGGGTGGTCTTTGTGAGTACTCACATTAAGATTACTTACACAAGTCCAAAGAGGAAGGAAATATATTGCATCAATGTTCCGATTGAACGTATACGTAAGACCAGATCCCTGAATATTGATATGAATTCTCGTCGCGTAAGCAGCCAAGTGTACAAAATATTAAAAAGCAATAATGGAAGAAAGATTTTTACATAGACCTGTCCTATTAGAAGAGGCTCTTTTTTTTCTGAATCCCGCACCTGGAAAAATAATCATAGATGCCACGGTAGGATTAGCAGGCCACGCTGAAAAAATTTTAAAAAAAATATCTCCTGGCGGTACGCTTATAGGGATAGATAGAGATTCAGAGTCTCTTAAGATAGCCGAGGAAAGACTCAAGTCCTTACAAGGCACATTTAAATTGATAAACAAAGATTTCAGAGACTTAAAAGAGATACTAAGAAATATTAATATAGAAAAGGTGGATGGTATTTTATTTGATTTAGGAACATCCAGCATACAGCTAGAGAGAGGATATAGAGGGTTTAGTATAAAAAATGACGGCCCTTTAGATATGCGCATGGATAAAAACCAAACTCTTACTGCGAAGTACCTTGTCAATAGCTTAAGAGAGGAAGAACTTTCATATTTAATAAGAGATCTTGGCGAAGAAAGATTTCATAGAAGAATAGCAAAAAGGATAGTCGAATCTCGCAGAAAAAATCAGATTCAGACAACTGGTGAATTAGCCGAAATAGTTGCTGGAAGTTTACCTTATAGGGGCAAGATTCATCCAGCTACGAGGACTTTTCAAGCACTTCGAATAAAAGTAAATGATGAATTAAATTCTATAGAAGAAGCACTTGAGGAATTACCAGATATTCTTAAAAGTGAAGCTCGTGCTTGCGTAATTTCATTTCATTCGCTCGAAGATAGAATCGCTAAGAATATCTTTAAAGAATTTTCAAAAAAAGGTCTTCTTCGTATACTCACGAAAAGAATAGTAACAGCAGGTGATAAGGAAATTTTTGAAAATCCGCGCGCAAGGAGTGCAAAGCTTCGTGTGGTAGAGATGTTATAAGGAGATATTATGCATCCAACTTTAAAAACGCGCAAAATCATAGTTTTTATATTTGCGCTGACTGTGGTTGCTCTTATATATGTCAATCAGCAAGCACTTATATATCAGATGGGATTGAATGTAAAAGAAAACCATCAGATTTATTCAAAGTTGGTTGACCATAATAAAAGAGAGGTGTATAATGTCCTTAATCTAAAGTCACCTGTCAGTCTTGAAGCAAGACTTTTAGCTCAGAAGGTAGAATTAGACATGCCTCGTAAGTGGCAGATAGTTAAGCTCAACAATTCCCTAGTAAATCTTGTTCGTAAGACTGAAGTCAAAAGAGGCCTCTTTGCCAATCTACTTGAAGTTGGTCGGGAAGCTGAGGCCAGCCCGGCAAATAAAGATAGCGCTAATTAATAGTTTTATTCATTAGAGACAATAGGAATGTAGTATTTTCGAGCAGGGTACATTTGTGCATAAGGTAATTACCCCCCGAATTAAAAAGGTCTTGTATTGTATATTAATTTTATTTGTGCTTTTGGCTGCGAGGCTTCTTTTTGTGCAGCTAGGCGCCGCAAGATCTTTATCGAAACTTGCCTCAGGCCAATATAAGACGTTTATGCGGCTTCTTCCTAAGAGGGGTGCGATATACGACCGTAACCTCAAAGAACTCGCCGCATCTATAAATGTCAATTCTATATTTTTAGATCCATCAATAGTAAAGGATAAAGAGGCAGCTAAAAAACTTTCCAAGGTTTTGAAGGTCGATGAAGATGATATACTTAAAAAACTAAATAAGGAAAATAGCTTTGCATGGTTGGCTCGCAAGGTCTCGCCTAAGATAGAAAGGTCTGTAAGGAGTCTTAATATTAAAGGCGTAGGTTTTGTAAAAGAGCCAAAAAGGGTATATCCTAATGGGACATTGGCTAGTCACGTAGTAGGTTTTGTTGGAGTAGATGATGATGGGCTGGAAGGTATAGAGTTATTATTAGATAATTTTTTAAAAGGTACAATAGGATGGAGATATACCATAAGGGATGCTAAAAAGCGTGAAGTACCTGGCTACGAATATAGAGAAATTCCCCCAGCTGATGGAAACAGTGTAGTGCTTACAATAGATAGTGTTATTCAAGCTTTTACAG
>CAZMID010000038.1:0-9423 GCA_964566255.1 uncultured Planctomycetia bacterium | reverse complement strand
TGTTTTCTTATGGGATTGGAGCAGAATATAAGGCAAGTGATAAATTAGATTTAAGATGTGGGCTTTTATATCATCAAACTCCCATAGAAAGTGTTGCTTTAGATACACCTTTGCCAGATGCTAATAAGTGGGCTACAACTCTAGGATTGGGTTATTTATTTAAGGAAGATGTAACTATGGATGCCTATTATGCTTTTTTTAAGTATAGCAATAGAAATGTTACAAATAATATGGGTGATGCTTCAAGCAGCAATATAAATGGAACTTATAGGGGTTATGTTAATGTAGTTGGATTAGGGATTACTTATAAATATTAGTATGATACGCAATTTAGTTTTAATATTGGCAAATATAAGAGATTTACTAATTAGGCTTTTGCCTGGTTTTGTAACTCATCTTTTTTTAATTCCGAAGGGAGAGTTTGCCTTTATTGTGCATCCAATAAATCTAGACGATGCACAGAAGAAATATCCTTTTGCAAAATTTCTACCAAAAAGTTTTATAGAAGCGTGGAGTAGGTATCAATGGCCCACAATTGGTTCTAGGATAAGAGGTTTCAAAACTCAGAGTGGTAGATCTGTAGATGGATGGGTAGTAATATGCCCTATGACTACCAAATTAATGCTTAGAAATAGAGATATAGCAAAAAGAAGAGTTTTGCAGACTGTGAGGCTTGCTGAGAAATTAGGCACAAAGATGGCGGGTCTTGGAGCGTTTACTTCTATAGTTACTGATGACGGAACTTATTTAAAAGGAAAGGTAATCTCTGGCATAACTACAGGTAATGCATACTCCGCTGCGGTAGCAATCGAGAATTTAGAAAGCCTTTTAAATCTTACCGGTAGAAATCCTAAAGAATCTATTCTAGCTGTAGTAGGAGGAGCTGGTTCTGTAGGGAGCGCATGTTCCAGGATACTTGCAAAGAGAGCAAAAGAGTTAATTATAGTGGATAAAAATAAGAAGAACCTAGATAATCTAGTGAAATCTCTAAATATGGATGGAAGGGTAAGAGGAAGGACAGATATAGCATCTATAAAGGAAGCAGATGGAATAATAGCTGTTACAAATGCACCAGGAGCTATAGTAAGAGCTAGTCATTTAAAAAAAGGAGCAGTCGTAGTAGATGCTGCGCAACCAAAAAATGTATCAAGGCATATCCCAAGACAGAGAAATGACGTAATAGTAGTAGAATCCGCCATAATCAAAACAGATGACATAGAATATAATTTTGATTTTGGGTTGAAGGATGAAAAGGAGATTCTTGGATGCCTTGCAGAAGTATTACTTTTAACATGGATTGGGTATGAAGGAGATTATTCTTTAGGAAAGGTTGATCCATTTCACGTAGAAGAGATTTCTGGTGTTGCGAAGAGAGCAGGTTTTAAATTAGCTGAATTCAGGAATTTTCATGGAACAATATTAATAGAGCAATTGCAAAAGACAAAAGAGACTATAAAACAAAAGGATATAAATGGCGAAACATAGTCTGCTTTTAGTAAAACCTGCTCAGATGGTGGGAAGTCGAGTGAGGAAAGATTATAAAGGTTACTTCCCTAGCATTACTCTTCCGACATTAGCAGCTTATGCTCCTCCTGAATTTGAGGTTGATATTATAGATGAAGCTCTTGAAGATATAGATTTTTCAAAGCATTATTCACTAGTCGCAATTACAGGACTTCAAAACAATATTGATAGAGCTATTTGGTTAGCAAGATATTTTAAAGAGCTTTATGGAGATAAAATTATTATTTCAGGAGGTGGAATTACATTTAGTACCATTATAAATGGTAACTATTTTTTAACAGAGGAATATAAAAAAAATATTTTGGAATATTTCGATCATATTTTTATAGGAGAAGCAGATCAAACTTGGCAGGATTTTTTAAGGGATTTTTTAAAGGGAGTAAAAAGGGAAAAAATAATAGAATCTTGAGAAAGACCAGATTTAAAAAATATTCCTTTTCCAAGATTAGACTTGATAAAATGGAAATTATACACAAAGATACCTTTATTAAGAGGGAGCTTTAAAATCGGTTATTTGGTTCCGATAGAAACTTCTCGAGGGTGCCCTTATGATTGTACATACTGCTGTGTTACGAAGTATTGGGGCAGAAAAGTTCGCCATAGGCCGACGTCAGCAATAATCGAGCATATAAAGAAGATGCCTAATGATGCCTTTATTGTTTTTACGGATGACAATATTGCGAGTACGCCTACTTTTGCAAAAGCTTTATTCAAAGAGATGATAAAAGAAAAAAAGAATATACCGAAGACTTTTTTTGCCCAATTTACTGTTAATAGTGCAAAAGACACAGAATTATTAAAACTTGCAGCAGAGGCTGGTTGTAAGTTAGCTTATTTAGGAGTTGAGAGTATTCGGCCAGAGTCGTTGCTATCCGTAAATAAGAGGCCTAACATCCCAGATAAAGTTTATGATTTGATAAAGAAGGGAAACATGACCCTAGCAAAAGATTTGCTGAAGTCCTATTATTCAGAGATTTTTTCTAAATTTAGGAACTTTGGGATACACCCTTTTCCAAGTATTATTGTAGGACTAAAAGGAGACAGCGTAGAGAATATAAATGAAACAGTTGATTTTTTGATTGATGAAGGCGTGGTTTTTATGACTCAGTGGTTTTATACGCCCGCAATTGGTTCAGGTGAATTTAAAAATTTTGATGCAGAAGATACTGTTAGATATAAAAGGTTTGGTAAATATGATGGAAGTAGACTTGTTTTAAATGCCGAAAAAACAGTGGGTCTTATAGGTAAAGATATTGAGAAGGCATTTTGGTCTTCTTATCAAAATTTTTATTCTCCTAAAAATACTTTTAAGCGTATCTTTAAAAATAAGACAGGGTTTTGCAATAAAATAAATTTTATAGTATTTAATCTTTTATACTATAGGGCAGTAATGCAGCGTATGCAGCCTTTTTCATTAGCTTGGCGGTCGCGGTGGAGCTGATGTGCATTTTTGATAGGAGAGATAACTAAAAAATATAATTTTATAAAATATGTTCTATTTTAATCCTTTTTCTATTCCAAATTTAATTAGTGCTATAAGTTGCTTGGCCATAGGAGTTTTTACCTTCGCGATGAATTCCAAATCGAAGGTAAATAGAATTTTTTTCGTGCAAGCAATTACTGCATGTATCTGGCAATTAGGAACATTTTTAATACTTATTTCTAAAGAAGCTAGTTATGTAATTTTCTGGGCAAGATTTACATATTTAGGAGCGATATTTATACCATTTACAGCCTTTCACCTAGCAGCAGAATTTCTGAATAGAAAAGAAATAAAGAAATTCGTTTATTTTGGCTATCTATTAGGATTTTTTATATTTTTACCCTTAAGCAGAACCTCATATTTTATAAATGGTACTTATAGTTACTTCTGGGGAAATTGGTTTAAAGCTGGATCTCTTCACCCATTATTTCTAGTATTTTTTACCATTTATATGCTTTCAGCATTTGTGTGTTTATTTTTAAATTACAAAGAGAAGGATAATAAAATAGAAAGAATACGTTTTATTTACTTGATAGTTGCTTACAGTCTTGTATTCCCAGGGATTACCGATTTTTTCCCAGATTATGGAATCAATATTTATCCCATTGGTTCTATATCTGTATTTCTTTTTATACTAACGGTAAGTTATGCCATAGCAAGACATCGTCTTATGGATATAGAAGTTGTCATAAAGAAAACCGTGATGTTTGCTGGTATATTTACTTTTGTATTTATGATATTTGCAGGTGTAACGTTTTTTACGCAGGAATTTTTAGTAGCTTTATTAGGTGATAATACACGTTATGTAGTTTTCTTTTTCAGTGTATTGTTAATTACTATAGGCATTCGTCCATTAGAAAAATTTCTAACCCATGCTACCGACAAATTCCTATTCCAGAAAAAATACGACTATCAGCAGACCTTAAAAGATGCCAGTGAAGGCATGACTCTTGTTACAGACATGAAAAAGCTTTTGAATTTCATTGTTAGGGTTGTAACAAAAAAAGTCAGAATAAAAAGCGCTGTAATATTCCAATATGAAGATGGAAAAGATAGATATATATTAAGGATTCGTAGAGGCACTCACCGTAAAAATACAGGTTATTGTTTAGATAAAGATAATGTGCTAGTTTCGTGGCTGAGGGAGCATAGAGAAGCAATACTTATATATGAGATAGAAGATTGGTTGAAATCAGAGAGATTTTTACATAAAGAAAAGCATATAAAGGAAAAACTTATTGATATAAAAGAAGAGTTGCTTGGCATGGATGGAGTAATATGTGTGCCAAGTTTTAGCAAAGGTTATCTTATAGGATTTTTAGTTTTAGGTGAAAAGCTTTCAGGAGATATTTATACCCAAGAAGACGTAAGACTTCTTTCAACCTTAGCAAATTCTGCTGCAGTAGCAGTGGAGAATTCTAAGAATTTTATGGAGCTTCAAAAGGTACGTGAGCGCGAACGTGAAAGCTACATACAAACAGTCCTTGCTCTTGCCCAGACTGTTGATGAAAAGGATTCTTATACTCATGGTCACTTGGAAAGTGTAACCCAGTATGGTTTGGAAGTTGCTAAAGAATTAAAGGGTTCATCTGAATTTAAAGCTGATATAAATATGGATGATCTTGAAACTTCTTTAAGGCTGCATGATATAGGTAAAATAGGTGTACCTGATGCAATATTAAATAAAGGTAAAAAATTGAATGCTTCCGAATGGAAGCTAATGAAGCAGCATTGTGAAATAGGAGCAAGGATAGTTGAGCCTATTGGTAAACTTAAAAATGTCGGTAATATAATTAAACATCACCAGGAAAGATACGACGGTTCTGGCTACCCTGATGGATTAAAAGGAGAAGAGATACCCATAGAGTCTCGTATTATAACTGTTGTAGATGCATATCATGCAATGATATCAAATAGACCCTACAGAAAGGCGTTGCCAGAGTCAACTGCATTGACAGAATTAAGAAAAAATATTGGTACGCAGTTTGATCCCGTAGCAGTAAGTGCATTTTTTAGAGCCCATGAGAAAGGAAAGATAAAGAAAATATGAAATATATAGTTTTAGTCGGCGATGGCATGGTAGATAGACCCATCGAAGGTTTAGGCGGAAAGACCCCCCTTGAAGTAGCAAAAACCCCTAATATGGATTTCATAGCAGAAAAAGGCAGAGTCGGCCTTACCAATATGGTACCTCGCCGCATGCCTCCTGCAAGCGATGTAGCAAATCTTTCTATACTTGGTTATAATCCACGAAAATATTATACAGGCCGCGGTCCATTAGAGGCTGCAAATATCGGAATAAACATGAAGGAAAATGAAGTTGCCTTTAGATGTAATCTTGTTACTATTTCAGATGATAAGATGGCGGATTATAGTGCAGGGCATATATCTACAGAAGAGGCAGGGGCTGTTATCAAACAATTAAATATTAAATTAGCTAATGATAAGATTAGATTTTATACTGGTACAAGCTATAGACATGTAATGATGTATAAATGTAAGGATAAAGAAGAGTTCAAATCTATAATAAAGGTTAAATGTACTCCTCCTCATGATATTAGCGATAAAAAGATAATTAAGTTCTTGCCAAAAAAAGGTCCTTATGCAGATATTATAAAAAAGATAATGGATGATTCTAAAGAAGCACTTAAAGATATTGAAGTAAATAGAGTTCGTTTAGATTTAAAAGAGAATCCTGTAAATATGATATGGCTCTGGGGTCAGGGTATGAAACCATTCATGCCGCAATTTAGAGATTTTTTTAGAGTAGAAGGCTCTGTTATATCAGCAGTAGATCTTATAAAAGGCATTGGTAAGATAGTCGGTCTTAAGGTTATAGAAGTTCCTGGTGCAACAGGATATTACGATACTAATTATTTAGGTAAGGCAGAATATGCATTAGAATCTTTAAA
This sequence comes from uncultured Planctomycetia bacterium, assembly GCA_964566255.1. GTDB lineage: Bacteria > Omnitrophota > Gorgyraeia > Gorgyraeales > Gorgyraeaceae > CAZMID01. Next base: position 3,504 of record CAZMID010000038.1, on the reverse strand, counting down.
AGATAGAGATTTTGTATTTGTGCACGTAGAAGCTCCTGATGAAGCAGGGCATAATGGCGATCTAAAAGAAAAAATCACTGCTATAGAAAGATTCGATAAGCTTGTAGTGGGAACTGTATTAAATCACTTTAAGTCTTCAAAAGAAGATTTTAGGATAGTGGTTTTGGCTGATCATCCTACACCGATTTCTCTTAGGACGCATACAAAGGATTATGTATGTTTTGCTATGTACGGTACTGATATAGAGCAGGACCAGATAACAAAGTTTAATGAGAAGCATGCCTCTAAGAGTAAATTCCGCATTGATAGAGGCCATGAACTCCTGGAGTTTTTTATAAGGTGAATTCATTAGTTATAATCCTAAGTTCAGTGATTTTTCTGAGCGCGGGATATTTTTTTTATGCCCGCATCATAGAAAGATTCTTTGAAGTAAACCCCAACAATATAACCCCTGCCAATAAGTATTTTGATGGAGTTGACTATATCCCTGCCAGGAACTGGTTAATTCTTTTTAGTCATCACTTTGCTAGTATTGCCGGTGCTGGTCCTATAGTAGGACCTATTATAGCAGTATTTATCTGGGGATGGGGTCCAGCTTTAATATGGATTATAATAGGTACTATATTTTTAGGAGGGGTACATGATTTTGCGTGTATTGTGATTTCAATAAGGCATAAGGGCAGGTCAATTGCAGATATTGCAGGGGACGTGATATCAAAAAAATCAAAACTTATTTTTTTAGGTTTTGTATGGTTGAGTCTTTTATTGGTTATAGCTGTCTTTGCGAGTGTTTGTGCAAAGACTTTAACAACAGATACTCAGACTGTAATACCATGCTTTGGTCTTATAGGAGTGGCTTTAATAGTAGGATTCATGCTTTATAGATTAAAGATGGGTATTCTTATATCTACTCTTATAGGGCTCGTACTTTTAGTAGGCTGTATGATCCTTGGAGATTTAATACCTATTAATTTAGGAGAGAATGCATTTTTTATATGGAGTATAGTTTTATTGATCTATGCATTTATTGCATCTGTTACTCCTGTGAATGTATTATTACAACCACGGGACTATATCTCAAGCTTTTTATTGTACTTTGGTATAGGTGTAGGAATATTTGGTATTATAATTACTAATCCAGCTCTTAATATCAGCATGTTTAAAGGGTGGCAGCCTAATAATAGTAACTGGCTGTGGCCAATGCTTTTTGTAACAGTAGCATGTGGTGCTAACTCAGGATTTCATGCATTGGTTTCAAGTGGGACGACTTCAAAACAACTTCCAAATGAAAGATTTGCAAAGCGTATTGGTTATGGTGGAATGGTACTTGAGGCAGTTTTGGCAGTAATAGCACTTTTGGCAGTCTCAGCCGGGCTTAGTTCTGGTACTTTAGAGGGTATGCTTTCAAAAGGAGGGTCTGGTCCAATAGGTGCTTTTGGTAAAGGATATGGCGCGTTAACAAAAACCTTACTTTTTGGTAAGGGTCATTTGATAGCAATAATGATACTTAATGCCTTTATTCTAACTACGTTGGATACTGCTACAAGGATATGTAGATACTTGTCTGAAGAACTTTTTAAAATAAATAATAGATTCTTTGCCACATTTGTGGTAGTATTTATTAGTGGCGTATTCCTATTAAGCGGTAAATGGAGTACGATCTGGCCTATGTTTGGTGCCAGTAATCAGTTAGTAGCCGCTCTTACATTTATAGTAATATCGAGCTGGCTATTATGCAGGGGGAAAAGTATTAAATTTACTTTTATCCCTGTTATTTTTATGCTCCTTACATCAATAGGTGCTTTAGTATATCAGCTTGTAGAGTTTATAAAGAATAAAAACATTGCTCTTATTATAATAGGGGTAATATTAATAGTATTAGCTGGTATGTTGGTTCTAGACGTAATAGATTCAATAAGAAAGAGGAAACTTAAATGCAAAATTCTTTAATTGTACAAAAATATGGCGGCTCTTCTGTAGCCAATATAGACAGGATAAAAAATGTAGCCAAGAGGATTGTTTCTTATGCTAAGAAGGGACATAGTTTAGTAGTGGTAGTTTCTGCATTGGGAGACACTACAGACGAACTTTTGGATTTAGCTCATAAGGTTACAAAACGACCCAGTGAAAGAGAATTAGATATGCTTATTTCCACTGGGGAACAGGTATCAAGTGCTCTTCTTACCATGGCAGTACATAAGTTGCGTTTTGATGCAATATCTTTTACAGGTGCACAGGTAGGTATAGTAACTGATAAAGTTCATACAAAAGCAAGGATAGTAGATATAAGCGCAGATAGAATAAAGAAAGAATTAAAAAAAGGTAAGATTGTAATAGTAGCTGGATTCCAGGGAATAAATATTGATCAAGAGATTACGACCCTTGGTAGAGGCGGTTCAGATACTACAGCAGTGGCAGTTGCCAAGGCATTAAATGCAGATACTTGTGAGATATATACTGATGTAGAAGGAGTCTATACATCTGACCCGAGGATCGTAAAAGATGCAAGAAAACTTTCCAGAATAAGCTATGAAGAGATGCTTGAACTTGCATCTTTAGGTGCTCAAGTGATGCATGCACGTTCCATAGAGATAGCAAAGAAGTTTTCTATACCATTACATATAAGATCCAGTTTTAACAATAAAGAAGGTACCATTATATCTAAGGAGGTTAAGGCAATGGAAGAGGTTCTAGTTAGTGGCGTTACTATGGATAAAAAAGAGGCAAAGGTAACTATCTGTGATGTACCTGATAGGCCAGGAGTAGCAGCTTTGATTTTTAAGGATATAGCTAAAAAAGATATAAATGTAGATATGATTATTCAAAACGTTAGTAGGACTGGTTATACTGATGTATCTTTTACTGTGCCTATTACAGAACTTAATAGAGCAAAAGACGTTGTAGGTAAAATTGTAAAGCATGTAAAGGCAAAAGGTGCAACATATAATAAAGACATTGCAAAGATTTCTATTGTAGGAGTGGGCATGAAGAGTCATTCCGGGGTAGCAGCAAAGATGTTTGAAGCACTTGCCTCTAAAAAGATAAATATAGGTATGATATCTACTTCTGAGATAAAGATATCGTGCGTTATAAATAAGCTTAAAGCAGAAGAAGCTGTAAGGGTATTACACAAGGCATTTGGTTTAGGAAAAAGGAGTTAACAATGCGGGAAATCAAGTTATATGATACTACATTAAGAGATGGCTCCCAAGGAGAAGGGATTTCTTTTTCTGCAACTGATAAAATCAGGATTGCAAAAAAGCTGGATTTTCTAGGGGTCCATTATATAGAAGGCGGTTGGCCTGGCTCTAATCCAAAGGACATGGAGTTTTTTAAAGAGATTAGACATGCTCGTTTAAAAAAATCTGAAGTAGTTGCCTTTGGAAGTACTAGGAGGCCTAAGGTTTCACCAGAAAAAGATGATAATCTAAAGGCATTTCTAAAGGCAAAGACTCGTAATGTAGCTATATTTGGAAAGACTTGGGATTTACATGTAACTCAAGT
>CAZMID010000037.1:0-9462 GCA_964566255.1 uncultured Planctomycetia bacterium | reverse complement strand
GAGATATTTTTAGTGCAATAGCATCAGCTGATTTATAAAGTCTATCAATGTGTTCAGCTAATTTAAAAACCAATCTATTATAAGACCTAATACCTTCAAACACACCATCTCCATACAAAAAGCCATGGTCAAAAATAGAAACCCTTGCTTTTTCTTTATTGCAATATTCACCATTTATATAAATCTTTAAGCTCATCTTTCCCCCTTAACCCAATCTACCATCTCTTATCTCTAAAACCCTATGTGCAGATGACATAATATCTCTATCATGCGTAACAATAACAATTGTAGTATTATTTTTTTTATTAAGATCAAATAAGATCTTTAGTATCTCTACCCCCATCTTTGAATCTAAGTTCCCTGTTGGCTCATCACATAAAAGGATACTAGGATTATTTACTAGTGCCCTTGCAATAGCTACACGCTGTCTTTCCCCCCCTGAAAGTTCACTTGGCCTATGATTAAGTCTACCTCCTAGACCAAAACTTTTCAATAAATCTACTGATCTTTCTTTTAAGTTCTTTCCTTTTATTAACCCTGGCATCAGGGTATTCTCTAACGCCGTAAATTCATTAAGCAAATGATAAAACTGAAATACAAATCCTATATTCTGATTCCTGACTAAAGATCTTTCTTTATCAGGTAATCCATAAAAATCTACATTATCTAAAAAGACCTTTCCTTCTGTAGGTCTATCCAATCCTCCTAAGATATGTAAAAGTGTAGACTTTCCAGCACCTGATGGTCCAAAGACTACTAATATTTCACCTTTTTTAACCTCAAGATCAATTCCTTGTAAAACTTTTAAATCCTTCTTACCATTTTTATATATCTTATTAATCCCTGTGGCCTTCAACATAGATCATTCATATCTCAATGCTTCCACCGGCTCTAACTTAGCTGCCTGATGTGCAGGATAAAGCGTAGAAACTAGACTTATAGCTATTGCTGCTATTATGATAGTCACAGAATCCTGTATATTCACATTTATAGGAAGTCTATCTATATAATAAATATCCCTGGGTAGTTTTATAAATTCATACCTCTTTAGTAAATAACACAAAATAAATCCTAAGGCTGCACCTAAAGATGTACCTAAAAATCCTATAAAGAATCCATTAAATATAAAAATCTTTTTTATACTTAAGTTTGTTGCACCTATAGATTTTAAAATACCTATATCCTTAGTTTTCTCCATAACCATCATAATAAGAGTACTAACAATATTAAAACATGCAACTAATACAATTAAAGCAAGGATTATAAACATAGTAATCTTTTCTAACTTCAATGCGCTGAATAAACTCTTATTAAGATCTGACCATGTCCTTATCCAATAATTAAATCCAATGGATGATTGAATATAGTTTTTTATACTATCGGCCTTATAGACATCATCTACCTTTACGCCTATACCACCTGCCAAGCCATCTACCTTATAAAAATCCTGAGCACCTTCAAGGCTTGTAAAAACAAGGTTCATATCATAATCAAACATGCCTGAATTAAATATACCTTTTACTTTAAATTCTTTTGGTTTAGGAGTCGCTGCTGATACTAAACTTACAAAATCACCTACTTTTAAACCAAGTCTAAAGCTAAGCTCTCCTCCTATTAATACATCATCTTTCCCTAAAGAGAGGGAGCCTTCTTCTAAATACTTCTTGATATTAGAAACCTTTATTTCTCTTTCAGGATCAATGCCTCTAAAAATCACTCCTATTACCTGATTATTCTCTTGTATCAATGCCTGGCCATTTACAAAAGGACTACTTGCTACTACATGTGGCATTTTATTGATTTTATCTGTAAGTTCATTATAATCTTTAATACCACCATCAGACTCTATTACAATGTGTGAATTAGTACCTACTATTTTTTCTCTTAGGTCATTATCAAATCCACTCATTACTGCTAAAACCACAATCAAAGCCATTACCCCAACTGCAACACCCATTATGGAAATAACACTAATGATAGAGATGAATTTTTCTTTTCTCCTTGAAACTAAATACCTAAAACTTATCCAAGCCTCATACATTATTTTGCCTCAGCCTTTAACTGTGGAAATAAAATAACATCCCTTATTGATGCCTGATTTGCAAAAAGCATAATTAATCTATCTATACCTATACCTAATCCACCTGCCGGCGGCATACCATATTCAAGTGCATGTACAAAATCTTCATCAATATTCTTAACACCTTCCTGACCCACTAATTGTTCCTTAAATCTTTTTTCCTGTTCAATTGGATCATTTAGCTCTGAATAGGCATTTGCGATTTCCATACCACCTATAAAAAGTTCAAATCTGTCTGTAAGTAAAGGATTATCCTTCTTCCTCTTTGCCAAAGGACAAAGTTCACTAAATAGATCTACTACAAATATAGGCTTATCCTTTGTCTGGGGTTCCAGCATCTCTGAAGTTATATTTACTATCTGAGAACGAGTAATATCCTTACCTTTAAAATCTATTCCTTTCTTCTTAAGCTTTTTTATCCATTCTTTAGAAGCATCATCTGGTGATATATCAAACTTCTTTTTGATTTCATCTGCAAAAGACCATCTTGGCCATGGTGGAGTTAAATCAATCTCTTGATCCTTAAACTTTATCTTTACTGAGCCTAAAACTTCCTTTGCTACATGATTAAATATCTCTTCTGTGAGTTTCATCATGCCTTCACAATCTGAATAGGCCTGGTATACTTCAAGCATTGTAAATTCAGGATTATGCCTTATTGAAATACCTTCATTACGAAAGTTCCTATTAAGTTCATATACCTTATCAAACCCGCCTACTAAGAGTCTTTTGAGATGTAGTTCAGGTGCAAGCCTTAAAAATAAATCCATATCAAGTGCCTTATGATGAGTCTTAAATGGCTCTCCTGCTGCACCTCCTGCAAGAGATTGCATCATAGGGGTTTCAACTTCCAAGAATTCCTTTTTATTTAAAAAGCTCCTCAGCTTTGAAATAATCTGACTGCGCAGTTTAAATACTTTTCTTACATCTTCATTTACTATTAAATCAACATATCTTTTTCTATATCTTACTTCAACATCTTTTAGGCCGTGCCATTTTTCAGGTAATGGCCTTAACCCCTTTGCCAGTAAAGTTATCTCTTCTGCGTTTATTGTTACCTCACCCGTTCTAGTTTTAAATAACTTTCCTTTTACCCCCAATATATCTCCAATATCTAATTTTTTAAATATATTATTATAGGCGTCTTTACCCAGGATATCTGATTTTACATAAACCTGGATTCTTCCTCCTGCATCTTTTATGTCCAAAAAGGCACTCTTTCCATGCTCACGAAAAGCAGTAATCCTACCAGCAGTTTGGGTAGAAGCGTCTTCCTTGTAGGATTTAACTAAACTGGCTATGCTTTGAGCCTTATCAAAGTGATGCCCATATGGTTCTATACCTATCTCTTTGAGGGCATTTAACTTATCAAGCCTCTGCTCTACGAATTCATTTACATCTTTCATAAAGATATACTCCTTTTGGGCAATTATATACTATATAACATATAGTGTCAATAGATAAGAGGGAAAGTTCTATAATAAGGTAGGATTAGAGACCTGTTTCGGTTTCTTTTGGCTTTTGGTGCAGCTTAAGTTTTATAGGAGATGGCATAGTATCTTTCTCAATAGAATCTTCCGGCTCCTTTAAACTCTCCAGAGGATGAAGAATTATAGCATCTCCACTTTTTCCAAATAATACATCCTTGTAAAAATAGCCTATAGACATATTTGAAATTGGAGAATTAGATAAATTAGGTACGCCAATAGATTCTCCTAACTTTAAAGAAGATATAAGAGAGTCTATTTCTACTTGATATTCTGGGTTTTCTTGTACAGCATGCTGCAAAATTATAGTAGCTGAAGGAACTCTCTTTTTAATTATAGAGCCTAATGAGGGTAATTTGTTTCCTGTGTATTTTATAAAAAAATTATTCATAGCATGTTGTGCTCCTACTAAAACCAATACCTTTCCCTTTAAATTTAAAATATTATCTGTCATTCCTTCATCTACAGCTTTTCTTTCACCATCAATAATGACATAACCATCTCCCCCTTTATCTCTACCCATACCATGATGTTCTCTGGGATCTATGCATGCAATTTTTATACCTTTTTTATATGCTGATAAAATCATATCTATATAGGCATTAATAGCATCTTTAGCATATGCAACCCCCCAAAATTGAGATTCAATTAATTTATACAATTCATCTTTAATTTCTCTTTCTAATTTTTCATCTTTTTTCTCTAATTTTTTTAATATAGAATCCAATGTTTCTTGTCTCCATGTATCTAATTCTAAAGCTAAATAATTTATATCTCCCTTCTTTAGCGAATCTATAATATCCTTTACAACAATTCTATGTTTGTATTCTGTATGAGATTCTCCAAAAATAATAATATCTGAACCTCCTTTTAAGAAATCATTAACCATATCTATTGGCTTAACAGCTGAATTTAAAATTTCTATTACTCTGGGATCTTTTGTTTCTTTGGAATCATCTTTTTCATTTTCTCCTGACTTTACATCCTTTCCCTTATCTTCAACTAAATCTTTTGGATTACTTACAAGATAAAGTTTACCACTACGATCGGATTGAATCATTAACATTATTATATCAAAATCTTTAGGTTCTGGCGGTATCCCAAGTAAATCATATACCTTGCCATCCTTAGCATCAAAGATAACTGCTTTAGAGCCATAATGTGCTAATACATCTGTTTCGACAACAGAAATTTTATTATTCTCTAGTGCAACATAAATATCATAGACCAGTTCTTCGGACTCGCCTTCTAGTCCTCCAATAATTCTTGCTTCAATATTTTCAGCCTTTACGTCTACCTCTCGAAAGGTATTAAGCATCCATCCTACACCTTCAGCTACCTCACTTACTGCATCTAAATGCGTAAGTGCACCCATGCCTGTTTCATTATCATACAAAGTCAATATCACACAAGGCCCAGCACCGTGAGTTAAGATTCTCTCTGATGAAGAACCCCTCATTACATAACCAACGTGTCTTTGAGGAACATCAACATAGTCGAAAGGCAACGATCTGATTTTTCTTCGAACGTTATGTTCCTCCAATTGAGGAAGTGTCTTATTAATAAATTCTCTTATAGAATTTTCTTTCACTTGCCTTTTTTGTAAATCTCCTTTTACCCGATCCTTCATGTCTTTAGTAACTTTGGGTAGATTTAATGCCTCTTTAATCTCATTATATAATGGTAAATTTTCCATATCTTCGAGTAACACTGCAATTTTCTCTTTAGAATAATTACCGCTTATTTTTATTATCTCTTTATCTTTGGAAATCTTTATAGCTATTAATGCGCCGTCTAATCCCTTAACTGTTACGTGCATATAATCAATGGAAGGATTAAAACTCATGACAACATCTTTATTGTAATATAAAATTTTTGTATCAATTCCAACAATCTCAGTAACTCCATTCGTATATATTTTGCCCTTCCCAGTCCACTTCCAATTATTAATTCCTTCTTGGGCTAAACTTTTAGCTGTAGAAGCATTATCTATAAGTCCTCTTGCACTAATAAGATCCTTGGGCATATCTTCAATTAGCTCCTCTTGTTGATGATAGTCGAATTCAGCATACCTAGTATGGCCAATAGTGGGGGGTGTGAATAGTATGGTAGACATAAGGCTAATTACGATGATAAAATTTCTGAAAGCCTTTCGTTCAGGATGAAATGGATTAAATAAATAATGCCCTAGTTCAAAAAAGCCAACCATAATAGGCACTATCATTCCAAAGAAAATAATCCCTGGCAATCTTCTAAATGCAAGCTTTACCAAAGCCACTACCCAGTCTTTTCTTGGAATTGTTTCTTCTGCTATGGCGTCTCTATTAGTTTTAAGGCTTTCTGTTTTCTGAGAAAGTTCATCTACTGCCCCATTGAATCTTTCTTTAACTTGCTCTGTATTCAATGGTACTCTTAGAGAGGATTCTTTGGACAGATCTATACCATACGTAGTACTTGTAAATAGAAATACCACGGATACAATTATTGATATAATCTTAATAGTGTAGTGTTTTTTAAACTGTAACATAATTTAGGTAAAAAATAGGCCTTATCTCTCTTTTAAGACCCTTCTGCCTTACATATATACCCTATGTAAAGTATATCATACAAAAGTGGATTTTTCAAGAGAAAGAGCTAAAATAATAATTTCTATAACCTCTTATTTTTCAAGATGTTATAGAAATATAAACGCCTCTATATATCAGAAATCTGATAGCCGGTTATAAAAAGGTGAGTTTTGTCTTTTTTTACAGAATCGTATATCCTGCCTTTTGGGTCTATGAAGCATGAGTAGCCTGTATTGGCAGATCTTACTATAGGGACGCGGTTTTCTATAGCCCTAAAAACTGAGCATGCAGCATGTTGATAAGGTGCTCCGCCTCTTCCATACCATGCATCATTAGTAATAACTACAATAAAATCTGCACCATTTTTAATAAAATCTTTTGCTAATTCCGGAAATATATCCTCAAAACAAATAAGCACTCCAAAGTCAACTTCTCTATCAGATTCTTTTGGTTTAATCGTAAATACAGTAAATTTATTACCAGCTGTAAATTCTCCAAGTTGTCCTAATACTAAATCGTGTAACATTGGAAATCTATCTGAAAAAGGTACATATTCACCAAAAGGAACCAGATGGATTTTATCATATTTATTTAAAACCTTTCCTTTTTCTGAAATCAAAACTGCACTATTAAAATATTCAAAATCTTCTTCTGTATTAGCTCCTATTAAAAGTGGAATCTTTATATCTTTAACAAAATCCAAGAGTTTATTTGTAGGTTTTCTGTCACTTCCAAAAAATGCTGGGAAAGAAGTCTCAGGCCAAACTATCAAATCAGGCTTATCTAAAGATGTCTTTTTTGTAAGACTGATATATTTATTGAGAATATCACTAGCTGCATTAGGGTCCCATTTTATATCTTGAGATATATTACCCTGTACGACGGAAATCTTAATATCTTTAACTTCTTTTGGTTCATTAAGTTTTAATATCCCATATCCTACTATTACAATAAATACTAAGAAAGTTACAAAGATCTGACGGAAGGATTTCTTAAATATTTTGTAAATTGCGACATTCGCCATCATTATTACAAATGAAACCCCATACACACCTGAAAAATCTGCAATCTGAATAAGAGGTAAATTTTTATACTGCGAATACCCTAAGAGTATCCACCCAAATCCAGTAAATAGATTCGATTGTATATATTCAAGAAATACCCACACAATCGGAATCACTATAAAACCAAAATTGGTCCTATAAGACAAGAAAATATTAAATAAAAGTCCAAATATTCCGAAGTATAAAGCTAAATATAGACAAAGTACTATCAACCCAATAGAAGTTACATGAAAAATCCAGTATAAACTTCCTAAATAGAATAAAAAGCCGCAGATAAAAGATATTAAAAATGATTTCTCAGGAGTTTTATCCTGGATTGCAAAAAAAAGCGGGATAAAACCTATAAAGATAAGATAACTAAGATTAAAATTTGGAAAAGAAAGGATTAATAATATTGCCGATAGGATTGAGAATAACATATATTATTTTCCACAGCATTTTTTATATTTTTTTCCGCTACCGCACGGACAAGGGTCATTTCTTCCGACCTTTGGAGCTTCACGCTTATATTGTTCTGGTGGTTCAAAATCTTCTGTTTCTCTAGAAGCACTTGACATCCTTGACATAGGAGTTACATCATCGTGCCTGAACTCCTGTGGAAGTGACTGAAAAACACCTTTTACGGTATCTCCTTCGCGAGCAGCCTGAACCTTGAATAAAAATTCTATAGTCTCATCCTTTATAGAATCTATCATCAACATAAACATATCATATCCTTCATGCTGATATTCCACTAAAGGATCTTTCTGTCCATATGCCCTAAGACCAATGCCTTCTCTTAAATTATCCATTGCGTGTAAATGGTCTTTCCACTTTGTATCAATAATCTGAAGCATTATCATTTTCTCAATATGTCTTATTAAGCCTGCACTCATAGTTTTTTCTTTTTCTTCATATGCGAACTTTACCATATTAAAAAGAAAATCTAATACCTCATCTCTATTCTTACCTTCGATAGTATCAGCTAAATTATGTAGGCGTATATTAAACTTCGACCAGAACCATTCACTACACTCAGTATATTTCCAGTCGGTTCTTTGGATATCAGGATTAAAATATACTGACATTCCAGTATCTATGATTTCTTCTATGATTTCATAGATATGCTCCTTTACCTTACTTTCATCTCCTAATAAAATATTTTTTCTTTCTCCGTATATAACCTCTCTTTGCTTATTCATTACATTATCATATTCTAAGACATGTTTACGTATATCAAAATTATGCTGTTCTACCCTTTTTTGTGCTACTTCAATTGCTCTACTTACAAGAGGGTGCTGAATATCCTGACCTTCTTCTATACCGAGCCTATCATAGATTACACTAATCCTATCAGATCCAAAGAGCCTCATAAGATCATCTTCAAGCGATATATAAAATTTAGAAGAACCCGGGTCTCCCTGCCTACCTGAACGGCCACGCAACTGATTATCTACACGCCTAGATTCATGACGTTCTGTTCCTATAATATGTAATCCCCCTAAAGATACTACTTCTTCATGTTCTTTCTTTACCTTTTCCTTTGCCTCTATTAGAAGTTTTTCTTTTTCTTCATCAGTTACATTTTTAGGGCCAAGACCTTTTGCCTTTAGCCAACTATCAACCATAAATTCAGAATTACCACCTAATAAAATATCTGTTCCACGACCTGCCATATTTGTAGCAATGGTTACAGCATTAAGTCTACCGGCTTGAGCAACAATTACTGCTTCCATCTCATGATACTTTGCATTTAAAACATTATGAGGGATATTTCTTCTTTTTAAGAGGGCTCCTAGATGTTCTGATTTTTCTATAGAGATAGTACCGACAAGAACAGGTCTTCCTTTTTTATGAAGTTCTTCAATTTCATCACATACAGCATTAAACTTTTCTTTTACAGTCTTATATATTACATCTGGATGATTTGTCCTTACTAAAACCTTATTTGGAGGTATAGCTACTGTATCTAATTTATAGATGTGACTAAATTCATTGGCCTCTGTCATTGCAGTACCAGTCATACCAGAAAGCTTCTTATACATCCTGAAATAATTCTGAAAAGTTATAGTAGCAAGGGTTTGATTTTCTCTTTCTATCTTTAAGCCCTCTTTTGCCTCTACTGCCTGATGAAGTCCATCAGACCAGCGTCTTCCTGGCATAAGGCGTCCTGTAAATTCATCTACAATAAGTACTTCTTCGTCTTTCACAACATAATCTACATCCTTTTCAAAAAGATTATGCGCCTTTAAGGCCTGAATTACATGATGTCTATATTCCATGGT
>CAZMID010000036.1:0-9858 GCA_964566255.1 uncultured Planctomycetia bacterium | reverse complement strand
TTTTTGATAGAGATAGATAAAAATATTACCCGATATCTTCCTCTTGATAAGATTATCGCTATTATAAATAGTTCTAGTAGTAAAGAAATAGTTTTTACCATAAGAAGAAACGTAACATTAAGAAGAGAGGGCTGAGATGGCTACTAAACCAGCTTTTAGAAGAAGAAATCTTTTAATTAAAAAAGGATTACAGCTTCGGTATATAGGATTGATCTTTATAGCGTTGATACTTACTTCTATGGTTACAGGTTATACTGTATTTGCAACTGGCTGGACACTTTTTAGTCAAAAACTTGCCAGTGTTTATCCTCAAGGAAGACTTTTGCATGTATTAAGAGGCATTAATATGGCTTTGATTAGAAACCTTATATTAGTATCTCCTATTATATTTATACTAGGGCTTTTATTTTCACATAAGATAGCCGGACCTCTTTATAGGATTGAAAAAGCCATTGATGAGATTTCTAAAGGTAGTATAGGACTTAAGATTAAACTAAGAAGAGGTGATGAACTTAAAGATCTGGCAGAGGTTGTAAACACACTGACAGAAAACCTCAGAAATAGCATTGATTTGAGTAATGAAACCATATTAAAGATTCAAAAAGAGTTAGATGGTGTTAGAGGCGTGATTTCCAGCCAACCCCAGAATCCCAAACAAATAGAGGCTTCTATTAATAGTTTACAGACCAAGATAGATGCCCTTAATGCTTCTTTGAACAAGTGGACCACCTCTTAATAGTTCTGAAGGGAAAATTTATATGCCTACTTATATCTTAGGGATTTCTTGCTTTTATCATGATTCAGCTGCTGCATTAATTAAAGATGGAGAGATTATTGCAGCTGCACAAGAGGAGAGGTTTACCCGCAAGAAACATGATTTTAGTTTTCCAGAAAACGCCATAAGATATTGCCTGGAAGAAGCTAAGATAAAATCTCAGGATTTATCTTATGTTACTTTTTACGATAAACCCCTTTTGAAATTCGAAAGGATATTACTTACATATTTTTCATACGCACCTAAGGGCTTTAAATCTTTTTATAAGGCAGTTCCATTGTGGCTTAAAGAAAGACTCTGGATGTCACATCTTTTATCTGAAAAATTGGATTTTAAAGGTAAGATTTTATTTACAGAACATCATGAATCACATGCCTCATCAGCATTTTATCCTTCTCCATTCGAAGAAGCAGCGATACTTACAATGGATGGAGTAGGAGAATGGACTACTGCAAGCTTTGGAACAGGAAAAGGTAATGACATTGAATTGTTATACGAGATAAAGTTTCCACATTCATTGGGGTTATTATATTCTGCATTTACATATTACACAGGTTTTAAAGTTAATTCTGCAGAGTATAAGGTCATGGGCCTTGCGCCTTATGGAGAGCCTAAATATAAAAATCTGATACTAAAAGAGCTTATTGATTTAAAAGAAGATGGTTCTTTTAAGATAAATATGAAATATTTCAATTATTGTAGTGGTCTTACGATGACTAATAAAAAATTCAATAGATTGTTTGGAGGTCCTCCCAGAAAACCAGAAAGTAAAATCACTCAAAAGGAAATGGACCTTGCAAGATCTGTTCAAGCAGTAACTGAAGAAGTTATGTTAAGGACGGTAAGGCACATCTATAAAGTTACAGGAAAGAAGAATCTTTGTCTTGCAGGAGGCGTTGCTTTAAATTGTGTGGCAAATGGTAAGATCTTACGGAATTCTCCTTTTGATAATATCTGGATACAACCTTCTGCAGGAGATGCAGGAGGAGCGCTAGGAGCAGCATTAAGGATTTGGTATAAATATCTAAGGAATGAAAGAAAAGTAGACCTTAAAGATAAACAAAAAGGGTCTTTTTTAGGCCCATCGTATTCTGATGATTATATAGAGAGTTATTTAGAAAGTAATAATATACCTTATAGGAAGGTTTCACATGAAGAACTTTTGAGCTCAACAGCTTCTCTTATAGCTAGCGGTAAGGTAATTGGTTGGTTTCAGGGTAGGATGGAATTCGGCCCTAGGGCATTGGGTGCAAGAAGTATTATAGGAGATGCCCGCTCAAAAGATATGCAGTCGCATATGAATCTGAAGATAAAATTCAGAGAATCATTCAGACCCTTTGCACCTACTGTATTAAGTGAAAAGAAAAAGGATTATTTTGATACTGATTGCGACAGTCCTTATATGCTTTTAGTCTCTAATGTGAAAAATGATTATAAACACGAAGACAAAGAAAAAGGTTTTGATAGGTTAAAACTAATTCGTTCTAAAATCCCTGCTGTTACACACGTGGATTATTCTGCAAGACTTCAGACCATATCTTCTGATAGTGAGAATAATCTTTATTATAGACTTTTGAAGGAACTTGATAGGCAAACTGGATGTAGCGTAATAATAAATACATCTTTTAATGTGAGGGGAGAGCCCATAGTTTGTAGTCCTCAGGATGCATATAGATGTTTTATGAGGACTAACATGGATTATTTAGTTATGGGTAGTTTTATACTCGACAAATCTAATCAACCAAAAGAAAAACACTTAATAGAAAAGGAGTACTTTGAACTTGACTGATAGGAGATTTGGATTTAATTTGGCATTAGGACTTAATATACTAGGATTTATATTATTTTCTAGGCATAGGGTATATTTCGTATGGTTTTTGACTATAGGTAACACTTCTTTGGTGTTAGCTATTTTATGCCCTATAGTTTTAAGACCACTTAAAAAACTTATGGATAGGGTAATATTTTGTTTTAGTTGGATCGTTAGTGCAGTGAGTTTTACAATTATATTTTATTTTATATTTACTCCTATAGGGATAATATGGAGAGTTTTTAGAAAAGATCTATTGCACCAAAGGATTGATAGAAAGGTCAATTCTTATTGGTTAAAAAGAAAAGAGGGTATTTTTTCTAAAAAAGACTTTTATGAACGTATGGGGTAGAGGTAAGACGGAAAGATTCTCTTGACGGATTAGTCAAAACATAGTATAATCAGCCTTCGGAGGGATAGAAATAGTGGTAAAAAAGATGGGTAAACAAGATATTATAAAGGATTTTAAAGAGCACGAGAAAGATACAGGTTCTTGCAGTGTACAGGTAGCTTTACTCACTAATAGGATTAATAACCTTACAGAGCATTTTAAGTCTCATAAGAAGGATTATAATTCCAGGGTGGGTCTTTTGCGCTTAGTCAGTCAAAGAAAAAGGCTTCTGGATTACCTGAGAAGAGAGAATACTGAGCGACATCGTGAGCTCGTAGAAAAGCTTAAATTAAAGAAATAAATGAAGAGCGGATTTAAAGACCTGGTTTGCTTAGCTTAGGTTTCACGAAAAGAAGGTCCGTAAGTTCGCTTTTTTTATAATTTTAAGGAGAAGTTATGTCTAATGGAAAAGTTAATAAAGTAGAGGTAAATTTCGGTAAAGAGAACCTGATTATAGAGACAGGAAAGATGGCAAAGCAGGCAAGTGGCTCAGTGTGCGTACAGTACGGAGGTACTGTTGTTTTGGCGACAGCAGTCTCTTCTAAAGAGCTGCGCGAAGGTATAGATTTTTTTCCTCTTACAGTAGAGTATCAGGAAAAGACTTATGCTGCAGGTAAGATTCCAGGTGGATATTTTAAGCGCGAAGGCAGACCTTCTGAAAAAGAGATTTTAACTGCACGTCTTATAGATAGGCCAATAAGGCCATTATTTCCTAAAGGATTCATGAATGATGTACAGATATTTGCTATAGTGCTTTCAAGTGATGGGGAAAATAATTCTGATATACCAGCTATAATAGGTGCTTCATGTGCTCTTATGATTTCAGATATTCCATTTTTAGGTCCTGTAGGAGCAGTAAGAGTTGGTTTAATAGATGATAAATTAGTTGTTAATCCTACTTTTAAAGAGTCAGAGAATAGTTTATTAAATCTGGTTGCAGTTGGACTTAAGGATAAAATAGTTATGCTTGAAGCAGAGGCAGATGAAATCTCAGAGAAAAAGATGCTTGAGGCAATAGAATTGGCTCAGGATTCTATAAAAGAGAGTATAAAGTTACAGGAAGCCTTACAGAAAAAATGTGGTAAGAAAAAACTTGAACCAGAGTTAAAGCTTGTATCAGAGGACTTATATAAAAAAGTAAAGGATATGTCTTTAAAGGAACTGGAAAAGATAGATTTGCTTTCTGTAAAAGAAGAAAGGCAAGTTGCCCTTTCCGCATTAAGTAAAAAAATAATAGAAGAATTAAAATCCAAAGATGAATCCATTGAAGATAAGGCTATAAACAATGCATTGGAAAAGGTTGAGAAAGAAGATGTCAGAAAATTCATCCTAACCAAAAAGAAAAGAATCGATGGTCGAAAATATCAGGATATAAGACCTATAACTTGTGAAATAGGTATAATGCCAAGAACTCATGGATCTGGATTATTCACAAGAGGCCAGACACAGAGTTTAGCTATTACCACATTAGGTACTAGTCAAGATGAACAGAGACTTGATTCGCTTGAAGGTGAAAGGTTTAAGAGTTTTATGTTGCATTATAACTTTCCACCATTTAGCGTAGGAGAGGCAAGGCCAGCCAGAGGGCCTGGAAGAAGGGAGATTGGTCACGGTGCACTTGCAGAAAAAGCCCTTAAAGCAGTAATGCCTTCCGAAGAAAAATTTCCTTATACAGTAAGGGTTGTCTCCGACATTTTAGAATCAAATGGTTCTAGCAGTATGGCAACAGTTTGTGCCAGCACCCTTTCTTTAATGGATGCAGGAGTCCCTATTAAAAAACCTGTTTCAGGTATAGCAATGGGTTTAGTAAAAGAAGAAAAAAGAGCTGAAATCTTAACTGATATAGCAGGCGTTGAAGACCATTTTGGAGATATGGATTTTAAAGTCGCAGGAACAGATACTGGGATTACTGCACTTCAGATGGATTTAAAGATTGATGGGATAGATCTCGCTTTAATAAAAAAGATAATGAGTGAGGCAAAACCTGCAAGAGATTTTATTTTAAAGAAGATTCAGGATGTTATAAAGGCCCCCAGAAAAGAAGTTTCTGAATATGCCCCGCGTATAGTCTCTATTACCATACCTCAGGATAAGATAAGGAGTTTAATAGGTCCTGGTGGGAAGATAATAAAAAAGATTATTCAGGATACAGGAGCTACTATTGAAGTAGAAGATGATGGTAAGGTTTCTATTTCTTCTGATAAGGGAGAGTCTATCGATAGAGCCATAGAAGTAGTAAAAGGTATAACAGGCGAGCTTGAGATTGGGAAAGTTTATGAAGGTACTATTACAAAGGTTATGAATTTTGGCGCCTTCTGTGAAATCTTTCCTGGCAGAGAAGGACTTATACACGTATCAGAATTGTCCAATAAGTTTGTTAAGAATGTTGAAGAGTTTATTAAGGTAGGAGATAAGGTAAAGCCAAAGCTTATAAAGATAGACGAGATGGGAAGGCTGAACCTTAGCTTAAAGAAGGAAGAAGAAGGGAATGAACGTTCTTGAGGCTATAATTTCAGGCATTGTTCAAGGTGTAACAGAATTTTTGCCGATTTCAAGCTCAGGACATCTCGTTATATTACATAGACTTATAGGATTACAAGAACCACAGATAGTTTTTGATATATTCCTTCATTTAGGTACCCTAGTAGCTATATTTATAGTTTTCTGGAGGGATATAGTAGATATTTTTACTACGAAAAGGATGCTAGGAGTTTTTATTCTCCTAGGTGCAGTAGCAACGGCTTTTTTCGTGGTGATCTTTGGAGAAAGAATTGAAGGCCTTTTTATCAATGTTAGACTTGTCGGGGGTATGCTGATATTAACAGGTATTTGGCTTATCTTCGGCACTTTTATAAGGTTTGGTAGTGAAGGTCTGACAGGATTTAAGGCAGTTTTGATTGGTTTGGCTCAAGGGATAGCTAGTATCCCAGGTATATCTAGAAGTGGAGCTACTATTGCTACAGCTTTATTTTTAGGCTTAGATGTAAAGACTGCAGCTAGATTTTCTTTTTTATTGGCTATACCAGCTATTATAGGAGCATTTTTCTTTAAGATGAAAGATATAGTTTCAATAGGGATTAATGCAAATTATTTTATTGGACTTATTACTTCTTGCATTATAGGTGTTTTATCATTAAAATTATTATTAAGACTTCTTTACGGGAATAAGTTTCATATTTTTGGCTTTTATTGTATTTTTATAGGAGCACTAACCCTAATACTCTTGTGAAAAAAGATAAAAGAGATCTTATAATTGCTCTTGGTTTATTCGCGCTGTCTTTTCTTTTATTGGCAGCGATGTTTTCATACTCTCCTTATGATATCCGCTTTGAAACATCTTCCCCAAATCTCCACATAAGGAATTACATCGGTATAGTAGGTGCATATATTGCATGGTTTATCTTTAAGACGATAGGATATGCAGGATTTTTTATACCACTTCTCTGTATTGTCTGGGGTATTGGTCTATTGGCTGAAAGATTAGAGCAAAAACCATTAATAAGAAGCTTAGGAACAGCGCTTTTATTTTGTTCTAGTACAGCCTTTTTTAGTCTAACAGCAGCAGGTGATAGTGTGTTGATGGTAAAAAGAGGTGGAGTTATAGGCCTTTTCTTATCAAATGCGCTCCTTGGGTATTTTGGCAGTATAGGTGGATACATTATTACCATTACGTTGAGTGTTTTGGCGCTTTTGGTTGCTACAGAATTTTTAATTATTCCTTTGGCTTCATTTTTATTTGTAAAACTTTGGGATCTTATTGGGAATCTAAAGAAAGAAAGAATACCAAGAGAAAAGCCATTATTTAAAAGAAAGGAACAATCTAAAGAAAAACCAAAGTTAAGACCAGCAATAAAGATTGAAAAGACAAAAGATGTTCCTAAGGCTATAGAAACACCCAAAAAAGAACCAAAACCAATTTTGCCTAAAATAACTTTACCAAAGCCAACTCCAAAGCCAAAACCAGTTATTAAAAAGCCAATAAAGATTGAACCAAGAGTCGTGGGTGACTATAATATGCCGACACTGGATTTATTGAATACGCCTCCACCTGAATCAGAAAGAGTAATGTCTGAAGATTTAGAAACCTCAGGCAGGATATTAGAAGAAACTCTGGAAGATTTTAGTATAGAGGCAAAGGTAGTAAACATTAGTAAGGGTCCTGTTATTACTAGATATGAATTGCAACCTGCACCTGGCGTAAAGGTTAATAGGATTACAGCCTTGAATGATGATATAGCCCTTGCCATGAAGGCACCTACTGTAAGGATAGTAGCACCCATACCAGGAAAATCAGCTGTTGGTATTGAGGTTCCTAATCAAAGTTCAAGCCTTGTATATTTAAGAGAACTTTTAGAGTCTAAGGAATATCAGAAAAAGGCTGCCAGTTCAAAGCTTACGATTGCACTCGGAAAAGATATATCCGGAAGGTGTGTTGTTGCAGATTTAGGAGAGATGCCCCATCTTTTAATAGCAGGTACTACTGGTTCAGGAAAAACTGTATGTGTTAATTCTTTGATAATGAGTATGATTTATAATGCTACTCCGGATGAGTTAAAATTTATAATGGTAGATCCAAAGATGGTAGAGCTCGCCATTTACAATGGCCTGCCACATCTTTTATGTCCTGTAGTTACTAATTCTAAAAAGGCCTCAGGTGCCCTTGAATGGGTCGTAAATGAGATGGAAGAAAGATATAAGTTATTGGCAAAGATTTCAGTGAGGAATATAGATGCATTTAATAAAAAATCAGATGATAAGATCCCATATATAGTTGTAATCATAGATGAATTGGCAGACCTTATGATAGTAGCTCAGCAGAGTGTGGAAGAGGCTATTACTAGATTAGCGCAGCTTTCAAGGGCAGTAGGGATTCATATAGTTCTTGCAACACAAAGGCCCTCTGTAGATGTTGTAACAGGCGTAATAAAGGCGAATTTTCCTGCTAGGATTTCTTTTAAGGTTGCATCAAAAGTAGATTCAAGGACTGTTTTGGATGCAAATGGTGCTGATAAATTATTAGGTAAGGGCGATATGTTGTTTTTAGAGCCTGGTAGTGCAAAGCCAATAAGGGCACAGGGCACACTTCTTACAGATCCTGAGATAGAAAAAGTCGTCACTGTAATAAAGAAACAAAGAGAGCCTGATTATGATAATGAGATATTAGAAAAACAGAAGAAGCGTTCTTCTGGAAGAAGCAATTTTGAAAAAGATGAATTTTTTGATGAGGCAGTAAAAATGGTACTTGAGACAGGACAAGCCTCTGTATCTATGCTTCAACGCAGGCTAAGATTAGGGTATACTAGGGCTGCAAGGTTGATAGATACTATGGAAGAAGAAGGAATAGTAGGTTCGTTTAAAGGCTCAAAGCCTAGAGATATCTTGATAAAGGAATATAAGACTGAAGAAGTACAGGAAGAACAATAACAAATGCCAGAATCTCTTGGAAAGACTCTTAAAAAAATCCGCGAATCAAAAGCCCTTTCTTTAGAAGAAATTTCAGAAAAAACTCATATATCTAAGAAAAATCTTTCCATAATAGAAGAGGATAGGTTAAGCGAAATAGGATCTTTATTTTATGCAAGAGGTTTTGTTAAATCATATGCTCAATTTTTAGGAGCAATGGAAGATAAAGTAGTTAAAAAATATCTTTCAGGGGCACCGAAAAAAGATGATCCTATTTTAGTATTAGATGGAGAAAGGGTTCCGGGTGATTGGTTTTTAAGATATAAAAAATATATTGGTTATGGGCTTATTGTAGTTATTAGTAT
Organism: uncultured Planctomycetia bacterium; assembly: GCA_964566255.1. GTDB lineage: Bacteria > Omnitrophota > Gorgyraeia > Gorgyraeales > Gorgyraeaceae > CAZMID01. The sequence goes on along the minus strand of CAZMID010000036.1, from coordinate 1,114 downwards.
GAGTTTATTGTTGTTTGGATTTATCCAGGTAAAGAAGTTTGTAGGGAATCTTTCAAGTAAATATCGCTCATATGCCAAAGCAAAGAAAGAAGAAAAAGTAGTAAGGCGCTCTTCTAGAGTCAAGGAATCAAAAAAGCCAAAGCCCGCAGTTTCCAAAGAGTCTAAAAAGAAAGAAGGAGTTGAGCTCGAAATCACGGCCAGATCTACTACGTGGATCCAGGTAGTAAGTGATGGAAAACTGTTTTTTAGAGGAGTGCTAAAAAAAGGTACACAAGATATATGGCATGCGAAGAATAATCTAGAACTAGAACTTGGTAATGCTGGAGGCGTAAGACTAAGTCTTAATGGAAAAAGCCTCGGTTCTCCTGGTAAGAGGGGAGAGAAGAAAACAATCGTTGTCACAAAGGACGGGATAAAGTAGTAACTGTAAGTTATAAAATGTAAAGGGAGTCAGCGGGGGATGAAACCCCCATTTTTTATGACTAAGACATTTAGCCTTATAAGTCTGGGATGTCCAAGGAATCTTGTAGATTCAGACTGCATTATCTCTGAATTTGAAAGGAAAGGTTATGTATTTCAGGAAGAAGCTGTAGGAGTCGATGTAGTTATTGTAAATACTTGTAGTTTTATAGAAGATGCAAAAAAGGAATCAATAGAAGCTATTTTAAACCTTATAGATGCTAAAAAAAGAGGGGATATAAAAAAGATTATAGTATCCGGATGCCTTCCAGAAAGATATAGAGATGATTTAGAAGAAGAACTAAAAGAAGTAGGTGAATTTAGGGGAGTTTTGGATTTTAAGACTACTTTTTCCAGGAAAGCATCTTCAAAGTTAATTCCAAAACATTATGCTTATATTAAACTTTCAGAGGGATGTAGAAATAAATGTACATACTGTATAATTCCTTATTTAAAAGGTCATTATAAGAGTAGGCCAATGGAATCAATAGTAAAAGAAGCCGAACATCTTATTAAAGAAGGAGTGAAAGAGATTATTTTAGTAGGACAAGATACATCTTTATATGGCATAGATATATATGGGAAGAAGAGATTGAAAGAATTATTGATAAGATTGGATAAGATTCCAGGTAGATTCTGGATCAGAGTTTTATAT
>CAZMID010000035.1:0-9905 GCA_964566255.1 uncultured Planctomycetia bacterium | reverse complement strand
CCTTCTCTATCAGATTTAATAACTGCTCTTCAGGAGAAGGTCCTTTGTCTGCCATCCTGAACGTACCTCACTATCAATAACTTCTTTTACAATTTCACCTGTTACAATGGCCTTATTTTTCAACACTAAAAATTTTAGAACCTTATGGCAAAGCATACCAATCCTACGAGGGTAACCTTGAGTATATTCAAAAATCTGATTTATGGCATCGTCTGTAAATAACTCTACCCCACCCTCATAGCCAGCCTGCCTTATTCGAAACTTTATCATTTCCTTTGTGTCTTTTTTTCCAAATGGTGTAAGCGTATAGCGCAAACTAACTCTATCTATAAAATTTTTAATATCTATAAGACGCGGTAGGAGTTCAATCTGTCCCAACAGCACCAACTGTAATAATTTAAACTCATTTGTCTCGTAATTTAAAAGCATTCGCAATAATTCCAAAGACATAGAATTGAGTTTTTGGGCTTCATCTATCAAAAGCACTACAGTCTTTCTTTCATTAACACCTTTATGAAAAAGAAATTTCTTTATTGCCTCTTTAAGTTCAAGTATATTGGTACCTTCTGTTTTTATATCAATACCAAATGTCCTTATGAGGGATAATAAAAACATATCTTCCTTATCATAACTCGGATCTAAAATCATATAATAATCTAGATCCTTCCTGGTACCGAGAACCTGAAAAAGTTTTCTGCTAAGAGTGGTCTTTCCAGTGCCAATATCTCCCAATACAACACTCAAACCCCTTTTTAATCTAACCTCTATCAATACATTAGTCAAGGCTGCCTTATGCTCAGCTGACTGATAGAAAAATTCAGGGTCAGGGCTTGTGGAAAACGGTTCTCTTTTAAAACCTAAAACTGTATAGTAACTCATATCTGATTATAACATTTTCTGGATAAGCCTTAAAGGATATCCTTTATCTTTTAAGGAAGTTATCCTTAATAATCTCTCCTTTACATCTTTATTTTCATATAGACGGCCATTGCCTTTACGCTTCTTAACTACTAAAAGGCCCAGATTTGTATAGTAATTTATTGTTTGGTAAGACATGTTATACCGCTTGCTGATTTGATAAGAAGAAATCATACCTTTACAATTGCCATTCTTCATAGGTACCCCTAACAGTACTTATAGTATATACAATAAGTGTTATAAGGAAGTATACGCGATGGAATAAAAATTGTCAAGGTGGGGAGACTAAAAACTAGCAGCAGCTTTATTGTAGCTTACAGCAAGAAGAACGTTCTATAAGTTGGGTATCAAGTAACATCCTTTTAGGATTTTTTAATTTTTTAAGCATTGTCTGATGCAATGTATTGGCAGCAAGATTAGCCATATCCTGTAAAGGCTGCCTTATGGTAGTAAGAGGTACTGGTGAATATCTTGTGGCAAATTGGTTATCGTCAAAACCTATTACAGATATATCTTTTGGGATCCTTATACCATTCTCAATACATACCTCTATAGCCCCTACTGCCATTTCATCTGAAGCAGCAAATATAGCTGTGGGAGGGGTTTTTAATTTTATAAGTTCTTCTGTGGCCTTGCGGGCTGAGTCCCTGCCGAAATCTCCATGTTGTATATATTCTTTACGTTTCTTTATATTATTCTTTTCTAGAGACTTTATATATCCTTCTAACCTATCTATTGCCACTTGTGAGCGTAATGCACCAGAAATAGTTGCTATCTTTGAATGACCTAACTTTATAAGATAGTTTGTTGCATCCATCGCGCCGAGCGTATTATCTATCGCAAAGCAGGAAATAGGCAAATCCTTTGTAAAATAATTCATGATAACACAAGGAAGCTTTGCCTCCAGGACATTATCCAATTGCTCCTCATTGCCTATGATATCTGCAAATATCACACCTTCGACCGAAGAGACATTAAAAAAAGCGTCTTTATTTGTAATATGTAAAAGTAGATCTAATTTTTCCCTTTCTGCAGCCAACCCTACTCCCTGAATAATCTCAAGCGCATAAAAAGAATGAAACACATCAGTATATCGTGGTATAACAAGGGCTATAATGTTACTGTGTTTGCCTGCGAGGCGCTGGGCACTTATATTAGGCTTAAATTTAAGTTTTTTAATAGCGGCTTCCACCTTTTCTTTATTATACTTCTTTACTGTTGGCAACTTACTCAACACTCTAGAAACGGTCGCTATAGATACCCCTGCCTCTTTAGCTACATCCTTAATATTAATGTTTTTCATTCTTAACCCTTCCTATATTTTTTAATCTCTTCCATTTATTATGCTTATTTATGCGCTGGGCAATATCACTAAACCTCTCATCATCAAAAATCTCCAACATCGATTCATCTAAATCTAGATTTTCCAAGCGCTCATCTATCGTAAGGCCATTTCTTTTCTTAGCTCTTATCTTAGGTCTTTCTGGTCTTTGTGGTAACTCTTTTTTTTCTGGACCAACCCTTGTCCATTCAGATAATTTCCTGTGTACGTTTATATCATCTTCTGGTTTTTGAGTTACAATTTCTTCTTCCTCTTTAATTTCAGGATCTAGCTTTTCCTTACCAACTCTTTTCCAATCAGATGATTCTTCGCTATTCTTTATATTTCTAACTTCAAAAGCTTCTATGAGTCTTTTTTGTTTCATCCATGGTTTTTCTGATTCTTTTGTAACATCTATTTTTACAGGTCTCTCTCTGCCAATCCTTGTCCATCCTGATGATCTTACCTGCTCTCCGGTATCATTGACAAAAGAAGTTTCTTTTATATTAGAAGACTTTTTACCAACCTTTGTCCATGCAAAGGCATCTATAGAAAAAGATAGTACTATTAAGGAAATTAATATTATTTTTATAGATAGTTTAGTTAACATATAAAGAAGCACCCCTCACCACTTATAAAAAGCAGTGAGGGGTTAAAAGATTAAAAACTTTTTAGCTAAAAAGCTATTTTCCTTTTACCTTGTTTATCAAATCCTGTATCATTTTGCCAGCAACATCTTTTGAACCCAGACCCACTGCTATAGCAAAAGCAAGACCAATAGAAGCTATGATAATGTTTATAGCGAGGTTCAATATAGAAGAAGCTATGTTCAACTGTTCCAGTGTTATTACTGCTGCGAATATCATAATAATCACCTGGGTAAGTTGTCCAAGAAGCTTTGCCTGAGCAATGCCAGCATTACTTGAAGCAGTACGCACCACAGTGCCTATCATACTGGAGAAGAATATACCTAAAGACAATATAAACACAGCTGCTATTACATTAGGTATATACATAATCACCTTATCCAGGAGTGATGCTGCGACTGTCATACCGAGTGCGTTTAAGGCGGTCATAAATACTAGTAGCATCATAAGCCAATAAATAAGAACTCCTATAAGTTCGGAGACTGTTTGCCTTATGCCACCTCTCCTCAGGACATCACCAAGTCCTGATTTTTCGCTCGCGGTATCCAACTGGATTAGCTTTAGCACCTTTACCACAACATTCTTAAGGACGCCTGCTATAATCCAACCAACTATAAGTATTACCAAGACACCTATAAGTGTGGGTAAAAATCCAGCCACCCTTGATAGTATCTCTCTTACCGGCACCATAACTACCATATTCCAATTCATGCTGTCAAACCCTCCTTTCCCTTTATTAAAAGGTCCTGGCTTACGTGTTTATCCCATAAGCCATATATTCATTTGATTTGAGTATACCCGATGATTTTACAATCGTCAAGGGCAGGAGGCATGCTTGACTAAAAGTGGCATTATGTCTATACCGTTCAAGGTACCTAAAGAACCTTTCTGGCAAGACGTCTCTGAGAAACTACTCGTCCCATCAGAGGTGATATTTCCGCCACAAACTATAAATGGCACAGGATCATCTGAATGGGCTTTTATTGGGCAGGGCGTTGAGTGGTCTGCTGTAATTGCAATTATAGTATTAGATAGATCTATTTTAGAAATAAGTCCCCTAAAGAAATATTTATCTATAGCCTCTATGCTTTTCTTTTTAAGTTCACACTTGCCATCATGGGCTGGTTCATCCGGACCTTTAAGATGAATGTACAATCCATCGTATTTCTTAATTGCCTCTAATGTTTTTTCTACTCTTAAAGGATAATCTTTTTCTGGTATTCCTGTAGGAATAGGGATTTTTATTATATCCATTCCTGTAAGTAAAGCAATTCCCTTTTCAACTGGCATCTCAACTAAAGAGCCGAACTTTACTTTAAAAAGCTCTGATAGTTTTGGGAATTTCGGAAGCCTGTCTCCTCCATCCCTTGTTAAGATTAGATTGCCAGGAAGTTTACCATCTTTAACTCTTTTTTTATTGATTTCTGATTCATTAAGGACTTTGGTACTTTTTTCTAAAAATTCATTTGTGAGCTTTGCTGCATTGATTGCTGATTTATCGTTTTCATGGCCTGGAGTAGGCTTTGCTTCCTGAACTATCTTTTCAAACTTTTCTTTGGCTACACCAAACACTCCTTCTTTTTCATATGCAGGATCAGTATTTGTAACTTCACCCGAAAGAGGACCTTCTTCACTTTTAATAACTAAAATGTGGCATTATCAAGCTTTACTTTTTCATTTATATCTTTTGCTAAAAGTGCTGCCTCTTCTGAAGAAAGATTTCGTCCGACGCGCCTGTCCTTTATATTTTTACCCTCTCCGAGAGTAGCAAAGTTTACCCTATATGCTAGATCTCCATTCTTTATATCCAACCCTTCTGCGTAGCTTTCAAGTGGGCCTCGTCCAGTATAATATTTATGTGCATCATAACCTAATATACTTATTACTGCCACATCAGATTCAGGTGCAATATTCTTACCTACTGTATAAACTACACCACTTTTTGACTTTTTTGCTAGACTATCCATTATAGGTGTAGTAGCCGCTTCGAGCGGAGTCTTTCCACCCAATCCTTTATTGGGTCTATCCCCCAACCCATCCAGAACTATATAAAGAATCTTTTTCATTAAATATCACCTCTCCTGAATTTTTCCCAAATTTTTCTTCTTTTACCTCTGAGCGCCTTACGATTAAATTCCTCTATCTCCTCTAACCATTCCAAGCGCATACGCGGAGACAAAGCCAAATAGCTAATGATCTTCTCATCTTCCAAATAATAACTAAAACCTTTTTTCTTTGTCTTCATTTCCCTCTTAGCCTCTTTACCCGCCTTAAAGACACAATATCTGCCATATCTTGCTTCCGCCCTGCTATTGTCTTTAATTTAATAAGGTGCTCGATTGAAACAACAGGGATTATAAGCTTCCCTACTGATATATTAAGCCTACTCTTATATAACATCTTAAAATCTATCGGATTTTCAACAAAAACATCTACTATTCTATAAGGTACTTCTTTATTCCATAAAGAAAATACCTTCATTTCTTTATGCTTAATCCAGTCTTCTCTATTCTTCTTAATGCAAAAATCTTCTATGGAGACAGGGGCTTTAGGTATATAATTCAATATCTTCATCGCATTAGAAAACCTAATAACATTTTTTTTATCCAAATCAATAAGCAAATCTATGTCTCCTGTTACTCTTGGTATGCCGTGAAGATTTACTGCAATCCCACCAGTTATAACATATTTTACTCTTTGCTTATTCAATTCACTAAATAGTTCTTCGTAAAACATATCTATCTCCTATGCCAACCCAATATACACTAACCTCCCCCAAAAATCAATAAAAATAGGAACAGCCTTGACTTTAGCACAAGAACTGTCCCTGCATTATAAAACTATAAATTATACCCCTGATAAAATCGACCTGGCTAAACTAGAATCTAATTTCTCAATCATATCTAATCTCACCTTACGTCCATCATCTTTCTCTGCTTCAATAATAACATCTATTTTAGAGCTTATATCCTTTATATTGAATTGACTTAAATGTCCCTCATTAGCAACCATAATGTCTACAATATTATCCGTAAACCCTGCTTTTATTAAAGCATCTACCTCAAGTCTATCCTTAGCAATAATAACAGTTCCATATTTCATCCTGATATTAGCAAAACACTTCATCTTGTACATATCTTGTTCTTTAAATACATTATCCGCCAAGTATACATATATATGTTCATATTTTTCCTGATCAGTAGGATACATATTAAGATTGATCTTTTTATATGAAATACCTGGTAAGGAAGGTAATGTACTATCTTTAGCAGGACTTGACATTGGTTTTCCCCGCGCTAATTCTGTAAGGTACTGCTGGTATTTGCTACTACTATAAAATTCTTTTATAGTATTTTTTTCTAATTCTATCTCTGTACTTTTATTTATAACTATAATATCCTGATTGCCCAAAACTCTTGCTCTTTCAAATAAATGATAATCATGTCCCAAAGGAAATGCATCTATTATAAATCCATCTATAGTCTGAACATAATAATGAGCTCCTTTCTCACCCATCTTCTTTTCCATAATAACTGCATCTATTCCATGTTCTTCAAGAAGCTTTCTTACAACGAGTGTCGATATTGACTTGCATATGCCAGAATTTCCTGACATTTTACGCACCTGATGAGCTAAGCTCATATAAAAATTCTTTCTCTTTTCTGATCCAGGTGCACCAATTTTACCTGTGCCAAATTTTCCTAGTTTTACTAAAGATTCCATCTTATCCAAATCTAACATCAGTCTCGGACCATATGGTGTATCAGTAATTTTTACTGGTAAGGTATCCTCCTCCAAATAAAATAATGTTAAGGAAAGTGCTTTTATTAAAACATCTGTTGATTTTTCTAATAATTTATAATCCTCTAACTCCTCTAATATGGAGAAACACAAAATAACACTATTCGCTTTATTAGCTAAATCAATCTCTTTAATAAAAGTCAAGCTATCTCCTAATATATAAAGAGTAGAATCGATAGGATTATTCCTATTCCATCGTCCAACAAATCTTATTATCAGTGAAGAAAGAACTTTTACTTTCCTCCAATTCTTTTCTCTTTTCGCTTGTACCAAGCTATTATAGAAACCTTTTAATTTAAGAATCTCTTGTCTATCTGTAGAAGAAATAGTTATCAAATCTTCTCTTGGATGCGAAACTTCAGAAGCATCAGATGATCCAAGCACAGAAATATACATCTCCGGCTTAACAAAACCTTGAGGCTTATCAACAGCAAGATTTATAACCAATAACTCTTTGTCGTACGAACGCAGTATTTCATACTGAAGCTTACTATAAATTTTAAAACTATTAATGCCATCATAAATAATAACCCGGCTATCGGATGCAAGTTGCTTGGTAATAATTTCAAACATTCCCTTTAGATGCACATTTTGTATAGGAAAATTTATCTCATGTTGATCCTCTTCTATTATGCCTACTTTTTCCTCTTTTGTTAATTGTCTAAGCGCTCCATTCCTAATAAGCCGAGATTCACCTGAACGCTGGTTCCCATTTATTAAAATAAGTATTTTCTTACCTGGGTTTTCTCTGACCATATTTAAAACTTCATTGATACCCTGTTCAAATTCAAATAAACCTTTTCTATCTAGATTGAGGGGGGTCTTTTCATCTTCTATCGTCAATGACGCAAATTTAAAGATAATGGCAAGGCTATTATAGATTCCATGGACTATAGCACTTCCTAAGTACATTGAAGGTAAGAATAATCCTATTGCCCATTCAAAAGCAGGGATATTTGGATAAGACATAAGTATCTTATATGTTATAAAAGGAGCAGCTACCATTCCTAACCACATTGATATAATACCTATCCTACGAGCGATAATTTGTCTTTTAGTTTGATGTCTACCATGTCTCCAAAGATAACCCCCAGGATTCAAGCTCTTAAAGACTTCTGTAAATGCAGCCATCCAACCAAGCACAATCTTAGGTAGATGGTCATATCTCCCCCATGTCTCGGGTAATATAAGAGTTGAATGGCGAGAAGCCTTTCTAGTCTCACTTAATGCTATAATCTGTTTCTCTCCATAAAGTTCATAAGCAAATTTTAATATAAGGTGTGCATATTTTTCTGAGAGAGGCTCTCCTGTCATTCGATTCCTTAGCAAGCTTGGATCAAATAAAGCACGCAACCTTGTAAGATTTCTACCTGAATATCCATAATTCTCCTTTTCCCATCTCTTACTGGTCCAAATGTCACGAATCTCCTTTTTAATCACTTCTTTATCCTGCTTAGCGCGATCAAAAGCGCCTGCTGAAAATGTCCAACCTTGTAGATTTGTCCCTTCAGACAATCGGCCTGCTACAGCAAGGACAAAGATAAGATAACTTAGGCTTTTACCACCAAGTAAATCTCTGCGTTCATCAAGCCATCTAATCGTCTTCATACGATTCATGGGTTGATATCGCTGTAAAATTTCACTCTTTAGATAAAATTCATAGGCTGATGCTGAACGTTCCCACTCTTGAGTGTTTGCCTTTCTAGGTAACCTGCCTGCAATAACCAATGCATTCATAAGATAACCTAAGGAATTATCTTTGAGTTCACTACGATGCTTATCAAGCCATTTGAGGGTGGCTTCTAAAGTCCTAGGTTTATATTTTTGAAGCACTTTGCTATTCAAATAAAAACTATAAGCAGATGCTGAAAACATCCAATTTGTCGAGTTTGCCCCTTCAGGTAACTTGCCTGCAATTACCAAAGTTCGCATAAGATACCCAAGACTATTATCCCCTAAGTCTTTTCTGTTACTATTAAGCCATACGAGAGTCTCTTTTAGAGTTTCAGGTTTATATCCTTGGAGTAAGTCGCTTTTTAAGTAAAAGGCATAGGCATTTGCTGAACGTTCCCACTCTTGAGTATTTACCTTTTTAGGCAACCTGCCTGCAATAATAAAGGCTTGTATTACATAACCAAGGCTGTTACCTTCTAGATCTTCTTGATGAGCTACAAGCCATCTAAGAGTATCTGTTAGATCTTTAGGCTCATATTTCTGCAATAATTCACTCTTCAGATAAAAATCATAGGCTGACGCTGAACGCTGCCACTCTTCTATACTTTCTCCTTCGGGCAATTGGTCTGCAGCAGCAAAGACCTGCATTAAATAAGCAGTAGTTCTATTTTTAAGTTGGCCTCTATGCTCATTAATCCATTTGAGTGTACCTGCCAAATTTATAGGTTTATACTGCTGCATTATTTGACTTTCTAAGTAAAAATCATAGGCACCTGCTGAACGTTGCCAATTTTCTGCATTTGCGTCTTCGGGTAGCTTACCTGCAACAGCGAAACATTGCATGAGATAGCTAAGACTATTGTTTCCAAGTTTATCGCGGTGTTCAACAAGCCACTTAATGGTTTCCTTAAGATCTGTAGGTTCATATTGTTGCATTAGGTTGTTGTCTAAATAAAAGTTGTGGGCTGATATTGAAAAAGAACCCCCACTAGAAAACGGAGGTGCCTCGAAATCTCTGGCAATTATCATGGGACCTTCTTTTATCTCTCTGATTAACTGTTCCCCATACAATTCATAAGCAAAATCAAGTATCTTGTTTCTATAATTAGGTGACAGAGGCTTGCGCGTTTTAAGATTCGGTAAACGGATTGGATCAAATAAAGCTTTTAGTCTTACACTGTTTGTACTATATCCTTCTCCTAACTTATCATCCCAAATTCTACGTATCTCTTCACGAATCACGACTTCTTCTTTAATGGCGCGATCAAAAGCGCCTGCTGAAAATATCCAAGCCTGCATACTTGCTCCTTCAGGCAATTTATCTGCAATCCCTAAAGCCTGAACAAGATACCCAAGACTATTGCCCCCTAAGTCTTCTCTGTTACTGTTAAGCCATACGAGAGTGTCTTTCAGAGTTTCAGGTTTATATCCTTGGAGTAAGTCGCTTTTTAAGTAAAAATCATAAGCTGCTGCTGAACGCTGCCATTTCTGGAAACTTTCTCCTTTAGGTAATCTACCTGCAATCCCTAAAGCATCTATAAGAT
>CAZMID010000034.1:0-10980 GCA_964566255.1 uncultured Planctomycetia bacterium | reverse complement strand
GGGTTGCCGAGCGATGAAAAGCCGACGCTAATCGCCTTTATCGGCCTTTTTTATTATTCTCACCTGATGCTCTAAAGCCCTTTCAATATCACCTGAGGAAGCCATACCAAGATCTATAATGCTTTGTCCTATCTTCTGGCCTGTAGCCCAGTGCCTATTTAAGGCTGTCTCAAGCTGTTCTAGAGTCAAGACACTCTTTTCGAGTAATATCTGGCCTAAAGGCCTGTATCTAGATCTAACTTCCTTTGGACGATCCTTTGGACTAGCAGATCCTGAATGCATAAATTCCTTCTTAGAAGGTCCCCTACGATTAATTAAAAAATTACTACCAGGAAGCGTCTTTAAATAAGATTTTATCTCAGAGATTATCTCCATTGCCTCCACAAGGGAGTTCATCTTATATTGTTTATTATTGGCTATTGCTACTGAAATACTCATAAGAGGGGTATTGGCAATATTGCCTTTTCTATCTTTTGCGACTATGTAACCAGCCTGTCTATCTTCCTGATTATAATGAAAAGGCATGAGGTTATCAAAGCTCGATATTGATTGCGAGGCTATCGCGCTATCACGATCAGGTACAGTCACTACTACAAAATCATCCCCTCCGATATGACCAAGAAAATCATCCTTATTGCCAGATGACTTTACTGTCGTCGATATAATATAGGCAGTGTGTCTTATAACGCTGTCGCCCTTCATATAACCATACTTATCATTAAACGATTTGAAATTATCTATATCGTAATATAAAAATGAAAAAGCCTTACCCTCTTCAATCTTTGACTGGATAATAGCCTCTATTTGTCTATTGCCGGGTAAGCGTGTCAATGCATTAGCATGTAGCTGGTGAGAGGTTCTGCGAAGTGCCATTTCAAGCCTAACTTCTAGGTCTATTGGATCGGGTGGGCTAACTATATAATCATCTACGCCTTGCTCTATCTCAAGCATCTTCTTACGTATCTGTCTCTTATCTATAAGTATTATTACAGGGATATGGGCGCTAAGGAAGTCTTCTTTTAATTGCTTGGATACTTTTAAACCGTCTGTCTTGGGAAGATTAGAATCTATAATGATAATGTCTGGTTGTTCGCGTCTTAAGATCTCAAAGAGAGATGTATCATCTGAAGCAACTACTACCTGATAATCCCATGCCTTTAAAAGATAAACCAGTATATCTAGAATTTTCTTTTCATGCTCTGCGACTAAAATCTTTTTATTTTTATTGGCCATATGAATATTATATATTATAAAAATTTCGTGGTCAACTAAGAACGCTTGAAGAACAGATAAAAGTAGTATATACTTTAGTCTATGACAAAATTAAAGCTTTCAATCTTAATCGCTGCTTACAATGAAGAACAATCTATAAGAGGCGTACTACAGGAGATAAAAGATCTTAACCTGTCTTCATGTAATATATCTGAAAAAGAGATCATACTTATAGATGATGGCTCGACGGATAAAACAGTAGAAAAAGCATTATCTATCATGCCTAATATAAAAGTAATCCACCACATAAAAAACCGGGGTAAAGGTGCATCTTTGGCCTCAGGAATTGTATATGCAACCGGGAATATTATATTAATACAAGATGCGGACCCTGAATATAAACCTTCTTTATATCCTCTACTTCTAGCTCCAATTGTATGGGGAGAAGCTGACATTGTATATGGCTCAAGATTTCTTGATAAAAAACGGCCGGATGATATGAAGTTGGCATACTTTCTGGCTAATAGATTTGGAAGCATGCTTATGAATCTCTTAAATGGTATACACCTTACAGATGGCATGACATGCTTTAAGGTCTTTAAAAAACACACCCTTAAAGGCGTAACTATCACATCTAAAGGATTTGGGGCTGATGCAGCTGAGTTGACTGCGAAAGTAACAAAAAAAGGCTTTAAGATAAAAGAAGTGCCTATCCCCTATAAAGCCAGGACATTTAAGGAAGGGAAAAAATTCCATCCTATAAACTCCCTGAATGTTTTATGGGCCATACTCAAATATTCTCTATCCTCTTAGACAAAAAAAGCCCTGCGTTTTTAAAAACGCAGGGCTTCGAATAGACACGCTAATATAATTTATGCTATTTTGTTTACGTTAGCAGCCTGTTCTCCCTTTGGTCCTTGAACAATATCAAACTCTACTGACTCGCCTTCTTGCAAGGTCTTATATCCATCTCCCTGTATGGCTGTATGATGTACGAATACATCTTTGCCATTTTCAGGAGTGATAAAGCCGTAGCCTTTCTTATTGTCGAACCATTTCACTTTCCCTTTTGCCACTTTGCTTCCTCCTTCCTCGAAACTTTGTTATCCTCTATAATTTACCATATGTTTGGCATTTTGTCAATTTTTTTATTGTTTACTACTTATCAGGCATTTCGTCCTGCGCCTTTTCCTCATAATCATGAAATATGGCCTTGGCCTTGATGTTATGCTCTTTTTCTATAGTCTTTAGCCTTTCCTCTAACTCGTGCTGCATCTTCAGCATAATCCTCACGACATCTGCTATTGGATCCGGCAGATTTCCATGTTCAAAATCCAGTTCCAATTTTTTCATGGTCTTTTTCTCGACAATCTTGCCTGGTACGCCTACTACAGTAGCACCAGTAGGCACATCCTTTACAACAACAGATCCAGAACCTATCTTTGCGCCATCGCCTACTGTAATGGGGCCAAGCACGCAGGTATTAGAACCAATAACAACATTCTTGCCTATTGTCGGATGTCTTTTTTCTTTTTCTAGACTCGTTCCTCCAAGCACTACTCCTTTATAAAGAAGCGTATCATCTCCTACCTCTGCAGTTTCGCCTATGACAATACCCATGCCATGGTCTATAAATACTCGCCTTCCTATCTTAGCCCCTGGATGAATCTCTACACCTGTAAGGAACCGTGAAATATGTGATATGATCCTAGCGATTATATAGATCTTACTTTTATAGAAAAAATGAGCTACCCTGTGAAGCCATAAGGCATGTACACCTGGATAGCACAATATCACTTCCAACGCGTTTTTTGCCGCAGGGTCTTTTAAAAGGGCAGATTTTATATCTTCTCTCATTCTATTTAAAAACATATCTCCTCCTCAATTATCCCTAGATGGCTCGCCATCGAGGACTACCCAGTTTATGTCATTTGCTATGCGTTTTATGCGAGCACCACATCCAACCATACTGAAGATTACTACTAAGACTATAACTATATGTATAAAACGTTTCATCTTGAACCCTCCATGTTATCTAACTGCTAATGCCTTTATCTCATTAAGATGTAATACCGCTTCTTCTTCGCCTCTCTTAAGAAAGTCTTTGACGCGATGAAAATCTATAGAGCTTGCTTCCGAAAGAACAGGCCTCAATGATACGTCAGCACTTTTGCAACTAGTCTCGGCCAGCATATATTCTATAGACTGCATACTGGTCATGATAACATCAAATATATTAGGTGTAAAAATACGCCTAAAATACTTCTTCACTGAAAGAAATATTTTAACATAAAAAGGGCCTTTCTGCATCAGATTTTCTTCCTGTTTAAATAATTTCTTAAACATCATATTTCTCTTGTATATATCTTCCGGGCCAGGCAAGACATTTACTGCCAATATCTTCTTTACCCCTTTTTTCAATAATATATCCACTGGAACCGGATCTGAGACACCACCGTCTATAAACATTCTTTCTTTTTCTACTTTTGGCTTGAATATACCTGGTATTGCTATACTCCTATATACAGCCTCCGCAAGAGAGCCTTTTTCTATAGAAAGTGTCTCTCTATTAGCCAAGTCATATACCATTATCTTGATAGGCTTTTCTAGATCTTCGAATGTCTTCTCTCCCAGAAAGCTTCTTAAAAACCGCCTCATCCTCCTACCCGCTAGAATACCTGATATCGGTACAGTAAAATCCAACAACCTCATGATGTTGAGTCTATTTTTAAGTCTTTTAGCAATGCGTTCTATTTTAGCTGAAGAAAAACCAAGACCCCACATACTAGCTACAAGAGCTCCTATGCTTGACCCAGATACCATATCTACTGAAATATTGTTTTCTTCCAGAACCTTTAAGACGCCTACATGGGCAAGACCAAATGCCCCGCCGCTTCCAAGTGCAAGACCCAGAAGCCTGCTTGATTCTGTCTTTGCAATGTACAAAATCGCCTTTGAATATTTCGATGTATCCGACGACAAAACAAGTGGGAGGCCTTTTGAATCTATGGCTGGTTCTAAGATACCACTATCAGGCACAACTGCCCATATATCCCTTTTGATTAACCACGACATCTCTTCCAATGAAAACTTGTCAAATATATCAAGTCTATTTACAACGACCTTAAATTTATCATGCAAATCTTTTAAGCCCTTCTCAAGTAAACCTTCTAAAAAAGTATATCCTTCTTTAAGGCTGTCTTTGGAAGAATCTACAAAAAAATGAATTGTATCAGAAAAAGATAATATCTTGTATGTTGATTCATCGATCTCTGAAGAGAGATTAATAATAATGTATTGGTAATTATTCTTGATCTCTCTTATTTTGTTTTTTCCAAATCCTTCCAAAGCTAATACATCTACACCTATCCCTGATTCCACTTTAATATCCTTTGCAATAAGAGCAACTTTTGTACACGTAAGCTTGGCAAGAGCTGCTGCGAGATTCATAACGTATTCTTTTCTGGAAGCATCAGGCGAGTTACTATATATAGATATAACTTTGGAGGAAGGGATTAGATCTTTCATATCCTTTTACGCCTTGGAAAACCTATTCCCAATAAAAGTGCCAGGTCAATAACTTCACGATTATCCACGATACCTTCCTTTAAGCATAGATTTTTTTCTCTTGTCATAGGAGATAATAACCTTTTAACTATATCTTTGGATGAAGACCTCTTATTATTACCATTATACCTTTTTCTTTCTATATCCAAAATGTTTTTTGCATCTTCTCTTACAATATCAGGGACTTTCATTCTTTTTCCAAAGCTATCTTCAAGAACCTTACCTGCTTTATAAAGTACATCAAGGCCTATATCTTTAGAAAGCCTTATTGGACCTACTGGCATGCCAAATTCGAGCATAGTAGTTTCTATGTCATCTTTATTATAGCCTTCTTCCAGCATAAAAATTGCCTCATTCAAATACGGAAGAAGCATTCTATTCACAAGAAAACCAGGCCTATCCTTCACTATTATAGGTGTTCTATTCATCTTTTGTAAAAAAAGGACCGCCCTTCCTAAAACTTCCTTAGAAGTATGTCTCGAAGGTACAACTTCTACAAGCTTCATCTTATATGCGGGATTGAAAAAATGAACCCCAAGAAAACGATCTGCTTTTATTAAAGATTTTGATAATTCTTCGATAGGCAAACATGATGTATTTGTAGCAAGTATGGTATCTTTTCGCAATTTCTTCTCAATCTTTGCAAAAAGATCTTTCTTTGCTAAAAGGTCCTCTGTTATCGATTCTATAACTATATCTGAATCTTTCAGATTACCTTTACCAAATGATATATTCCTAAATCTCGCCCTTGCCTCACTCTTTAACAATAAACCTTTTTCTATTGCATCACTATATATTTTTTTAATATAGATTCTGGCATTTTTTAGTACAGATCTATTTATATCATCTATGTTAATTTGTAAATTTAACTCCTTACTCATTAAATAGGCAATATCCCTACCCATAGTACCAGCACCCATAATTATGGCACGTTCTATAGGATATACTTTTTTAATATCCTGTCCTGATAAAATATTGGTCTTATATTTATCTACAAGCAAATATGAGGTTAAAGCATTTTTGGCAGGTTTTTGAAATATCTTTTCTGAAAGAAGATTCCTTTCTAGCTTGTCAAGTTCATCTCTTTTTTTGATCTCCTGAGTAGTAAAACTATTACGTAATCTTTTTTTTCTCTTACAAGAACTCGTAAGCCTTTTATATGCGGATTTCGTTTGTCTGGATATGATTTTATCGACGAGATTCAACCTCTTCGCCTCTTTAGCATCAATAAAAGTACCTCTACCTACAAGATCTTGAGTATATTTTTGACCTATTCTTTCTTCTAATCTACGAACTCCACCAAAACCAGGTGTAATACCCAATTTTATCTCTGGAAGGGCGAACTTTACTCTTTTAGTTTTAGTTGCAATAATATAGTCGCAAGAAAGCGCTAGTTCTAGCCCACCGCCAACACAGGCACCATCCACTACTACAAAAGTTGGTATCTTTAAAGATTCAATCTTATTAAATAAATCTTGGCCTTTCTTGCAGAATAAGCGAGCTTCTTTTTTTGTACGTATCCTAGCTAGTTCCTTTATATCTGCCCCTGCAATAAAAATGCCTTGTTTTTTGCTTATAAAAAACAAGGCACTGATATGGCTATTGCCCTCTAATATGCCATCTATAATACAGGTCAATATCTCCAGGTTCTCTCTTGATAAGACATTTATCCTTGAGCCTGGGTCGTTAAATTCAATAATACCTATCTTACTGTCTTTATAATAACTTAGCATTGATGTCCAATAAAAAAGAAGCCGATAAAGATTGATCGCATCGCACGATCCGGCTTTGCCTTTTATAAGGCGTGTGTGTATAACTTTATCGGCTTCCAATAAAAGTATACCATACTTATCTGAAAATTCAAGTATGGCACTACCTAATTAATTTATAAACCACATCACGATCTCTAACTTTAGCCTTAACCCTAAGGCCTATCTCCTGACCTTTTGATGCCTTTGTAATAGGAGTATGCTCTAATTGTATGGAATTTACTTTTTCTTTGAATTCAGTGGTGTGGCCTTTTATTATAATTGTATCCCCTATAGAAAGAACACCTTTTGTCAACTTTACAACAGCTGCTTCAACGCGCGGAAAATAATGAGTAACTTCTCCCACCTCTTCTAGTGACGCACCCTTAGAAAGAGAGCTAATCAGGGATTTCTTTTTGGGTTTAGGAGATTTTTTCTTTACCTTTTTAACTACCTTTTTCTTCTTTGCCTTTTTGACCACTTTTTTCTTTGTGGCCTTTTTCTTAACTTTTTTCTTCTTTTTCTTCATTTACCACCTCCGTTCTTTTATATAAAAACTCTCTGAACATTTTACTATGCTTTGTCCAGTTGGAAGAAGGATCGTTATATGTATTTGTAAATTGCTTAAAGCCATTGATCTTTGCATCTAGATTATCTATATGATGTAGTAACACCGCCTCTAAACACATAGGCCTTTTGGGTGAACCCCATTCCTGCTCTCCATGATGACTGAGTATGATATGAAGAATCAAATTCTTTAATTGTTCAGGAAAGCTAGAGATCTTACTGATTTCTTTCTCAACCATATTCAAGCCAATTACAATGTGCCCTATAAGGCGACCCTTATCTGTGTAGTAAAAACTTCTATTGTAAGAAAGTTCCTCTATTTTACCTATATCATGCAATGCTGTTGAAGATATCAAAAGATCTTCATCTATGCCGGAATATTTTGACATTACCAATTTTGCTAGTTCTATACACGAGAGTGTATGCTCTAGAAGTCCTCCTATATAAGGATGATGAAAATCAGTAGCTGCAGGAGCTGAGGCAAACTTAGATATAAGTTCTTTATTTGAAAAGATATTATTCAATAAAGTTTTAAGGTAATTATTTTTAACATGGTCTATCTCTAGAAGAAAGGTCTTTAGGAGGGTTTCCCTGTTTTTATCGACGGTGGGTATAAATAAAGTAGTATCTACTGAAGAATCTTCGACCTTTTCTAAGGAATCAAGGTTTAGCTGTGGATATTTTCTGTAAATCTCAATCTTACCTTTTACCTTTACAAAGTCATCTACATTGAACGAATCAAAAAGCCTCTTTTCTGCCTCCCACATGCGACAGGCCACCATTCCCGTCTTATCACTAACTTCTAGTGATATATAGGGCTTCCCATTCTTGGTGACATCAAAAAACTTCTGCCTTACAAGATATAAGGATTCAATAAATTCGCCTTCTTTAAAATCTTTAACGAATCTGTGTCTCATAAGTTAATTATATACCAAACTACTCCTATTTTGAATAAAAAACCTTTATTATTTTTAAAACCTCTTCAGGGGTATCTACTACCTTAAATATATTAAGGTCTTGCTTGACTATGCGATCTTTTTTTAACATCTCCTTATTCATCCAATCCGCTAGGCCCTTCCAATATTCACTTCCTACAAGAATAACTGGAAATCTTTCTATTCTCTTTGTCTGTATAAGTGTAATGGATTCAAAAAATTCATCCATTGTACCAAATCCGCCTGGAAATATTATAAATGCCTTTGCGTATTTTACAAACATCACTTTGCGACAGAAAAAATACCTGAATTCCAGAACCTTTGTTATAAATTTATTTGGCTTTTGAATCATAGGGACATGTATATTTAACCCCACAGAAAGACTTCCCCCTTTTTTAGCTCCCTTGTTAGCTGCTTCCATTATTCCTGGGCCGGCACCCGTAATCACTGAAAAGTTATTTCTAGATAAAAGCTCTGTTGTCTGTTCGGCTAATTTATAATATTTATCTTGCGATTTTGTCCTGGCTGAGCCAAAGACAGTTACGGCATTTCCGATCTTTGATAATTCATCAAAACCATCTACAAATTCTGACATTATCCTGAATATACGCCATGGGTCTCCTGCAGTAAAATCATTTATCTTTTGCATTTTATTCCTCCGTCATTTTATCTCAACTGGTTTATTCATATAATCAGTAAAATCTACTTCCCCCATGAGTTCCTGCTTTACCATGCGTATACGGTCAGCTATATGCGGGTGAGAACGATAACTAGAGTATGGTCTTATGGGCATATCCTTATGTGCCTTTTGTAATTTCTTAAGAAAACCTATCATAGACATAGGATCAAAGCCTGCCCTCTTTAAATATTTAATAGCAATACTATCGGCAAGGGCCTCATCCTCTCTTGAATACGACATAACAAGTTGTCCAAACGCAGCATCAATCTTACGTGCATCCTGTCCGGTTGTACCTGTAGCTACCATTAATATCTGCAATATATTATATCCCATACCTCCTTGAAGTCGTTTTACAGAATGTCTGGCAACTACATGGGCTATCTCATGAGCTATTACAGAAGCAATTTCATCATCGCTCTCAGTTTTTTCTATAAGACCCCTAAAGATAAATATATAACCTCCTGGCAAGGCAAAGGCATTAACATCATCCTCATCTACAACATTGAACGTATAATTTACTTCCTTTCTATCGGAAACTCTAGCTACTTTCTCCCCAATACGTCTAATGCGCTCTGTCATTAATGGGTCAGGGTCCAGTGTAATATCGGGATTTTTCTCAATGCTTTCTGCTATCTTTTTGCCAAGATTAATCTCTTTTTCAGTAGTTACAAATATAAGATCTTCTTTTCCTGTAGCAGTATTATATTCCTGAGTAACGCATCCAGATAAAAAAAATCCTATGCTTAATATGAAAATATATACTGTTACGGAAAATTTCATAATGTTATAAAAGCTCTGCGGCTAAACTTGCCAGATTTGAACGCTCATTCCTGGTAAGAAGTACATGACCAAACATCTCCTGGTGCTTCATTCTTTCAACTGTATAACTTAAGCCATTAGAAGATGAATCAAGATATGGATTATCTATCTGGTAAGGATCACCTGTTAAAACCATCTTAGTGTGGTTGCCTGCGCGACTTACGACAGTCTTTACTTCATGCGGGGTAAGATTCTGTGCTTCATCTATTATAATAAATTGATTGGGGATGCTTCTACCTCTCATATAGGTAAGGGCTTCTAATTGTAAAAGATCAGAATCAATCAAATCTTCAATATGTTCTTTTCTTCTCCTTATAGTAAGTATATATTCTAAATTGTCATAAATAGGTTGCATCCAGTTTAAAAGTTTTTCTTCTTTTGTACCTGGAAGATAACCTATATCTCTACCCATTGGTATGACAGGCCTTGAAGAAAGTAATCTTTTATATGCATGTTCATCTACTATCTTTTTTAATCCGGCTGCTAATGCTAAAAGTGTTTTTCCTGTACCAGCCTTACCCACAAGTGTTACTAGTTTTATATTATTATTCATTAAAAGGTCAAATGCCATAGCTTGCTCTTTATTCCTTGGCTTTATACCCCATACATCATTTATGTCATTCCTTAATTGTACAAGGCGATTATCTTTAATAGAAAACCTTGCAAGTGCAGTATGTTTTTCATTAGCCTCATCCTTTAATAAAACATACTGATTAGGAAACAAATCATCGGCTTTTATTTGTACAGATCTATTTCTATAAAAACTATCTATTGTCTTTTTATCTACTAGGACTTCTTTCCAGCCGCTATAGAGTTTACCTATATCAACTTTTTGTTTTTCAAAATCAACTGCCTTTATGCCTAAGGCATCTGCTTTAACCCTAGCATTAATATCCTTTGAAACAAATACTACGCGGTTTCCTTTTTTCTGCAATTCATATGCCACCATTAAAATCTTATTATCTCTTTGCTCAGGTGAAAGTTCCAGAGGCCCTTTTATATCAGTGTGCATGATTATACGCAACAGTCCACCGCTTTCCAATGGAACACCCTCGCCTAACCTTCCCCGCTCTCTTAATTCATCCAGCATCCTTATAGCTGAGCGGGCATTTCTGCCCCTTTCATCACTATCTCTCTTAAATATATCAAGTTCTTCAATGACGTCAATTGGTAGGACTACTTCATTGTCAGCAAATACATTCAACGCATCTGCGTTATGAAGAAGTACATTTGTATCCAGGACAAATATCTTTCGCATGGTTTTATTATACCCCATGGTCTAAAAAATTCAATGTAAAAACGCAGACGTCCTATTTGGGTACACCCTACTCGCCATAAGTCCATCAAATAGCGAGTAAAGTGTACCCAAGTACAAAAAAATCCCCTGGAAGATTTCTCTCCCAGGGGATGTGAAACACTTTTGTTCTAACCAGGTTAGAAAGCTACATCCAAT
>CAZMID010000033.1:0-11102 GCA_964566255.1 uncultured Planctomycetia bacterium | reverse complement strand
CCATTAAGGAAATAATTATACCACTGGGATTATGTTATGACAAGGGGATTTTTGTATAAAGGCAGATTGCTGATTGTATTAGAGATAGGTTCTACTTTGAGCTGGTAGGCATAGTCCTAAGTTATTATAATCTCTGCCTAATATCTCTACCAACTGGTAAATGCATCTCAATTGGCTTCTTTCTAGCCCATACAACAAAATTTTGTTTTAATACTCTCTCTAAATCACTAATTTCTATATTAAAATCCGTATCTTTTTCTTCATTAACAATACAAGAATTAACTTCAATAGTATCTAAATCTTCAAGAAGCTCTATACATCCTTCAGGCGATATTTGATGGTACATTCCACTCGGTATGTATCCCTCAAATAAACGATAGTCACGAATAACCAGATAACCGCCGGGTTCCAATAACCTGAATGCCTGTAATAATATCCTATTTCTATCTTCATGACTATAATGTGTAAGCACATTGCCTATTGTGACAATATCAAACTTCTCTTTATCTCCAAGCAACCCTACCAGATTAAACAAATCTCCTTCTACAAAACGAGTATCTACATTATCAAACTTTTCAAGTTTTTTTCTAGCTACATCAAGCATCTTTTCGGAAATATCTACGCCGACTATTTCCTTAACTCCTTTTTGTGCTGCCAACTCAGCTACCAAACCTGTGCCTGTAGCCAAATCTAGAAGCCTACTTCCTCTAACGAAACTAAGAGGGACTACTTGTCCAAAAATAGACGCTGCCGCATCCACTTTCTTCTGATCTGTATTATAATCATAATCCTCCGCTTTCCCATCGTAATATTCTTTTAACACTAGCGTAGATCGTTCAGATTTTATTTCTCCAACAGGAACCCTCAGAGAATTTTTGAAAACAGGACGGGAATATGCCATAGCACTACATAAAAATATTATGCTTATTGTAAATGATAAAATTTTCGAATTGTAAGGTTTTTTAATGTCTATCATAATCAAAGCAAAATAAAACCATTTTCCCATGGCCTTACTATGTCAATAAAATATATCAAACTATAACTACTTGCTCTTTACTGTCAGTGTAATAGTATCTATCTTTTTATCGTATATAACGTCTATTATTCTTTTACCTAATACAATTCTGTCCTTTTCTCTTTTGCCGATTTCCATTGAAGAAAACTTATTCATTATACCCTTAACATCCTTTGGCCATTCTTTATATCCAAGAGAAACGTTTTTTAAAAACCGAAGCATCACTGCATTATTTAAATCAGAATCAACGTTTCTTATATCCTTTGGATAGCTTAATTTTAAAGAAGCTTCTAGAACTTCCTCCTCGCGGCCTAGTATTTCTAAATTCATAAGGGCATTATCGGAGGAACCTAAAAATTTAGTCTCTCCAAAACCAGTTTCTTTGGATTGAATCTCAAAAAATACATCTATTACATTTGTAATCCCTGAATATGTAATAGGCTTATCGACTGTAACAGTCTCAGCAGTAAAAGGACACCTCTGTAACCCAACTTCTTCTAAAGCTGTAGAATTTTCTTTTGAAATACAAGTCGTAGGCCTAGTTGTTTTAGAAGATGTGACACATCCTACAATAAAAAAACATAAAGTTATGCCTACGACTATGATTTTCATTTATATTACTTCCTGACTAAAGGCCATCTCAAGAAAATTCTTTAGTCTCCTACTCCTGATGGGATGCCTAAGCTTTCTCAAAGCCTTTGCCTCTATCTGTCTTACCCTTTCTCTTGTGACATTAAACATACTTCCTACTTCTTCAAGAGTTCTAGGATATCCATCGCCTATTCCAAACCTTAATCTAAGCACCCTTTTCTCTCTTTCAGTAAGAGTATCAAGGATCTTATCCATTTCTTCTTTCAACATTGTATAGGCACTTGCATTTGCAGGAGAAACCGCTTTCTTATCTTCGATAAAATCACCAAAGTTAGTATCCCCCTCATCTCCTATGGGAGTCTGTAAAGAAATCGGCTCCTGTGCAATCTTCAAGATGCTTCTTACCTTTTCAACAGACATCCTCATCTCAGCTCCGATTTCCTCTGCAGTAGGTTCTCTTCCATTTTCCTGAACGAGTACCCTTGAGACCCTTATTAATTTATTTATTGTCTCTGTCATATGTACAGGAATTCTTATAGTCCTAGCCTGGTCAGCTATAGAACGTGTAACAGCTTGCCTAATCCACCATGTTGCATATGTAGAAAACTTATAACCACGTCTATACTCAAACTTCTCAACTGCCTTCATTAGACCTATATTACCTTCCTGAATCAAATCCAGAAAAGACAGTCCTCTATTAGTATATTTTTTAGCAATACTAACAACGAGCCTAAGGTTTGCCTCTACCATAGCCTTTTTGACTCTATTGAATTTTAAGGCTGCTTTTCTGATTGAGGCAAAATCCTTCTTTATACCGTCATATTTCTTCCCAAAACGAGATTCTATATCACGGATCTTTTTCTCAAAGGAACTTATACTTCCTCTTATCCTACGCTTACGCATCCTTTCTATCTCTCTTTCAAGAGAATCCATCTCAGATATGGCACTTCTTATGTTCTTTGCAAGGTCCTCTATAATAGAGGTACAAAAATTAAACTCCAGGCAAAGTTCCATTATGTTTTTACCCCTTCTGGATGAACGGATTTTTCTGGCTAATTTCTCAATCCTCTTTAATGCATCGCCTTCTTTTTTTGGCTGTGGCTCTTCCTTTATTATCTCTTCTATATTGATATTCTTTGATAATATCTCATTTGCTAGAGATAATACTCCATCCTTAACATAAGGACAGCTCAGAACAGCCCTTTTATATTCCTCTTCCTTTTGCTCTATATCCTTAGCAAGTCTTATCTCCTCTTCCCTTGTAAGAAGCGGGATTTGACCCATCTGCCTAAGGTACATTTTTACAGGATCTTCAATAGCTGAATATGTGGTTTCTTGAGGAGTATCTTTCTCCTTTTTATCAGCTTTTCCATTGCCACCATTATCTTTGTGCTTGGATTTATATTCCTCTTTAGAATCTACTATCTTTATCTTCTCTTTATCTAAGACAGAAAATACCTTCTCTATCTCATCTGCAGCAATAATATCCTCTGGCAAGAAGTCATTTATCTCCTCATAAGTCAAATAACCATTTTTCTTACCTAAAGCCAGTAATTTGTCAAAATGACGAACTCTGTTATTTACTTTTACCTTCTTATTTCTCTTTTTCATTCTAAACTCCTCTCTTTATAAGTTTATTAAATTCCTGTAAAAGCGTCTCTGCTTCAGATTCCCGACCATTTCTTTGGGCAATAACTAATCTATTCTGAATATCTTTTAACATCTCATCCCTGCGTTCTTTTTTAATAGATCTTATGCAATCTGAAAGATTACGTTCTTTATCTTTTATGCTAAACTCTTCGTTAACAATGAAAGAGATGACATTGGATTCTACTTTTTCTTCTAAATAATTTATAAGCTTTGTAGCATCTACAAAACTATCGTCTGTATTTATGCTAAAAAGTGTTTCTACGAGGTGTCTTATATCGCTATTTTTAAAATCAAAAGGTTGCAAGTTATCTTTTACTGCATCTATACACTTTGTATCTTCGAGCATGAGTTTTACCAAAATCTTCTCAGCCGGAGATATTTTTATTTCTTTCTTTGAAGAAAATCTATCTTTAATCCTTGAATCCCTTACCTTCTGAAGCTTATTGATCTTTTTCAACTCTTCCCAGATCGCCTCTTCCTTTATAGAAAGTTCTTGTGATAATTTCTTAATGTATTCTGCTTTTATGACGGCGTTCCTGACCTTACAGATTGTAAGAAGCATCTCTTTTACTAATTCTGCCTTTTGTTCTGGCTCTTCAATATCAAATCTTTCATTCAATACAGTTAATTTATATGTAAAAAGGTTTTTTGATTTCTTTATTACTGTGTTAAAGCCGCGTGGTCCAAACTTACGCATAAAACTATCAGGATCATGACCTTTATCTAAGGTAGCTATCTTAATATTCATACCTTCTTCTAAAAAGAGATCTAAACCTCTTAATGTCGCCATCTCTCCTGCCTGATCTGCATCATATACCATTACAACATTATGGGTATATCTCCTAAGAAGTCTTATCTGTTCTACTGTAAGGGCTGTTCCCAAAGAAGATATTGTATTATTAATACCGTACTGATGAGAAGCTATTACATCAAGATACCCTTCAGTAATTATTGCAAAACCTTTTTCCCTTATGAAAGATTTTGCAAAATTAAGACCGTATAGATGATGGGCTTTTTTGTATATAAGGGTCTCTGGTGAATTAATATACTTTGGCAGTGAATCGCCTAAAACCCTTGCACCAAAACCTATAACCTTACCTCTTGCATCATATATAGGGAATATAAGCCTACTCCTAAAAAGATCATAAAAAGAATTATCTTTGCCTTTAAGTGTTAAACCAGCTTTCAAGGCTGTATCTATAGTTACGCCTCGCTTCAATAAGTAATCTGTTAAAGACCTCCATGAAGAATCTGCATAACCAAGCTTGAACTTCTTTACAACTACTTCCTCAAGACCTCTTTTATCTATATAACGCCGTATATCTGATGACGGAGAAGATTTTTCTAATACACTAGCATAATAATTAGATGCAATGTCATTTACGCTATAGATAAGGCTTACGAGTGAATCATCTTCTTTTCTTTCTTTTTTGTATTCAGGAAGCTTAACGCCTGTTTTTTGTGCCAGCATCTTTACAGCGTCGATAAATTCTATCTTCTCATACTGTCTTATAAAATTAAATACATTACCTCCTGAATTACAACCAAAGCAGTGAAAGATCTGTTTATCAGGGCTTACAACAAAAGAAGGTGTCTTCTCATGATGAAATGGGCAGTTGGTCTTAAAATTCCTGCCAGCAGGCTTAAGCGGGATATAACTAGAGACTATCTCTACTATATCACACCTATCCTGAATCTCATTTAATATGTGCTCTGGTATCCTAGCCACTAGTAAGCCAACCTCCTATTTCTTCCTTGAAAAACGTCTAAAACCTGAACATTCTAATATCTTAAACTTTGCCTTCTTCTCTAACTCATCCAACATAATATTAAGACCTACATTATCGCTTGCAATGTGCCCTGCAATAATTATATTCATATGCTCTTCCTTGGCCTTCTTGAAATGTTCTTCACCAAGATGCATGCAGACAAGGGTTGAAATACCCGCCTGATGTAATCTTCCAAATATCTTCTTTGAGCCTTCTGTCCCACCTGTCATATCTACGAAGACCTTACCAGCCTTAGTAGAAGCATTACCCCTTATAATCTTAGGCGGCATATTATTTTTTGAGGACTCTTTATATTCCGGGATACCTTTAAGTATATTTACTATATCACCAAGGGTATTTGGCTTTTTCTTATCTATTAAATTCTGTAAAAAAGATGCAACGCAATTATCTGCCGGCGTATGACAACTCATAAAGGGAATACCAAGAAGCCTTGCTGCATCTACAGTCCTCATATGGTTCCCTGGCATTACTCTTCTTTCAACCTCATTTATTCTTTCTGACATCAAACCTTCTGCGATATTTAAAGGAATCCCAAATTTATTTAAAATATCTGCCTGCATATACATAACATTAAAAAATCCAGCCAAGGCCGTTCCTTTAGGATGATGTGAAAGCAAAAGATCTATCTTTTCTCCTTTTTCCTTAAGTCTATCAGCAAGAACAATCTCTCCTACGTCTATATCTATACCTACTAACATTGTCCTTATATTGACATCTTTACTCCCAGAAAGTATACGCGTATCACTATAAGGAGAAGTAAGTCTTTCCTTATCAAAAAGAGATTTATCTTTCTTATTTAATGCATTATATTCTTTTCTTGCTCTTAAAAGTTCTTTCTTTATCTTGTCTTTACCTCTTGGATCCATTTTCATGCCAAAACTTACAACATTCTTATAGATATCTATGAACTTCACTTATTTCTCCTCCTCTTCTAACTGTTTTACAAGTGGTGTTTCGATGCCTTCTCCTGGATAAAAATTAATACCAGTTTTATATATAAGAGCTGGTA
This sequence comes from uncultured Planctomycetia bacterium, assembly GCA_964566255.1. Taxonomy (GTDB): domain Bacteria; phylum Omnitrophota; class Gorgyraeia; order Gorgyraeales; family Gorgyraeaceae; genus CAZMID01. The sequence continues at coordinate 5,047 of CAZMID010000033.1, read as the reverse complement.
TGTCCGAAAGATACTTACCTGAGAATGACCTATCTTTAGCGCTTCTTTCTAGATATTCAAAGGGACTATTGACAAATAAGGTATAAATGAGGCTGGCTAACAAAATACCTCTTATAAGCCCAAGCGTAGCTCCTACTAACCTATTGACCTGAGAGATATTATCGCCTCCCAAGAACCTCCTTGCTAAAAGAGCTAATATCTTAAATATAAAAAGTACAGCTAAAAATATGGATAAAAAAGAAATTACATCTAAATTCGCATCAGTCCACTTAGTGTGAGATGATAAAAAAGTGCTTACTGAGGTATAATTATTAAAGGACAAAATAAATGCGATCGAAAGGCCTAGAAGCCTAAGAAACTCTGGCAAAAGGCCATTTTTGAATCCTATGTAACTTATTCGAAATAAAAGGGTTACAAAAAAAATGTCAACCCAATTGAACCTTATATGAGGCATATATTAAAGCGGGGAACTATTTAATGTGTGCTAAAAGTATACCATACGCTTTTGATTTTGTCAAGGTGAGGCGAAAAGAAAGCGTTTTCTCTTTAAAACTATCGGGTCCATCTATATATACCTTTATATATGTGTCTGTGTAGCCTTGTAAGTAACCTTCTCTAGAACGCTTGTCTTCTACAAGGACTTTTACCTCTTTTTCTGTAAATCTTTTAACAAATTCCATTGAAAATCTGCCTGCAAGAGACAATAATTCAAGCTCTCTTTCTTTTTTTACAGTACTAGGTACATCATCTTTATAATTATAGGCCTTTGTAGCTTTGCGTTTTGAAAAAGGAAATACATGCATCCTCATAGGATGAACCTTCTTTATAAAATCTATGGTGTTTTTAAAATTTACATCTCTCTCCCCTGGAAATCCTACCATTATATCTGTACTTATAGCAATATCCGGTATGTCTCCTCTTAATCTATTTACAATATCTAAATAATCACTTCTTTTATAGGGCCTGGCCATCCTCTTTAATATATAATCATCTCCTGATTGAAATGGTATATGAAGGTGCTTGCATAATTTTTTCTCTTTTTTGAATTTATCTATAAGATCCTTTGTTACATCTCTTGGTTCAATTGAACTTAACCTTAAACGCCAATCTCCATGTATCTTACAAATTTCATCAATCAACTCGGAAAGATTTGTTTTCTTTAAAAGATCTTTGCCGTAATCACCCAGACATATGCCTGTTAAAACTATTTCCTTTGAACCATTTTCTATAAGAAGTTTAATTTCATCTAAGATTTCCTTTAAAGGTCTACTTATAGATCTGCCTCTTACAATTCTTACCTTGCAATAAGAACATGAATTATTACACCCATCCTGAATCTTCACGAATACCCTTGTATGAGCCTTGAATTTAGTAATACCTTTATTTACTACTTGGTGGGTCTTACCTTTTATGATATCTGGGATTCTGTATTTATCTTTATTTTTAATAATAAACCTTACTCCATTAAGGCAAGTTAGATCTAAACTCTTATCCTCTACTAAACACCCTGTTGCAACAACGCATTTGTCTTTTTTAAGGGCCTTGCGGATTAGTCTTAATGATTTGGAATCACTAGTGGAGGTAACTGTGCAGGTATTTACGATAAAAAAATCTGCTTCATCAGGGCTTTCGGTTTCCTTAAAACCTCTTTTCAAAAAATTCTCGCGTATTACCTGGGATTCATACTGATTGACCTTACATCCCAGTGTCTTTATATAAAAGATATTCATAATTAATAGAGGAGAGTATGAATATACTGGCTGTCTCTACCCTTAAGATAAGCTTACCTAAGGAAGAGATATGATAACCTTCGCCTTTTGCCATTAAAATCTCTTTTGGACTAAAATCTCCTTCTGGACCTACGAATATAGCAATATTCTTTGGTTTTATTGAAGATAGTATCTTCTTTAATGGTTTGGTATCTTTATCAAGTGCCGCAAATATAACTAAATCTTTTTTCTTTGCATCGATTAAGGCTTCCTTAAAATATGTAATATCTGAAACAATAGGTAAATTTGCTCTACCACACTGTTTAGCTGCTGCTTTTACAATTCTTTTAAATCTTTCTATCTTTTTAAGGCCTTTTTCTTCTATAACCGGAATTGTCCTTTCAGTTATAATTGGAACAATAGTGTCAACACCTAACTCCACTGCCTTTTCAATTATAAAATCCATCTTTGTTTTTTTAGGGATTGCCTGATAAAGGGTGATATTAAAAGGGTATTCTTTTCTTAAAGAAATAACCTCTTTTATATCTATTATGATAGAATTTTTATCTATCCTTTTTATATCTCCTATATACTCACTACCTCTACCATTAAAGACTTCTACAGATAAACCTTCTTTAAGGCGCATGACATCACGTATATGATGGATTTCTTTTTTATCTTTTATTTCTATTAAATTCTTTTCCGGAAATACCTCACCAGGCGAGACATAAAATCGCATAATTTAATTTGGTGGAGCAGGCGGGAGTTGAACCCGCGACCTTCTGATTGCGAACCAGACGTTCTCCCAGCTGAACTACTGCCCCTTATTCCTTAAGGATGTGGGACATGGCCATCAGCACCTGGTAGAAAATCACCATCTCCTCCAAGTTCACGCGCCTTAGCAACCCTACCATCCTGATCCATCTGTATCCAAAGGTCTGGGGCATCTCCCAAGAAGGGGATCATACGCGCTTCTAAGACATAGACAGGCTGATTCTCTTCTACCATAGCACCTAAATCCAATATACCATAAGCCCAATCTCTATTCGCAGAATGCGGATTGTTTGGATTATCTACGTCTAATTCAAGTTCTCTTCCGCGAGCATCATCATCTTCCCCAGTTATAAGCTGACAGTCATTCTCATATTCACCTAATGCTATTTCCTTATACCAATACCTGTCCATTGCTCCCCTTAGGGCACCTAAATTAATTAAGGCCTCTGCAGTCTTTGCCTTCTTGAGGGCCTTTGTATATTGTGGTATGGCTACTGAAGCAAGAATGCCTATAATAATAACTACTATAAGAAGCTCTATGATAGTAAAGGCCTTTTTCATATTATCGGTATGAAGCCATGCGTGGATAACACGCGGTATGAATAGTAAGAGTTTCTTCTCTGTAGCTACCTGTTAAAGAAATAGTCAATAAATTCTCATCTAAAGAAAAATTTGCATCAGTTACATCTACCCTTGAAACCAAAGACTCATCTCTCTGTCCATCATTAAATATCAGCTCATCATTATTAGACCTTGAATAAGTATATATATCCACATCTTCATAATTATCTCTTGTAATAGGGCTATTATTATTTATCCTCATACTTAGTCTCCGGCCTCTACGCAAAACCCTAATAGGGAGGAATTCACGCCTTCTCTCGCGTCCACCCCGACCTGTATGGCCTATAGCCTTCATTACATTCTTATATATATGCTGGCTAACATACTGAAGTTCATATGAAATCACCACCTTATCATCCCTAGAAATAAACATCTTCTGGCTTGCTACATACAAACTGGAAACTGCTAAAAATATCACGCTCAGAAGAAGTGACGCCATCAAAATCTCTGTCAGTGTCATACCTTTATTATTGTGTAATGTTTTCATAATTCTGGCTCATCCCAGTTAACTATAACATTCACTATTTTATACCCACCATCTTCCGAGTTAGAAACGCTATAGGTAATAACACCATCTAAATCAGCAAGCTCTCCTCTATCAATAAGAAAAGCTCTTCTTTCTGCAAAGGCACCCATCTCACGATCCATATATGTGTAGTTACTCCTTAATCTATCCTGAAATTCTCTTGCAAAATTAAATGCCTGGAGTCTGTGCCTTGCGCGGATAAAAAAGATCTTACTCCCCACAAATGTGCTGAATACACCCGCAGCTATGATGCTAATGATAAGAATGGATATTAGTATTTCTGAGAGTGTTAGGCCTTTATTATTCATATAGTCTTTTAACTATAAAGCTATTACAACACAGGAGCGGCTGGACGATCTGGAAAAAATGGTCCATTGGAAAAAATACGCCCATCTTTACTTATATCATAAAAATATCCGTTATAAGGAGCTGGGGCATTAGGTGTTCTCTGTGCCCTGGCAAGAAAATCATCATCATTTACCCATAAAATCATATAATCAAAATGACGGACTGGCGCATCATTTGGACTTTCTATGCTCAAATCATTTATGTCACCAGTAAACATATTATTTTCTAAAAAATAACTTTTTTCTGCTGTCCTTATAAGATTAAGATTAGCTACCACTTCACCTGTCTTTGCCTTCTCTAAGGTCTTGGTCATCATTGGTAAAGACAGGCTTGCAAGAATCCCTATTATTACGACTACTATCAATAGCTCTGTAAGTGTAACACCAGTTTTATACCATGTAGATTTCATATATACCCCTCGCTATAGTGGGCGTCTTTCAAGCCACCTGCCGTCGCCTCCAAGTGAAACTGATTTTGCAATTTCCCCGTCATGATTCATCTCTATCCAGGTTTCTTCATCAGTAGTTTTTTGGGCCTTTATAATATACCACTTAACCTCAAAGTCAGAATAGTCTTCTATCTGATAATTCCACTTTCTATTCTCTAGATTATTAGGATTTTCTACATCTAACGGTATAGGAGAATCCCCTATTTCGTCATCAGACATTCCCATTGGAAGAATAATTGAGTGCCAGGGACCTTGGAAGTCTCTTGTAGCTACCTGCTCATACCAGTATCTCTCCATGGCCTTTCTAAGGGCTCCCATAGTAATCAGGGCATCTGAAGCCCTTGCTTTTTCAAGTGTCTTTGTATATTGTGGTATGGATATTGCAGCGAGGATACCTACTATAATAACTACTATAAGGATTTCTATAAGAGTAAAAGATTTTACTGTTTTTCTAGTAGCCACGTAAAAATGGCCTTTTCTTTAACTTATATTACTACTACTTATAGACCACCATCTCCTAGAACACGATGCCTATCATCACCATTCAAAGAACTTCTAACAGATCCTAATTCATCTATCTGCACCCAAACTTCATCATTATTCAGCATCTGCGCCTCTATT
>CAZMID010000032.1:3778-11293 GCA_964566255.1 uncultured Planctomycetia bacterium | reverse complement strand
CCGTTCGCAGGAGAGATGAAAACATGGCAAAAGAATGCTTAATAGCAAAACAGAAAAAAACTCCTAAATTTAAAGTAAGAAGATATAATAGATGTCAATTATGCGGTAGGCCGCGCGGATACATAAGAAAGTTTAAAATCTGCCGTATATGCTTCAGGGAAATGGCTTCTAGAGGCGATATTCCTGGAGTAACAAAGGCAAGCTGGTAATTAAGGAGATATAATGAGTTTAACAGACCCTATAGCTAACATGTTAACAGTAATCAGAAATGGCCTTATGTCTAAAAAGACAAAGGTGGATGTTCCGTTTTCTAAGATATCTCAAGAGATAGTCTCAATTTTTAAAAGAGAAAAATTCATAAAAGATTTTAAGTTTATGGATGATAAAAAACAGGGGCTTTTAAGGGTTTATTTGAGATATAGACCCTCAGGAAAACCTGCTATAGAAGGATTAAAGAGGATTTCAAAGCCGAGTTTAAGGATATATGTTAAAAAGGATCGTATCCCTAGCGTATTAGGGGGGCTGGGTGTTGCAGTTTTATCTACATCCAGAGGCATTGTAACAAACCTTCAGGCAAAAGAAATGCAAGCTGGGGGAGAAGTATTGTGTTACATCTGGTAGGAGATTTAATATGTCAAGGATAGGTAAAAGACCAATTAAGATTGCTGATAAGGTAAAGATAAAGATAGACGGGAAGAATATCCTTGTGGAAGGTCCCAAAGGAAAGTTATCTTGGATTTTGCCAGGAGAGGTTTTAGCTCAGGTAGTTGAGTCTGTTGTTGTAATAAAAAGATCAGGAGATGATAAAGTATCTTCTTCTATGCATGGTCTAGCAAGAGCGCATATTAGTAATATGATAAAAGGTGTTAGCGAGGGATATGTAAAAAACCTTGAGATCCGTGGAGTTGGTTATAAGGCTCAGGCTCAGGCAAAGGCTATTAATTTACAGTTAGGGTTTTCGCATCCTATTACATATCAGATACCGGAGGGCATTAGCGTTAAGACACCTAAACCAAACCAGGTAGTTGTAGAAGGTATTGACAGGGCAAAGGTTGGAGAAGTGGCAGCTGAGATAAGAGATTATTTAAAACCAGAGCCATATAAAGGTAAAGGCATAAGATACGTAGATGAATATGTGCGCAAAAAGGCTGGTAAGGCTGTTGCCTAATATAGAAAGATATAATGAGAAAAAAAATAAGAAATAAATCAGAAAAAGGTAGAATAAAAAGACATTTCAGATCAAGGAAGACTATTATTGGTACAAAGAAGCGTCCAAGGCTAGCAGTCCATAGAAGCCATAAGAATTTATCCGTACAGTTCATAGATGATGTTTCCAATAATACGTTACTCTCAGTTTCGACTAATGACAAGGAATTTAAAAAGGAATGTAAGTGGGGCGGCAATATAGCATCAGCTAAAAAATTAGGTTCTTTTGTATCAAAAAATGCCCAAAAAGCTAATATAAACGAGATCGTATTTGATAGAGGCGGTTATTTATACCATGGGAGAGTAAAGGCATTAGCCGAGGCCTTAAGAGAAGCAGGGTTGAAGTTTTAATTTTCTGGAGGTTTTAAGTTGGTAGATAAAAAACAGGTAAAAGACAAATTAATAGAAAAGATTGAAGAGGCCCAAGAAGAACAGTTTATAGAGAAGGTTATAACTGTTAATAGGGTTTCAAAAGTAGTAAAAGGTGGCAAACGTTTTTCATTTACAGCCCTTGTAACAGTGGGTAATGGTAGAGGCATGGTTAGTTGTGGATACGGAAAGGCCAATGATGTTGCGAGTTCAATACGAAAGGCTCTTTCAAATGCCAAGAAAAACTTTTTTACAGTTTCCTTGAAAGGAAAAACCATTCCTCATGAAGTTATGGGTCGTTTTGGTGCGGGCAAGGTACTTTTAAAGCCAGCTTCCGAAGGAACTGGTGTTATTGCAGGCGGTACCGTGAGGGCCATATGTGATGCTGTAGGAATAAAAGATATACTTACAAAATCTTTAGGGACACAGAATCCAGTCAATGTTGTAAAGGCAACATTAGAAGGTTTGAAAGAATTAAGGATCGAGCGAGAGATACCAAAAGAGGATTAAAGTGAAGATAGAAGATCTAAGACCAGCAATAGGGGCCAAAAAAAGAAAAAAGATAGTAGGTAGAGGACCTGGTTCAGGTCATGGTAAAACTTCTACTAGGGGCCATAAAGGTCAGCTTTCCAGAACAGGAAAAGGCAGAACTCCTGGTTTTGAAGGTGGACAGATGCCTTTGATTAGAAGGATACCAAAGAGAGGTTTTAATAAGTATCCTAAAAAAGGATATCATGCTATTAACCTTGAAGACCTTTTAGCCTTAAAAAAAGAGACATCTATTACGCCAGAAATATTGAAAGAAAAAGAGATCATAAAAGGCCCAATGAATTTTCTGAAGATTTTAGGTGATGGAGAGATAACCGTTCCTTTAAATATAAAGGCCCATGCATTTTCAAAAAAGGCAATAGATAAAATAAAAAATGCAGGGGGAAAGTTTGAAATCATAAAATAATATGCTTAAGGCCTTAGGCAATTCTTTTAAGATACCGGACCTTCGAAAGAAATTATTTATAACGCTTGCGCTATTGAGCGTTTATAGGGTAGGAGCTTATATACCTTCTCCTGGAGTTAATGGCGCAGCACTCATGCAGTTCTTTGAAAATGTGACTAGATCTCAAGGTGGAACGCTTTTTGGGATCATGAATATGTTCTCAGGTGGAGCACTAACGAGGCTAACTATATTTGCGTTAGGTATAATGCCTTATATATCCGCTTCAATTATACTGCAGCTTTTAGTTACTGTTATACCTCATCTTGAAAAGTTGTCAAAAGAGGGTGAGGCCGGAAGAAGAAAGATTATACAGTACACTCGTTACGGAACAGTAGTATTGGCTATAGTACAGTCATTCTTTATTAGTCTCTGGCTTGAAAATCCAGCAAGGTTTCAAGGTCTTACGATCGTTGATAATCCTGGCTGGGCATTTAGGTTTTTGACAGTAGTTACCCTTACAACAGGTACTGCATTTATTATGTGGTTAGGGGAACAGATTCAAGAACGTGGCATAGGAAACGGAATCTCTTTAATAATTACAGCAGGTATTATATCAAGGCTTCCAACAGCTTTATACCAGGTATTTGTGTTGGTTGCACCGTTTTCTCCTGAAAATAGACAATTGAATCCATTTACCTTGGTTTTTATGTCTATTATAGGAGTGGCAGTAATTGTAGCTGTAATATTGATCACTCAAGGACAACGTAGGATACCCGTACAATACGCAAAGCGTATTATAGGTAGAAAAGTCTATGGTGGACAGAGTACATATATACCCCTAAGGGTAAACCAAGCAGGTGTTATACCTATAATATTCGCTCAGTCTATAATATTATTTCCTGCGACAGTCGCGGGCTTTATACCGAATGCAGGCTTGCAGAGGATTGCCCAGTCTCTTGTAAGAGGACAGCTTCTATATACAGTATTTTATAGTTTACTTATTATATTCTTTGCTTATTTTTATACTGCCATAAGTTTTAATCCTCAAGATGTTGCTGATAACATGAAAAAATATGGCGGGTTTGTACCGGGTGTGAGACCCGGAAGAAGTACCGCGGAATATTTTGATTTTATTATAACAAGGATTACCTTACCAGGTGCGATATTCTTGGCATTCATAGCAGTATTCCCTGATATGCTTGGTGCGTGGTTAAAGGTTCCTTATTTAATTGCAAGCTTTTTTGGAGGTACGGCTCTTTTGATCGTGGTCGGAGTAATGCTTGATACAATGAGGCAGATTGAGTCCCAGCTTTTAATGAGACACTATGAAGGATTTATGAAAAAAGGAAGGATTCGTGGAAGGAGATGAGGATAGTATTGTTAGGACCGCCTGGTGCGGGTAAAGGCACGCAGGCAGTCATGCTTTCAGAAAAACTTGGATACTTGCATCTTTCGACAGGCGATATCTTAAGAGAAAACGTAAAAAAAGCAACAGCCATAGGAAGAAAGGCCCAGTCTTTTATGGTAAAGGGAGAACTGGTGCCGGATGACATAGTAATAGAGATGATGCTTGATGTGATTTCCTCAGGGAACACAAAAAAAGGTTTTATACTAGACGGATTTCCAAGGACTGTATATCAGGCAAAAAAGTTAGACAAAGAACTTTTAAAATTAAATTTATCGATAGAGTTAGTAGTATATTTTAAGACCAGTATAGACACTGTTATTTTTAGGCTTACTGGTAGAAGACTTTGTAAGGAATGCGGAGCCAATTATCATATAGTAAATATGCCGACTAAAAAAGAAGGCATATGCGATAAATGTAATGGAAGTCTTTATAGACGCAAAGACGACGTAGAAGAAACCATTAAGAAGAGATTAGAAGTTTATAATAACGAAACTAGCGAAGCAATAGAATATTATAGAAAAAAAGGAATTTTAAAGGAAGTTTCAGGTGATTTAGAAGCTGGTAAAGTTTACGAAGAGCTCTTTGGAATTTTAAATGATAGAAATAAAAGCCGAAAATGAGTTATCTCTTATAAAAGAAGCAGGTAGCATTGTAAAAACTGTTTTAGAAGAGTTAACTCGTACGGCAAAGATAGGTCTAAAAACGGCTCAGCTTGATAAAAAAGCAGAAGAGATAATAAGGGATCTTAAGGCTAGACCTGCCTTTAAAGGGTACCGGGGATTCCCAAATGCAATATGTACTTCCATTAACGAACAGGTTGTACATGGTATTCCTGGTAAAAGAAAATTATCTTCTGGGGATATATTAAGTATAGATGTAGGCGTTGAGAAGAATGGTTTTTACGCAGATGCCGCCGTTACGATAGAAATAGGTGAAGCTTCAAAAGAAGCAAGGAATTTGATAGACGTCACAAAGAAGGCCTTATATATAGGTATAGATAAGGCCGTAGAAGGTAATAGGCTCTTTGATATCTCTTTTGCAATTCAGAAATATGTAGAGCCCCAAGGATATTCAGTAGTAAGGGATTTTGTGGGACACGGCATAGGAAAGAAGATGCACGAAGAACCTGAAATACCTAATTTCGGAAAGCCGAATACAGGACCGAGATTAAAAAAAGGAATGGTTTTGGCCTTGGAGCCAATGGTAAATCAAGGAACTTACGAAGTAGAAGTCTTGAAAGACAACTGGACAGTAGTAACAAAAGACAGAAAACTATCAGCTCATTTTGAGCATACAGTTTGTGTTACTGGGGATAAACCCAGGATACTCACGTAAGAGGTATATATGGCAAAAGAGGACATAATAGAGGTAGAAGGTAAAGTCTTAGAATCGCTACCCAATGCAATGTTTAGAGTTGAATTGGAAAATGGCCATAAGGTGCTAGCGCATGTTTCAGGTAAGATGCGTATGCATTTTATAAAGATATTGCCAGGCGATATGGTAAAGATGGAACTTTCACCATATGATTTGACAAGAGGCCGGATAGTATTTCGGTCGAAATAAGAGGATTAAAATGAAAGTACGACCATCTATAAAATTAATGTGTGATAAGTGTAAGATCATTAAGCGAAAAAGGATCATAAGAGTAATCTGTCAGAATCCTAAGCACAAGCAAAGGCAAGGATAAGGAGTAATATAATGGCAAGGATTTCAGGTGTTGATTTACCAAAAGATAAAAGGATAGAGATAGGTTTAACCTATATTTATGGAATAGGAAGAAACTCTTCAAATAAGATCCTTAAGGCCGCAGGGGTAAATCCAGATATAAGAACAAAAGACCTTAAGGAAGATGAGGTTTCTAGAATTACTGCAATAATACAGAAAGAATATAAGGTTGAAGGGGACTTGAGAAGAGACATCTCTCAGAATATAAAACGCTTTATAGAGATAGGTTCTTATAAAGGTTTTAGACATAGAAGGAGTTTACCTGTCAGAGGACAGAGGACAAAGTCAAATGCTAGGACTAGAAAAGGCCCAAGAAAGACAGTAGGCGTGACAAGAAAAAGTAAATCTCAAGTTACAGAGACCAAGGAGACATAATGGTAGAAAAGAAAAAGGTAAAAAAGAAGGTTTTAAGGGGCGTTACTACAGGGATAGCGCATGTACTAGCGACCTTTAATAATACTATTATTACAATAACAGACAGGCAGGGAAATACAGTTGTATGGACCAGTTGTGGATCCAGTGGTTTTAAGGGTTCTAAAAAATCAACACCTTTTGCAGCTCAGATAGCTGCTAAAAATGCTGCAAAAAAAGCACTTGAACTCGGACTTAAAGACGTAGAAGTCTTTGTAAAAGGGCCTGGCTCTGGTAGAGAATCAGCAATAAGGGCTATACAGGCAGCAGGTTTGCGCATAAGCGCTATAAAGGACGTTACCCCTATTCCACATAATGGCTGTAGACCGCCAAAGAGAAGAAGAGTATAGTTATGGCACGATATACAGGATCATCATGTAGAGTTTGTAGGAGAGAAGGAGTAAAGCTTTTTTTAAAAGGCTCTAGGTGTTACGCTGATAAGTGTGCTTTTGACAGGCGTAGTTATACTCCAGGACAGCACGGAAAGACCAAGAGAAGAATGAAACCTTCTAATTACGGCCTACAGTTAAGAGAAAAGCAGAAGGTAAAAAAGATATATGGGATACTGGAAAAACAGTTCAGAAGATATTTTAGTATTGCTGCTCGTTCTAAAGGTGTAACAGGAGAAAAGCTTCTCGAGCTTTTAGAAAGAAGACTGGACAATATTATATTTAGGTCGTGTTTTGCTGTTTCCAGAACACAAGCCAGACAAATGGTAACGCATGGTCATGTTCTGGTTAATAATAGAAAAGTAAGTATTCCGTCATATTCTGTTAAAGCAGGAGACATGATAGAGATAAAGAAGAGAGAAAAGACTGTAAAGAATGTTAAGGAAATCTTAGAGAAGACTAAGGATAGAGGGGTGTCTGAGTGGTTGAAGGAGGATTTTGAAGGCCTTAAGGTAAGCGTTGAAAGGCTTCCTGAAAGAGGCGATATCGCTATGGACATCCAAGAGCAATTAATCGTAGAATTATATTCAAAATAAATTAACAGGGAGGAAAAGATGGGTATCAGCTGGAAAACGTTTGAGATGCCTAAGAAATTGGCTCATGACGAGAAGAACTATACAAACTGCTATGGTAAGTTTGTTGCAGAGCCATTTGAGAGAGGATTTGGTAGAACCATAGGGAATTCTTTAAGGCGTATTCTTATATCTTCTATTGAGGGTGCGGCGGTAACGTCTGTAAAGATTTCAGGGGTGTTGCATGAATTTTCTACAATACCAGGGGTCTTGGAAGATGTACCACAGATAATTCTGAACATAAAACAGTTAGTCTTAAGGTCGCAGTTTAGGACACCCAAGATCTTGCGTTTAAAGGCCTCTAAAAAAGGAAATGTCCTTGCAAAGGATATTGCAGCCGACGAGGCAGTGGAAGTAATAAATCCAGATCTACACATAGCAACGCTAACTAAAGATACAAACTTTAATATAGAGATGGAGATAGGTAAGGGTCGCGGTTAT
>CAZMID010000032.1:0-3768 GCA_964566255.1 uncultured Planctomycetia bacterium | reverse complement strand
AAACAAAAAAGAAGGACAAGCCATAGGCGTTATACCAGTAGATTCTCTATTTGCACCTGTCAGACGTGTAAATTTTCATGTGGAAGATACAAGAGTCGGACAAACTACAGACTATGATAAATTGATAATGGAGATTTGGACAAATGGCAGTGTAGAGCCTAAAGAGTCACTTTTATACGCCTCGCATATTTTACAGAGGCATCTCGATGTATTTGGCAAGCTCGGAGAAGTTGAAATCGAAGAAGAGGAAGAAGAGACAGATAAAGAGAATAAAGAGCTGTTGGATAAATTAGCCCTTCCGGTTTCAGAATTGGAACTTTCTGTTAGAAGTGGTAATTGTCTGAGAGAATCCCGCATAAAGACTATAGGAGAGCTTGTTAAAAAGACAGAGCAAGATATGCTGCAATATAGAAACTTTGGTAAGAAATCTCTTACAGAGATAAAAGAGATACTAAAAGACATGGGGCTTTCTTTTGGAATGGATGTCCCTAAGACACAGAAGAAAAAAGGAAAAGCAAAAAAATGAGGCATCATAGGAATACTGTAAAGTTCGGAAGGCAGACTTCTCATTATAAGGCCACCATGCGTCATTTGGTAAGTGGCCTTATAATTAATAAGAGTATATCTACTACAAAGGTCAAAGCTAAACAAACTTCCAGGCTTGCAGATAAACTGGTTACGCTTGGAAAAACTGGTACCGTAGCAAGCCGTAGAAGGGCATATTCTTTGCTTCAAGATAGAGATCTGGTTAAAATGTTATTCAATGACATCGCCCCTTTATTTAAGGATAGAAAAGGCGGTTATACAAGGGTTATGTTGACCAAAAGAAGAAATGGTGATAATGCCCAGATGTCTATATTAGAATTCGTTGAAAAGCCAGCTCCTATTAAAAAAGAGAAAAAAGTAAAAGAAGAAAAGAAAAAACCAAAAGCTATAAAAGAAGAACCAAAGCCTAAGGTTGAAAAGAAAGTTGTTACTGAAAAGCCAAAGCCTAAAAAAGAAGAGCCTAAGAAAAAACCGCCAAGAAAAGTTAGCATTGAAGAGCCAATAGAAAAACCTAAGGCACCAGAGAAACCAGAAGAAAAACCAAAGAAACCCGGATTCTTTAAGAAATTCTTTGGTAAAAAAGATTAATTACTAGTCGGGTACAATAATGAAGGTTTCTTCTCGAGCAAAAAATATATCCGCTTCATTGACGCTTGCTATTACAGCTAAGGCCAAGAAGATGAAACTTCAAGGTATAGATGTAATAGGTTTCGGATCAGGTGAACCTGACTTTGATACGCCCTCCAATATAAAAGAAGCCGCCATCAAAGCCATTCAAGACGGCTTTACAAAATACACTCCTGCATCAGGCCTCGATTCATTAAAAAAAGCTGTTTGTGAAAAATTTTCAAGGGATAATAACCTTAGTTATGAACCTTCACAGATAGTTATATCCTGCGGTGCAAAACATTCACTTTATAATATTATTCAGGTAGCATGTGAAGATAAGGATGAAGTTATAATACCTTCACCTTATTGGCTGAGTTATCCTGAGATGGTAAAAGCTGCCGGGGGAAAACCTATCTTTGTATCAACAGATGAAAAAACTAATTTTAAGATGACCCCAGAGTCATTTAAAAAAGCTATTACCAAAAATACAAGGATTTTAGTATTAAACAGTCCTTCAAATCCAACCGGATGCGTATATAATAAAAAGGAATTAGAAGAGATAGGCAACGTAGCCGTTCAAAATAATATCCTTATAATAAGCGATGAGATTTATGAAAAGATCTTATTTGGCGGATCCGGGCATGCATCAATTGCATCTATCAATAAAGATATATTTAAAAACGTAATAGTAGTAAATGGCGTCTCAAAATGTTTTTCCATGACAGGATGGAGGATTGGTTATATCGCCTCTATAGATAATGGTATAGTGGACGCTATAAAGAATCTACAGAGTCACTCCACGTCCAATCCCACCTCCATAAGTCAAATTGCCAGCTTGGAAGCCCTTAATAGTAAAGACCTTGGTGTAAAAGAAATGGTAAGTGAGTTTAAAAAGCGCAGAGACTATATAGTAGGCCGCATAAATAGCATTCCAGTGCTTTCATGTGCAAAGCCAGAAGGTGCTTTTTATGTTTTCTGCAGGATAGAAAAAGCTAACTTAACCAGCATGGAAGTTTCTCAGAGGCTTTTAGAAGAGGCAAAGGTAGCAGTTGTCCCAGGAAAGGCATTTGGCTCAGACAGACACATCAGACTTAGTTTTGCTACGAGCATGGATGATATTACTGAAGGCATGAATAGAATAGAATCCTGGCTCAAGAAGAATTAATTAGATGGTACCAAAGACTATTACAGAAAAAATTTTTAGCTCTCACGCTAATAAAAGTGTTTCCTCAGGCGATGTAGCGGTATGTAATGTAGATTTTTGTTTTGGCCAGGACGGAACAAGCGCTCTTATTATAGATTCATTCAAAAAATTAGGAGCCAAGAAGGTTTTTAATAAAGATAAATTCTCTATGGTCATAGACCATTCTGCACCAAGCCCTAGTATCGGTGTTTCAGAAATCCATAAAAAGATGAGAGACTTTGCTAAAAAGAATTCCTTGAAGGTATTTGATATAGGATGTGGTGTATGTCATCAGGTAATACCAGAATCAGGTCTAGTGTCCCCGGGAGATCTTGTTGTGGGGGCAGATTCCCATACATGTACATATGGTGCATTAGGGGTATTTTCTACAGGGATGGGTTCTACGGATCTGGCAATAACATTGGCATCAGGAAAGAATTGGTTTAAGGTACCTGAGACAATAAAGATTATCTTAAAAGGAAAACCAAAAAAAGGTGTTTATTCAAAGGATGTTATTCTTTATATCATAGGAGATCTAGGAGCAGGTTACTGCACATATAAGGCAGTTGAATTTTCAGGGGATTATATAAAGCACCTCAGTATGGACGCTCGTTTTACCATTACTAATATGGCTATTGAGATGGGCGCAAAATCAGGTATAATAGAACCAGATGATATCACCCTGAAATATATGAAATCTTTAGGACAGAGTCTTTCTAAGGATAGATTAAATTTAAAGAGCGATAAGAATGCTAAATATTCAGAAATTTTAGAGTATGATGTAAGTAAGATTCCTCCGCAGGTTGCAAGGCCTCATACCGTTGATAATGTTAGAAGCATTGATAAGATGAAGAATGTAAAGATAGATGAGGCATTTATAGGGACTTGCACAAACGGCAGGATGGAGGATTTAAAGATAGCTTCTTCTATCTTAAAAGGAAAGAAAGTCCATAAGGATGTAAAGGTGATAATTGCACCAGCTTCTAAGATGATCTTTGAAGAAGCGATAGAAAAAGGTATTATATCAGATTTTATTAAATCGGGTGCATGTGTGGTTTCTCCTGGGTGTGGGCCATGCGTGGGAACGCATAACGGAGTGCCTTCAAAAGGAGAGAATGTGATTTCTACAGCCAACAGAAATTTTAAAGGCAGGATGGGTAACCCCTCATCATTTATATATCTTGCTTCTCCTGCAACAGTTGCATGTTCTAGTATAGAAGGAAGAATTACGGATCCAAGAAAATATTTAACCTAAGGATTTTTTATGGATATTAAAGATATTTTAAAGGCCGCCAGTAAAAAGAATGCCTCAGACCTTCATATTACTGCGAATTCAGTCCCTATTGTCAGGATAGACGGCTCTCTTCAACCCCTGCCGGATTTCCCAGAATTGAAAAAAGAAGATTGCAAAAAGTTGGTATATAGCATAT
>CAZMID010000031.1:0-11929 GCA_964566255.1 uncultured Planctomycetia bacterium | reverse complement strand
TCAGTTATTGGAAACTTCCCTCCTTCTGAAAGTTGATCCAAAAGTGGCCCTGGAACATCCTGATAACTAGCTGTAACAATAATCTTATCAAAGGGGGACTCTTCCTTCCAGCCAAGAGTACCGTCACCTACTTTTATATTTACATCTTTATAGCCAAGATCTTTTAAAACACCTTCTGACCTTACTGCAAGAGTATCTATACGTTCTATTGAAAATACCTCTTTAGCCAACTCTAGCAGTATGGCTGTCTCATATCCTGAACCAGTACCGATTTCTAAAACTTTATCGGTCTTTAAAACATCCAGAAGCTGTACCATTAAAGCTACTATATATGGCTGGGATATAGTCTGACTTTCTCCTATGGAAAGAGGAAAATCTCCATAGGCATTTTTATACATCGTAGGGTCTATAAATCTATGCCTAGGGACTTTTCTAAAGACATCAAGTACTTTTTTATCTTTGACATCGCGGCCTAATAACTGCTCTTCAACCATCTTTTGCCGCAGATATTCAAAATCTTCCACGCACGAACTCATATATAATAAGTCTTATGAACCTGATTGTGTCAAAAAAAGGATTGATTTGACTGGACTCACCTTGATAAATGGAATCTATATTTATAGATGATATTTCTAGGTCATGTCTTCTTGCCTCAAGGAGCATCTCTGACTCTATCTCATACTTTGTAGTCTTTAAAGACATCTTTTCTATGGCCTTTTTAGAAAGAAGTCTATATCCACACTGAGAATCATCTATCCTTTCTCCTAAAATACACGATATCATAAAAGACATAAATATATTGGTCCATCGCCTCACAAAAGGCATCTTTTTTGCATCGTGCATACGATTACCAAACACAATATCTGCACCTGAGACCTCATATTGACTGATAAATTTATCTATCTCTCTTATATCATGTTGCCCGTCACCATCCATGGTAATAACAATATCACATCCATTTTCCAGGCAATATTCAAGACCCTCTTTTATACAGCGGCCTTTACCAACGTTTTTAGAATGTATCACGAGTTCTGCACCAAATTTATTGGCATCTACGATAGTATGATCCCTGGAACCATCATCTACAACCACAACCCTAAAATCCCTATCTCTAAGTCGCTTTACAATAGAGCCTATGGTCCTACGCTCATTATATGTAGGTATTACAATAAATGTATTCATATCACAAGTGCATTTGTGGGGGTTTCCCAGAACCTTCTAAACATAAGCCATTGATATGGATATTGTCTAATATATTTTTCCATAATAGGTACGATTTTTTGAGTGAGATCTTTTACTGCATCATCTCTTTCAAGGTCTATGGAACCATTCATCTCTATAGGTTTATCAAATATCAGCTTATAATTAAATCTATCCTCTCTTACACAAAAAGTAGGTACAATTGGAGAGCCGAGTTTTACACTAAACATGGCTGGTCCCTTTGGAATACTTGTAGGGACCCCGAAAAAATTCAACATTATGCCAGAGTTTGTAAAATCCCTATCTCCTACAAGGGCAAGCATACCATTCTTTGAAAGAGCCGAAATACACCTCTTCATGATACTGTCTATTGGTATTGCCTTCATGCCTTTTTTCTCTCTCTGTCCAATAAAAAAATCATTTATCTTCTTATATTTATGCCTTAATACTACAGCACTTATATCATATCCTATAATAGCAGTTACGACTCCTCCCATTTCCCAATTTCCTATGTGCGCAGAAAGTAGAATCGCACCTTTATTCTTCTTTAAAGCTCCATTAAGATTATCGAGCCCTAAAACCTGGATCCTTTTTTTAACTACATCTTTATTGAGGCGCCCCATCCTGAAAAAATCCACAAGATACATTGCAAAATTCCTAAAAACCTTCTTCGCTAATAAAGTAGACTCCTTCATATCTTTCTTAAGGACTACGCTGAGATTCCTAGCTACTGCCTCCCTATCTTTTCTGGAGATAGAGTAGTGTATATCTGCAAATCTCTCTGCCAGCCAATAAGTAACCCTTAATGGAAATATATTCGAAAGGGTATATCCAATTATATATAAAATATAAAAAACCATAAATATCTACATGCTAAATACAAGATTAGCTATATCCATTGCTGCATTAGGTTTTTTTAGACTTCCGGCTTTTCTTCTCATTTCGTCTAACTTTGTAGTATTTGAAAAAAGCTCCTTTACAAGAGCTGCTATATCTTCACTATCCTCTGCCTTAAGCGCTACTCCCTGCTGCAAAAGAAAATCTGTATTCTTCATCTCCTGACCTGGTATTGGATGGACAATTATCATGGGTAAATCCTTTGACAATGCCTCAGCAGTAGTAAGCCCTCCTGGCTTTGTAACAACAAGATTTGATATCTCCATTAATTCATCCACATTTTCAATATGCCCAAAAACAAGTATCTTTTCTTTATATTTAGATATTCTTTTTGTAAGGAGCTTATTAAGTTTTTTATTGGTCCCGCATACAATTATTAACTGAAAAGAAAGTTCTGTTCTTTCTAAAATATCTACTATATTCTCAACTGGACCTAATCCCTGACTCCCACCCATAATAAGCACTGTTGGCTTTAAAGGATTAAGCCCTAATTTTCTACAGAGTTCTTGCTTATTATGAGACTTACTAAATTTTGGATTAATAGGTATACCAAAAGGCTTTACCTTTGACTCTGGAACCCCATTCTTCAAAAAACGCTCTTTGGAGACCTGTGACGGCGTAATATAACAATCAACATTCCTAAATACCCAATAAGAATGCGGGGCATGGTCAGTCAATACACCAAATATAGGCAGATCCAGCTTTAGATTCTTTTTATAATCGGCTATCATACCGCATGGAAAGGCCTGAGTACATATACAGGCATCGGGCTTAAAATCTTCAAGGATGGTTTTTAATTTTTTGGAATTAAACCTGTGGATAGCATCTCTTAAACCCTGCACACTCTTTAAGACCTTTGGATTATCATAAAGATATTCCCACACCTCTGGCTTATTTTTAATAACACCCATATAAGTAGAATTAATCACCTTCTCCAATATGGGATTTGTATAACCAAAGGCATTTATATTGAGGGTTTCGACTGTTGGAGAGATTCTTTTAAGGGCGTTTTCAATAGCAAGGCTGGCCCTATGATGGCCGGAATTTAATGTTATGTACATTAAAAGGATCTTTTTCTTACTATTTTGCATTCTTTTTTACGAAGTCTTCTATGCGTAGGCACGCTTCTTTTAAGTCTGATAACTTAGAAGCATAGGAAATCCTAATATAGTCTTTTAACTCTAGGCTAAATGCAGTCCCAGGAACAACTGCCACCTTTTTCTTTTCTAGTAATCTCTTTGAAAACTCAAGGCAGTTTAAACCTGTACTTTTTATAGAAGGAAATACATAAAAAGCCCCTTCTGGCTTAGGACAAGTTAATCCTATTTCATTAAGTCTATCTACTATAAATTCACGTCTCCTTTTGTATTCCTTCTTCATCTCTAGAACATAACGGTTGCTACTTCTTTTTAAAGCCTCCATTGCGGCCATCTGTCCCATTATAGGAGCGCACAGCATAGTATATTGATGTATTTTTGTCATAGCGCTTATTATTCTTTTATCGCCACATGAAAAACCTATTCGCCAACCTGTCATTGCAAAGGCCTTGGAAAAACCATTTAGATAAATAGTCCTTTCTTTCATGCCTTTTAATGTAGAAAGCACTGTATGTGAAAAGTCATAGGTTAATTCACCATAGATCTCATCACTTATGACAATAAGATCATTTTTAATAAAAACCTTTGATAAAGCCAAAAGCTCTTTTTTTGTATAAGAAACTCCTGTGGGATTCGCAGGATAATTGAAGATAATTGCCTTTACGCCTTTAGAAATATGCCTTTCTAAAAGTTTTGGAGTCAGTTTAAAACCTGAGGCTTTAGTATCAATAAAAATAGTTTGACCACCTGCCAAGTACGCAACAGGATGATAAGATACATAGGAAGGACTGGGTATAAGAACCTTATCGTTTGGATTTAAGATGCTTCTACACACAAGGTCCAATCCTTCGCTTACACCTGTAGTAATAAGAATCTCTGTATCAGTATCATAATTAAGTTTATGCTTCTCTTTAAGGTATTTTGAAATCTCAAGCCTTAATTCATATAGACCCTTATTTGATGTATATGAGGTATAGCCCTTTTCAATAGAGAAAATCCCTGCTTCACTGATATTCCATGGCGTTTCAAAATCAGGTTCCCCTACACCTAAAGATATAACATCCTTCATGCCTATAACAAGATCAAAAAACTCTCTTATGCCTGAAGGTGGAAGCTTTTCTACCTTTTTAGAAATCTGAAAATTTTTACCCATATTTAAAATGATATGGCAATACGTTTATTGCGATCGGATCTTTTAAGTATATCGCCATCCTCCTTGTATTTTTTTAGCAGAAAATGTGTAACAGTACCCCTTACATTATCAAGCGTAGCAAGTCTTTCGGATACAAAACTACTAACAGTATGTATATCTTTTCCCTCTACAACTAATAAAAGATCATACCCACCTGAAAGAAGATAGCAGCTTACTACCTCTGGAAAACGATAAATTCTTTCAGCTATATGATCAAAGCCGTATCCTCTCTGAGGAGAAATATTTACCTCTATCAAGGCCCTTACGGTTTTTCTGTCTTCTTTTATAAGGTCTCTATTAACAACTGTCTTATACTTAACTATCACACCGTCTTTTTCAAACTTCTTTATAGCCTTTTTTACAGAAGTCTTGTCTTTCTTTAAAACTTTTGATATCTCCTCTGGTGTCATTCGAGCATCTTTTTCTAGAACTTCCAGGATTTCCTTCATATATACCTCCTATTTTATTCAATAATAGCTAGGACTCCTCCTACCTTAACAGTATCCCCCTCATTTTTCTCTATCTTTTTTAATACACCTGATGCCTTTGAAGGCACATTGAAACTAGCCTTATCTGTAGACATCTCAACTACTTCATCACCTTCTTTGATGCTATCTCCTTCCTTGAAATGCCAGAAGGAAACAATTGCCTCATTAACGCCTTCTGCTAATTCAGGTAATTTCAATTCTACCATATTTCCTCCTTTTAATCCAGATAAGAAGACCTGGTAAATGGACTACATGAATATTTTTTAAAACCTAACTCTTCTATCCATTTTGAAAAATTAATAAATTCTTCTGGGTGCAGGAATTCTTGCACCTCTAAACATTTAGAATCAGGCCTAAGGTATTGACCAATCGTAACTATGTCGCACCCTGTATCCTTCAAATCTATTAAAACCTTATAAACTTCTTCTTTCTCTTCGCCAAGGCCTACCATTAAACCGCTTTTTGTAATAATATTTGTATCTAACTTTTTTACATATCTTAAAACATCTAAAGATCTATTGTAATCTGCCTCTGGCCTTACCTTTTCATAAAGCCTTGGGACCGTTTCTATGTTATGTGAAAAGATATCTGGCTCTGCAAAAACTATTCTTTCCATAGAAGACTTTTCTCCTAAAAAATCAGGGACAAGTACTTCTATATTTAAGTCAAATTCTAGGGTCCTTAAAACTTCTATACAATCTACAAAATGACTCGAACCTCCACCTTCCAAATCATCTCTTGTAACAGAGGTTATAATTACATCTTTTAACCTTAATCTTCTAACCGCTTCTTTTATTCTAAAAATCTCTTCTTTTTCTGGTAATGGAAGAGTTTTTTTTGTCTCTATTGCGCAGAATCTACAGCTTCTTGTACAGAAGTTACCTAGTATTAAAAATGTACACCTTTTTTTTGAAAAACAATCATGTACATTAGGACATCTGGCGCTGTTACATACCGTATTAATATTTAAATCTCGTATAATAGCCTTTATATCCTCTGAAAGTCTATTAACTCCTACTGACTGCCTCAGCCAATAAGGGAATCTCTTTAAATGAGGATATGAGTCTATCCTTAGCTCCATTTATATCTACCTCTCCCCCTAAAAGATCTTTTAAAGAAATAATCTCTACATCTTTAATCCCGCAAGGCCTGATAAATGAAAAAGGCGTAAGGTCTAAATCTATATTTATAGCTATACCATGATAAGTCACCCACTTTTTTACGCCTATACCAATAGAACCGATCTTTTTATCTTTGACCCATACACCTCTAAAACCAGGTTTTCTATTAGCTATAATGCCGTACTGATGTAAAAAATGACTTCCGACTTCCTCTAAAAACTCCAAAAATCTATGTATATCGCGACTTTCGTTTTCTAGTTTGAAGATAGGGTATGCTATTATCTGCCCAGGGCCATGATAAGTAACATCACCTCCTCTATCAGTATTAATAAGTTCTATACCATAAGAGGAGATTTCTTCTTTTGACTTTAAAATGTTATCTCCTGAAGAAACCCTTCCCATTGTTATAACACTTGAGTGTTCAGTAATAAGTAAGGTATCTTCACAAAGACCTTTTGAGACTTTATCAACTAACTCCATCTGAAACTGATATGTCTCTAAAAAATCTGTAAGTCCTAGATCAATAATCTGCATATTATCCGAGTCTCACGTTGAATGACTCTAAGTGTTTAGTCAAGCCTTCCACCTTTGTCATCTTTTCAATGGCCTTTTTTTCCTTTTCAAGTGCCTTTTTTGAATAAGCTATAGTATGCGCACTCTTAAGAAAACTTCTTACAGTAAGTCCTGAAAAGAATCTGGCAGTACCTCCTGTTGGCAATACATGACTCGGACCTGCTACATAGTCTCCTAAGCAAACTGGTGAATATGGTCCTATAAATATCGCACCAACATTTTTTATCATCTTTATGATTCTATTCGGCCTTTTTATGAGTATCTCAAGGTGCTCAGGGGCAATCCTATTTATAATCTCAGCTGCCTGTGTGAGATTCTTTGCAAGCACAATATAACCTTTGGTTATTTCTTTTCTCATTGCCTTAGCAAATTTTTTGGATGTAGTAATAAGTATTGATTTACCTTTTAAATGCTCTGCTTGAGCCAAAAGGTCATGTATTACATAATCCTTATCTAAAAACTGATTCGCTAGTACCACTATTTCGCTTGGCCCTGCCAGCATATCTATTCCAACATAACCGAATACCTGACGCTTGGCCTCAGTTACATAATCATTACCTGGGCCAATTATTTTATCCACCTTTGGAATAGTTTTTGTCCCAAAAGCCAATGCAGCTATTGCCTGAGCCCCACCTATTTTATAAACCTCATCAACCTTTAGAAGGTTTGCTACTGCTAGTATATGAGGATCAACACTTCCGAATTTTGTAGGAGGGGTAACAAGAACTATCTTTTTTACGCCAGCTATCTTTGCTGGCAAAACACTCATATAAACACTTGATACCAGAGGTGCTGTTCCTGCTGGCACATAAATACCTACACTTTCAATGGGCCTAAATATCTCACCTAACTGTACGCCATCAGCCTTTTTAATCTTCCAAGGCCTTGGCAACTGTTTTTTATGAAATTTTTGTATGTTTTCAATTATATCCTTAAGACTTGATATAAAATCTGTATCTATATTCTGATACGCCCCATTGATCTCATTGGCAGTCACTTTTAAATCACGCGGGGTAAGTTTAATCTTATCAAACTTCCTTGTGTATCTGATAAGCGCCTTATCACCATCTTCTCTTACGTCTTGTACAATCTTACGAACTTTTTCTGTAACGCGCTTCTTATTGATATAATACCGCTCGCATAGATTGTGGATTTCTCTGCTGGAAAGTTTTAGAATTTTCATAAATATTCCCCTATTCTTTTCTCTACTTTTTTTAATATATCTTTTATGGAGGCTCCAGATGATGCACCAGCTTGGGCAAAATCAGATCTACCTCCGCCTTTTATACTAAAAGAACTTCCTATATCATTTAAGATCTTTACTGCATTAACTTTTGTATCCTTAAAAGATGGACTCAACCCTACTATCATTGAAATCTTTCCCTCTTTTTCAGATATAAGTATATATATTCCTTTCTTTAATCTATTTTTTATTGTATCAGAGGCCTTTCTTAGTAATTTCATATCTACGTTCTTGATTTCTCCGATAAGGACTTCTATGTCCTTTACCTTCTTTATATTCTTCAATAAATCATCTATATTAGACTTAAGAACTTTCTGACTAATAGAATTTATCTTTCTATCTATATTCCTTAACTTATCTGTTAAGGTCTCTATTCTTTTAGGCACTTCATTTGGTGTAACACCTAATTCTTCTGCAAGTTGACTCATCTGAACTTTTACTTCTTTAATATTCTTATATGCTAAATCTCCTGTAACTGCCTCGATTCTTCTTACGCCACTTGCAATGGATGATTCTGATGTAATCTTAAATAAGCCTACATCCTTTGTGTTTTTTGCATGCGTTCCACCGCATAATTCCTTACTATATCCCCCTACAGAAACCATCCTAACAAGATCTGAATATTTTTCTCCAAAGAGCGCTATTACTCCTTGAGCTTTTGCATCCTTTAAAGCAAGTGTTTTTACCTCAACCGGATTACTTTTCTTTATGTACTCATTTACAAGTTCTTCTACCCTTAAAATCTCTTCATTTGTAAGGGCCTTTAAATGTGTAAAATCAAATCTCAACCGGTCTGGTGCAACTAAAGACCCGGATTGTTTTACATGCTGGCCTAAGACTTTTCTTAAGGCATTGTGTAATAAATGAGTTGCTGTATGATTTTTTCTGATGTCTTCCCTTATTTTTATATCTATCTTTGTTATTACGCTATCACCTACTTTTAACTTATCTTTTACCTCTATTTTATGCTCTACCCTTCCTGCAATATCTAAGGCATCAGTAATATCTGCTACTACCTTACCATTTTTTATCAAAACTCCCTTATCGCCTACCTGACCACCTTTTTCTCCATAAAAATTGGTCTTTTTTAAGAAAATACTAGCTTTTTCTCCCTTAGAAAGTTGATTCTTTTCCTTATTCCCAACAACTATCTTCAAAACTTCGGTCTTTAATTCTTCTTTATCTTCTACAAAAGGAGTCTCTTCTGGCAATTTCAGTTTTAATGTATCTGTAAATATAGAGGTTGCGATATTACTCTTCTTTCTTGATATAGCACGTTGATTCTCCATGCATTTTTCAAATCCCTTAAGATCTACTTTTATATTCTTGCTTCCTGCAATCTCCTGGGTAAGCTCCAATGGAAAACCATATGTATCATATAATTTAAAAATATCTTCTCCACGAAGCATCTTGGATTTCTTTATTATTTCATTTAACCTATCAAGACCTTCTTGGATGGTATTTCTAAATCGGTTTTCTTCTGAAAGTACAATTTGTGCAATATCTTCTCTCTGCTGTGTAAGTTCAGGGTAAGTCTTTTTCATAACTTTACTAACTATAGGGACTATTTTATATAAAAATGCTTCTTCAAGCCCAAAGGATCTGCCATACCAAAAAGCCTTTCTTATAAGTTTACGTATAACATAGCCTCTTTCTTCGTTGGATGGCAATACTCCATCTGCAATTGCAAATGTAATAGCCCTTATATGATCTGCAATTGCATTTATCTGATTCTCTGGTTTAGGTTTTTTTTCAGATACATCCTTTAAGAGTTCTTTTATTGTTTCTATAATCGGAACGAATGAATCTATCTCAAAATTTGTCTTCTTACCTTGCATTACTCGTGCGATTCTTTCAAGCCCCATCCCAGTATCTATATTTTTATTAGGTAAAGAGTCTAATTTGCCATTATCTTTTCTATCAAACTGCGTAAATACAAGGTTCCAGACCTCTACACCATCTTTACCTCCATAAAAAATCTCAGAACATGGTCCACATGGTCCATTAGGACCTTGACTTGGAGCATTAGACGGCCAAAAATTCTCCTTCTCGCCTAACTTAAAGATCTTTTTAGAAGGGACTTTAATAATATTTTTCCAGATACCATATGCTTCTTTATCATCTTTATAAACAGAGACCCATAGATCTTTCTCTTTTAAACCAAGTTCATTTGTAAGAAATTCCCATGCCCAGATGATAGCATCCTTCTTAAAATAATCCCCGAATGAAAAATTCCCGAGCATCTCAAAGAATGTATGATGATCTGGGGTCTTACCAACCCTTTCAAGATCCCCTGTTCTTAGGCATTTTTGAGAAGTAGCAGCCCTTTTAGATCCCTTTACCTTACCTAAAAATTCTTCTTTAAACTGATTCATTCCAGCTGAAGTAAATAAAAGTGTAGGATCATTCGCGGGAACAAGCGAATCACTGGGATAAATCGTATGTTTGCGATCCTCAAAGAATTTTAAAAATCTATCTCTTATCTCATCTACTTTCATAATGATTTTACCACCACATAACCTCTGTATGTACCAACTAATACTTCACCTGAAAGATTCTTAATTACTCTATTGTAATCCTTCATATTTCTTATGGGGATTCTATTTAATTCATGAATAACATCTCCTTCTCTTATGCCAGATCTACCTGCAGGACTAAATGGCTCTACGTGTATAACAATAACTCCACTTTCAGGAGGCAACTTATAACGTGCTTGAATCTCATCTGTTATCTCAGAAACCTTTATCCCGCTCCAACATTTAACATCTTC
This sequence comes from uncultured Planctomycetia bacterium, assembly GCA_964566255.1. Classification (GTDB taxonomy): domain Bacteria; phylum Omnitrophota; class Gorgyraeia; order Gorgyraeales; family Gorgyraeaceae; genus CAZMID01. Next base: position 1,348 of record CAZMID010000031.1, on the reverse strand, counting down.
TGGTTTTATATCTTTGGCTTCCTTAAGGCTATCCATTATCCTCTTAGAAATATTTATCGGAATAGCAAAGCTAATACCTTCAGAACCTCCGCTACGTGTAAATATAGCAACATTTATACCTACTACATTCCCATGTATATCTAAAAGGGGTCCTCCACTATTACCAGGATTTATTGCTGCATCTGTCTGTATAAGATCCTTATACTCTCTTGTTCTTTGATTTGTTCTTGGAAGACTTCTATTTAATGCGCTCACTACTCCTACTGTAAGTGTAGGTTCAGCATTTGTTACTCCAAAACCATATGGGTTACCAATAGCTATTGCCCATTGACCTATCTGAACTTTATCTGAATCTCCCAATCTTGCAAAAGGTAAATCAACTTCAGAATCTATCTTTATAAGAGCTATATCTGAATATTCATCAGTTCCCTTTAGCCTACCTTCAAATTCCCTACCATCAGGTAAGGTAACTGTGATCTTACTAGTACCATGGATCACATGTTCGTTTGTTAGAATATGTCCTTCTTTATCTATAATAATGCCTGAACCCAATCCTGTTCTTTTCAATTCCATCTGAGGACCCACTACTAGAAAATCACTGAAAAAATCCTTGAAAGAATCATTATTAAATTGACTAAATGGGCGGTAGACTGTCTGGTAGCGCTGGATTTGTTCTGTACTGATACTTACAACAGTAGGCCCGACTTCCTTTGAAACCTTAATAAACGATTCCTGCAAGCTAATTGCCTCCTGTACATGCTCTCCATAAACAAAAGTTGATAGTAAAAGCGTAACGGCTAGTGTAAAAACTAGGCTGGTACATTTCTTCATAAGACATTCTCCTCTTGAAGATTTGTAAATGGTTATTTCTTTACGGAAGGTCTAGCTAATATCGAGTCCCTGATCCTTTTTTCAATCTCTCTGGATAGCTTCGTATTATCCCTTAAAAACCCTCTGGCTGATTCTCTACCTTGGCCAATTCTTTCGCTTCCAAAGGTCACCCATGCGCCGGATTTTTCTAAAACACCTGTTTCAACACCCAAATCTAAGATGCTTCCTGATTTTGAAATCCCTTCATCGTGCATAATATCAAATTCTGCTTTTCTGAAAGGTGGTGCAACTTTATTTTTTACAACCTTTGCCCTTATCCTTGAACCGATTATATTATCCCCTGATTTTACGCTGGTTATCCTTCTTAAATCTATCCTAACTGAGCTATAGAATTTTAAGGCCCTGCCACCTGTTGTAGTCTCAGGATTACCAAACATAACACCAATCTTTTCTCTTATCTGGTTTATAAATATAACACATGTGTTTGTCTTTGAAATGATAGCTGTGAGTTTTCTTA
>CAZMID010000030.1:0-14110 GCA_964566255.1 uncultured Planctomycetia bacterium | reverse complement strand
CTATTAAGGTTGTAAAGAAAGGTAAAGTCAAAAAGGCCACTCTTTATTACCTCAGAAAGAAAATCGGAAAGCGCACTAAAGTTGAAGAAGAGATGGATTTCGACAAAGAGACAGATGCTCCTTTGGGAGAAAAGGGCGTTTCTTGAGGGTGGATCTATAATAGTCGGAGTAGATGAGGCAGGCCGCGGTCCTCTTGCAGGGCCTGTAGTAGCTGCTGCGGTTGTACTAAAAAAAGTTCCCTTAAAGAAATTTACCTTTCCTCATTATAAGGAAAGAATAGATGATTCTAAGAAGATGCGTCCTTCACAAAGGGAAAAGGCCTTTTGTGAGATTTCAGAAAAATCGCTCTTTGGAATAGGATTAAAGAATAATAGCGTTATAGATAAAAAAAATATATATCAAGCTACAATTTTAGCTATGAGAGAGGCTGTATCTAGTGCTATTAAAAGATATTGCCACCTCAACAATAAAAAAGAACGTGAGATTAGGAAAAAGACTTATATCCTTATTGATGGGAGGATTGATTTAAAGCTTCCTTATAAGGCTATTTCAATATTGAAAGGGGATTCAAAAAGCCTTTCAATAGCAGCAGCATCTATTATTGCAAAGGTTACGCGAGATAGAATGATGGAAAGATATAATAAAAAGTACCCTCTTTATGGATTTTCAAGGCATAAAGGATATGGTACAAAGTTTCATTTAGAAGCAATAAAGACATATGGATCGTGCCCGATTCATAGAAAAAGTTTTGCTCCGATAAAAGATTTGAATTAGGCGCCTTATACATAAAATGGAGGTGGCTATTGAAAAAAGTTCCTAGTGACCTTGAAATTGCGCAAGAGGCAAAGTTAATTCCCATCACTAATATTGCCCGTCAGATAGGCATCAAAGAGAAAGAACTAGAGCTCTACGGAAATTACAAAGCCAAGATATCCCTTTCTATTTTAGACCGCCTTAAAAATAAACCCCATGGAAAATATATTGATGTTACTGCTGTTACACCTACTCCTTTAGGAGAAGGTAAGACGGTTACTACCATTGGCCTGAGTCTAGGCCTTGCAAAACTCGGTAAAAAAGTTATTACAACCTTAAGACAGCCTTCTATGGGGCCTGTTTTTGGTATAAAAGGAGGGGCAGCAGGAGGAGGATATTCTCAAGTGTTGCCAATGGAGGATATAAATCTGCATTTTACAGGAGATATACATGCAGTAGGAGCAGCAAACAATCTTTTAGCAGCATTTATAGATAATCATTTACTAAAAGGAAATAGTCTTAATATTGATCCAGATTCTATAGTTGTACGTAGGGCAGTTGATATAAGTGATAGAGCGTTAAGACAGATAAAAATAGGCCTTGGGGGAAAAGAAAATGGAATCCCAAGAGAAACTGGCTTTGATATAACAGTCGCTAGTGAAGTAATGGCTATATTAGCTTTAACAGAAAGCCTACCTGACTTAAGAAAAAGACTTGGAAGGATGTTTGTTGCCTCCACCAAAGACGGAAAACCCATAACAGCTGAAGATCTAAAATGCGCAGGGGCAATGACTGTTCTTTTAAAAGATGCAATAAAACCAAATCTAGTCCAAACCACGGAAAACACCCCTTGCATAATGCATGCAGGACCTTTTGCCAATATTGCGCACGGCAATAATTCTGTATTAGCTGATATGATAGCATTAAAGCTAGGAGACTATGTAGTGACTGAAAGCGGCTTTGGTGCAGATTGCGGTGCAGAAAAATTCTTAGACATAAAATGCAGGACCAAAAGTCTCCCACCTCCAAGTGGGATAGTCTTGGTATGTACTGTAAAGGCATTGAAGATGCATGGGGGAGGGTTTCAGGCAATACCAGGAAGAAGCTTAGATAAAGCACTCGTAGAAAAAGAAAATGTACCAGCAGTGATAAAAGGTGCTGAAAACTTAGTAAAACACATTGAAAATATAAGATTGTTTGGTTTAAATGTTGTTGTTGCAATAAATAGATTCTTACCTGATACAGAAAAAGAAATAAATGCAATAAAAGATATTGCCAAATTGTCAGGTGCAATGGATGTAGTTATAAGTGAAGTTTGGGAAAAAGGCGGAGAAGGTGGAAAAAGTCTTGCAAAGGCGGTTTTAAAGATGTGTGAAGAAAAATCTAACTTTAAATTCCTTTATCCATTAGGAGTCTCTATAAAAGAAAAAATAGAGATAGTTGCAAAAAAGATTTACGGGGCTAAAAACGTAGAATATTCTGATGTAGCAGAAAAGAAGATTTCTTATTACACAAAACTTGGTTATGATAAATTACCAATAAATATGGCAAAGACTCATCTATCTTTATCCCACGATCCTACTTTAAAAGGAAGGCCAAGTGGTTTTACAATTCCTATTAGGGATGTTAGGATTTCAGCAGGTGCGGGATTTTTGTATCCATTATGCGGGACAATGCGTACGATGCCAGGATTACCATCTGTACCAGCAGGAACAAAGGTAGATATAGATGAAACTGGCATAGTAAGGGGGCTTTTTTAATGTATATAGACGGATCTATAAAAAAATATATTGAAGATCTTTCAGCTCGTCTTCCAGCTCCAGGGGGTGGAAGTGCAACCGGTGCGTGCGGTGCAATAGGAGTAGCGCTACTAGAGATGGTTTGTAACTTTACTATTGGAAAAGAAAAGTTTAAAGATGTTGAAAACGATATAAAGAAGAATCTATCTAGCTTAGAAAGAATAGAAAAAGATTTTACATCAATTATAGATGAAGATATAAAGGTGTATTCTAAAATAAATAATGCTTTTAAATCAAAAGATAAAAAAATAATTGATAAGGCATTAAAAGAAGGGTATGATATTTCTTTAAAGATGTGTAAGCTCTCTAAGGATGGGCTAGAAGTAGCTTTAGAGTTATCAGAAAAATCCAATCCTAATTTAATAACAGATGTAGGCTGCGGCGCAGAATTCTTAAACGCAAGTTTTGCTTCAGGCGTATTCAATGCTTGTATCAACCTTAAAGGAATAGAGGAAAAAGCGTTTGTAGAGAAAGAAAGAAATATTTTAAATTCTCTAAAAAAGGAAATAGAAGTTTTATATCGAAACACTATTACAAAAACAAAAGAAAGGATGAAGTAATGGCAGCAAAACTACTGGATGGTAAGACATTGGCTTCAAACCTAAAAGAAAAGATCAAACTTGATGTAGAAAATCTTAAAACTAAATATAAAAAGACTCCAAAACTCGTAAGTGTTCAGGTAGGTGAGAATCCAGCCTCAGAAGTATATCTAAAATCCCAGAGAAAAAATGCTGAAAATCTTGGTATAGATTATCAGCTTGAGAAACTAGATAAAAATACTTCCCAAGAGAATCTAATAAAATCAATCAAAAAACTTAATGGAGATAAATCGGTTACTGGAATAATACTTCAGATGCCGCTTCCTTCTCAGATAGATGCAAAATTAATTTCAAGATATATATCTCCCATTAAAGATATTGAGGCAGTGCATCCTCAGAATATGGGAGAAATTGTATTTGGAAATGCAAAAATTCTTCCATGTACAGCAGCAGCCTGTATGGAGCTTTTAAATTCAATAGAAGGACTTCAATTATACGGAAAAGAGGCTTTAGTAGTAGGCCACAGTGAAATCGTTGGAAAACCATTGTCTTTAATGCTTTTGAATGAATTTGTAACTACATCAGTTTGTCATATAGCAACAGGCGAAAGAGGAAACCTTCCAGAGTTTGTTAAAAAAGCTGAAATCTTAATCGTAGCTGTTGGAAAAGCCGGTCTTGTAAAAGGCGAATGGATAAAAGAAGGTGCCATTGTAATTGATGTTGGCATTAACCGCGTCGAAGGAAAACTCGTAGGAGATGTAGAGTTTAGTAAGGCTCAGGAAAGAGCTTCTTATATTACACCTGTACCAGGTGGCGTAGGACCTTTAACAGTAGCAATGTTAATGAAGAATTTAGTAGAGGCATTTAAATTACAAGTATAGAAAGGAAGTAAAATGTCACTATGTGATAAGATTAAACAAAAAAAATTCATACTTACCTCTGAAATAGGTCCTCCCAAGGGTATTGACATAGAAGAAGTCTTAAAAGACGCAGATCTTATTAAAGGTAAGGTAGATGCTATAAATGTTACAGATCTACAGAGTTCGGTCATGAGGGTTGGATCTTTAGCTATCTGTAAACTTTTAATAGATAGAGGAATAGAGCCGGTATTTCAGATGACCTGTCGAGATAGAAATAGACTTGCTTTACAGTCAGATCTATTGTCAGCCGCTGTCCTTGGAATAAAAAATATCCTAGCATTAACAGGAGATCATACTACTTTAGGAGATCATCCAGATGCAAAGCCGGTTTTTGATTTAGATTCAATACAATTGCTTGAAGCGATTAAGACCTTACAATCAGGAAAAGATATGGCCGGAAAAGAATTAAAAGGAAAGCCAGAATTTTGCGTAGGGGCAGTTGTAAATCCAGGAGCAGATCCTATAGAACCAGAGGTCTTAAAGATGGAGAAAAAAATAGCTGAAGGTGCACAATTTTTTCAGACACAGGCCATTTATGATATAGAATTATTTAAAAAGTTTCTTGATGCATCAAAACATCTTAAAACTACTATTATTGCAGGGATAGTGTTATTAAAATCTGCTGGTATGGCAAAATATATGAATAAAAATGTAAGCGGCGTATTTGTTCCTGATAATTTAATCAAAGAGATGAATGAAACGCAAGATAAATCTAGTAAATCAATAGAAATCGCAGCTAGACTCATTAAAGAATTAAAACCAATAAGTCAGGGTATTCATATAATGCCCATAGGATGGGATAAAAAAGTTCCTTTAGTTTTAGAAGCTGCTGGATTATAAGTTCAGGGAGGATTTAATGTCAAAATACCAGGATAGATCTATCGATAAAGCAACTCAGGAGATGTTAAAACAGGCAGAAAAAGATTCTGTACAGCTTACCTGGGATAGATTAGAAGCCATGCAGCCTCAGTGCGGATTTGGCCAGCTGGGTGTCTGCTGCACTAATTGTCACATGGGACCTTGCAGGGTAGATCCATTTGGAGAAGGTGCCCAGGTCGGTGTGTGTGGTGCAAATGCTGATACTATTGTAGCAAGGAATTTACTTAAACATATTGCAGTCGGTGCAGCAGCTCATTCTGATCATGGAAGAGATGTGGCTAATACCTTAGCTCTTGTGGCAAAAGGTGAAGCACATGATTATGGTATAGCCGATAGAGTTAAGCTTATAGAAATCGCCAAGATTTATGGGATTTCTGTTGATGGGAAGAAGGATTTAGATATAGCAAAAGAAGTAGCTGAAAAAGCCTTGTCTGAATTCGGACAACAAGAAGGAGAGTTAAAGTTTATTTCAAGAGCACCAAAAAAGAGAATCGAATTATGGCGTAAATTAGGTATTGTGCCAAGAGGTATAGATCGTGAAGTAGTTGAATCTTTACATAGAGTCGCTATGGGCGTAGATAATGATTACAAAAATATAATACAGCAAGGCATGAGGTGTTCATTAGCAGATGGCTGGGGTGGATCTATGATAGCTACGGATTTACAGGATATAATGCTTGGAAGTCCTAAACCAATAAGAAGCAAGGTAAATCTAGGAGTCTTAAAAGAAGATCATGTAAATATTGTAGTGCATGGCCATGAACCAGTTCTTTCAGAAATGGCAGTAAAAGCTACTAAGGATCCTGAATTATTAGGACTTGCTAAAAAACAAGGTGCAAAGGGTATAAATTTAGCCGGCATGTGCTGTACTTCAAATGAAATCTTAATGAGGCATGGTGTGCATACAGCAGGGAATTTTCTGCAGCAGGAACTAGCGATATTAACTGGTTCAGTAGAAGTAATGATGGTGGATGTACAGTGTATTATGCCGTCTTTAACGGAATTAGCATCATGTTTTCATACAGAGATTGTAACTACTTCTACAAAATTGAAGTTTCCTGGGGTTACCCACATAGAGTTTAAAGAAGAGAAAGCTTATGAAGTTGCAAAAAGTATTATAAAAAGAGCCGTAGAGAATTATAAAAAAAGAGATAAAAAACGTGTTAATATTCCAAAGGAAACAATGGATTTAGTAGCTGGTTTTACTGCGGAACAGGTTAAAAATATTCTAGGCGGTAAGTTCAGAGGTACTTATAGGCCACTTAATGATGCCATTATATCAGGTAGAGTTCGCGGTGTTGCAGGTGTTGTTGGATGTAATAATCCAAAAATAAAACATGACTGGGCACACCTTGAAATGGTAAAAGAACTTATAAAAAATGATGTATTGGTTTTACAGACCGGGTGTTCAGCTATTGCATGCGCTAAAGATGGGCTAATGACACCAGAAGCAGCTCTTAAATTAGCTGGTCCAGGGTTAAAGGAGGTTTGTGAAGCAGTTGGTATTCCGCCGGTTTTACATGTTGGTTCTTGCGTAGATAATTCACGTATTTTAATCGCTGCATCAGAGATTATTTCTGAAGGCGGTTTAGGTGAAGATCTTTCGGATATACCTGCAGCAGGTGCTGCACCTGAATGGATGAGTGAAAAGGCTATAACAATAGGATTTTATTTTGTGGCCTCAGGCGTATTTACTATCTTTGGAGGTGCGCAACCTGTACTTGGAAGTAAAAATGTTACAAACTATATCTGTAAAGAACTGGAAAATGTCGTAGGAGGTAAATATGCCTTTGAAGAAGATCCTATAAAGGCAGCTGGACTTATGATAGATCATATTGATAAAAAACGAGAAGCACTTAAATTAAAACCAAGGATGTATCTTGCAGTAAAATGAAAAAAATCTATTGTGATATTAAAAAATGCTTGGGATGTAATGCTTGTGAAGTTACTTGTAGTATAGAACATTCTAAATCAAAAAAGCTAACAAAGGCCTTAAAAGAAAAACCTCTTCCAGTTAAAAGAAGAAAAGCTCAATTTGTTACTAAAAGTATAACTATATCAACTGGGTGTCAGCATTGTGAAAATGCCCCTTGCGTAGAAAGTTGTATGTCAGGTGCGATGTATAAAGATAAAAAAACAGGTCTTACCATGCATGATAAGGATAAATGCGTGGGATGCTGGATGTGTATAATGACCTGCCCTTTTGGGGCATTAACCAGAGAAAAAGAAAATAAGATTGTCTTAAAGTGCGATCTTTGTCCTGATAGAGATATTCCTGCCTGCGTAGAGGCATGTCCGACAAAGGCATTGTTTTTAGGCACTGAGAAGGAGTTTAAAGAAAAAATATGCAACACTTAATAATTGGTTCCAGTGCAGCTGGAATAAGCGCAATAGAGTCCATAAGAAGTAAAGATAAAGCTTCAAAAATAACGGTTATATCCGATGAGAAAAGACCTTTATATTCAAGGTGTCTTATTTCGTATGTGTTGGCAAAAACCATTGATGAAACCAAAATCTGGTATAGGCCTGATAGTTTTTTTAAAGATAATAAAGTAGATGCTTTATTAGGCATAAAGGCAGTAAATATAGATAAAGATAAAAAAGAGGTGATTTTGGAGGATAAGAAGAAGATAAAATTCGATAAACTTCTTCTTGCTACAGGCTCATCTGCAAAGCTAGAAAATATCCCCGGTATAGATAAAAAAGGAGTATTTCCTTTAAGGACTATAGATCATACAAGAGATATCGAGTCTATGCTTGGTAAGGTAAAAAGTGCTGTAGTTTTAGGCGGAGGCCTTATAGGGCTCAGGGCCGCCTATGCATTGAAGTCCAGAGGTAAGAACGTATCTGTATATGTTCGTTCTCCTCAAATATTATCCCAGATAATAGATAAAGCCTCTGCCGATATTATGCAGAAACACATAGAAGAAAAAGGCATAAAGATATTTACTGATAGATATGCAAAAGAAATCAAAGGAAAAAATTCTGTAAAGAGTATTGTTTTGGATAATAATAAAGAAGTAAATTGTGAGCTTGTTATTATAGGTAAAGGTGTTAGCCCTAATATAGATATAGCAAAGTCAGCTGATTTAAAAACAAATTGGGGAATTGTGATAGACGATACTCTTAAAACTAGCACTAAAGATATATTTGCTGCAGGTGATGTTGCAGAATCGTACGATATCACCCTAGAAGAAAACTCCATAAATGCAATCTGGCCTGTTGCTTGCGGAGAAGGTAGAGTCGCAGGATTAAATATGACCGGAGAAAATATTCCTTATGACGGTACATTAGCCATGAATTCAATAGAATTCTTCGGACTTCCAGTAATCTCCATTGGGATTACAAAGCCAAAAAAAGATATTTATAAAGAAATCATCAAAAAAGATCTTACAAAAAATATTTATAAAAAAATAGTCTTAAAAAATAATGTTATTGTAGGTGTTATATTTGTAAACAGTGTAGATTCAATAGGGATTGTAGGTACGCTTATTAAAAATAAAGTTAATATAAAGGATATTAAAGACGATATCCTTGGAGATTATTTTGATTATGGAAAAATAATTAAATTAGTAAAAAGTTCCAAAAAGTCTTTTAAAGAACCTGAATTTAAAGAAACAACCCTGACTTTATAATGGAGGAAACATGTCAAAGATTATTGCATCCAGTGCTATAAGAGGCGCAAATAAAATTCATAAAGAAGCCAAAGATTTTATCAATAAGGCCATAAAAGAAAAAACTGAAAACTGTGAGGTTAAGTTTCCGGAGACGGCATTTTACTTTCCTCTTGTATATGCACTTTTGGGTAAAGAAGTAAAAACCCTTAAAGATGCAAAAGAAATAGTAGATTACTCAAAAACTCTTCTTCATCAAGAGCCATCACAAAAGATATGGCTTCCTTATTTAGGGGATACCTTAGATTCAGGCATAGCAACGCTTCTTTGTGAAGAAGTAATAATGGCCTTAAGATATCTATATAACCAGGAGCCACAAAAAGACTGCAATGGTTTCTTTTCAGATACAATACTACGTACCTTAGGGATTCAGCTTGTTGATGGAAGGATGCCTGGATTTGCAGCTATATTAGGTGCTGCACCAGATAATAAAACAGCTGTATCTATAGTAAGAGAGCTTCAAAAGCGAAGTATTATGACTTTTGTAGGTAGCTCTGCAAATGGAATAAGCATAATAGATCAGCTCTTAGAAGAAAAAGTAGAGATGGGCTGGGATACCTATATAGTACCTTATGGAAGAGATACCTTGAGTGCTATTTATCCTTTAAACTGGGCTATTAGGGGTGCCCTTACCTTTGGAGGCCATAAAAAAGGTGAAGCCCTTAAATGCTTAGAATACTGTAAAAATAGGGTATTTGCATTTGGTATGGTATTAGGAGAATTGGATGATATTAAATATGCAACAGGTGCAGGTGCTATAAACATGGGATTTCCAGTTATAGCAGATACAAAAGTGCCTGAGATTAGGCCAACCGGTATATGTACATATGAACATGTAATAAGGGAATTAGATCACAAAAAAATAGTTCCTAAGGCGATTGAATTAAGGGGAATAAAATTAAAAATCTCTGAGATCCCGATTCCTGTATCATATTCACCTGCATTTGAAGGCGAACGTGTCAGGCGTGAACAGATGTACGCTCAGTTTGGCGGCAAATATTCAGATGCATTTGAGTATGTAAAGATGGTTGACCCAGGAAAAATAGAAGACGGAAAAATTACTGTTATAGGGCCTGAATTAAATGAAATCAAAGAAGGGGGAGCATCACCTTTAGGGATCTTTGTTGAAGTAGCAGGCAGAAAAATGCAGAAGGATTTTGAACCTATACTTGAAAGACAAATCCATAGTTTTCTGAATGAGGCAATGGGTGTTTTTCATATGGGTCAAAGGGATATGTGCTGGATAAGGATTTCAAAGGATGCAAAGAATAAAGATTTTAAATTAAAGCATTTCGGGGTAATTCTGCACGCAAGGTTTCATGATGTATTTAGTGCCATAGCTGATAAAGTACAAGTTACTATATATACAAAACAGGATGATGTTGAAAAAGTTATTACAGAAGCTCAAAAAGTCTATGATGAAAGAGACATACGCGTAATGGGTATGACGGATGAAAGTGTAGATTTATTCTGGACGTGTACGCTTTGTCAGAGTTTTGCACCAAATCATGTATGCGTTATAAAGCCAGAAAGAATCGGTCTTTGCGGTGCATATAACTGGCTGGATGCAAAGGCGTCTAATGAATTAAATCCCTCTGGTCCGAATCAGCCTATTAAAAAAGGACAGTGCCTTGATCCTGTAAAAGGCGAATGGACGGGTGTAAATGAGGCAATCCTTCAAAAATCAAACCGCACATTAGAAAGATTCTGTGGATATTCTATTATAGATTCACCTGAGACAAGCTGCGGGTGTTTTGAATGTATAATTGCAATACTTCCAGAGGCAAACGGATTTATGGTTGTAAATAGGGAATATTCTGGTTCAACGCCTGCTGGTATGGGGTTTTCAACTCTGGCAGGTTCTATTGGAGGAGGCCAACAGACCCCTGGATTTATGGGAGTAGGAAGGCTTTATATTACCAGTAAAAAATTTATATCGGCCGAGGGCGGAGTTAAAAGAATAGTGTGGATGCCTAAGGAACTAAAAGAGGCTCTAGCAGACAAACTAAAGAAAAGATGTGAAGAATTAGGAGAGCCTGATTTTATAAACAAAATAGCAGATGAGTCAGTTACAACGAATATGGAAGGATTATTACCATACTTGGAAAAAGTCGGTCATCCTGCCTTAACAATGGAAGCTGTTATGTAAGGGGGTTTTAAATGGCGCTATCAGGTTTAGACATCTATAAACTTTTACCCAAAACAAACTGTAAAAAATGTGGCTCTCCTACGTGCCTTGCATTTGCAATGAAATTAGCAATGAAAAAGACATCTTTAGATCAGTGTCCCGATATAAAAGAAGAGGCAAAGACTGCCTTAGACCAGGCTTCACAACCGCCTATTAAAACAATATTGCTTGGATCCGGAGATAACAAATTAGAAACAGGCGGCGAGACAGTACTTTTTAGGCACGAGAAGACTTTTTATAATCAGACTGCTATTGCTGTAACTATAGATGACACTCTATCTGACAATGATCTGACAGAGAGAGTCAAAAAAATAGAAGAATTGAGTTTTGAAAGAATAGGTCAGCATATCACAATTGATGCGATAGCTATCGTAAATACTTCATCATCTTCTGAAAAATTCCAAAATGCACTTGATAAAATCCTTGTAAATTCCAAAAAGGCCTTAATCCTTGCAAGTGATAATGCAAAAACAATAGAAGGAGCATTAAAAAAATGTTCTGATAAATTACCTTTAATATATGCTGCATCCAGTAATAATCTAAAAGATATGTGTGAAGTTTCAAAGACGTATAAAGCCCCACTTGTTTTAAAGGCCAACAATCTGGAAGAACTTGATAAGCTTTCTAAAGAGGCTTCTTCGCTTGGCGTAAAAGAATTAGTATTAGACCCTTCTCCAAAAACTCTAAATGGCACTTTGAATGATTTTACACAAATCAGAAGATTAAGCCTTAAGAAAAACTATAGAAACCTTGGTTTTCCTGTAATATCATTTATAAAAGATAAAGATAAATATGAGATAGTAAAAAAATCTTCCTTAGCTATTACAAAATATGCCAGTCTAATCATTCTTGATACTTTGGATAAAGAAACACTTCTTCCTATTGTTACATTGCGCCAAAATATCTATACAGATCCCCAGAAGCCAGTTACTGTAGAGCCAAAACTATATGCATTCGGCTCAGTCAGCGAAAATTCACCTGTCCTGGTGACTACGAATTTTTCACTTACCTTTTATACAGTATCCCCTGAAATAGAAGGAAGTAAATTGCCAGCTTATTTACTTGTTACAGATTCAGAAGGTATGAGCGTACTCACTGCCTGGGCTGCTGAAAAATTCACACCCGAAGGCATAGCTGAGGCAATGAAAAAAACTGATATAGAAAAGACCGTTTCACATAAAAAGATAATAATTCCTGGATATGTATCTGTAATAAGTGGTAAACTTGAAAATTCTTCAGGTTGGAAGGTGCTTGTAGGTCCTAAAGAGGCGTCTGGCATACCAAAATACCTAAAGGAAGTCTGGAATTGAATCTCGCCAATAAGATTACAATTTTTCGCATACTTGTAGTCCCTTTTTTTATAGCCAGTCTTTTGTATTATGGAGAGGGTAGAGAGTATTTAAGGTTTGTGGCACTAACTATATTTACAATAGCGAGTTTTTCAGATGCTATTGACGGTGGTATTGCAAGAACCCATGATCAGGTAACAGAATTAGGCACTATCTTAGACCCGATAGCAGATAAACTCCTTATAATAAGCGCTTTTATATCACTATCTATTATAGGTAGCCTGCCTTTAGACTTACGTATTCCTGCATGGGCAGTTCTAGCTGTAATAACACGCGATATAATTATTGTTTTAGGATCTCTCTTGATACAATTTCTTAAGGGGAGCATAAAGATAAAACCAAGCTTTCTTGGTAAGATTACTACATTTTTCCAGATGATAGCTATAATAGCAATCCTTACGATATTTAAATATAATAAATTCTTTATATATCCAGCAGTATTTTTTACGATTGTTTCTGGAATAGATTATATCTGGCGCGGCTCAAAAGAACTGGCTGAGGCATAAAACGATGTCTTTTACATTATTTTTAGGGATAATTATTTCTTATTTGATTGGTTCAGTTCCTACTGCATATATATTTGGGCGCTTACTAAAAGGCGTTGATATAAGACAGTTCGGAAGCGGCAATGTAGGTGCAACCAATGTCTTTAGGGTCGTTGGTAAGTTTCCAGGATTAGTAGTACTTTTAATAGATATCTTAAAGGGATTTGTGTGCGTTACTTATGTTGCAAGTTTTTTTATGTATGCAGCACCTTTTACGAGACCTGAATTATATAAGGTACTTATAGGCTTAGCTGCAATAGCAGGCCATAATTGGCCTCTATTTCTAAAATTTAAGGGTGGTAAGGGGGTTGCAACTTCGGCAGGCGTAGTAATAGGACTGATACCAAATATCTTCTGGCTCGGGTTTTTTGTGTGGTGTATAGTATTTTTTATAACAGGATATGTGTCTTTAGCCTCTATAATAGCCTCAATTTTAGTACCACTTTTTACTCTAATATTCGGTGAATCAAGTGAAGTAATTATATTTATGAGCCTTTTGTGCATCCTTATTGTCTATAAGCACCGTTCAAATATAAAACGCCTCTCAAATGGCCAGGAAAAAAGAATATCCTTCCTTAAAAGATGACTAATTATATAACAGAGGTTTTTGATCAATCTGGACCTATCGCAAAGGTGCTACCGAATTATGAATTGAGGGTAGAGCAGTTGCAAATGGCAAAATCAGTAGAAGAGGCTATATCTCTATCAGAGAATTTGATAGTTGAGGCAGGAACAGGGGTAGGGAAGAGTTTTTCATATCTTGTACCTATTGCTGAGTATACTCTTAAAAATGAACGCTTGGCAATTATCTCTACAAATACTATAAGTTTACAAGAACAGATTATCCATAAAGATATCCCGTTTTTAGAGCAAGCTCTAGATAAAGACTTTAAAGCTATCCTTGTAAAAGGAAGGAATAATTATCTATGCTTAAGAAGGCTTCATAGATCTAATTTTAAACAGAAAGATTTATTTAGCGATGAATATGAGATGCGCGAATTTGCTAAAATTGTTGCATGGTCATATAGGACTACAGATGGTACCCTTTATGATTTAGATGAGGATCCAGATCCAAAGGTCTGGGATATGACCTCATCTACTACAGAGACATGCCCTGGTAAGAAATGCCCCTACTATAAGCAGTGCTTTTTTCAAAAGGCCAGAGAAAAGATATCTAGTGCCCGTATATTAGTTGTAAATCACCATTTGTTTTTCTCTAATTTAGCTATACAGGATGAGAAGAAAAGCATCTTACCTGAATGGGATGTTTTGGTATTTGATGAGGCCCATAGCATAGAAAATGTAGCAACAGAACATCTGGGAACCAGCGTAAGTTCTTCTGGTATAAAATACATGACTGACCTCTTATTTAACCCCAGAAAGCAAAAAGGGCTGTTATTGACCATAGGAAATCAGGATTCTATGGAGTGGGCGGAATTAGTACGTAAGGCCTCAGATTCATTT
>CAZMID010000029.1:0-14262 GCA_964566255.1 uncultured Planctomycetia bacterium | reverse complement strand
CAGAGAAGGCGGACACACAGTTGGAGCTGGAGTTGTAGCAGATATAATAGCGTAAGGATAAATTACAATGCCGCGCGATCTTATTATCATCGTATGTTCAGAATGCAAAAGAAAGAATTATACAAGCACTAGAAATAAGAAACTACAAACGAAGAGGCTTGAGATAAAGAAGTTCTGTAAATTTTGTAGAAAACGTACACCACACAAAGAGGAAAAATAATGGCCACTATAGGCCAGTAGCTCTAATTGGCAGAGCAGCGGTCTCCAAAGCCGCGTGTTGGGGGTTCGAATCCCTCCTGGCCTGCCAGAATAACAATGAAGATTTTTTCACGTTTTACAAAATTTGTAACTGAAGTAAAAGTAGAGATGCAGAAGGTTTCATGGTCTGACAGGAATGAGCTTGTGAGTTCCACTGGCATCGTAATAATTTCAACAGCATTATTAGCTGTATTTATAGGCATAGTAGATCTGGTCCTGTCTAGGTTTATCAGCCTCCTATTAAGTTAAGTTTATGAGTCATAAGTGGTATGTCATTCATACATTAACCGGCCACGAAGAGAAGGTTAAATCCAGTATAGAGAGTAAGCTCGAAGATGGCCCGCTGAAAGATAAGGTCTTCCAGGTCCTTATACCTACTGAGCAGGTCTCAGAGGTAAAGTCCGGAAAAAAGAAGATCTCTATGAGGAAGTTTTTCCCCGGATATGTATTGATGGAAATGGATATAGATGACGAGGCCTGGTATGAAATAAAAAATATACCAGGTGTAACAGGTTTTATAGGGACAAAGACAAAGCCGGTTCCTTTGCAGGAAAGTGAAGTCAAACACATAATAAAACAGACTGAAGAAAGAAAAGAAAAACCAACCCCTAAAGTAATTTTTGAAAAAGGGGATAATGTAAAGATAATAGAAGGACCTTTTATAAATTTTAACGGCATAGTAGAAGAAGTGAATCCAGATAAAGGAAAAGTAAAAGTAATGGTATCGATATTTGGCAGAGCTACCCCTGTAGAACTGGAATACTGGCAGGTGGAAAGGATTTAACATGGCAAAGAAAAAAGTAAAGTCCATTATTAAACTTCATGTTACAGGCGCTCAGGCAAATCCTGCACCTCCTGTTGGTCCTGCATTGGGACAACACGGAGTAAACATAATGGAATTCTGCAAGTCTTTTAACGAAAAGACAAAGGATAGGCCTGGTTTGGTGCTACCTGTTGTGATAAGCGTTCATGAAGATAAATCGTTTTCATTTATTATTAAAAGTCCCCCGTGTTCTATTCTTTTAAAACGTGCATGCGGTATAGCAAAGGCCTCAGGGGAACCGAATAAAGAAAAGATCGGTAAAGTCACAAAGGCCCAAGTAAAAGAGATTGCCCAAACAAAGATGCAAGATCTTAATGCCTCAAGCATTGAGACTGCAATGAGGACAGTAGAAGGGACAGCCAGAAGCATGGGTATAGAGGTAGTAGAATAATGACCGCTACTAAAAGAAAAAAAGAATTTGAAAAATTAGTTGAAAAAGATAAAACCTATTCCTTGGAAGAGGCAGTGTCTATTCTCAAGAAATCACCTCGTACGAAATTTAACGAGACAGTGGAGATTTCTTTTGATTTGAATGCTGATTCAAAGCAGGCAGGCCAGATGGTAAGAGGCACTGTGAACTTGCCTCATGGAACAGGAAAAGATATAAAGGTACTGGTATTATGTAAAGGTGAAGGGGCAAATGAAGCAAAAGCAGCAGGTGCCGAATATGTGGGGGCAGAAGATCTTATTTCAAAGATAAATTCTGGATGGACTGATTTTGATGTAGTTATAAGTGCCCCTGATATGATGCGTGATGTTGGTAAGTTAGGTAGGGTCCTTGGACCTCGAGGCCTTATGCCTAATCCAAAGACAGGCACCGTGACAAATGACCTTAAAACAGCTGTTAAAGAAGCAAAAGCAGGAAAGATAGAATTTAAGCTTAATGCGCTAGGGAATATTAATACTGGTATCGGTAAAATCTCTTTCGAAGAAAATAAAATTCTTGATAATGTTAAAAGCGTTATACGCGCTGTAGATAAATCTAGACCTCAGAGCGTAAAAGGAAAATTTGTAAAAAATGTTTCTATTTCAACAACAATGGGTCCAGGCGTAAAGCTGGATATTATAAAACTGGGGTTATCGTAATGGCAAAGAATGCGATGGAATGCAAAAAAATGATGGTTCAGGAAATATCAAATCGCATTAGTGATAAACCTTCAGCTATTGTTACTAATTTTAAGGGTCTTACTGCTAAGGACCTGAATGAATTGCGCAGGGAATTAAGAGAGGTCTCATGTGAATATGTAGTTGTAAAAGATTCCATTGCAAAGCATGCACTTGCTAAAAATCCTATACTTGAACTTATTGAAGGCGAGGTAGGTATTGCTTTAGATACAAAGGAAGATGCTACCTATATATCAAAGATCCTTGTGAAATTTTTAAAAAGCCATGAGGCCTTGAATATCTGTGGCGGCGTAGTAAGCGGAGAGGTTATTACCAAAGAAGATATTAAAGTTCTTGCAGCACTTCCTTCAAGAGAGGTTTTATTAGGTAAGCTTGCAAATGTACTTAATGCACCTATACAAGGATTAGCATCTAGCCTAAGTCAAATAATAACAAAGCTTGCATATGTATTAAATGCATTAAAGGATAAAAAGCCGGCAAAGGTAGAGCCTAAACCAGAAATTAAAGAAGAGCCCAAGGCTGAGGCTAAACCAGAAGCTAACGCAACTCCTAAAGCTGAAACACCCAAGGAAGAATCTAAGCCAGAAGTTAAGCCAGAACCAAAACCAGAGGCAAATGAAGTTAAAGAAGAACCTAAACCTGAAGTAACTCCAGAAGCAAAGGCAGAAGATAAACCTAAAGAAGAACAAAAACCAGATACTCAAAACAAGGAGGAATAACATGGCAGACGACAAAAAAATCGAAGACATGATACTAGCAGTTGAGAAGATGTCTGTTTTGGAGCTTTCAAATCTTGTAAAGGCCATTGAGGAGAAGTTTGGCGTTACTGCTCAAGCCCCTGTAGCAGTTGCTGCAGTAGCAGGTGCAGCTCCAGGTGCAGCGGCCGAAGAAGAAAAGACTACTTTTACAGTTATCTTGGCTTCAGCAGGTGACAAGAAGATCCAGGTAATAAAAGAGATTCGTGCAATAACTAATCTCGGGCTTAAGGAAGCCAAAGACCTGGTTGAAGGCGCTCCAAAGACAGTAAAAGAAGCTGTTGGTAAGGATGAAGCAGAAGAGATAAAGAAAAAGCTTGAGGCGCAGGGAGCCAAAGTAGAGCTTAAATAACGAGCCGCATACTTTTAATTGGTGGCATCACCAATCACTAATAAGGACGGTTATGACAAAACGTAAAAACTTTGCAAAATTAAAAGAAGGGACAAATATACCCTATCTTTTAGAGGTGCAGAAAGACTCTTATGATGATTTTTTGCAGAAAGACCGGCCAAAGACAAAGCGAAAGAGATTCGGCCTTCAGGCTGTATTTGAAGATGTATTCCCTATAGAGAGTAAAGATGGGAATTATAAGCTGGAATTCCTTTATTATACTATAGGTAAGCCCAAGCATGATAGGTTGGAATCCCAGAAAAGGGCAGTTAGTTATGCCTCTCCTCTTAAGATAAAGATAAGGCTTAAGTCCAAAAAAGATACAAAGGAGCAGGAGGTATATTTAGGAGATCTACCTCTCATGACAGAGAACGGTACCTTTATAATAAATGGAGATGAAAGGGTAGTCGTCAGCCAGCTCCATCGTTCTCCTGGAGTATCTTTTGAAGAAAACCTGCACTCTACTGGAAAGAGGATATATTCTGGAAGGATTATTCCGAGCCGTGGGGCATGGATGGAGTTTGAGTTTGATGCAAGTGATATTTTGCATGTATTTATTGATAGACGTAAGAAGATATTGGCTACTATATTTTTACGTGCTTTGGGTTACCAGACCAACGAAGATATTATGAGGCTCTTTACAGGTGTTGAAAGAGTTCGTCCTGCCAGAAAGACAACACTCCTTAAATATATAGGCCGCGTTGTTGTAAAGGATGTAAAAGACCCTGATACAGGAGAAGTACTTTTAACAAACAACACTGTACTGGATGAAAAATTAATAGATAAAGTGTGGGATAAGGGCGTTCGCTATTTAGAGGTATTTAGAGACACTGTACAGGAGATTACCAACACATTAGAAAGAGACCATACCAAAAATAAAGAAGAAGCCCTCTTGGATATATATAGGAGGATCAGGCCTGGAGATCCTTTGACACTCGAAAGCGCAAAACTTTTACTAGAAAGATTATTTTTTGACAGGCGCAGATATGATCTTACTAAGGTAGGCAGACATATTTTAAATCGTAAGCTAGGCATGAAGATATCCCTAGATAAGACTGTATTAGATAAAGAGACTGTTGTAAATGTAATCAGATATTTATTGGATCTAAAAAATGGAGAGGGCGAACCTGATGACATAGATCATCTTGGTAATCGTCGCGTAAGGACTGTAGGAGAGCAGTTGGCAGATCAATTTAGGATAGGGCTTGCCAGGATGGAACGTTTTTGTAGGGATCGCATGGCTATTTATGACATGAATGTCATGATGCCATATCATTTGATAAATTCAAAAGTTCTATCCAGCGTAATAAAGGATTTCTTTGGGAGGAGTCAGTTGAGTCAATTCATGGATCAGACAAATCCTATGGCAGAGATGACACACAAAAGGCGTTTGAGTGCACTCGGTCCAGGAGGTTTATCCAGAGAAAGGGCAGGCTTTGAAGTAAGAGACGTGCATCATTCTCATTATGGAAGAATTTGTCCCATTGAGACGCCAGAAGGTCCAAATATTGGACTTATATCTTCATTAAGTACATATGCCAGAGTAAATAAATTCGGTTTTATAGAAACACCTTATAGAAAAGTAGAAAAAGGAAAGGTCACTAATAAGATTGAATATTTAACTGCAGATCTTGAGGATCAATATATAGTCGCACAGGCCAATGCAAAACTTGATAAAGAAAATTATTTTATAGAGGACAGGGTCCCTTGTAGGCACAAAGGAAATTTTCCTCTGGTGCAGCCAAATAAGATTGACTACATGGATGTCTCTCCAAAACAGCTTGTTAGTCTTGCAGCAGGTCTGATACCGTTTCTTGAGCATG
This sequence comes from uncultured Planctomycetia bacterium, assembly GCA_964566255.1. GTDB lineage: Bacteria > Omnitrophota > Gorgyraeia > Gorgyraeales > Gorgyraeaceae > CAZMID01. Next base: position 9,087 of record CAZMID010000029.1, on the reverse strand, counting down.
ATGATGCAAATAGGGCCCTTATGGGTTCTAACATGCAACGTCAGGCAGTACCACTTTTATTTACTGAATCCCCTTTAATAGGGACTGGCTTAGAAAAGAAAACAGCAGTGGACTCTGGGGTCCTGGTATTAGCTAAAGCAGGGGGCAAGGTCACATCTATCCAGGCAGATGAAGTGGTTTTAAATAATAGCATAGTCTACAAATTAAGAAAGTTCTCAAGGTCAAATGCAAATACATGCGTTGATCAAAAGCCTATTGTGAAGTTAGGAGAAAGGGTCAAGGCAGGCGATGTTATTGCTGATGGGGCTGCAACAGATCAGGGAGAACTTTCTTTAGGAAGAAACGTCCTTGTAGCATTTATGCCATGGCGTGGATATAACTTTGAAGACGCTATACTCGTAAGTGAACGTCTTTTAAAGAATGATACATATACATCTGTCCATATAGAAGAATTTGAAATAGAAGCAAGAGAGACCCGTCTTGGTAACGAAGAGATTACAAGGGATATTCCTAATGTAAGCGAAGAAGCCCTTAAGAATCTTGGAGATGATGGGATCGTTAGAGTTGGTGCAGAGGTAGGACCTGGAGATATCCTTGCAGGTAAGATTGCGCCCAAAAGTGAGACAGAACTTTCTCCAGAAGAAAAACTCTTGCGCGCCATCTTTGGAGAAAAGGCAGGTGATGTCCGCGATGCATCTTTGAGCGTTCCTTCAGGAGTAGAAGGAATTGTAGTTGATACAAAGGTCTTCTCAAGAAAAGGACAGGCCAAAAAATCAAAAGAAGAACTTCAAAAAGAACATAAGACAATAGAAAAGATAAGAGAAGAATACGAAAAACGTGTAGAGAATATTAAAAAGGAAAGAGAAAAGAGGTTATTTAAACTTCTTGAAGGAGTAAAATTGAGCGCTCCTTTGGTGTCTGATGAAACAGAAACCACTTTAATAGCAGAAGGACGTCCTTTAAGGAAAAAAGATCTACCTAAGTTTGAAAAATGTGACGTTGCAAGTTTAAAGATAGAATCAGACCCTGAGCTTGAAAATGAGGCAAAACGTACGATAACTCTTTATAACGACCAGATCGAAGAGGCGTTTTATGAGGAAGAGCATGAAATAGATAAGATTAAAAAAGGCGATGAATTGCCAGCAGGTGTTTTAAAAAGGGTTGTTGTCTATATTGCCAGCAAGAAAAGACTTTCTGTAGGGGATAAGATGGCTGGCAGACACGGTAATAAAGGTGTCATTGCAAAGATTTTACCAGAAGAGGATATGCCTTACACAGAAGATGGTACGCCAATTGAAATAATCTTGAATCCTTTGGGAGTACCTTCAAGAATGAATGTTGGTCAGATCTTAGAGACCCATCTTGGTTGGGCAGCAAAGGTAATGGGATTTAAGGTTACGACACCTATATTTGATGGTGCAAAAGAAGATGAGATAAAGATTGAATTAAAAAAGGCAAATCTACCAGAAGACGGGAAGGTCAGATTGTTTGATGGTCTTTCAGGAGAGCCTTTTGATCAGAAGGTTACTATAGGATACATCTATATGATGAAGCTTGCTCACCTTGTTGACGATAAGATACATGCTCGTTCAATTGGTCCATATTCTTTGGTCACGCAGCAGCCGCTTGGCGGAAAGGCACAATTCGGAGGCCAGAGATTTGGAGAAATGGAAGTTTGGGCATTAGAGGCATATGGATCGGCATATACATTACAGGAACTTTTGACAGTAAAAAGCGATGATGTTACCGGAAGGACTAAGATATATGAATCCATAGTAAAGGGAGAACAAGCTCTTGCACCAGGTACTCCCGAATCCTTTAATGTTTTAGTTAAGGAATTACAGAGTCTTTGTCTGGATATAAAGACAGAATATAAAGAGGGTGGGCCTTCACCTGTTATTTCAGCACAGGAATTGAAGGAAAGGCGCAAAGAGCGCAAAAAGGCAAAAAGAAAGAAGAAAAAATAAAGGACCCTATAATATGTTTAAAAAAGAGACAGAATCATTTGATTTTATATCAATAAGGATAGCTTCTTCTGATATTATCAGGTCATGGTCTAGGGGTGAAGTAAAAAAACCAGAGACTATTAATTACAGGACCTTGAGACCTGAGAAAGACGGGCTTTTCTGTGAAAAGATATTTGGACCTTCGCGTGACTGGGAATGTAGCTGCGGTAAGTACAAGCGTATTAAATATAAAGGTATAGTCTGTGATCGCTGCGGCGTAGAAGTTACGCTTTCAAAGGTAAGGCGCGAGAGAATGGGGCATATAGAACTTGCATCTCCTTGCTCTCATGTATGGTTTTTTAAGGCACTCCCAAGCCGTATGGCACTATTATTGAATATAGGTCTCAGGGATTTAGAAAGAGTCATCTATTATGAAGAATATATTGTTATTGATCCGGGGGACGCACCTATTAAGAAAAAAGAGCTCTTAACAGAGGAAAAATACAGACAATGTTGCGAAGAATATGGAAGTCGTTTTAAGGCAATGATAGGGGCTGAGGCCATACAAGAGCTTTTAAAAGAGATTGATTTTAAGGCATTGATAACAACCTTGAGGGCAGATCTAGCAGAGCAAAAATCAGAACAAGGTAGGATAAAGATATTAAAGAGATTAAAGGTATTGGAGGCATTTAAAAAATCAGGCAACCGTCCTGAATGGATGGTTATAGATGTAGTACCTGTTATTCCTCCTGACCTGAGACCACTTGTACCGCTTGAAGGGGGAAGGTTTGCCACTAGTGATTTGAATGATTTATATAGAAGGGTTATAAACCGCAATAACCGTCTAAAAAAACTTTTAGAACTAAAGGCCCCTGATATTATTATAAGGAATGAGAAGCGCATGCTTCAGGAATCAGTGGATGCCTTGTTTGATAATGGTAGGCACGGTAGAGCTGTATTAGGCCCTGCAAACAGACCTCTTAAATCCTTAAGTGATATGTTAAAGGGTAAACAGGGACGTTTCAGGCAGAATCTTTTAGGTAAGAGAGTTGACTATTCAGGTAGGAGTGTTATTGTTATAGGACCTGAACTAAAACTATGGGAATGCGGACTTCCAAAAAAGATGGCCTTGGAACTTTTTGAGCCATTTATTATTAAAAAGTTAAAAGAAAAAGGATTTGTACACACTATAAAGAGCGCAAAAAGGATTGTAGAAAAGGCTAGATTAGAAGTCTGGGATATATTGGATGATGTTATAAAAGATCACCCCGTATTATTGAATAGGGCTCCAACATTACACAGGCTCGGCATACAGGCATTCCAGCCAGTACTTATAGAAGGTAAAGCTATCAGAATTCATCCGCTAGTTTGTACTGCATTTAATGCTGACTTTGACGGAGACCAGATGGCTGTCCATGTACCGCTTTCTATGGAAGCCCAGATGGAATCAAGGCTTTTAATGCTTGCATCAAATAATATATTTTCTCCTGCCAATGGAAGACCTATTATAACTCCTACGCAGGATATTGTACTAGGTTGTTATTATCTTACTCAGGTAAAACCAGGGGGTAAGGTTGGAGAAAAAGTGAATTTTTCAAATACTTCTGAGGCAGAACTTGCACTTCAGGATAGAGAAATAGAACTTCACGAAAAGATTAAAATAAAGATAGATAAAGAAGTAGTAGAGACAACAGCAGGAAGGGTAATTTTTAATAGAATACTACCCAAGGGAATGCCGTTTGTAAATAATACTCTTGAGAAGACAAACTTGAGTGGTGTTATAGCAGACTGCTATAGATTATTTGGTCATGACGAGACAGTAAAGCTTTTGGACGATGTAAAACAAATCTGTTTTGAATATGCAACACTGGCAGGGATTTCTATTGCAATAGATGATTTACATATTCCCAATGATAAGAAAAAAATGGTTCAAAGTTCAAAGAAAGAAGTAAATTCCGTAGAGGATCAATATAGAAAAGGTATTATAACAGAGCGAGAAAGATATAATAAAATAGTTGATATCTGGACGCACGCAACTGATAAGATATCAGATCTCTTGTTTACAGAACTAGATGTTTTTAATCCAGTATTTATGATGGCCCATTCTGGTGCAAGAGGCTCAAAACAGCAGATAAGACAGCTTTCAGGTATGCGCGGACTTATGGCAAAACCATCAGGCGAAATCATAGAGACCCCTATAACCGCGAATTTTAGAGAAGGCCTTACGGTGCTGGAATATTTTATTTCTACGCACGGTGCAAGAAAAGGTCTTGCAGATACTGCTTTAAAGACAGCTGACTCTGGATATCTTACAAGACGTCTCGTTGATGTGGCGCAGGATATTATTATAAGTGACAATGATTGCGGTACATTAAATGGAATCTTGATCAGTGCCATAATAGAAGCAGATGAAGAAGTGGTACCTTTAAAAGAAAGGATTGTCGGTAGGGTTGCAGTAGATAATGTCGTAGATATTATCACTGATGAAAATATCGTAGCTGCAGGTAATGAAATCACAGAAGCAGCTGCCGAGCATATAGAAACAGCTGGTATAGAAAAAATAAGGATTAGGAGTGTTTTGACTTGTGAGGCAAAACACGGGGTATGCGCAAAATGTTATGGTAGAGATATGTCGAGTGGAAAAATAGTAGAACTCGGAACAGCCGTTGGTATAGTTGCAGCCCAATCCATAGGCGAACCTGGTACACAGCTTACAATGAGAACATTCCATATAGGTGGAACAGCGTCCAGGATCGTAGAGCAGTCATTTATAAAATCTAAATCAAAAGGGACGGTAAGATACCATAACCTTAAAATAGTACAGCAGGAATCTGGAGAGACAGTAGTCTTAAACAGAAACGGTCAAATAAGCATAAATGATGATACTGGAAGAGAACTTGAAAAGCACACTGTTCCTTCTGGGTCTACAGTATCTATAAAAGATGGCAAGGAAGTAGATAAAAATGTTATTTTTGTAAGATGGGATCCATATACATCCCCTATATTAACAGAAGTAACAGGAAAGATCCGTTATGAAGATATCGTAGAAGAAGTCACCATGGTAGAGGAAATCGATGAAGCAACGGGTCTTGCAGGCCGAGTTATTATAGAGCATAGAGGTGAATATCATCCTCAGATAGTTATAGAAGACGACAAAAAAGAAGTCTTAGCAATATATCCGATTCCAGCAGGTGCTCATATAGTACATCAAGACGGTGCGCCTGTAAAAGCAGGTTCTCTTATTGCTAAAACTCCTAGGCAGGTAAGTAAAACTAAAGATATTACTGGAGGTCTTCCAAGGGTAGCAGAGCTTTTTGAAGCAAGACGTCCAAAAGATCCGGCAATGATAAGCGAGATAGATGGTATAGTGGAATTTGCTACTTCTAAGAAGGGACAGCGCAGAATTATAGTAAGATCTGCTTCTGGTATGAAGAGGGAATATATCATACCTCATGGAAAGCATTTGAATGCATATAAAGGTGATAGAGTAAGTACCGGAGACCAACTCGTAGATGGACCAGTAAATCCCCAGGATATATTAAAGGTATCAGGCGAAAAAAGGCTGCAGGAATACCTTGTAAACGAAGTCCAGGAAGTCTATAGGCTCCAGGGTGTTCGAATAAATGATAAACATATAGAGATAATAGTAAAACAGATGCTTAGAAAAGTTAGAATTGAAGACCCAGGAGGAACAGAATTTTTAACTGGCATGCAGGTAGATAAGATAATATTCCAGGAAGAGAACCAAAAGGCAAGAAAAAAAGGTGGAAAACCAGCAAGCGCGACACCTTTACTTTTAGGTATTACAAAGGCATCTTTATCTACAGAAAGCTTTATATCTGCAGCGAGTTTCCAGGAGACGACCCGGGTTCTAACAGAGGCAGCTGCCAGCGGAAGAGTAGATGAACTTAGAGGCTTGAAGGAAAATGTGATCATGGGTCATTTGATACCAGCAGGTACTGGATTTAAAACTCATAAGAATGTAGAGATGGTAAAAAATGTCCTTGAGTTAAAAACTGAAAAAGAAGAAAAAGTTACTAAAGCCGAAGTTAAGGATGAAAAGAAAAAAGAAGATAAGAAAAAAAAGAAAGCTAAATAATAAACAACGAAAGGTATTATGCCAACAATAGGTCAATTAATAAAATGGGGTAGATCAAAAAAGAAAAGAAAAACAAAATCCCGTGCTTTACAAAGATGTCCTCAGAGACGAGGCGTATGTTTACAGGTTAAGACACAGACCCCTAAAAAACCTAACTCTGCATTAAGAAAGGTTGCCAGGGTTCGCTTGACAAACGGTATAGAAGTTACATCTTATATACCTGGTGAAGGTCACAATCTTCAGGAACATTCAATAGTTTTGATCAGGGGTGGCAGGGTAAAAGATCTTCCAGGGGTAAGATATCATATTGTAAGAGGTACCCTTGATACAGCAGGTGTACAGAACAGAAGAAGAAGTCGTTCTAAATACGGCGCAAAGAGACCAAAGAAGACATAGGAGATAGATTATGAGGCGTAGAAGGGCCGAATTAAGAGATGTAATACCAGATCCTAAATATTCCAGCAAGCTTGTCACCAGGTTTGTTAATGTTATTATGGAAAAAGGGAAAAAATCCACTGCAGAGACTATTTTATATAATGCACTTGATGTTGTTTCAAAAAAGGCAGATAACAAAAATACATTAGAGCTTTTACAGAAGGCAATTGATAATGTTAGACCTCTTTTACAGGTAAAACCTCGTAGGGTAGGAGGCGCAACATACCAAGTGCCGATCGAAGTAACCATGGAAAGAGGTTCTTCCATTGCAATGAGATGGATAAGGGATTTTGCAAGAGAGAAAAAAGGCCGTCCCATGGAGGAAAAACTTGCAGACGAAATAATAGATGCATTTAAGGCTCAAGGTTCTGCAATGAGAAAAAGAGAAGATATGCATAAAATGGCAGAGGCTAATAAGGCCTTCGCACACTACAGATGGTAAAATATGACGGTTTTATATCAGGAAAGAGTAAGTAAAAAACATATGATTAGGCAAGTTCCTTTACAAAAAACTAGGAATATAGGTATTATAGCTCATATAGATGCTGGGAAGACTACTACCACTGAAAGAATGCTCTATTACGCAGGAAGGGTCTATAAAATAGGAGAGGTCCATGAAGGTACAGCTACAATGGACTGGATGGAACAAGAACAAGAAAGAGGCATTACTATTACAGCAGCAGCTACGAGTTGCAGCTGGAAGGATTGCGCAATAAATGTTATAGATACCCCGGGTCATGTAGATTTTACTGCAGAGGTAGAAAGATCTTTAAAGGTATTGGATGGAGCAGTAGTAGTATTTTGCGGTGTTGGCGGAGTACAGCCGCAGTCAGAGACAGTGTGGCGCCAGGCAGATAAATATAAGGTTCCGAGAATAGCTTTTGTAAATAAGATGGACCGCACAGGAGCGAATTTTTTAAAAGTTGTAAAAGAGATGGATGAAAAATTAGGCGCAAGTGGTTTTCCAATACAGCTTCCAATAGGAAGTGAAGATAATTTTAAAGGTATAGTAGATCTTATCCAGATGAAGGCATTTGTCTTCGAAGAAAATAAACTAGAAGATAATTTTAAAGAAACTGCTATACCTGAAGATATGATGCCAGATGTAAAAAAATTCAGACATGACCTTGTTGAAAAACTTGCAGAGCATGATGAGGCCATGATGGATAAATATGTTCACGATAAAGAAATAAAAAATGAAGAGATAAAAACTGTTTTACGTAAAGCTGTAATAAAAGATTTGTTTGTACCTATGTTATGCGGGGCAGCTTTTAAGAATAAAGGTGTTCAGATGGTTTTAGATGCAGTGTGTGAGTATTTGCCTTCTCCTTTGGATATAGATGATGTAAGTGGCATAGAGCCTGAATCAGAAAAGGAAATCTCAAGAAAGACTTCTGATGATGAGCCGTTTTGTGCATTGTGTTTTAAGATAGCGACAGATCCATATGTGGGTCGCCTTACATATATACGTATCTATTCAGGATCAGTAAAAAAGAGTTCATATATTTATAATATAAGCAGAGATCAGACAGAGAGATTGAGTAAAATAGTCCGCATGCATGCTAATAAACAAGAGATCGTAGAAGAGGCAGCAGCAGGAGATATCGTAGGTGTTGTAGGGTTAAAAAGTGCAAGGACTGGAGATACGCTTTGCGAAGAAGAATACCCCATTATCTTAGAAAAAATGCATTTTCCAGAGCCAGTTGTTTCTATGGCGATAGAGCCAGCTACAAAGATGGACCAGGATAAACTTGGTATGGCTTTAAATAAATTACAGGAAGAGGATCCTACGTTTAGGGTGAGATACAATACTGAAACAGGCCAAACTCTTATATCAGGCATGGGAGAATTGCATCTTGAAATAATAACTGATAGGCTCTCAAGAGAATTTAAAGTAGATTCAAAAACAGGTATGCCTCAGGTTGCATATAAAGAGATGCCTCGCAATGAAGCTAGAGCAGAAGCTAAATTTGTACAGCAGACAGGAGGACATGGTCAATATGGACATGTAGTCATTATTCTGAAACCAGGAGAACCCGGTTCAGGTATAGATTTTAAGAATAGAATTAAAGGAGGTAATATTCCTAGAGAATATATACCTGCTGTTGAAAAAGGTATTAAGGAAGCTTCAAAGACAGGTGTGTTAGCTAGTTACCCTGTAATAGATACAGAGATTAGTTTAATAGACGGTTCTTATCATGAAGTAGATTCTTCGGAACTAGCTTTTAAGATGGCTTCTTCTATGGCATTTAATGATGCATTAAGAAAAGCAAAATGTAAATTAATGGAACCAATAATGAATTTAGAGCTTGCTTTTCCTGAATCATACATGGGAGATGTAATAGGGGACTTAAATGTTAGAAGGTGTCGTATCCAGGAAATCACACAAAAAGGGAAATTAAAGCTTATAAAAGCCGATGCTCCTTTAGCGGAGATGTTCGGGTATGCAACTGCCATAAGGAGCTTGACTCAAGGTAGAGCTTCCTATACAATGGAGCCTTCTCATTACGCAGAAGCGCCTTCAAATATAGCGGAAAAGGTAATAGGAAAATAAAGGAGGTCTCAAATGGCCAAAGAAAAATTTGAACGTAAAAAACCACACGTAAA
>CAZMID010000028.1:0-14413 GCA_964566255.1 uncultured Planctomycetia bacterium | reverse complement strand
CTGGCCATGAGATTCTTGAGAATAATCCTCTTCGGCATTTATTACTCCCCAGTAAAAGCTACCTTCGTGTTCAAATTCTCCATAGATATTTACCTGGTGGGTTGTAGTTATAACTTCATGTTCAAAGACATCAGTTCCAACGGACCTAGAATCTATGCTCTGAGAAACCAATAAGTATCCCTGCGTATCATCTTCTACCATATGATCGCTATGTACCCAGTCAGATTCATTTGTAGTCGTGGTAGTAGTTACGACTTCTTCCCCGAAGAGATTTATGGAAGTATTCGTAGATACTGCCTGTTCCTGAAATGGCTTACCATTTATAAAATCCCATGTGGAAGAATTAACAACTGTCGTATATTCTCCTCCGAATATGTCAGAGCCGTGAGTTGTTTGAGTATATTCTGCTACTTCTGTTACGCCCCAGAATATATCTCTTTCTATATAAGGCCCTTCTGCTTGAAATTCTCCATACTCATTTACCTGCAGAGTAGTAGTTACTGCTTCACTACCAAATACATCTGTACCTGTTGATTCTGAATCTATTGTTTGTCTTATTAAAAAGTGGCCCTCTCGTTCCATATTGTCAGTTTGGATAAAATCATACTCATTTGTAGTAGTACTATCTGTCGTAACTCCTTCTCCAAAAAGATTAGTGCTAGTAGTAGTAACATCTGCAGATTCCACTAATGTCTGACCTATTACAATTACATAATGATTTGTAGTTTCACTCTCTGTGGTTTCTCCAAATATGGTTTGTGCTGTATTAGTAGATCCACCTGTTGCACTGATTATTGTAAACTCTGCATCTCTTATGGCACCTAATGCTTCGCGCTCTTCTTCTCCTGTAATATCTCCATATTCATAATCAATAGTACTAGTTGTAGTATAAGAAGCCCCAAAGGTGTCTGTACCTACTGTAACACCGACTGCCATATCAACATATACGCCTCCTATGCTGAATACATAAATATTGGTGGTCGTTGTAGTATAAACATTACCAAATACATCTTCTGCTATTATAGTATCGCCACCAGTTGCCTGCATCAAAACACCTATGCCGGTTCTTCCTGTATTAGGGTCTTCATAAGGATCTTCTTCTGTGCTATATCGATATGCGACATGGGCTGTCTTAGTGCTACTAACTCCCTGTAAAGTAACAGAAGTTGTTACTGAATCAGATCTTAAAACCCTTGCGCGGCCAACTATAATTACATAAGTATCCTCTGTAGTAGTAGTATATCTATTGCCAAACACATCCTCTGAATAAGTATAATTTCCTCCCTCAGTTGCCTTTAATAATCCTACTATCACTTCACCTTCATCATTAACATACTCTGGAGGAACATCATCAGGATCTTCTGTACCATCTGTATAGATATAAGTAATACTAGCCTCAACCTGATTAAATGTACCTGATATACCGTAACTTTCTGTAGTAGATTCTGATGTTGCTTCTTTTGGCTCGCCATCAATAATATGGTAAGTGGTATCTGTATTGGTAGTATAAGTATTTCCGAATACATCTTCACCTTCTGTAACACTGCTGCCAGATGCTGCTTTTAATAATCCTACTATAACATTCCCTTCATCATCTAAATATTCTTCTCCTAATTCTTCCGGATCTTCCTCTCCATCTGTATATTCATAAGTTGTAACACCTGTAGTAGTACTTATAGATCCCTGAATAGTTTGATATTGCCTAACACTATTAGACCTTATCTTCTTTGCCTCTCCTGCTATAATTACATATGTATCTACAGAGGTAGTTGTATATCTATTTCCAAATACATCCTCTCCTCTTTCAATGCTTCCACCTGTAGCACTTTCAAGGTTTCCATTGTTATCATATTCATACTCTACCCAGCTCTCTATGTAAGTATAAGAACCATCTGCGCCTTCAATGGTAATGATCTCTCGCCTTCCATCTTCATCTTCAATGACTTCGCGCGTAACAGTATCTCCATACTCATTTACAAAGACTTCTTCCTCTCCAGTTATAAGAATCCTGGCTTGTCCTTGTTCTCTTTCTATATCTAGTGCCTCTTCTAATCTCTCTTCTATTGCCTGTGGTGTAAGTTTGTGTTCTGGTGTGTCAATTGCTGGTAGGATAAATTCATGTTCTGGTTCTGGTATAATAAGTCCTGGTGCAGGTGATGCTACGTCTGGAACTTCAACATCCAATCCTTGACGCCCCATAGGAGGAGCCCTTTCTGACAATACATAACCACTCCACTGTGATAAAAATTCATTGATAGGGACATCGTAACGTCTACCATCTGATTCAATAAGACTCACCTCGCCATCATATACACCTGTAACAATAACTGCGTGGTCTCCGCCAACATGTGCAATAATAGGAGAAGTTATATTTTCAAGCTGCCCTCTTGTAAAATACCTGGTCCTTATATCAAGTCCATTATTTCTTGCGATTCTTTCTATGCTAGAAAAACTGCTGTAAAGTATAGATGTTGTCCTGGGACTTAAATTCCCTGCCATAAGATCCAGTAAAACCATATCCACAGCTATCTCGTCAGTACCTACATTGATACCAGCATTAGCAAGTATGAATCTTGTAGATTTAACAGCACAATTTATAACATATGTACCCATTTGGCTAAGCCATCTTATAAATCTGTCAAAGCCACTAACATTCCTAATCGCCCTTCTTACTCGTCCAGCAATAGCACCTATACCCTGCATCCTATCCTCAAGAAACCTCCTTATTGCCTCTACTACACTCACAGCCCTCTCAAGGCCTACCGCTTCTTGTATTACCATATGCTCAAAATCTACAAGCATAATTCTGTTTCCATAAATATCTTCTGTCACCTCATAGCCACATTCTATTTCAGCACCTCTTATCTGGGCCAAGGCTATATTATTTTCTCCAAGATTTATAACCAATCTGTCTTCATCTTCGTCTAAAATCTGTATTCCTACTATTCCTTCCTCTCTAAAATCTACTATTATATCAGGTGAAGGACCTCTTTCTGCAACCATCCTGTAAATACCCTGCTCTAAATATTCTCTGAATCTATATTTGACAATACTGCCTCCTGCACCAGGCATCACTAACGTCTCTATCCTATCCTGTGCATTAAATGAAAAAATAGCCTGTCCTTTTAAAACTGAAGGAAGGCTAAATACTCCTACAGGAGAACCTACTGCTTCAAGATCGCGGCCATCTTCGGCCTGAGTAGGTATTGCGTTTTCTTCAGAAATATAATCTCTGCCATCTTCTCTTAATATAGTAACTAAATGCTCTGGTACTGCTTCATATCCGGAAGATCTAATATTCCCTGCATAAAGATATAGACCTTCATCTTCTGCTATAGAGCTACGGTAATCTTCCATTTGTGAAGTTACGCGAGGAGGATTGGTAAGTTCGCCTTCCATATCATAGTTTTCGCGAGGATTCATATTTCTAAAAGCATTAAGCACTAAGGTAAAAGGATTCCCGTCTCCATCCACATATAACGGATCTCCGTTTTCATCAACATACACACGAGTAAGTTGAGGTATGTATATGCCATCTACTTCTATCAATATGGAACGCTGGGTAAAACGAATCCTCTCTGCAATTGTCTCATATAATTCTTCCATCTTCTCTAGTGCCTCATCACCATCCTCGTATCTTCCAGATAATTCAGCCCAAATCGCGCCTAATATACCTCCTCCATCTAGCTCGCCTATATACTGTACTATGTCTTCACGATAAGATGTAAAATCAAAGAAATTACTATTAAAGTGATCGCCAGCATTTAATACAAGTATATCCTGACCTCGGTATCTAATAGTAAGATTGAGCGCTCCATGCATGCCTTCTCCATATTCAATTGATGCATTAACTTGAACGCCATTGCCATATCTTCCATCTTCTAATTCAGGCTCACCAAATATATGAAAATACCTTAAGCCATCTTCTTCGCGCTCTTGCCACCTTCCTAAAAGAAATGTTAAAACAATAGGATCTTCTATGTCTCCAGGACCACTATTTTCATCATCTGCATCAGTTATTGTATATATGACTTCAAGGGGTATTCCAAAACCATAAGGATCGTATGTAACACGAGCTGTTATCCTGCTTTCAATATCATTAAAATATCCCTCAATAGCGAATATTTCTTCTCCTCCCTCATAAGCATAAGGATTGTCCCATTCTCCATCTTCTCCATAAGCAAGGTCGGTTCTATAAATCTGCATCCTGCGCGAACCATCAACAATCCCTCTTTCATCTTCTTCTGTTTCTGGATCGTCTTGTATTACCCTATCTAAAGATATAGAAGAAACTATCAACCCATCAAACATATACCTTAGTCCATCTATATGATAAGAATCAATGGCATCATCATTTGCAGCATCTATATTATCTCCGGTTATTGTTCCGTTTTCATCAAATCTTGTAATCCTGACAATTGTCTCACCACCGTAATTTGGTGGCCCTGGTACTCGTTCTTCGTCGTCTTCATTATCAGGATCTGGATCAACTTCAGGTCCTTCAGTCATCTCAGACCATGTCCAGTAAGTTGCTTCTAAAAGTCCTTGTGCCTCAATATTTATTGCATCTATTATTGTCTCTCCATGCTCTCCGATATTATGAATATCAATATCCTGGGTACCATCACCATTGCCCTTTAACCTTGTCCAGCTTTCTGCATTCTCATTCCAAGTATGATAGGAAATATGCTTCTGGTCAAACGCTCTTACCTCCACAAAGTCATCTTCATCTTCATCCCAAATACGTGTTCTCTTCCATAATTCAAACCCGCCATTTTCAGACCATTGTTTTATATGACGATAGACATAACGATATACTTCGCGATCCACTTCTTCTTCCACCAGAACATCTTCCCTTATAAAGCCGCTTGTTGCCCTTTCTCTTGTATCTTCGTTGATTTCCTCTGGCCATTCCATCCACACCCACTCACCAGCTTCTTCGCTCCATTCCTGTTCTCGTTCATAAGTATAAGAATATCTGTTTTCCCCATCATAATCATTTTCTTCTTCCCATGATATGTTGCGGCTGGTTATCTGAAGGTGTTCAATATCTCCAAAGCCTCCTTCAAAGTCTTCATTAAATTCATATGTCTCAGAATAGCTATATGTAATTCCATCGAATACCTCTTCCCACGATTCTGTACACTTAATGAGATCTCCATCTACATCAAAGACATCCTTGCGATTAATATCTATTCCTGTACGATTGCGTTCGCCATTTTCCCACCTCTCTATATCCTCCCACTCCTGCACTTGATTTTCTTCTCCTCCTTCAAGTGTATAACTATGAGTCCAGGTTTCTTTGTATATTGCTTGCCATCCCCAATTATCTTCGTTATCTTCATCCTGCCTCCATTCCCATTCCCAGCGAGAAGTATTGGACCACTCGTCACTACCAGGATCGTATACATCAGGAGGATCATTTAATTCTTCATCTGGAGGTGGATCAGGAGGTAATGCGCTGCGCGGAGGTGGGTTATCTCTATCATAATCTTCTGGGTCTTCATCTTCTCCTGAACCATAAAATCTGTCTTCAATATCACTTCCTATTATCCTCTTCATTGCGTCAAGATCCATGGCTTCAGCTCCATCAGGTATCACAGGTGTCAAAATAGTCCCTTCCCAGACACTTAAAAACTCTGCAATACTTAAAGTACCTTCCTCTTCACCCTCAATATAATTAACTGTAGAATCATCTACAGAACTTACTATGATATAATGCCCTCCTCCTACATGGGCTATAACAGGTTGCCCAATAGCCTGTAACTGATCAAAAGTTACATTTGCGCCATGAAGAGTAACACCCTTTGATTCTGCTGCCTTTGACATAGAATACATGGAAAGCGCTAATTCACCTGTTGCTCTCTCAGGTGTTATGACTCCACTAAGGATATCTATTAAAACTGTGCTTTCTAGTAATTCTCCTTTTGTGACTTCAACGCCTTCTCCTGAAATAATATTATAGATTGAATTTATTGCACAATTTATAAGCCTGGTTGATGCTCTCCAGAGCCAGTCAACTATCCTGGAAATCCCTGCACTAGTAAGATCAACTATCTCCAATCCTAATCCTCCTAATTCAGCTTCTTGTAATCTACCTTGTCTTTCCTCTAGGGTAGCCAAAGATACAAAATCCTCTAAGAAATCCTGGATACGCGATATAGTCTGTCCCAATTCACTTCCAGGAACTATCTGATCACCGCTTGTCCTTGATCCTATAAGTTTTGGCTGGCCATTTATGATTTGATAGAAAAGTCTCGTGAAAGTATTTGATTCGCTGCCGAATAGGTCTTGACCTGTTGAAGTAGTATAACCGGTGGCTGATAAAAGTTCTCCAGTGTCCTTATGATACTCATAATCATTAACTGTTTTAGAATCGTTAGGGGAACCAAAAATGTCTGTTGAGAAAGTCTCTGCTTCTGAATGAGTCCTTCTGGCTTGACTTGCAACCACCTCATAAGTATCTGTACTATGTGTTGTATAGCCATTATCAAATATGTCTTCACCCGTTGTTGTAGCTACACCACTTGCCCCTGTTAAAAGATTATTCTCATCATATGAATATTCAACTGTGCTTTCACTGTGAGCAGTAGATCCATCTATATTTTCATAATCAGTCTCGTAGACATTTCTAATTAATCGTAATTCATCATTCACTACTTCATACACCTGCCTGGCAGTACCTGAATTAATGTTGCCAAATGCATCTTCTCCATTCAGAATGCTTCTACCAACAGCAGCCTGCAACTTTCCATTGTTATCGTAAGTATATGTTGTGGTGTTTTCGTTATGAGAAGTTGAGAGGTCTCTATTAGTACCTGTCTCTCTTGAGAAAGTCTGTGTAAGTAGTTCGGAGTCGTTATATGTTGCTTGCCAGTCAAGGACGCTTACATTACCATAGGCATCTGTTGCACGCTGATGATAGCCTGATATATTGTCTCCTTCATACTGCATGTTTGAACGATGAGATGTAGAAAGGATATTTCCAAGGGCATCTTTTAGGGTTTCACTATAGCCTGTGAGTTTTTTATCTGGGCCATAGTTATCCTTGGTGGTTGACCAGTGGCGCCTGGTAGTAGTTCCATATTGATCTGTAATATCTTCGTTATAACTCAGAAGATATCTTGATGCATTTGTATCGCCTCCAGCCCACCATATTGAGCCAGGGTCATACGTAGCGCCATACCAATTTACGGTTGTGATGGCTCCAAAAGGATCTATTATCTGGGCATCATAAGCAACAAGAAATTTCTTCTCATACTGCATATTCCATGTATTCTTGAAGCTAGTCTGACCCAGGGCATCTTTAAACCTTTCATTAAAAACAGATGAAGGAAGTCCAGCTATATAATTTATCTGCGCACCATCTTTAGTCAAGGCATAGCTAAATTCAGCAGTATCGCTAGCTGCGCCTATGATCTTACCCGTTGCCTGGATGGCTTGATTTGTAATGGATTGTTCTTCGCGGGCCTTTTCTACAGCATCTATATATAGGCCTTTATTAATAGTTTCATCAGTAGTCCTTCTTCTCCTGCGCTCTGTTTCTATTATCTGCTGTTTCCTGATCCTCTCCTTCTGGCGTTCCCTCATATCTTTCATATATTGTAATTTATTATAGCCAGATTCTTCCTTATCTCTGGAAGGGATCAATTGACTTCTAAAAGAAATTTCAGTCTCTTCAGGAGTTTCTTCTTCTGAGGTTTTTTCTAATGTGGATTTGGAAAGAAAATCAGTGACTTTAGGAAGTGTCTTTGGAGCAATGCTTGGAAGGGCAATGGGTGAGAAATCAGTAGCCCAAGCTACATCATATGTAAGAAAAGCAACCACTACAGTAATAGCGATTACTTTTACCCATTTTTTACCCTGCCAGTCTAACATCGGCCTTGCCCCCTTTGTAAGACTAAAAACAAAAAAATAACCGAATTGCTTAATCAATTCCTCCTTCGGCAACTCGGCTATCCTTGTCAGGATCCGTTGTTTTGCGCCCCATGGTTATCCATGGTTTGCTTTTATCGGAGAGGTTTATAATTTGTTTCAAATACTTTTTAAATACGCTTATTATACATGAGAAAAAAATACTTACTACATATATCCCCTATCTAATATATAGTATACCTGACATAGAAGATAATGTCAAGAAAAACTTATTAAATATTTTTTAAAAGATACGGGTATGACTAGGGTAATATTAACCCTTATTTACCTTATTCCTTAGTTCCAAGAGTAAAACTATGACTTCCGACGCTGTAAAGAAGATAAAATAGTATACTAAGCCCAAAATGAGCCCTAAAAAACCAGTAGATCGTGGTGCTTCAGGTGTTCCTCCACCTACAAATATCACTATAGCAGAAATAACCCCTACCACTACAGAAACCCATGCTAGAACCTTAAAAATTATGGCACTTGTACCTAAAAACTTGTAGGATTTCTCCATAATTTTGACTCCCCCTTTCTTATCTTAATCTACCTAAACTAAATAAGTTATACCTATATGATACGGTTTTGATACGGTTATTTGGTAGCCCCAACCGGATTTGAACCGGTGTCTGATGGCTGAGAACCACCTGTCCTAGACCAGGCTAGACGATGGGGCCCTTAAATCCCAGAATCCAACCTCTAATTTTCATTAAAAACTGCATCTCTAGCCATTCTAGCCTAAATAGCCCTAAAGGGCAAAGAAATCGTTTTCCCTGAATTAGCCTTGTAGTTCCTAGCCTTAATCCTTTTTTGGCTTTAGTATCTACTTTGTAATAGAGGTAATTTTCTGATTTTACTGGTTCCTCGATCAAAAACTTAGTGTTTTCATTATATAGAAAAATTTGGAAAAGTCAAAGATTTTTTTATTTTATTTTTTATCTTACACTAAAACATTGACACATCTAGTCTTATTGTGTATTATTTGAAATAAAGCTATGACTACTTTAATAGGCACTGGGATAAGTTCAAGGCTTGATTCTTTTATAGCAGGTAAGGAAGCTGCTAAGAAGGCATATCTCCAATTAGGAAAGAACAGTCCTAATATAGTAATCGTATTCATATCCACAATATATGACCAAAAGGAAGCCATAAAAGGGATTCGTTCTATTACAAACCAGATGATACCCCTTGTTGGTTCTAGTACTGCTGCTAGCATTACAAGTGCCGGCTCCCTAAGACATTCTGTAACTGTAAACGCCATCAGCTCTGATTGTATTAAATTCTCATATGGGTTAGGAAACAACCTAAGTAAAAACCCCCGTTCAGCAGGAAATAGAGCCACTAGGCAGGCCTCTAGCTTGAAAGATATCAAAAGGCAAGCCTGTATAATGTTCTTTGACGGCCTATCAGTAAATGCAGCGGAGCTCTTAAGAGGCGCTCAAGAAACCCTAGGGTTAGTCTTTCCTATAATAGGAGGGGCTGCCACAGACAATCTACATTTTAAAAAAACATACCAATATCTTAATGATGATATCTATACGAATTCTGTTGTAAGCCTCATCATAAGCGGGGAAGTAAATATCAGTATGGGCAGTGCCCAGGCATGGCAGCCAATTGGAAGGCCTCATAGAATAACAAAGGCCAATTCCAATATCATTAGAGAAATCGATAGAAAGAATGCCTTAGGCTTCTATGAAGAATATGTGAATAAATCCAGCGATGAATTAAAGAAAGAGGGCATTGCCAGATTAGGCTTTAGTTATCCATTAGGGGCTCAGGATAAAGAACAAAAGGGTTATTTTACTAGGTCCCCTTTAAACATAGAAAATAATAATAGCCTTAGATTAACAGCAGAGATCCCTGAAGAAAAGCAGGTAAGCCTTATGATTAGCGACAAAAACCTGATTTTAGATGCTACAAAAAAGGCGTGTAATGAGGCGTTAAAAAATACTAAAAAATCCATGATTAAATTTGTAGTGGTCTTTAGTGATGTGGGTCGGCTTTTACTCCTAAGAAAGGACCTGCAGGCTGAGGCAGAAATCATAAAAGATGTCTTTGGGAAAAAGATTCCTTTCTTCGGGTGTTATACTGGGGGAGAGTACGCGCCTATATATACAGGCACACAGGAATATAAAGGACGAAGCTATTATCATAACCAAACTATATCCGTAGCGGTTTTTTCGGAGAAAAACTGAGGTAGAAAATGGGGTTACTCCTTATTGCTTTAATAGTATTTGTATCTGGTATAATTTTTATACTTTATATCTTTGAACGGAATAGGCGAATCGAATCAGAGAGAAAGAACAAAGACCTGGAGCTTAATGTAAAAGAGCTTGATGGCCAGGCAAAGATGATTATAAAGACAGATCTTGCTGTCAGCAAGATGCACGAAGAATTGGATAAAAAGATAACCGGCCTATATACCCTGCATGAACTCGGAAAGAAAATAAACGCCACCTTTAATGTAGATGATTTATTCGTTTTAATAAACCATGTCCTTGTGTCAAAATTAGGGTTTTCGAGGGCAGTTATAGTATTTAAAGATACCTCATCAGGAAAGGTTGCCATAAAGACATCTATAGGCTATTCTGACAATGAAATCAAACGTATGGAAAAAGGCCTTAATAATAAAGATAAGCCTTTCTTGAATACTATGCTCTTTAGAAAATCCGGACACTTATTGGTAGATATAGATTCGGAAAAGATAGAAAATGAAGATGTCCTTTTAGATATATTTAAGATTGAATCCTTTCTAATAGTGCCTATTGTTGCCAAAGATGAAGCCGTAGGATTTATACTTA
The DNA here is from genome assembly GCA_964566255.1 of uncultured Planctomycetia bacterium. Classification (GTDB taxonomy): domain Bacteria; phylum Omnitrophota; class Gorgyraeia; order Gorgyraeales; family Gorgyraeaceae; genus CAZMID01. Next base: position 3,695 of record CAZMID010000028.1, on the reverse strand, counting down.
TGGGCAATACCTCTAGTTACAGCAGGATAACTGAAGGCGATGCAGAGCTTTTATCTATACTAGCCAGTCAAATTGGCACTGCCATTGAAAACACTAAGCTTTACACACAGCTATCCAATTCCCATCATGACCTGGAAAGGCGCGTTAGGGAAAGGACCGAAGAACTTGCAAGGCTCAATAAGGAATTACAGAGGCTTAATAAAGTAAAATCTGATTTCGTATCGGCTGTATCTCACGAACTCAGGACACCCTTGACATCTATAAAAGGATATGCATCCATACTCATGACAGGAAAATTAGGAGAGGTTTCACCTAGACAAAAAGAGCGCCTTGAAAAAATAGATATACATTCAAATAACCTCACGCATTTGGTAAATAACCTACTGGATATAGCCAGGATAGAATCAGGGCGGGTACAGATGAACTTAAAAGATATATCCATAAAGGAGATGCTGGAAGGCATTGTAGATATCATAACGCCTCAGATGAAAGAAAAATCTATTTCACTTAAGATAGATTCAAAGGCCAAAATAGATAAAATTAAAGCTGATTCTAGTCAATTAGAAAGGGTATTCATAAACCTTTTAAGCAATGCTATAAAATTTACGCCACAAAAAGGTAAGGTAACCGTATACATACAGGACAAAAAGGATAATATTGAATTCAGCGTAGAAGATACCGGAATTGGAATCCCAAAAGAGGATCTAGAAAAAGTCTTTGAGGATTTCTTCCGCTCAAACAATGCCCAAGATCAAAACATAAAAGGTACGGGTCTTGGTTTATCGCTTGTTAAAAAGATAGTATTAGCCCATAAAGGAGATATATGGGTAGATAGCCAGTTAGGTAAAGGTACTAAATTTAGCTTTACAATACCAAAATCCTAAAAAAGAAGGAGCATAAAAATACATGTCAAAAGAGAAGATATTAATAGTAGACGATGATATTGATATACTGGATGTCTTAAAGATAACTCTTGAGGATGAAGGCTATGAAGTAATAGAAGCACATAATGGTCAGGAGGCACTGGATATTATTAAAAAAGAGCCACCTGAGCTGGTAATAACTGATATGAAAATGCCTAAAATGGATGGCAACAAGCTCTGTCAGGCCCTAAGAGAAGACATGCTTATCCAGCATATGCCTATTATAATGTTAACCGGTAAAAGTGAAGTTACTGATAAGGTCTCTGGAATAAATGCAGGTGCTGATGATTATATAGTAAAGCCTTTTGAGCCAAAGGAGTTAGTAGCAAGGGTAAAAATGATCCTTCGTAGAAGCGCAAGAGACCTAGATGCAAACCCCCTAACTAGGCTTCCAGGAAATATCTCCATCCTAAATGAAATACAAAGCCGCATAGACAAAAAAGAGCTTTTTTCTGTCTGCTATATTGATCTGGATAAATTTAAGGCATTTAATGATAAATATGGATTTAAAAAGGGGGATGAGGTCATAAAAAATACAGCAAGGGTCCTTATAAGTTCCGTACAGGAAAAAGGCATACCAGAGGACTTTATAGGACATGTCGGAGGAGATGACTTTGTAGTAATAACTAGTCCTGATAGAAGCGAAGAAGTGTCTAAAAATATCATAAATAAATTCGACTCAATGACAATGGACCTATATACCAAAGAAGATAAAAAGAAAAAATATATAGTAACTAAAGATAGGCAGGGGAAGACAAGTAAAATCCCGCTTTTATCTGTCTCAATAGCCATAGTAAGCAATAAAAAAAGAAAAATAAAACATGTGGCAGAGGTAGGACAAATAGGTGCAGATCTAAAAAAATACGCCAAAAGCCTCGAAGGCAGTAACTGCGTAACAGAACGCCGCAGTAAAACTAATTAAGGGATTTCAAACCATTTATTGCATCTTTATGATGCGGGTCTAGCTGCAAGGCCTTTTCAAAAGCTTCACGAGCCTCCTTAAGCATTCCTTTCTTTCTATAAGCCTTCCCCAGATTGCCATGGAAAGCTGCTTTATTAGGGTCTAAATTTATGGCCTTTTTATAAAAATCCATAGCAATATCATATTGACCTGAATCCAAATAGATATTTCCAATATTATTGTATGTCAATGTATAATTCGGGTTTATAACTAATGCCTTTTTATATTCTTCTATGGCCTCTTTAATCTTACCTCTCTGTTTATAGATTATGCCGATATTATTATGTGCCACATAATCATCTGGATTAAATTCAACTGCCTTTTTAAATTCCTCTAATGCCATATCGTACATCTTTTTATTGGCATATACAGTACCTAGATTAGCGTGCACACCTGGATCATCTGGTTTAAGCATGGCTGCTTCTTTGTATTTCTTAATCGCTTCGTCATGTGATCCTGATTTAGCTAATAATACACCAAGATTCACTCTGGCCTTAGAGCTGGTTGGAGAATATCTTAGTATCTCATTATATAACTTTACTGGATCAGCCCATACATCGGCTCGTTTAATAGTCAAAAAACCATAAAATGCTATTAGAAGTGACACCACAATACTGACTATTGAAGAGTGCAATCTTGATTTTCCCTTTAAATCAAAAAGATATATGGCTATTAACATAAAAAATCCTACTGCTGGAACATAAAGCCATCCTTCTCCCATAAAATAATTAAGTGGCACTATATTAGAAAAAGGGAGTAACGTTATAAAAAACCAACCAATAGCAAAAAACTTCAATTTTGATCTACGCGCAAGAAAATAGCCAAATACGCCTATTATAAATAACCCTATCACAGATAGAAAAACTTCATCTTGAACAATAGACCTGGCTGGCTCTATATTCCATTCCATGTGTAATCCTACTGGCAAGAATAAGAGCCTTAAATATATCATAAAAACCTTGCTGGTAGTTAAAAGTCTATTATAAAGCGGGATTTTACCTGTTGTTGTCTCTAAGAGTTTGCCTTCTGTAAAATCTAATACGGTCATTCTAAGTAATATATAAATACCTAAAATAATAAAAAATACCCATATTAGATTAGGGAGTCTTTTTTCAAATCGTTTTTGAGGACTAGAAAAACACCATAAGTACAATAAAAGAATAAAAGGAAGTACTGCCGCCACTTCTTTACTTAAAATAGATAATACAAAACATACTATAGAAGATAAAAATAAAAACCAGCTACGCCTATCTAACTGAATATGTTGTTTGTATAAAATATATAGAATCATAGCTAATAAAAAGAAAAACATTGAAAGAAGATCTGCTCGAGAAGCAATATAATTTACTGGCCAGGATAATACAGTATGGACGCAGAATAATAGACTTGTCACAAGTGCTATATATTGCTTTTTAGAAAGAATATATATCAAAAAATATACTAGGATTGCACTAAAAATATGTATAAGAACACTGCTTAAATGATAGCCAAATGGATTTAATTCCCAGAAATGATAATCAAACATGAATGAAAGAGATTGCATTGGTCTATAAAAATTGCTGTATATCCCGCTACCGTGGAACAAATGCGTAGTAAATATATCTTTTAAATAAGAAAAGTTCTTGATTAAAGGATTTTCTATGATAAGACCATTATCATCAAAAAGGAAAACGCCTTTCAATAATGACCGGTGATAGACTAATATACCTAGGACAAATATCAAAACTATTATTAAGTAATGTGGGATTATTTTAGTATAAAGATTAGATTTTTGTTTAGGTTTCATAGGATATGGTGCGCGGGACAGGAGT
>CAZMID010000027.1:0-14784 GCA_964566255.1 uncultured Planctomycetia bacterium | reverse complement strand
CTTATTGGTGCTCTTGCACAAGAAGTAAGAAAAGCTACAATAATAACACAAAACAAAAGCTTTAATCTCTGCATATCACCTCGCTAATTCTTTCAAAGGCACTATTTTTATACCCTTTTCTTCCATTTCAGGAATAGACTCTTTTATAACTTTAAGTGTTGCCTTTTTATTATGACCTACACCTACTGCTTTTCCTTTATCAATTGCAACATCTATTAATTCTCGAATCTGTTTCTTTATATAACCTTCAAAATTCTCTAAGTCAGTCTGATCTGTAATGTCTAAAAAGACATCTCTTTGGATATATCCTAACCTTATATTCCGGGCAATATCTGAGGTCACTGACTTTGGACTCGTTACGCTATCTAAAAAGAATAATTTTCTCTTCTTTAATTCGTTTAGGACTATTTTCATTACCCTCCCGTCCCCTGTTGCCTTTGAACCCTGATGATTTGAAACACCAACAATATCTGGAATAGATTTTATATCATCATCCAGTATAGAGAGTATTTTTTCTTCTGTCATGCTCCCTTTGATAGTATTATCTTCTTCTGCCCTGCCGCTTTTAGATTCAAATGGAAGGTGTAGCATTATATCGTACATTTTGTTACTCTTTCTAACTTTATCAGCAATATATTTAGAATAACGCAGGTTTGGTAATATAGCTATTGTAATAGGTCTTTTTATTTCAAGCGCGCGCTCAATATGCTTTCTGTTGTATCCCCAATCATCAAGTACAAAGGCAATGCGTCCTTTGGGTCTTGTAAGTCTATTTAGGGTAAATATCAATGCTATTACAAATATAACTAATCCTATTACAAAAAGAATATTTTTTTTCATTCCTTAATTTCAGATCTCCTTTTAGCTATTTCATGACAGAAGATCGCGCACGCCATTGCCACATTAAATGAAAGTTTTGCACCTTTCATGGGAAGAGTTAGCTTCAAATCAAGTTGTTTATTGATTCCATGCCTTATCCCCTTCCCCTCAGAACCTAACACAAGGCATATAGGGAAAGGAAGATTCGCTTTTTCTATCTCTGTTCCATTTTCAACTACAGTACCTGCAACCCAGTATCCAGCTTTTTTTGCCTTTATCAAAGCATCTGACATATTAGTGACCATTGATACTGGAACAAAATTCTCTCCACCCGATGAAACGTGCATTACAGTATCATTTACTTCGCAAGAGGAATGTCTTGCTATAACAACATTAAATCCACCAAGACATGCCAAAACCCTTATAATAGCACCTAGATTATGAGGGTCATTTATACTATCTAAAAATATAAAAGATAAGTTATTATTACGTCCTTTATGTAACAATTCTTCAAATCCAGTATACCTGAAGCTATCTACTTCTGCAACTATACCCTGAAGTCTATCAGCCCTTTTGATTCTTTTAAGCTCTTTTTCACTAACACGTTTTACAGGTATTTTTTTAGACTCTATTATCCTAAGTATATCCTGAGTATCAAAGCCTTCCTCTAAGAATATCCTTTTTATACTTTTAGGATTGGCCTTCAAACGTTCCAGAACTGAATTTTTACCATATAGATACATTGAATCTTTACTCAAACCTCTCTCCTTTTAAAACCAAGTAATATTATCTCTTGGATAAGATCTTTATATGAAATGCCTGCTTTTTCAGCGGCTTGACCAAAATCTTCATATCTTGCCAAACACGGATTAGCATTGGCCTCTAAAATATAAACTGCTCCTTCAGGAGTTACTCTTATATCAAACCTGGCGTAACATTCAATATTTAATGCCTTGTATGCCTTTTTACAAGTATCTTTTATATTTTTCTCTACACCCTTTGGCAATCTTCCGGGAAGGACATTTTTTATACCCCACTTTTTACGATAATTATTGTGCCATTTTGCTCTATAGCTAGCAATGTGTGTATTTTCTTTGGGGACTTTGGAGAATTTCATTTCAATGGGTGGTAAAACTTTAATTTTTTTACCTCCTAATACACTTACGTAAAACTCGCGTCCATCTATATATTCTTCGATAATTGCATCCATATTCATATTTTCATGAATAAATCTTATTCTTTTAGCTAAAGACTTTTCAGTATATACTATGGACTCTTTAGATATGCCGCAAGAAGCTTCTTCACATAAAGGTTTTACAATAAGAGGAGTTTTAAAACCTTTTGGCAAGCGAATTTTATCTTTTCTATATAATACAAAAAATTTAGGTACGTTTATCTTATGAAAACTCAATATCTTTTTACACAGAGCCTTATCATTACATATAAGAAAGTTATTTGGTGAAGCCCCAGTATATTTAATATCCATCATCTCTAAGAACCAAGCAATATTTTTATCAAGATATGCCTTTTTTCGAAAAACCTCTGTAAGATTAAATATAATATCTGGGGTATTTTGTTCTATTTCCTCAATGAGAAGTTTTACATCATCACAAATCCCTAGAAGCCTAGTATCACATCTACTTTTAACTAGACTCTTATATACATCTTTTTCGGTCTTCCAGTCAGGATCTTTAAATTCTTGCTTGAAGTCGTAGCCACGAGGTTTAAAGCGAGGACTATCAAAGGCCAAAAGAACTTTTAGTCTTCTTTTCATTTAATCACAAGGTTAGATTCCAGGCTGGAGTTGCGCAAGTCCACCAAATATAGAAAATAATACCATAAGAATTACTATTTGAATGGCCCATCCGATCATACAAACACCTACAGCCCGCCATGTATTCTCATAATCAAGAGCTTGCCTTACTGCAATAACCATTGCTACTAACATCCAAACCGCAGCAGCCAGAAAAACTATTCCTCCTATACCTGGAATAACTCCTAATATACGAATAACACCGGGAGAGCTTGAAAAACCAATAGTACGCAGCAATTCTCCAAGGTCTGCTTTAGTCTGTGGCCCTGGAAGGATTTTAGTGCCAATAAAATAAGTAAGGTATGCCCAAACATACCAGCTTACAAGAGCTGCAATTGTTCCTACAAGAATTCCTACAAAGCCTCCCTGAGCAATAGTACCTATTCCAGCTGCTATGCTAGATATAATTACTACTGTCATTGCCTGAGGCATTGCACTTACATCTTTTTCAACCTCTTCATAGAGACTTACATCCAGTTTAGCTGCCCTAATCATACGATCTTTAAGATTAGACATATAACCTCCTCTCTCTTAACTTTATTTATACCAAAAAATATCACAAAAAGCAACTCAATTAGGTATCTAGGTTAGATTGAAGTATAGGCTACGATATGAGACGTTCCTAAACCTGCCTCCAATCCTTCATATTGTAACAATATATAAGGAGGGTTTTCACTATACCAGACATATGTCGGCGGGATTAAAGCACCTGTCAAGCCTGTCAATATACCAAAATTAGGAATAAGCCTCAGTTTTATAGCTTTTACCTTACCAGAGGGTAACTCTAAAACCTCAGCACCTATTACCTTGATAGTTATATTATAAAGGCTTGGTTCGTTTGATATGAGATAAAACCTTCTATATCTTTTATCATTACGGTGAGCTACAAATGTCTTCAGGAAATACGACATTGTAGCATCATCAGTCGTATATCCCTTGATAGGGAAAGTGGTTTTTTTAATAATGTTTCCTTTAGAATCACTTGACGCATAATATATCTTTCCTTTATCGTAATCAAAGCGTTTTTCATATTTAATAAGTACCTTATTGTCTTCATCTCTAATAATTCTATTGGAATAAATAAGGTATACTAAATCTTCTTTCTCCTCCATCTCTGATGCGATATCCCATGTTATATTTAGATATTTATCATAATCACCCTTTCCCTGTTCAGTATATTTATAGAATATTTTCCCGTTACGAGAAAAGCGTTTTACTAAAGATGAGAAATTCGAACGCAAATCAGAAGTTCCCTTAAGGACGTAAGAACCATTCCTAGCCTCCCGATAATCTTCTGCATAACTTGTACAGGAAAGCGTAAATATTAGAATTAATAGGAATAAAGTATTAAAAATTCTGGGTAGATACATTTAATATAAGTTTGCTTCCTCTTTGGAAACAATCCTGCCATCCTTAAGATAAACTATTCTATTAGCCTGGGAGCCGAGCTTAAGATTATGAGTAGCAACTACTATGGCCAGACCTTCTTTCTTATTCAACTCCTTAAAGATATTGAATATCTCTTGGGCGCTCTTTGTATCTAAATTACCGGAGGGTTCATCAGCAAGAAGTAGCTTTGGTGAAGTAGTAAGTGCTCGTGCAATGGCTACCCTTTGTTTTTCACCACCGGATAATTCCCTTGGAAAATGATTAATGCGATGAGATAGGCCTACTTTTTTAAGAAGCCCTATAGAGTTATTTCTATTCTCTGGTAACCTTGAAAAACATAAAGGAAGTTCTACGTTTTCCAGTGCTGTAAGGCTGGGTATCAAAAGAAAATCCTGAAATACAAAACCGATTTCTTTACGTCTTACTTTAACAAGCTCTTTTTCTTTAGAGTACGAAACATTATTTCCAAAAACCTCCAGTTTTCCACTGGATAGTTTTCCTAAGCAGCCTATTGTATCTAAAAGAGTAGTTTTTCCTGAACCTGATGGTCCCATAAAAGCAATAAAATCCCCTGGATGAATTTCTAGATTAACATCTCTGACTGCTTTTATCTCTTCAGCAGGGAATTTGTATAATTTGGTTAACTTTTCTGCCTTTATAAGATATTTTGCCATTTTTATTCTCCTGTACGAATAGCTTCTATGGGTCTCATTGAGGATGCCCTTAAAGCAGGATACGTTCCCGCAATTATTCCCATAATAATAGTTGCAATGAATGAAAAAATCAAAAGTGACGGTGTAATAAATACAAGTTTACCTCCGGGTGTATATGGAAGGACTCTTTTTATAATATTCTCGATGATGCCGCTACCTAAAAGAGCAAGGATATTTCCTGTAATTCCTCCAAAAATACAGATAAGAGCCGTCTCTATCCATATTATCTTAAAAATATCCATGCTTGATGCGCCAAGAGCCTTCATAACCCCTATTTCTCGCGTACGTTCAAATACAGACATCAAAATCGTATTCGTAACTCCGATAACTGCTATAAAAATCGCAATTATAGCAACAGAATTCGCCATTACCTTTGCTGAAGATATTAAATTCAGAATAGTCCCTTTTACCTGCGCCAGGCTTATGATCTGAATACCTGGCTCTTCATATAAATCTTCTTCAAACTCTGACAATGTAGTGATTTCCTTTAACTTTATACCGATGCCTGTCAGTTTTTCAGGAAGATCAAATATTATCTGTGAGGTCTTTAGTGGTAAAAAGATTACTCCGTCATCTTGGGTTCCTGTCCTTTCAAAGATACCTTTTACAGTAAGTATCTTTTCTATGCCTGGTATAAAAATTTTATCTCCTATTGAACGCTGCTCAATCTCAGCAGCTTCGTATCCCATAATAACCTCATCTGCTTCTTCATTTGAAAACCAGTCCCCATATTGAAACTTTGTCCATGGTTTTAATTTAAGGTAAGATTTTTGTATACCCATATACATGGCAAATCCACCGCTACCAGATTGTCTTTCCTGATGATATACAGTAGAGACTAATTGTGGGGTTATCTTATCGATTCGTGGATCCTTTATAATCTTATCATATACATCCTGGTTCATATAACGAAGCCCTCCGCCACCTTTAAGCATCAAAGTAGCTGCTTCATAAGGACAGCCCTTTGCAGTAACCAAGAGCTGATAACCCATCTTATCAATATCATTCCTTAAGCCCTTCTGATATCCAATATCAAACCCCAATAGACTAACAAGCACTGCTACTGCGATAGACACCCCGCCAACTGTTAAAATTGTACGAATCTTTTTTCTCTTCAAATTCTTAAAGGCTATAATAAAAAATTTCATTTTATTTCCACTCCTTTACCTATAATCTGTATTTTTCCATTCTTGGTTTTTACCTTACCTTCGGCTGTTGCCTTATGCCCTGTCTTTTGTGGTATGGCAAAACCTGAATCATTTATATCCACATATATAGCACCGGTTTTATCTTTCAAATCAAACCAGCATCCTGTTGGACATTCTGTAATAATTTTACCCTCTATCTTAACTGTCTTACCTTCGTAATTTTTTGGATTACTCAGGATGTTAGATATTTTTGTAGGGTCTTTTTCAGATATGGGATTTCCATAGTTTTCTATCTTAGAGCAACCTACGATCGTTACTATTACAAAAAATATTGTACTATATAAAAATACCCTATTTAGCGTCTTCATTTTGTGCCTCCTTTTTTATCCAGTTTAAATTTCTCCAAAAGTATAAGATTTTTCTTAATACCTCTTAATGTAAAAAGAAAATCCTCGTTATTTTCTTTACTAGGGTCCTTTATATTAATCTTCTTTTTGTAAAAATCCTTAAGACTTAATCCTGTAAACTTCCTTGTAAATGAAATATCCCTAAATTTTCTTGCCTCAGGAGAAGATATCTTCTGATAATAAAATTCTATTATATTACCCTTTAAATCAGTGGCTAATATTAACTGCATACCTCCATATTTTCCTTTTTGATTAACGCCGTGGATTCTACCTATAAGCTTTTTACCTTTCAGGATATCGTAATAAGCATAAGGAGTGTCTATACTTTCATATATAGGATCGAATTTCTCTCCGAGTTCTTCTTGTATTTTCTCTTTAAGAGGTTCTCCGCCTATTTCTTCTATTGTAATAAAGCTTGTTTTATAACCCGTAGATTCAGGAAAAATCCTTTTTACATCTCTATCTGGATCATTTAGGGTACATCCTACTGCAGCCAATGATAAACTGCAAAAAGTGGCTAAAAATATAGCTATAAAAACTATAGTCACTATTCTCCGGATACTATGTTCCATAATAATAGAACTGAAATAAGATCTTATCATCTTCAGCTTCCTCAAAAAGGTTAAAATCATGCGAAAATACTGTCCGAAATGTAATATTTTGATCTAATTTATATGAAAGTCCCAAGCTTAACGTAGAATCATCAGAGTCACTTCTATCTATTTCATTGAGCCATGACTGGAATTGAAATTCTACCTGATAGTTTTGATATTTAGGTAAAATATAATCCATCTCTAGTAAATATCCAAGCACCTCTTCATCATTATCCTCTCCGTAAGCAACTTCTCCTTTAAAAGTATAAGGTCCAGAAAAATACTGACTGTCTAATCCTATCCTTTTCTTTGAAATAGCCTCATCAGAAACTAGATTATTCTTTGGAAATGTGCTCATGCCACTTGATTTAAGTACCTCTCCATAAAGAAAAGATGCACCATATTGAAAATTCTCTCTAAGAGGAGAACCTATTCTTGTAGTTAAAAGAATGCTTCCATCTTTTCTGCGGATACTCATACCTGAGGCAAGCTGCAAGGCAACCTTATAATCAAATTTGGGTAAAGAGCCTTTTAATGCGACTCCCCAGTCTTTCTTAAATCCTATATTTTTATTAGCCAATGTCTGAAGAATAGTGCCATGGGTATCAAGTATTGGCTCCAGGCCAAATGCAGGGTCAAAATGTCCTACTTTAAGATTATAGCCATAACCAAGCTTATACTCTAACCATGCATTGTGTATTTCTACGCCCCAGGCATCCTGAGAATCTTCCAGACTATCATAGGTAAAACGTGCCTGAAGATCCCCTGTCATATAATCGCCATAATCATTAGAAAACTTCTTATAATTCTCAAATCCTACGGAATTCATTAAAGAACTACTCTTGCCTGTCCACTGATCTTTATCTGAATAACCGCCTATAATATTTAATTCTTTATAAAAAATACCCTCATCGGCAAATGCATTATTACTTAAAAGAATAAAGACGAAAAATGTAAAAATAGTTAAAATTCTCATTTCAACTCCTTTAGCCAGTTCTTCTAAACCTTGCAATAAGCCTGACAATCTCATCTATCTTCTTTTGTTTCTCAGTTTCGGATTTGCCTTTTAGGGCATTAATAACACAACCATCGATGTGCTTCTTAAAAATATTGTTTTCTACTCTAAAAAGTGCACCGATTATAGAGTGGATCTGAGTAATAATATCTACGCAGTACCTTTCACTTTCTATCATCTTCTGAATGCCTTTGACCTGGCCTTCTATCCTATTTAAGGCTCCTATCTGTTCTATATGGGTAGTTTTCCGCTTCATGGCTTTCTCCTCTCTACTATAAGTATACCATACCCCCCTACCCTATGTCAAGGGTTTTTTTAAAAAAACTTATACCTCTTAATAAGCTTCCCCTATTGCCTTTAAAAAATTGCCCTTACCGGCTTCTTCTATCAATAAGCCTAGGCGTTGTTTCGGCTTAGCATTCTCCTTATAGAACTTAACCACCCTCTCTATTAAAGATAATACCTCTTCTTCTGTAAAGACTCTTTTGAGCCTAAACCCGGTTCTTGGAGTCTTACCCCCACAACCTCCTATATATACTATATAGCCTATCTTCTCTTTAGAAGACGTCGTACCAGCTACACCATGTATACCTATTTCGGATACTTGAGGCCGCGTACATCCATTTGGACAGCCGGAAATAACTATTTTAAATTTATGTGGTAATTCAAGACCGCATTCTAGATAGAGATCGTTCTCAATTCTATCAAACAATGAAAATGTATTAACTAGTCCCCTTTTACACCAGTTGTTACCAGGACAACTTGTTGTTGCTCTTAGGCGTGGACCAGATGTCCCTGCCTTTATACCAGATGTTTTCAACTCTCGTTCAACAGAATCAATATCTTTATATTTTATAAAAGGAATTTCTATGCCTTGTCTGACTGTAAGATGGGTAAAGCTTCGTCCATAACGTTTGGCAATGTCTGCGAGTTTAGAAAGATGTTTGTTTCGGTAATTACCTGCGGGCATACGTGTACGCAGCGTAAAAATACCCTCATCTTTTGATCGCAGAAACCCTCTCTTTTTCAAGGCATCATAATCTATCATGCTCCCCTCCCTGTCATACAACCAAACACCTCTTTTACTGCACAAATAGTCTTATCAATATCTTTTTTCTTATGGGAAAAGGATAAAAAATTTGCTTCATATTCTGAAGGAGCAAAATATATCCCTTTTTTAAGTATAGTTTTATAAAAATACTTAAACTCTTCTTTTTCCTTAAACTTAAAACTAAACATCGTCCCAAAATAAGTTACTTTCAAATCAATATCATATTGTTTTGCTTCTTTTTCAATAGCCTGAGCTAATCTACGAGTATTCTCTTTTAAAACTTTATATCTTTTCTTTATAGAAAATATCTCTTTAAGTGTCTGGATACCTGAGCGCATAACTATTGGATTACCGCCGAATGTCGAAGCCTGATAGACTCCTCCTAATGGAGCAAGATTATCCATAATCTCTTTCTTTCCTCCATACGCTCCTATAGGTAAACCTCCCCCTATAATCTTCCCTAAAGAGATTAGATCGGGTTTTATGCCCAATAGATCTATAGAAGAACCAAAACTGAATCTAAATCCTGTAATAACCTCATCGAAAATCAGAAGCGTTCCATACTTTTTAGTGATATTTCTTAAGTATTTCAAAAAACCCTTATTTGGGATAGTTACTCCATTATTCCCGCCTACTGGTTCAACAATCACAGCAGCTATTTTTTGACCGCGCCTATTAAATATATCTTTTATTGAATCTTTATCTCCGTAATCACAAAAAATAGTATGCTTCATAAAATCTTTTGGCACACCTTTGGTATTTGTCAAAAGATAATCTGCATGGCCATGATATGCATTTTTAAACTTTATTATTTTATCTCTATTAGTATACCCCCTTGCAAGCCGAATACTTGATAAGACTGCTTCTGTCCCAGAATTTACAAAACGTATTTTTTCAAAAAGAGGTATGGCCTTCTGGATCAATTTTGCTAATTCTATTTCTGAAGAAGTCGTCGTGCCAAAATTCAAACCATCTTCTACGGCTTCCTTCAAACCTTTTACAACTGAAGGATAGGCATGCCCCAAGATTAATGCACCATATGAAAGTACATAGTCAATATATTCCCTCCCATCATAATCATAGACCTTGGAACCATATCCTTTTTTAATCAATAAAAGGCTGTCTCCAACGTATTTAAACGAACGCACTGGGCTATTCACTCCGCCAACGAGATATTTTTCTGCTTCTCTAAAAAGTATGGTATTCTTCATTGTTAATTCACCCACTTTGCGATGTCTTTTGCATGATATGTAATAATAAAATCAGCGCCTGTGCGCTTGATAGAATTCATGATCTCAAAAACCATGTCTTGTTCATTCCAAAATCCTGACTCTACGCCTTTTTTCACCATAGAATACTCTCCACTCACATTGTAGACAGCCAGAGGAGAATCAAATTTTGTCTTCACATCTTTGGCAACATCCAGATATCCAAGGACAGGCTTTACCATAATAATGTCTGCTCCATCTTTAATATCCTGTTTGATTTTTGTTAAAGCGTGACTGGTTTTAGTATAATCAAGTTGATAATCTCTTCTATTTCCAAACCTAGGGGCTGAATCAGCAATATCACGGAAAGGGCCATAAAAATTAGAAGCGAATTTTGCTGAATATCCTAAGATCTTTGTACGCTTAAAACCATTCTTGTCTAAAGCTTTTCTTATTGCACGTACCTCACCTTTAGCCATGGCTGAAGGCGCTACATAATCGGCTCCTGCTTCAGCATGAGATACTGCTATACGAGAAAGTGCTAGTAAGGTGGCCTTACTATCTATACCTTTTCTTGTATCTTTTATAATCCCGCAGTGTCCGGCTAGGGTATAAGCACATAAACATACATCAGTAATAACAGTGATCTCGGGAAAAGATTTTTTCAATAATTTTACTGCTTCTCTTACTATATTGTTTTTATCATAAGCTCTCTTGCCATTTTTATCTTTTTTATCCGGGATACCAAAGAGTAAAAAATGTTTTAGGCCTAATCTCTTTAAATAAATAATCTCTTCCAGCAGGAAATCCAAAGAAAACCTATAGACTCCAGGCATAGATGAGATCTTTTCACGCAGACATGTTCCTTTTTTTACAAATAAAGGATAAATTAAACTATCAAGATTTATGTCCATTTTTTGCCACCTCTCCTACTACCAGTACTGCTGGAGGCTTAACGTTAAACCTCTTTACCTTCTCTTCTACTGTTTTAATTGTCGCACGGACAATACGAGAATCTTTACTGGTGGCCCTCTCTATAAAAGCACATGGGGTATTTTCGTCTCTTTTGCTTTTACGTAGTGCCTTTACCACATTTTTAATATTACCGACTGCCATAAGATAAATAAGCGTAGCACATGATGGTGCATCAATATCGGCATTTAAATCTTTTTTTCTTCCGGTTAGAATAGCAACTGAAGATATATCATTCTTTATAGTTAAGGGTATATCAAAACTCTCTGGGGCAGCAATAGCCGAAGTTATCCCGGGAATTACCTCAAACCTTACGCCTTTAAGCAAAAGGTATCTTGCTTCTTCATACCCGCGGCTAAAAATAAAAGGATCTCCGCCTTTAAGGCGGACTACATTCTTATATAAAAGAGATTTTTCATAAAGAAGTCTATTGATTCCTTTCTGCTCTTTCAAGTGTAATCTATCTTTTTTACCCACGCAGATTTTTTCACAAGTAACTTTAGTGTGTTTTAATAATTCTGGACTAGATAGAAAATCATATAGCACGCAGTCTGCCTTCTTAAGCGCCTTTAATCCCTTTACGCTGATCAATTCCGGATCACCCGGTCCAGCTCCTATTATATAAACTTTCCCTTTTTTATTTTTCATGGATTCTCCTGAAAATCTTCCTTAGATCCTTCCTATCTTTACGTACCTGTACTGCCAACCTACCCTGTAAAGGATGCGGCTGGATAATATCAGAAGATATAATCTGACTGACTCTATTTTTATATCCAAGTCTAAGTAATGCTGCATGGGCAACAATAATCGCATCAAAATAACCTTTGTCTAATTGAAATAACCTCTCATTGATATCACCACGTATATCTAGTGTTGATAAATCCTTGCGGTAGTTAAATATTGCGAGTTTACGCTTCCTGCTGCTTGTACCTACTATTGAACCAGTAGGAAGCGTCTCTAGTGTAAAATTTTCTCTAGAAACAAGGGAATCTAACTTACTTATTGATTTTGTCATACAAGCGATAATTAAATCTTGAGGTATATTTTCCTCTAAATCTTTGGCACTATGTATGGCAATATCTATTTTTTTATTTAATAGAGCCTGTTCGATTTCAAAAGTAAAAAAATCACTATTTTCCTTCAGACTAAGGGGGGTTAACTTATCCTTATCCCCTTTTGTTTTAATAGGAGCGACTTTAAATTTAAGTTCTGGCACAAGTAGATGGATTTCCTCAACCTGTTTTAATGAAAGTTGGCTGGGCCGTACACCCACTCTGATGTAAGCACTCATCTACTTCCTCCTTAAGAATTTCCACTGATTTATCTATCAAAAACTGTACCTTCTGGGTATATAAAGACAAATGCTGATTATGTTGTTTAAAAAATATGTCTAAATCATCAAGGTTTTTTAAAATAACGCCTTCTATATTTCCAACTTCGGGTTCAATATCACGCGGTACAGCCAAATCATAAAGGTAAAGGAGTTTGTTTTTTCGCCTAGAAAGGTATTTTTTCTTTAATACGTAATGTGGGCTGGCTGTTGCGCTTACTACTATATCCGCCTTTAAAAGCATATTAGGCAAATCTTTTAAGAGAATTGCCTTTCCTCCTGAATACCTAGCAAGTTGCCTTGCCCTTGAATGTCTCTTCCTGGAGACAAAGTGCAAATTAACCTCGGGAGGTTTATTTTCAGCTAAAAGCTGGGCGATCCTACCTGTTCCAATTACTATAATGTCTTTCTGTCCTTTTAAACTTACGTCTTTAAAAATAATTCGGGCAATATTATTTTTTACTTCATTTAGGCCTGACTTAAATCTAATGTCCTGCGCATAGGTTAAAACTTTATACCATACATCTTTCAATAACAAAGGAAATGAACTTTGTCTAAGCCATGACTTTAACTGTTCTAGAATCTCTTTCTCTCCTACTATTTGAGATTTTAAGCCGCAAGATAACTCTAAGGCATGTTGAATTACCTCGTTAGTCCCCTCTTTTACATAAGCTGTCTCGAAAGCCTGAGGGAATCTATTCTGAAATAAACATATGCTTCTATTCACTGAAAATAAATCTTCAAAAATACCGTATACTTCTATCCTGTTACAGGTAAAAAGTACGGCTACCTCCTCTTCTACATCCTGCCAAAAATCATTAATCTCTTTACGATTTCTGTATATGGATTCGCGGATAGATAACGGTACTCTCTTATAATCTATTCCTATAAGATACAAAATCATCTTCTCGCTCCTTTAAATAATTCTTCAAGTCTCTTGATAATACTGGATCTCTGCCATTCGTATACACTGCAATAATTGCATTCTTAAACTGTACAATAGCCGGAGAAATAAAATTACTTATAACTGGCTTATCAACAACATTAATTGGTATCTCGAATTCATGGCTCCATTGACTTATATACTTATTCACGCGTGCATTATTTGTAGCAGCTACAATAAGCTTTGCGCCCCGAATATCTGTACGCTCTACAGAACGCTTTACCCATTTAATATAGCCTTTACTGGATAAATGCTTGATTCTACGCGTTGCCCTGGGAGATACTACATATATCTCTGCACCTACAGCTAAAAGTGTCTCTATCTTACGCTCTGCAACTTTGCCAGCACCGACAACAAGTACGCGTTCACCTTTAAGTTTTACTGCGATTGGAAAATATTTCATTTCTGTCCTTTTAATGGCCTTGTGTGTATTCCGCATTCTCCTCCACACTTACTAGTACCTATCCAACGTCCAGCACGTTCATTGTCATCATTGGTAATCTTAGTACAAGGAGAACATCCTAAAGATCGATAACCTTCAGCATAAAGAGGGTTCACCTTTACTCCATATAGAGCAAGGTATTGCCAGACTTCACGTTCTTTCCAGATAAGAATAGGATTTAACTTTATCAATCCTTTATCGCGCTGTTCAATCTCCTTGAAATCAGTGCGTGTACGACCCTCTGTACAGCGTAATCCTGTTACCCAACAATCAACACTCATCTCTTCTATTGCACGCTTAACAGGTTCTACCTTTAATACATCGCAGCATTTGTCAGGATCAGTTTTATATAATTCATCTGCGATAGCCTCATCACTCTTATAGATTTTTGTCTCAGGATACTTTTTTACTACTTCATCCATAAAAGTAACGGTTTCCTTGGGTTTAAATCTGGTGGTCACTACAAAACCTCTTATATTCAGGTTCACACGTTTTGCAAGATCCCATACAACAACAGAATCTTTTCCCAAGCTATTAGCTACTACGAGGCCTTTGCCGTATTTCTTATAGGCCTGTCTTATAAGCTCCAAGGACCTATCAACTTTTTGTTTAAAGTTTAATGTCTCCACTAATACCTTCAAATCTTCCTTTGTTTCCAATATACTCATCACAATCCTCCCTTTTTTAGATCTGGTAGTCAGGTGCCTTTATTCTTCCATACTTCACTCTGTTCCAGATTCGTTCATGAACATAATACAAAAAGATCTTTACAATATTCGCTGCTATCCCTACTACAAGAGATTCTTTAATATCTTTAGTATAGATATAAATAGCTATTATAGTCACTAAGAACGCAATTACCCGCCAGGTTAATGCCTTTACAAGAGATCTCTTTGGGTGCTCCATACTCTCTCCTTAATATATTACTTCTCTAATCACAT
>CAZMID010000026.1:0-15741 GCA_964566255.1 uncultured Planctomycetia bacterium | reverse complement strand
GTAGTTCAGTTTGGATAGAACGACAGATTGTCGATCTGTAGGTCGCGGGTTCGAGTCCCGTCGTCCCCGCCAAATAATTTAATATAGAACGGTTTTAAGACTAAAACCCTACTTATCGTCGCTAACGGCGATGGGTAGGGTTTTTTATTTTCTTGAGAATCTTGAGTTTTAGAGCATTTTTGTTACGTTCTGTTACGTTTTAGGAGGATTATGAAAGGTTATCAATATCTAGAAAATGACTTCTTTGATCTCTGTAAAACCAGAGAAATAGGCCGGATTCCTATGCTTTTATATATCTATCTGCGTGGCCTCTATTGCAGGTTCCAGAAGCCTATTTTCTTCTGTTTTGACAGGCAAATCAAAGATCACTTGGACATATCTCAAAGTACCCTTGCCAGAGCAAGAGAATTCTTACAGAAAAGAGGCGTTATTACCTTTAAGAGTGGAAGGGGCATCCATCCTACAGAATACAGAATGCTAGGAACAGTCCTTCTACCTGTCATCAAAATGACGATACGGTCTCGTCATACTCAAGCACAAAGGTATCGTCAAAATGACGACACCATATATAAGAGTAAAGATAGATTAAAGAAGAAAGTAGGGATATTTCAAGGGATGAGTGATAAAGATAAAGAATTATTGAAAAAGAAAGGGATTTTATAGCATGTCTATCGCAAAAGCATGGATAATAGACCTTCTGAACCTTAAAACGTATCTTTGGGTAGATGTTTTGCTTATTAAAGAGACCAAAAAGGCCATACTTATCGAATATGATGGCAAAAAAGCATGGTTTCCTAGGGCGTGGATTGCGAAGATTAAACGAAATAAAAATAGCAATGCTGTAAAAATTAAGATATCAGAATATCATTGGGGTAAGAAATTTTAATAAGAAAGCTAGGGTTATAGATTACTAGCTTTTTCTCGTAAGATTTGGTGCATCTCTTGAACATCATGAAAAATCTTAGTTTCTATAGGTGTTATAGAGTCAATAGGAGACGGAGCTAATGTATCAAGTATCTCTTTTATCTTTGTTATGAATTTTGATATATCTGAAGAAGCATATTTATTTTCTAACACAAATTCTATTTCACTGATTGTTATTGCTGGAGAATTATTATCTATCTCGTATTCAAAAAATGTACCGTCAAAATCTTTAAATATAATATATTTTACAAAGAGATATTTTGCAGCTAAATCGAATTCCCCTTTTTCCATTAACATCCTAGCCCTTTTTCTTATCAAAGGCCCTTCTGTTACATAAGACTCTACCATAGTTGCCAGATCCTCTCTATAAGTAGTCATTCCATAGGGTCTTGCGAAGATATCAGGGAGTTTCTTTTTTATTGTTCTGAACCCCGCCCCATCTTTTAACCAAGATATATTATAAAAAATATCTTTGATTTCTTGTGGTGTTGCATCTTCCCAATTATGTCCGAATTCATGGATACTAACCCTTAAATCTAAAGAGGCTTGTTCTATAGTTCCATTTCCCGTAACTCGACCGCCAGCTTCTTTGATTTTTGAATATATTAAATTGCCAAGGGAGTCGACCCCAGTAACTATCATGGAATTTGAGGGTATTTTTTCTTTGAATTTTAACGTTTTCAATCCAGAAACAAATTTCTCTGGCAACAATTGAACTGTTTTGACAAAATTAGATTTTGCTATAGCCAATCTTTTCTGATCTGTTATATCAAATTCGACATTAATTCTGTATTTTTCAGTAATGACTTTGAATAATTCGAGATTTCTATAATTGATAGCTTTTTTTATAGCTGATAGACTCCTATCTTCGCGAGCGAGATTTACTCTAAATGCTGAGTAAAATGAAAGACTATAGTCTGGTGGCGTGCTTTTTACTGTTAAGTATGCCTTTATAGAATTTGGTAGCAATGATAGTTCTTTCGCATCAATCTTATATATAGCCCGAAGTCCTAATTCTTCCTCAATGTTTCCAACATCGCTAATTTTATATAGTCCATTCTCTATTTTTAATCCTTTTCTAGATATAAAATCACAAGTCTCCATAACATACCAATCATTAGTGCTTTTTTCTTTAAATATAACAAAATATTCAAATTCTGGAACTTTAGAGTTTTCTACTCCAACAAGATTATTTCCAATAACAAGATATGTTTCATAGCCTTCTCTTTCAAGAGTCAAGGCTTCAAGATGCGCTAGCGAAAGCGAAGAAACCTTCTCTGCCTGTTCAGAAAGTCCGCGATTTACTAACATTCTTATCGGCTCTCCTATTATTGATCCTCTCAAATAGGGTCCTTCTATTATTCTTATCATAGGATCTTCTTTAAACATATCTTTCATATAGGATAGAATTTCTTTAGGAGTAGATAACGAATTGAACAATAGAAAATTACTAAGTAACTTCTTTAGGGTTTGATTAAACTCATTACTAATTCCCAGGATTTCCCTATACCTATAACGTAAGTTTCCTATTTCCTCAAATCCTTCTTTTAAGTTTTTCAAAGATTCCTGAAGTATCTCTATATTTTCATCAAAGCCTAATCTTTTAGTAGCTTCATAGTACAATTTACACTGTGGATGAATATTAGCGATGGTATTCCAAATTATTCCTTGGACAGAAGAATCCTCCAAATTATTTAATTTTTCTAAGGATGTATTTTCAAGCTTATAATAAGCCTCTAATATTTCTGATTTTTCTATCTTTATGTCTGGGATTAATCCTAATTCTATCTCGATGCCTATTAACCTTCTTGTCAGTTCTATTTTTAATATTTTCCCGCTTACATCTGAAGGGTTAAAAGTATCTATAGCATGTTTAAGTTCTTTATGTAATTTCATTGATGTCGGCTGTTTAAAGAAATAATGAGAAAGAGATTCTGTATCCAATATTGCATGCACTATAAAATCATCGTGAAGTCTTGTAAATGCCAAACATGCAGGTTTAAGCAAAGCTCTTTTTTTGCCATTCATAGCTGTAATATAACTTTCCTTGCTACTAGGATTTCCAATGATATAATCTGCTTCAACTATTTTTCCATCGTCAGTTCTTACATGTATAAGTCCAGTTTCGTCGTCACGATAAATATAATCCATATCTATTTCTAATTTAATAGCTTTACCCGTAAGATCGTAAACATATATTTTTCCCTTGGGAGCCATAGACCAATTACCATGGCCTAAGGTCTCCCTAGTTTCTATATCTATAATTCTAAAAGGATATTGATATGAATAAAAACCAAGCTTTTTCCCGTCTGGTGAAAAAACAGTACTTCCAAAAACAAAATAGTCCTTCCCTAAATATGGTATCTTGGATTTTTCATCTATATCTTTCACTAATGATACATCTTGAGGTTTTTCGCTTGTATCTCTTAATAGAGAGACAATGGAAAGCCTATTAGGCGTATCGCTAGTGATTAATAGCATAGATAAAAGACTAACAACCAATATAAAATTCTTTAGAGTCTTCCGTTTAGTGTGAAATGGATTGACTAAATAATGCCCTGCTTCAAAAATTACTGCACAAACAGGGATTATTATTACAAAGAAAACATTACTTAATGAGGTTTTTGTTTTATTAAACAAATACTTTAAAGAGATTTTTGTCAGAACCTTTGCCCAATCGGTTCTTGGAGGCAGGCTTTCTTCTTCTGCATTATTCCTATTATTAAATTGTTCTTTGCTTTTTGGTCCAAACTGCCCATCTTTATACGTTGCTATGTATATGTTATCTTGCTCGTGATATATCCAGACGTTGCCCTCTTTATCGTTTTCTATTTGAATCCCTCGAGACTTTGCATTTTCTAAAAGAGATGAAGAAATCTTACCACTACTTTCTACGAGACTAGCTGCTAATAATACACAGAGATATCTAGTAGAGACGGCGTCTGGTTTACTAAAATCAAGGTTTTTCCTCAGGTGGGATTTTTTAGATAGTTCTAGGCCATATGTGGTACTAGTAAATAGAAATATCACAGAGACAAGTATTGATACAATTTTAATGCTGTAAGCTTTTTTAAACTTAATCATAATGTGAGTAAAAAAACGGCCTTACCCTATAGGCCCTTATTATGGCTTAAATATATACTCAATGTAAAGTATATCATAAAATAGCTATATTTCAAGGTATTTTACCCATTTACTCATTAAAGAAGGCTTGTAAAGCATGGTTACATAAGGCCTGGATTGTGAAGATTAAGAGAAATAGGGACAACAATACTGTAAAAATTAAAATATCCGAACCTCGTTGGGCTAATAAGTTTTGATAACTGTGCCTTATGATCCAATTAAAGCCATTAATAATGGTATATTATGTATGCATAATTATGCACTTAATTTAATGTTTGGCATATACAATATATCATATCGTAAAAAGTACTTGACAAAAGCATATGATATGATACACTATATATATCATATTATTGATGTAGTTTATAATTCAGCAGATAGGATGAACTAATGAGAAAGAAATCAGGGATTAACGAAAAAAACAGGAAGCTCTTAGATTCTCTTAATCGCTTTGAAAAGAGAATTTTTTCTATTAAAGATGCCTCTAAAATGATGGAACTGCCTGTAAAAGATACGCGCTTATATCTGGCATATTTTGCACGTAGAGGATGGCTTTCTAGGGTAAAACGGGGTCTTTATATTTCTGTGCCACTTGGGACTGTGAACCCGCAGGAATACAAAGAAAACCCGTGGATAGTAGCTAATCGAGTTTTTTCACCTTGTTATATTGGCGGATGGAGTGCTGCTGAATACTGGGGTCTTACAGAACAGATTTTCAATAGTGTTTATGTTTTCACATTTAGAACATTCAGAAGTAAGAATATTAATATTCAGGGTACAAGCTTTGTTTTAAAATTCATAGGTGAAAAGCGTACAAGGCATATAAAAGGAGAATGGATTGAAAATATAAAAATACAGATTTCCGATCTAACACAGACACTTGTTGATATTTTGGATGATCCATCTACTGGAGGTGGTATTCGTCATGTTACCGAAATTGTTAGAAGTTATTTTATCTCTGAGTATAGCGATGAAGTAAAGTTACTTGAATATATAAAAGAAAATGGAAATAGGACTATTTATAAGCGCCTAGGATATATATTGGAAATTTTGGATATCCAGAGAACAGAAATTATCAAAGAATGTCATAAAAATATTAGTGCTGGCTATTCTGTATTTGATCCTACCATAAAGAATAAAGGAACTTTTCATCGCAGATGGAATTTACGAGTAAATGCCGAGATTGAAAAATGATAACTCATCAAGAAATAAAAAATCTTGTCACTGAATGGGGATTGCGTGAAGATGTAATTGAAAAAGATTACGTTATTGGCTGGGTTTTGTGGGGCATTGGAACAGAACCCGAACTTAATCCCTACTGGGCTTTTAAAGGTGGAACGTCATTAAAAAAATGCTATGTTGATACGTGGCGATTTTCTGAAGATCTGGATTTTACGGTTATGCCGAAGGGATTTTACAAACCTGAAGATATAGAACCTCTTATTAAACGTGTTCTTGAACGAGTGCATGATGAATCTGGTATTGATTTTTCCATAAAGTCACCGGTGTTCAAATATACAGATGAATATCTTTATACCGAAGGAAGTATTTATTATCGAGGTCCTCGTAATGCTCCGTCACCAGCTAGAATTAAATTAGATATCAGTGGTTTAGAAAAAATGGCTCGGCCAACCGTATTGTGCGATATACTTCATCCATATAGCGATTCTTTACCTGTACCGGCTCAGGTGAGGTGTTATGCATTTGAAGAGGTTTTTGCAGAAAAGTTGCGCGCCATGGGTGAACGTGGCCGACCACGCGATTTATATGACATAGTTATTCTCTTTAGACGGCGCGATCTTCAATCGGAGCCAAATTTGATCAAGGCTGTGCTAAAAAAGAAGTGTGAACTGAAAGGCGTTTCTGTGCCAACACTGGATTCTATCCAGAGCGCGTCTACAAAAGGTGAGTTAATCAGTGAGTGGGAAAACATGCTTGGTCATCAACTGCAGGCATTGCCGTCGTTCGAGCAGTTTTGGGATGAAATTCCAAACATTTTCAATTGGTTAGAAGGTATTGTAGAGCCAACTAAGTTATCTTCAATCGGTGCTGACGAAGGAGAAGACTTAACATGGACACCGCCACCCACTACATGGCAATTGGGTACTGGCATTCCACTTGAATCGATACGTTTTGCTGCAGTTAATCATTTATGTGTTGAGTTAGGGTATGATAGTTCAATAAGAATCATCGAACCTTATTCGTTACGCCGAACAAAGGATGGAAATTTAATTTTGCACGCTGTAAAAATACAAACTGATAATCCTCGAAGTTACCGCGTTGATCGGATAGAGAGTATTAAAGTAACAACAAAAACATTCCGACCAAGATATAGGATTGAATTTTCCGCATCAGGAACAATTCATGCGCAACCAACGGCACGAAAGACCGAATTTTCATCATATGGAAATCTTAACTCTTTTTCGCCGAGAAAGTCAGCTAGTTCACGAGTTCCAAGACGTTTGAGTAGCTCCTTTGGGATGAAGTATGTTTTTCAGTGCGGAATGTGCATGAAGAAATTTACAAAATCAAAAAATGACCCAACCTTGCGAGCACACAAAAATTCATTTAGCACATCGTGTTCAGGCAGGCATGGATATCTTGTTGGATACAAATAAATAAAAGTACAGAAACCAAGATTTTTGAGAAAAGAAGAAGATAAAAGGTAACAACACAGTAATTACAGATTATAGCTAGATGTGTACTGTCTTACTGGTGTTTAAGGAGAAGGTCCTGGATGATTAGAAAAAATACAGTTTTAGTTTTAGGGGCAGGAGCAAGTCGTCATTTAGGTTTTCCATTGGGGCAGGGTTTAATAGAGGAAGTTTATCGTCTTGTTTTTGAAAGCTCAAAAGGCTTTAGGATAAAGAAAAATGCATTTAATTCATATCCTTATTCAGAAAAAAATTCTGTTTTGCTTGCGAGGTTTCTAGGACTTTCTAAAATCAAAAAGGAAGACAATTCTAATTATACTTCGGAATATATTGAGCAGTTTGCAGAAGATTTACACAAAGCACAAGTACCATCTATTGATACATTTTTAGCACAGAGGTCACAGTATCAATTACTGGGAAAGCTGTGTGTTATTTTTTGTTTGTCAAAATATGAAGATAAGGATGGGTGGTTGTATCGACCTTCTAGCTTCCCAAATAAACTAAAAATAGATTTCCCAAATTTTGGATGGTATCAATATTTGTGGCACAAAATTATAGACGGAGTAGAGAGACTCGAACAGCTAAAGGAAAATAAATTAACAATTATTACGTTTAATTATGAACGCTCATTAGAGCATTATCTTATAACGTCTATTAAGTCATTTTTTGGAGTAGAAGAAAGAGATGCTGCAGAAGTTTTTAAGTATATAAAAATAAAACATGTATATGGTAAACTAGGAAAATTTTATTGGGAAACAAATTTTCTAGAAAACTCTACGAGCAAAACTTCAAATGATATTATGATGGAAACAGCCATTTATACTCCTTGGGAAGTAAGAGTTTTTTTCCGACTGATGGAAGAAGTTGGGGAATGCGGTATGGATAGAAGAGATTTTGAAAAAGGAAGAGGTGTATTATCACAACAGGCAAGAAAAGGTATTGTAGAACAATTTAATAGAGTTGCGAAAAGAATCAAGACATATAATGAGATTATTGAGGAACAAAAAACTAAAGAATATTTTAATGATTTACGATGCGCCGAAAGAGTATATTTTCTTGGTTTCAGATATCATGATCAAAATTTAAAAGCACTTGGATTTCATGGACAAGGAATAGGCGAGTTTGATATTTATGGTACCGCGTATGGGCTTAGCGACAAGGAAGCTGAGCTAAAAAAGACTTTTTTAGCTAGTATGACAAATCCAGGAAATGTGAAGATTATGAATAAATGGAGTGGACTTTGCGAGAAAAACATTGTAAAAAGTTTTTTTGAACAAATCGCCCCATTAGATTAGTGCGTTAACATCAGATATTAGTCATAATAGAAATATGAAAAAAATAAGATTAACAAAACTCGTATTCCCACAGAGCGAGATATCTAAATTAGACAAGAAGGCGCAAAAAAGATACATTATGTTTACTTGCATAGTGAGAGACCTAAATTTACTTCAAAAATGCCTTGTCTATACTAGTAATGAAAAACCAGAAAAAGATCCTTATCTTTCAGCAAATACCACAATAGCATTTTTCTTTTTAAAGACATTGACAAGTAAGATCCATGAAATGTGGTTCTTTCTAAATAGAAATAAGATACTAGATGAATATAGTTCATTTTCCTCTGATTTAAAGCAAAAATTAGATGATATTAAAGATTTCTTTTCAGATAAAAAAAGTGAAGATATTTTTTCTTTTATCAGAAATAAATTTGGCTTTCATTATGAATACTGGGATGATGTAGATGAATTAATCAATAAAGCCACGAAAGATTTTGACGATTTTGAAGTATGGCTTTCTTCTGACAATTCAGCGAATGAGATTTTCTCATTTTCAAATGCTATAATTCTAAAAGTAATTTTTTCAGAAATGCAAAAATTTGGTTTTGTTGGAGATCAAAAACAATTAATGAATACATTATTTGATTTATCCCTCAAAGCTGCTCGACTCTTTCAAGAATTCAGTGTGTTTTATCTTTCGGAGATATTTTCAATTAAATGGGAGCAACAGGAGGAAGTAGAAATAGACGCTCCTTCACTTTCAGAGGTTAAGCTACCATTACTTGTCGCAAGGTAAAAAATACTTGACATTTACTCAAATGATGATATACTCATAGTAGAGTGAAAAAGCGAATAAACTTTGACATCGAAGAGAAGGAACATCGGGAATTTAAGGCTAAGGTTTCACTTGAAGGTAAAACAATAGCAGAAAAGATTACCGAGTGGATCCGGCAATTCCTGAGAGGAGATAAAAAATAATATTTTTTTAACTACTAATGAGTAAATACTCAAAAGAGTATTAAGGAGGTCGAGGGTGAAAAAATATGTAGGGGTAAAGGAGATTGCAGAGTTTATAGGATTGCCGGCAGGGACAATTTACTATTATGTAAGTAAGGCAAAAATACCTCATTATAAATTTAATGGCAAGCCAAGGTTTGTGTTGGGGGAAGTAGACAAGGTAATAAGAGAAAATGGCAGGGGCAATGACAGCGAAAAAGTTTGGTGATCTATATATAAGGAAAGATAGCTCTGTCTGGTGGATGTGGTATTACGACGCTAAAGGTAAACGTAGGCAGGAAAGCGCTAAAACTGCTGATAAAGAATTAGCCAGGAAGAAGCTTTTAACCCGTATTACTGAATATCAGACCCTGCGCACAGGCGAGAAAGCTGTTAGCGATATACCCTATTCACATTTTGCTGATGAATTTCTAAAGCATTATAAGGCACGATACCCTTATGAGACCTTTAAATCTCATAAGAGTGCTATAAATGTATTTACAGGATTCTTGAATTTTACAGGAATAAATCTTTTATCTGAAATAACAACTGCTGTAGTAGATAAATATGTTACATATCTAAGAGAATTCAAGGGAAACAGGGCTAATACTTGTAATAATCATTTAAAAAATCTCTATACACAGTTTAGTTTCGCGATAAGTCATAATCTAATGAAGGATAATCCGGCCAAAGGCTGTAAAAAGGTAGAAGTGAATGATGCGAAGAAGAAAGGTGCCCTTTCTCCTGAAGAATATCAGAAGTTTATGAAGATTGCCAAAAGGATATATCCTTATTACTACCCGATTTATTATACATTTATACATACAGGTCTTAGATTTACCGAGCTTATTAAATTAAAATGGCAGGATATTGACTTTGAGAATAAGGTGTTATGGATTATGCAACCCAAATGTAAGAAAAAACCAGACTACATCAGTGTGCATGACGGCCTTATAAGCATATTAGAAGGCCTTAAAAAGAAAAGTAAAGGTGAATATGTCTTTACTACAGAAGATGGATCTCCTTTTAGTATTAGGACAAGAAAGATCATAAGGAGACTAAAAGAAATATTAAAGAAGGCTAATATCACTGGTATAAGCACATTGCATGAACTGAGACATACACACTGCAGTCTCTTATTTAACGCAGGGTTAAATACTAGGGAAATAATGGATCAAATGAGACATACTGAATTAAGGACCACAGAAGGCTATGCCCATATATTCAAACCAGAGGCCAATAAGAAGATTAAGAAATTAGAGCGGTTAGATAGGTAGTTTGTTACGTTTCTGTTACGTTCTTTCAAAATGGAAATAAAGATTGACAAGTTTCCCGACGATAAGTAGAATATATTAAAAAGAGTGGGAATGACTCCCGTCGTCCCCGCCAAATAATTATTTAATCTAGCTTGAATTATAGCTATATTTGTGATATACTTTACTATATATGTACCAAATGTGCATATCTTAGAAAGGTAAAGCTATTTTTTTGGTGTATTATGATGAAAATTAACAAACTATTAACAATCATTTGTATTATTCTGCCAATGCTGCTATTCTTAAATTCAGATTATGCATTTTCTAGTGATTTGTCCAGAAGCCTAAGACCTAGTCTTGGAAATTATGGTCGTCTGCGAACAGAGATGCACAGAGTTGTTTATATTGCCAAAGAGATTAAAGGGCAACAAGTCATAATAGCTGAAATGCCAAGGTATTTAGCAGAAGAGAAAGATTTGGTTTATGTGAGCAAGAAAGGAGCTCTTTCGTTTGCCGATGAAGTTGACAATACGCTAGAGTTTATAGATATTATTGGAATTAATGAGGATGGCGACGAAAAGGTTATAGGCAAAACCCTTCGTAAGAAAAAAGTATCAGATTTAGCACATGAAAGAGGCTTGATGCATAGGACAGCCAATGCCTTTGTGCTTACGCCTAACGGGGAAGTTGTTATTGATAGACGTGCTCATAATAAGGCACAGCCGCTTAGATTGTCTATCTTAGGAGGACATGTTGCTTCAGGGGAAGGATATGGAGTTACAATTAAACAAGAGATTCTACAAGAACTAGGTTTCTCGGAAGGATGGACGTTGCAGGGAAAGATTGTAAGAATAGGGGATGAAGGAGCTTTTAAATCTCCTTCCGACGATACCAAAAATAAAGAAAGAAGATCTCTTTATGTATACGTGATGAGCAAAGAAGAATATAGTTTGGTTCAAGAGGGGAAGAGAGCGATGGATGAAAAGAAAGCTGGAATAACAGAAGAAAGGTTCAGAGCTGACTTAGAAAAAGCCCAGATTTTAGGTACAGGCGGTGGTGAGGTGTGGGGACGATACATAGAAGATATGGATGAGCTTTTGGGTTCTGAAAGAGATGAAACAGGGCCATATATTCAATTGAAAGACGCATTTATTGATTCTGAAGAGAACGATCCCGAACGCAAGGTCTATTTCACTGAAGATCTTCTGCAGCCTTTATTAGAAGATACACAAGTTATAGAAACGATAAGGTTCATTGTAAGATTTCTAAGAGAAGGGAAAGCTGTAACAGAAGTCGATCTTCCAGCTTTTTTATCTGCTAGAGACTTTGAAACTTTGCGGAATTATAGAGATGAGAAAGGGAGAGACGCTGCTAAATTACAATTGATGGAGGAAATAGGATTTATTGAGAACGCTGTGGAAGATCTTAGTCAAAGGGATGCAGGAGTAAATTATGGAATGGCATTTGTAGGTGGATACCCATTAGGTGGAGATGCAGGAAAGGCAATAGAAAAATGGGATGGGGAGATAAGTGAAATTACTAATGGCAAGGTACGATTAAATGTAGCACGTTCTCATATAACAGTAGGTGTAGCAATGCGGTCACGGCCAAGGCTTCTTAATGAAGATGATTTTTCAGCCATAGATTTTAATGGAGTATTAACAGCTGTTGCACAAGCCAATAGATATCATATTAAATTCAGCAATGTGTTGTGGGGTATTAGAGGTGATGGTAGTTTGGTATTAAAAGGAGAACTAGTGCAAGGAGGAGAGGGTTTTTATCAATTACAAAATGCATTTGCAGATGCTGGATTTAATTTAAAACGGAAGATACTGTTGCGGTCTGGGCAAAAACCAGCAGCGTTTGTTACTTTGACACATATAAACACAACGACACTGGATGCATTGACTTATGAAGAACTTATTGGATTGAAAACATGGGTTGATGTGCATAATAAGATTGAAGATGAGATAAGTTGCGATATAGAAGATATTGTATTGGTAAATTATCGGGATCGAACGTTAAGCGCAATTAGTCCTCCCAAGCGTCTTAGATTGGGAGCAGAAGATTCTTTTAATGGAGATAGCTTGCGAAAGGAGCTTTTAACACCTTGGCAAGCCTTAGAAACTGCATTAGCCGGAGCTGCTATTACTGATTTAATTAGGGTACATTTACCTCAAGAGTACCATGGGCATTTTGATATTCCAAACCTACCATTAGAGAGTCATCAGGAAGGCCCACTGTTGATAGACCATCTCCAAACAATGTTAGATATTCTAAATACTGCAGAAAATAATATGAGTATCCCCTCGGAATATAGGGCAATTTTAGCTGCTCCAGAGAATCGTCAATTTTTTGAAGCCTTTATCGAACTCCATGATATAGGTAAATTAACAATACATACAGCTCATACAGATGAAGAATTTAACCTTTATCCAAAACATGAAGATGAATCAGTTAATATTGTTAAAGGAGATGATAGGTTAGCGAAAGGATTGAGTAATAGAGATATTCTTATAGAAGTGATTAGATTACATGGGTTCTTTTATGAAGCATCTAAAGAAGATATGGCACTTGCTAATTTTATAGAAAGAAGTGAGATCACAGACAGAGAAAATGAGATTATGCCATTTTTAATTGCATGTGGCTTTTTAGATGTTTTAGGAACAGATAGAGGAAAGGAAAGAAATGTTAAGGCAGTAGGTGGTGTGGCAAATTTTGCTGAAGCATATGGGATATATCGAGATACAAAAATTACTACTACAATACCTAAAGAAGCTCAAAAATCACTTTAATCTTAGTTTTTAAGTACATACAATGCCTGTTAATAGATATCATATTCGACTATACTTCGCTTATTGGTTATTTACTCCCTATCTCTAACCAAAATCCCCTTGATATTTAGATTGATTGGAATTACAATATTAGGATGAGTGATTCTTACAAGCCAAAACTAATAAAATTAACCTCCACTGAAAAATACCAACGTCTAATAAGTAGAGAACTAGGTAGTTCCGGTATTAAATCAGGTCATGTTGTATTAAAGCCAGGTGAAAATGTAGGAGAGCACACAACAAATGATAAGGAAGAGGTAATAATTGTCTTAAAAGGGAAAGGCAAAGCAATAATAGATAAAGATAGCATATTTAATATAGAAAATAATATAGTATTATATATCCCTCCAAAAACACTCCATGACATAAAAAATACCGGCTCTAGCTCTTTAGAATATATATTTGTAACCTCTCTTGCGATTTAATTTGCAAAAAATATATTTTGTGATATAATTTTTCTAAGATTTGCAATCTGAAAGGAGGAAGTTTTGTTATGAAAAAAAGATACATATTTTTATTTATAACGTTTTTCTTTACATTGTTTCTAGTAATGTCGGTTTCTGGGGAGGAAGCTAAAGAAGAATTGATTGTTTCTGAAGAAGATGTTGTGCTTCCAGCAGAATTAGGTGAAGGTGTAATTACTGGTGAAGTGATTTCTTTGGATGCAGGTGCGGGTATTATAACTGTAAAACCAGAAGGTAAGATGGAAATCACTTTTTCTGTAGTAGATGGAGAGACAATTCTCTGGAGGGGTATAGAAGATATTACCCTTTCCGACATTGAAGAAGGAGAAGAGGCAGAGATTGGTTATTATACTGATGAGGAGAATAATTATATAGCAAGTTGGGTAGATATTATAGTGGAAGAGGGTATTACGCCTTTAACATCAAACACTGAAATAGAGCCAATCTCGTAAAGATATGAATAACGGACAGCAGGCACCCACACAACAGCAAGAAACCTCTCCTATAACACAGCCATCACCGATTAAGATGGTACCTACAAAGTTGTTTTTTACAAAAGGTGTAGGTACTCATAAAGAAGAACTACAGTCTTACGAATTAGCGTTAAGAGAAGCAGGCATTGAAAAATGTAACCTTGTTCACGTCTCAAGTATATTACCTCCTGGATGTAAAATAATCTCACGAAATGAAGGCATAAAGGAGATTGTCCCTGGCATGATAGCATTTTGTGTTATGGCACGGTGTAGTTCCAATGAATCAAGGAGATTAATAGCAGCTTCTGTAGGAACAGCTATACCTGCAGGGGAAGGTATGTATGGATATTTAAGCGAACACCATGCATATGGACAGACAGATGAAGTGGCAGGAGACTATGCAGAAGAGATAGCAGCTAAAATGCTAGCATCTACCTTAGGTTTTGCAGATTTTGACGATTCTAAAAACTGGGATGAGATTAAAAAAGAATACAGGATGAGTGATAAGATAGTTAAGACAGGGAACACTACTCAATCTACAATAATAGATCCTAGTGGTAATTGGTCTACGGTAATAGCAACAGCTGTATTTTTATTTTAAACTATAAAATGGTATAATTACCCGCATTTTTTCGTATATATGGAAGGATGCGGGTTTTTTATTTATGAATAAGACTGAGAATGTATTTATTTGGTTTTTTATATTTTTGTTTTTATCAGGATGCAGTAAGCCTTTATTGTTTAAAGAGTCCAAAGTCCTGATGGATACATTTACAGAAATATCTTGTATTAGTTCTAATAGGAAAATTGCATTAAATGCAATAGAGAATTCTTTTAAAGAAATAGAACGTATAGAAAAACTCTTTAATAGATATGATGAAGAAAGTGAAGTCTCAAAAATAAATAGACTTGCAGGGATAAAGTCATTAACTATAAATTCAGAAGTTTTTGAACTTATAAAGAAATCACTTTATTATAGTGAGCTTTCAGAAGGGAATTTTGATATAACAGTGTCTCCAGCTATTGATATCTGGATAGATGTACGTAGAAATAATTCAATGCCAAGTAATAAAACTATAAAATCAGCTTTAAAGCATGTAGGTTATAAAAATATCGTATTGGATAAAAGTAATTTATCTATACATTTTTTAGATAGGGATACAAAGATAGATTTAGGTGCTATAGCAAAAGGCTATGCAGTAGATAGGGCAAAGGGAATTTTATCTACTTATGGCATTGAAGATGCATTAGTGAATATCGGAGGCAATATATTTGCTATGGGTAAGCCTCTAGATAAAGAAAGTTGGCAAATAGGAATAAGGCATCCAAGAAGTAAGAAGGATATCATACATACATTGAAATTAAATAATAAAGCTATATCTACATCAGGAGACTATGAAAGATTTTTTATTGTGAATGGTAAGAGATTCTCTCATATAGTAGATCCTCATACTGGAAAACCTTCTGAAGGAGTAACAAGTGTTACTATTGTGTGTGATTCCGCAAAAAAAGCAGATTTTCTTTCTACGGCAGTCTTTGTAATGGGACCAGAAAAAGGCTTAGAATTTATACAATCTTTCAAGAATATAGAGGCCTTTATTTTTGATAGAGAAGGAAAGCTGGTAAAGTATCCTTGATTTTTATTGACATAGGCACGTTATTTGATAGAATAAATTAAATTTGCGAATGCCGAGGTAGCTCAGCAGGTAGAGCGACGGACTGAAAATCCGTGCGTCCCCAGTT
>CAZMID010000025.1:0-17611 GCA_964566255.1 uncultured Planctomycetia bacterium | reverse complement strand
CCACCATCAACAGTTGCAGCATCACCATCAGCACTTAAACGGCCACTTACTGTTAATGTGCCTTCTGTTACTAATTTTATTGCACCGCCTCCAGCACCACCTGTTGATTTACCTCCACCTGAACCTAAAGTAATTGGTTCAGTGGATGAACCATATGTAGCGCCAGCTGGACTGCCATCTGTTGAAACTTGACCTGCGCCACCATGACCTGCACCTGAACCATAACCAGATGTACCACTAGACCAACCTCTACCTGTACCTGTAGCAACAACAAAACCTTTTCCATCAGCATTTATACTTCCACCTGTCCCAGATACACCATGTATAGTAACATCATCAGCATTGATTGTAACACCACTACCAACATTTAATGTAGCGCCTGAGCCAACCCATGAACCACCAGTTAATGTACCATCATTATCATTTGCAGTAAGATCATCTAAAGTAGTGCCAGATCCCTCTTCCATATCCCAGTGGCCTATTAATCCATCAGTTACAGAAGTACCTCCATATAAATTCTGTATCTCTGCTACACTTAAAACATCATTATAAACACGTACATCATCAAAACTACATTCACTAGGCCAGTCAACAGTATTCAGCGAACCTATATAAAAATCATTCCCACCTGCTACATCACCAGGATCTGAAATAGCAGTGCTATCTAGTTCTGCACTATTGGCATATGCCTTTCTGACATTATTTACACCATCAAATACCAAAACCAGATGAAACCATTCATTTATTGGAAATCCGCTAAAAGCTGAATATTGCCTGCCATTTGAAGGACCATATACTTCATAACTAATCTCAGTACCATTACTACTTAATCTAGCACCATAACCAGCAACTCCTCCTGATGCACCTGACTGACAAAAAATACCTTGGCTGGTACTCCATGATGCTGGGGTCTTAAGCCATAATGAAACACTCCTTGCACCTGTAGACATTTTTAACTCTGAGGCATTTATAGAAACTCTATTTGGACCTGATGGAGTTGAACCATCAAAGCTCAATGAATCATCTCCTCCTCTAGCTGTCGTAGAAGAAACAGCCCCTGCCCCTATAAGTTGAGCAGTATCAGTGGCTGATGCAGATGTACCTATTATAATATCTCCTGTAGCAGTTAAAGTATAGGTTGCTGGGATTTCTAATTTAGCATCATTAGTTATAGTAATATCACCTATTGTTAATACACTGTCAGTAAATAGAGCTGTTGGAATAAGGGTAGTGGCATTAGGTGCATCTATATTATTATTATCTACTATTAATTCTCCTCTGCCTGCCGCATCATTTGCCTGCTCTTTATATACTGTACCTGCAGCACTTCTAGTACTAGTACCAGAGCTACCTTCTTCTCCGTGAGCTTCAAATGTAATGCTGCCAAAAGTATTTCCTGAGGTTAAGATACATGAAACTCTTCCTCCACCGCCTCCTCCTGCTTCTTCATGGTCTGGATCGCCTCCATTAGCCCTTACTGTACCTGAACCACTGATAGTAGCTGTAGTAATATATATTGAACCTCCTGAGCCACCTGCAGTATAATTCATTGTATACTGACCATCTCCAACTGCTGATATTGTGCCATTGATTGTAGTTACGCCTGTAACATCTAATATAACTGCTCCTCCGCCATATGCATAGTTAGAACCAGCAGTATATCCTCCGCTACCTATATTTACAGGGGCTGTAATAGAGCCATAGGTGGTAAGAGTTAATGTACCAGTACCATCTGATTTCTTACCTCCTATTCCACCATATGTTCCTCCAACACCAGCCTCAGAAGAGCCAGCTGCTCCAGGCCCTGCTTCGTATCTATATCCTTTCTTATCCACATTTATCGTACCGCCTGAGACGATTTCAAGATCCCCTCCCACATCCAGATATATACGGTGTGTCTCAGCGGTTGCATTAGCAGTATGAGTTAGCGTACCATTTGCACCAATTGTTAAATTATTTGTTACAATGAGTTTATGTGTTGCATCGCCATTTGAAATAGTCAAAGTTGATGTAGCATTTGAACCTATTGTTAATGCTGAAACCGTCACTGATGCACT
Source organism: uncultured Planctomycetia bacterium (assembly GCA_964566255.1). GTDB lineage: Bacteria > Omnitrophota > Gorgyraeia > Gorgyraeales > Gorgyraeaceae > CAZMID01. The sequence goes on along the minus strand of CAZMID010000025.1, from coordinate 15,554 downwards.
GGATACATCTAAAACAGGTTGATTAGGTACATTAGCATCTATAATTACAGTATCTCCTGAACTAGGTGCACTTCCTTTTGACCAGTTTGAACCTGTTGCCCATGCAGTAGATGTATCACCTTGCCAGTATAAGGTAGTTCCATCTTTATCAAATGTAGTAAATGAATATGTAGATGATGCAGCTGACCATAAGTTACTTCCTGAAGGATCTATTGCATAGACTCTATAGTAATAGGTGGTTTCTTCTGTTAGAGCAGTCTGTACTGTATAAGTTGCTGTAGTACCTGATGCATATGTTGTTGAAGAATCAGCATCTTGATCTTCCCATCCAGTCTGAGATAATGTCTGATCAAATGTCTGTAGTCCTGTTGTAAATGTAGAGTTTGCTGCGAGCTCAATCTTATATTTTAAATTATCACTATCATCATCTGTAGAAGAGAACTGAAATACAGTCTTTAGAGCCTGATCTGTGGCAGTATTTGCTGGTAAAGAGAGTGTAACTACTTCAGGCCGATTCTGAGTTAAAGATGTAGTTCCATCACGTGCAGTTGTTGCACCGCTTCCATCATAACTAGTAACTGTTCCTGAAAATGTTCCTGGAGTATCGTCTGCAGCTACAATACTAATTCTTCCGCCTCCACCATGTCCGCCGCTTCCATTCTTAGCTCCTCCCTGCGTCCTAATAATACCGGCACCAGCTAATGTATCTATACTGCAGTATACACTTCCACCTGAACCGCCTCCTCCGTGACTAGTAGCAGCTCCTCCATCAGAACTTAAACGTCCATTTACTGTTAATGTACCTGATGTTATTAATTTAAGTGCTCCTCCGCCTGCTCCTCCTGTAGTCTTACCGCCACCTGAACCTAAATCAATTGGATTAGTAGATGAACCATAGGTAGCTCCAGCTAAGCCATTATCTGCTGATCCTTCTCCTGCGCCTCCATAGCCTGCACCTGAACCATACCCAGATGTTGTACCTACGCCACCTCTGCCTGAACCACTATCATAGGTATAACCTTTTTCATCAGCATTTATACTTGCACCTGTTCCAGAAGAACCATGGATAGTGACATTGTCTGCAATAATTGTAGCACCACTGACCCCTGGTGCATCACCCATTATGTTACTGTCACCTTTGACAAATCCTAGTGGTATCCCATCATTTGAATTAGCTGAAGAATCAGGAATTGTACCAACCCATCGTATATCGCCTGATGCCATATTGGTCATCGTACCATCGTTTGAACTTGCAGAATCATCAGGAATTGTGGGATATGTCATATTGCCATCGCCCATCCTCCAGTAACCCAGCAAGCCGCCTTCATTAACCATATTTTTTGGGGTGCCGCTATTATACCAATCTGTTACATCAGAGGTACCAAAAGTACCATTCAGCAGTGAGACTTGACCAATCATTCCTTTCCAATAATTATGGCCACTATGGAGCCGACCAATATCAGTAATATCTTTATAGTCTATTGTATCTTGCGCTGTAGTTAAAATAGGTGTGGTATTTCCATTTTTGTATATTTTTAAGTCTGTTCCATCCCCAATAATTACTAAATGTATCCACTCTCCTGCAGGGATTTGATTATAAGCCGTTACCCAGCTACCGAGCGGGGCGATCTTAAAGTCATCTTCATAAGTAGAAAGATAAGTGTAGTTTCCTACATAATTGCTTGCTCCTACCATATTTTTATAGCTATTAGTAGCCTCTTCTAAATATATCCATACTGACAATGCATGATTATCGGTATATGTAACAGTTGGTATATCCACATGATCATCAGTCCCATCAAAATCACAAGCATACCTGTCTGCCACACCTTCAGATCGCCAGTAACCTTGAAGATCAACAGAATTATCATAATTTCCTGAATTAGAAGTTAAATCTATAGGTATTCCTGAATTATATATAGCGGTTACTGCATCAGCATCTAATGTTGCATCCCAAATAGAAACTTCGTCAATTAAGCCATCAAAAAATTGACTTCCATCATTCTTTGCTCCAATATAAAGATTATCTGTTGCTACATTTGAAACAGTAGTTGCCTCTGTACTAACTTCTACGCCATCAATGTAAATTTTATAGGTGCTAGTTCCGTCAAAAGTTCCAACAACATGATGCCAACTTGTCGTATCGGTAAAGGCAGCGGCCCTAACTGCTGTTATAGTATCACTTGTTGCTGAGCATCCATAAAAAATTTGATTACTGCTACCAAAAGTTAAACCATAATCATAACTACTATTACTCTGACCTCCTTTATGAACTATTCTCATAGCTGCACCGATTGAATCTCTTTTGAACCAGGCAGACGCAGAAAAACCTCCGGATGAAGCTGTTAAACTAGCATCAGTACCACAATCTATATAATCATCCGTCCCATCAAAGCTAATGCTATCTATACTAAAAAGATCTGCGACGTTTCCTGCGCTGATGATTTCAGCTGTATCAGTAGCTGAACCAGATGTTCCGACTGTGATATCACCTGTAGTAGTTAAGGTGTTGCCTCCGGGGATTTCTAACATAGCATAATTCTTGACAACAATTGTACCAAGTGTCAAGACATTGTTAGTAAATTCAGTTGTTGGAATAAGGGTTTTTCCTATACCTTCCTTTGATGCATAAGTATCACCAACAGCGCCAGCTCCAGTATTATCCACTAATAAATCCCCTTTTCCGGATCCTTGAAGCAAAGTTTCAGTATATATTGTCCCAGCGCCGGAATATCTCATAGTAGTAGAACCGCTCTTATTATTTACTCCATAGGCCTGCATCTGGCTTGTAGGAAAATTAGTAAAATCATTTCCTGTGCCTGTTAAGATAACAGCAATCCTTCCTCCTCCTCCTACTCCTTGTGCCCCCCCCGTATCATCAGGATTATTCGGACCGCCATCAGCTGTAATGCTGCCTGAACCAATAAGATTTCCTGCAGTAATATATACTGAGCCTCCTGAACCTCCTCCATTACTATTGTGACTGCTATCAGGCACCATTTGTCCATCTGCTGATATTGTGCCATTAATTGTTGTAGTACCTGTAACAGTTAATATAGCTGCTCCTCCTCCTTTTCCTCCGGTTCCTGATATATTAGTAAATCTCCCGCCGCTTCCTAAATTTACAGGAGCTGTAATAGATCCATAAGTAGCTGTTGGAGAATTATTATTTGGATGAACGCCTCCTTCTCCTCCATGTGACGCCCCGCCATAGTTTACAGCAGGAGGAGCGCCTGGTCCTTCATTAACATCATAGCCTTTATCATCTACATCTATCTTACCACCTGAAGCAATTGTAAGGTTTCCACCGACATTTATGTAAGCACAATGTGTTTCAGCAGTTGTATTGGCTGTATGAGTTAGCGTGCCATTAGCACCGATATTAACATCATCAGTTGTGATTAGTTTATGTGTAGCATCGCCATTTGAAATAGTAAGAGTGCTAGATGTAGTTGATCCAAGACTTAGAGAAGCTATAGTAACTGTTGCGCTGTCAACATCAAGAGTAGGTGCATTACTGCCATTTCCATCGATAATAACATTATCCTGTGCTGTTGGGACCCTTGCAGGAGTCCAGTTTGCTGCAGTTGCCCAATCAGAATCAGTAGACCCATCCCATGTTAAAGCAGTGTATTGATTTGATACGCTAGAAAATGTAATAGGAGCATTTCTATTGTTATAACTAGTAGTAATCCAATCAGCATCTCTTACAACATCAGAAATGCGGACTTCATCTATTTTGCCGTTGAAAAAATTAGCGCCACTATTATTACTAAGTGACGACCCAATCGTTAGATCTGCTGTAGAATTATGTAAGGATGTAATAGCATCATCATTAGTTTTAATCGTTGTCTCTTCTGTGCCATTTAGATAAAGTTTTAATGTCCCACTATTCCAAGTACAAGCAAAGTGAGTCCAGGCTGATGATACAGCATTAGTAGTCTTATATTGTTTTCTATGCCCTTCATTAACCGTCCCATCATCTGATAATATTACTACAAACTTGTTATCGGTATCCAGCTTAAGCCCAAAAGATCTCTGATTTACAGCAGAATCATAATGAATACCCATATATTGACTAACACCTAAAGTTGTAGGATATGCCCAAAAAGATAGGCTTAATGTAGTTAATGAATGATCGAAATCAGTAATACGCACATAATCATCTGTCCCTTCAAAATCAATACCATCAGCAACTTTACCTGCTACCAAATCACCTGAAGTCATAGTGCCAGCAGAGGTACCATCATTATCATTAGACGTTGAATCTTTCATCTGAGGGGCTGTGCCAGAAGGATCTTCGTTCATATGCTGAACTACTTTATAGTTACTATCCCAGACACCTTCTGGATTCTCTAAGTTTAAAGAAGCAAATGAATTGCCATAATACATATAAATCACTGTATCAACACTTGAAGATAAAGAAGGTATTCTTACCCATGCATAGAGTTTAGTATTACCTGCATCATATTTTTCTATTTCATGATCTAATATATTGCCACTTGTATCCCTAAAGTGAATATCATCTGCATCTGCCTGGGCATTAGTAAATACATCGCCTTCATTCATATATATAAGGACAGGATAATTAGTCTCATCTGCAGCTACCTTTGTATTGTCAATAGTAATAGTTACATAATATGAAAAATCCTCAATTGGGGCATAATACTCGTCTGCTCCTATATCCCAGTTACCTGCATTTGGACGCGTGTTGCCATCTATATCTGTAGAGTATAATCCTGAACCAGGATCATTTAGACCATAACCCTTGGCCCCTAGATCTATACGAGCTATATGAAAATCATCATTGGCTTCATCAGCATAGCTAAATTCCTGGCTAACTCTTGAGCCCGTACCACTAGCTGATGCATCACTAGAGGCATTATATTCAGAAGTCATGCTGCCACTAAAACCATCTCCTGAAGCATTCGGTTCATCAGCAATATTATTTTTTGCAGTAAGAGCTCCGGCTACATTCTTTATGCCATTATAACAATTATAGATAGTATTATTATAGACTAGTACAGTAGGATTATACTCGCCTCCTGTTGTAATACCTGCTCCATTTGTCCCTGAAAAATCATATATAATATTATTAAATATCTTAGGTGCTGGCTTTGATGAACCATTGATCTCTATTCCTTCTGATGAGCCTGGAGAACCATTAGAGTTATATATTACACAATCCTTTATACGTACTTCATCACCAGTAGAAGCTGCATTGGTTATTTTTATAGCAGCATAATCAGCAATAGTCTGTTCTAGAATAAGGTTTTCTATCCTTACAAATCCTTCTTGTATCTCAATAACTTCTGAAGAAGCTGTTGTATTCTTTATCTTGGCTCCTGATGAGGCGAGACCTGAATGTCTTTCTGCAGAAGGGGCATATATTTTAAGGTAATTAGTAGCACTAAGAGTCCATCCATCTATAGTAAAAGCAGCTCCATTATCTAAACCATTTGTAATATCATATACTTCAGCAACTGCAATAGCTGAATTGCCACCATCAGAAAGTGTAACAGAGTAATTTGTATCAGTCTGGTATTGGACTATATCATTATCTGCGAATGTGCCTCCAGCAATAGTCTTTAAAAGTACCTGGCCACTAGTAGTCCCTGTGGCATGTACACATACAGCTGTAACATTATGGTCAGTGGATTTCCAGACGGCCACACCATCGGCTGGAACACCAGAAGAACCTTTTGCATCCCAGTTAAAGACCTTTGTAGAATCTACTGTCAAATCAGCTTGTACAGATGACTGCCAGCTTACTAATGTAGTATAATCGCCTCCTGAAGATTTAATAGTACAGACAAATTCTGCAGGGTCTACAGCATAATTGGGCTTTGTAGAAAAATAGAGCAAGAATAACCCGGTTACAATCGCAACCAAACTTATTGCAGCCAAGGTTACTCTACCTTTTGTCCACCGTCTGGTTTTTCTGGTTCTCTTTTTTCTACTCATTTTATTTCCTCTCCATTATTTCAGAAGAAAGAACCTTGCCTTTCAAGAATCTATGAACACTACCTACATTCTTCTTTCCTTTATCAAGCCCGAATTTTTCAAGATTAACTTTATATGCACGCTTTTTTACTGTCATATAAATTGGATTTCCTTCGGAGTCCTTCTTTCTTGTTTTTACCTTTTTAGGTGCTACAATCGCTTTTGCCTTCTCTTTAGTCATATCCACTCTTATTATAAGGAAGCTATTTTTTTCAGTTTTTGACCAATTATGTCCTGCTGGCTTTACCAATATAATATCTCCACTCTTATAACTTCCCCTTGCATCCTCACTTCTATCAGAGTGATAATTATCTCCTATCTTAATAAGGATCTCATGTGGTTCTGCACCTGGAGACATGCCTGCTTCAGTAAGATATTCGCTTAAATCTACAAAATCCCCTTCATCCAGTATTTCTTCTTCTACATCTTCTACATAATCTCCAGCGCCTACTATAGAGAAATCTTTATCAGAGGTATCATTTATAGATCCATCATAACCATCAGATATTCTCATTTTTACTTTAGTAGAAGCGACATTAGAAGGGACCTTCCAGAAGTAACTTCCAGTATTACCTGCATCTTCTGCTATTATCTTATAGGTAGCACCTCCATCTAAAGAATACTCTATTTTCATTGGATAATTCTCTTCATACTGTAAGGCTGTCCACATGATTTCTTTCCTATAGCCTTGACCCCAGGTTTCATCACCATTAGGAGAGATAAGGAAGATATCACCTGGTTCATAATTTAAAGACATCTCTTGAACACTAATCTCTTGTGTAGTTCCAGATGCCCTTAGGAAATTCACGCGGTATCTTAATTTTTCACCTGCAGCAAAATCACCCTTTGAAGCATAGTAATAATCATCGCTCTTACAATCCTTCTTGTATGTTGTACCATCATCTGGAGATATATCTATTGATAAGCCTGAATCTACGCCTTTTAAGATAGGAATCATAATACGTACTGGGAAAGGTGAATCAATAAGCTCTGAAACATAGCTTCCTTCAGTGTATCCATCCAATAATTTAAGATCACCTTTTTCTGATATAGCTACATTGCTAAACACTGGAAGGCTCATTTCTTCTTCGACGGCCTTTAAGGCATTTAACTCTGGTTCAATCTCTACATACTTACGTACTCTGACATAGTCATAATAAGCAACATTACCTTCTCCGATTTCTAAACCAATAGAACCTCCAGTAAGGCCATTTGTATCTTTAAATGTAACAGAAGCCTCTTCTTCAGCATACATTTCAGAGAATCTTGAAAATGTAATATCTGTACCTTTGGCAATAACTCTATAGTCATATTTCGTATTGCCAGAGATGGCTTTAGTTTCATTTGCCTTAACAATATCACCAATAGCTATACAGTGTTCAGCACCTTCATAACTTGAAGAATAAGCAACCTGATTAAGATCAGATTCATCACCTGATCTTATAATTGATCGTGCTTCATAACCTGATATTGCTTCTACGCGATATTCAATTATCCCGTCTTTGATTTCATAATCTTTTGAAATAACTTTTGCAGAATCAAGCTTCATACTGGAACCTGCTATATCCAAATCGCCATCTAATCCTACAACACTCTCCCATTTATCAGAATCCAAAGATACCCCTCCAAAACCATCAAAGAAATCAAAAACCTCATCTCCATCCGAAAGGTCTTCTGCTAGATTATTGCCGTAATAGATATAAATCTTTGTACCTGCTGTTGGAATCTGTGGAACTTTTACATAAAAATCTGCTAATCCGCCTACTACATCTCCTCTATAGTAAGAAAGCAGTGTCTCGCCATCTGCGGCAGTAAAGCGGATTCCTGTGAAGTTATCTGATACCCTTCCTCCACAATGTACATCATAACCATCTACATTTGCCTTTGATCCAACTAAAACATTCAATTGATAATTGAAGAGTCCTTCACCAGATCCATTAGTGATATAAATAGGCTTTCTATATTTAAACCCAGAAAGGGCTTTTTCTCCAAAACCTCCTAAAACCCCTGATGTATCGCTATAAGAAATCTTCACCTCAGTCAGTGCAGAATCTACTCCAACTGTTGCACGCCATCTGATATGACCGCCTTTTGTAAATCCTGCTTGACCATACTCTTCTGCAGCCAAAGTCACGCCATTAACTGCAGGGGTATAATGATATCCATTATCAGCTGATAGCTCCATTGTAACTTCACCTGTACATTCATATGAAACCCTCATGGTCTTAACAATACCACCCGTAGCATAGCTAGGGCTTATTTCATATACACCAGCTGTAGAAAGTGACGTTTCATCAAACGTATAGTCCCCTTTATTGTCATTACGCCATACAATATAAGATGTAAATGTTGCTGTTTCAGGGTTGGCATGGGAGAAAGGAGCGTTAGCTAAAATAAAAGACGCTCCTAAGAGCGCCACTATCATCAAAATTCCAAGTTTTTTTATTCCAGCTTTTGTCTTCATCTCTTCATCCCCTTATTTCTTTTTCCATTATAAGTATGCCATACTATTATATATTTGACTATACGTATAACTACCCTATCTATGTGCACACATTACTTATACCTAACCCCTTTAACATCAACACCTTACCCCCAAAAAATCCCGAAAAATGAGGACAGCGCCTATTTTCGGCAGAAAAATGGAGGAAAAGTAGACGTCCTATTAGGGTACACCCTAAGTAATCGGGAACCTATTTTTATCCTTGACAAATAGCAATGTTATGTTATACTTATAACAGAACAATAATGATTTTATAATTGAAGAATGTTAGAGAGATTGAAAGGAGGTGTTATTATGAGTAAAGCTTTTGGAGACTTTCTTAGGGAACTCAGGATAAAAGCTGGATATAGTCTTAGATCATTTGCTAAAGAAGTAGAAATGCAGCCTTCGAACCTAAGCTTGTTGGAGAATAAAAAGGCTAATCCCCCAAGAGACAAGGACATATTGTTTAAACTAGCAGAAGCTTTAAGGCTAAAAAAAGGCTCAAAAGAGTGGGAGCAATTTTTTGATTTAGCAGTTCAGGATATAAAAGATAGGCTTCCTGCCGACATAGCAGAAGATAAAGATATAAGAGATTTATTGCCTATAATGCTAAGAACAGTTGCTAAGTCAAAACTCTCTAAAGAAGAAATATTAAAATTGATAAAGAAAATAAAAGAGAATAAATAAGGAATCCTTCTGAATGGATAAGTACCTAAAAGATCTTTCTGAACTCCAAAAGATAGGGGATGAGATTCTTGAGAGGGTCAACAAAGATAACCCCTACTATGAAGTTGACATAGACTATATTGTAGAAGTTCACTGCGATATAAGAATTGAAAGCGCACCTCTTAGATGGGTACATGGCGTCGAAGGCTATCCCTGTTTAGGAGGACATAAGATATTTATTGATTCAAACCTAATAAACGACGACAAACAGGAACGGTGCTACAGATTTACCTTAGCAGAAGAATTTGCACATATAGTTCTACATAGAGATATTTGGAAAGATGTAAACACGCCGGAAGAATGGATAGATGCGTGGCAGAAAATGCCTGAAGAAATACATAATAAATTAGAAAACAACGCAAAAGAATTAGCAGGAATAATCTTACTTCCTCGATATCTATTTATTAACCGTGCAATAGAAATAAGAAACGGTATATATAAAACACTTAAACATACTCCAGAAACACTTACTAGTGAACAGAAAGATGAAATCAGAGATTCTGTCATCAGAATTTTAATGGATGATTTTAACGTGAACAGCCAACCTTGTGAAATAAGACTAGAAAGAATAGAAAGATATTTTAAGCAAACTTTATTCGAAATGGTATTGAGACCTCAATATTTGAAAAAGAGAAAAGACTAGTGAAGATTAGGATACATTTGTCCTCATTCTGGTCAAATTGTAAATAGTATTGACAATTTGACCAGAATGCATAACGCGGCAAGTACAGTAGATAGCTACTACAGTCATCTCTAATATTCGTCAATGTCTACGATTTTGTGCTTGATAGCGTATTTTATGAGATCGCTTGTCCTGTGTAGACCAAGCTTCTTAAGGAGGGTATTTTTGTAGTTTTCTACTGTCCTGCGGCTAATAAAAGCTAGTTTGGCTATTTCTTTTGCTGATTTTCCCTCAGCTACAAGGCGCATTATTTCTTCTTCACGAGGTGTTAAAAGAACCTCTTTAGGAGCTTTAGGGTTTGTCTTCTTTACAGCCTTATCCATTAGATACGAAGAAACTGATGAAGTCAGATATGTACCACCAGCTGCAATCTTACGAAGCGCAGGTAAAAGTTCTTCTGCTGCATTCTCTTTATAGAGATAACCATTTATACCAGCTTTAAGGGCATTCATTATATAGGCATTTGCCTTATGTACAGTAATTACAATAATCTTTGTTTTAGGAGATACTCTATGGACCTGCTCAATGATATCAAGGCCGCTTTTCTTAGGCATGGAAATATCCAAAAGTAAAACCTCTGGTTTAAGTTTTTCTACTTTTTCAAGTGCTTCCTCTCCAGTCTTTGCCTCTTGTATGACTTTATAATTAGAGTCTTCTGCGAGAATATTCTTTATCCCAGAGTGGATAATATCATGGTCATCTGCAATTATAAGTGAAATACTCATATTAGTCTCTTGCAACCGGCAGCTCTACAGTCAATCGAGTACCTTTATCCGGTGCAGTTTTAATGTTCATTGAACCATCAAGAAACTCTACATGCTCTTTTAGACCTAAAAGTCCTAATTTGACTCTGTCATCCTTGCGACGGTGAGGACGCTTTGAAAAATCAACATAATTAAATCCTAAACCATCATCTTGAATACTAAGTTCTATTATTTTATTTTTTAATGCTAATTTAAGTGCAACATTCTTTGCCTGAGCGTGTTTTACAATATTAGTAAGGGCCTCTTGAGCCACCCGATAAAGTAAAAGCGAATATTCTCCGACTAATTTAACAGGAAGCCTCGGCTTCTCATAAGTAAACCTGATCTTTGTCATTTGTTTATATTGGACGATTAATGCATCAATTGTATCTACCAGTCCCAATTCATCTAAAGCCGGAGGCCTTAGAAGTTCGGATATATTGTGAGATTTTTTCATGAGTCCTTCTAGAATCTTCTTACTTTCAGAAACATTTTTTTTCGCCTCTGTAGAAGCTTGTGGGATTTTTTTATTTGCAAGATCTAAGTAAATATTTAAAGCACTTAAATCCTGTCCCATCTGATCATGAACCTGAAAAGAAAGATTTTTACGCTCTTTTTCTTCTAAACTGATCATGCGTCTTGCAAGCTGTTCACGACGCTGTCTTTCACGTTTTTGGTTGCGATACACAAACCATGCAGTATATCCCCCTATCAACACACCAAAAAATAAAGACCACCTCAAAAATAATATCCCTTGATCCGTCCTTAAACTTGCTAATTTAAGCTCATTTTTTATAGTCTTAAGATTAAATTCCTGCAAGTTTGAGCCAACAAAATCATCTATTTTATATAGCTGAGATTCAAAATTCATTATCAATTTATTTATACTGCTAGAAGATGCTCCTTCATTGACTAAACTGATAATCTTTGAACCTGTCAAGCGAAGTTGAGTTACTGAAAGAGTTATCTTTTCTATCCATTGCTGATGCTCTAAAGAATTAGAAGGAATATATGATGAATAGACAGCTAATTGTTTATCAAATTCTTTTTCAACTTCTTCTATCTTCCCTAAATCTGTGGCTGCTTTTGCTGCTTCAAGATAACGAGAGCCTTTCCAAAAGACATAGTTACGGATTCTCATAGCATAAAGACTATTATTAATCCTCATCTCTAAAGTAGCACTCTGCATAGGAAGGAATCTTGTACCTAGATTATCTACAGTAGTACCTAGAGAATGGATCTGTAAAATCCCTATAAGACCCATAGTAATTATAAGAAAAAGGAGGGCACTAAATCCCCCCAACAGTCTCCAGTCGATTGAAAATTTTTTCATAATTCTATTTCTTTACTATATCCTTTTTTCTTTTAAGAACATCCGCCTTTATACCAAAGATATTATCTTTTGTATTTGCTGCCCTTGTAGCCCTTGCAAGCCAGTATTCAACTCTCTCAGCATCTTCACTGCTAGGACGAAGCTTGAGATAGCTCTTGTAATGCTTTATTGCTCCTTTTTTGTTTTCTAAATGGTCGTCGTAAAGAATGGCTAGATTATAATGTGTATCGGCATCATCCGGAGAAATCTTAAGTACTTCTAAATATTCTTTGGACGCATTTTCATAATCTGCGGCTTTATCGTACATAAAAGCAAGGTTATAATGAAATTTCAATTTTTCTTTTTTTAATTTTTCTGCTACCAGACCTAAATGACCCTCTATGACATCTTTTCTTTCAGCTACCTTTTTAAGATTATTAATCAAAATTTGCTTTTCCTTAAAAGATTCTTTCATGCTTAACATTCTATGTTCCAAACTAGTATTCTTAAAAGAAATATCTGCTAATTTTTCCTTTAAAAACTGTATAGGTAAATCTGTATCATCTCCTTCGATATCTTCTTCTTTATTATCTACTAGGGATAACTCCATATGCTTCAATTTTGCATATTCTTTAGCATAAAACTCTGCTTTATCAAGGTCATCAAGCCTATAAGTATAAATACTGGCTAATTGTAAATATGTCTCAGTATTGTTTGGATCGAGTTTTAATACCTTTTCGTATTCTTTTACAGCTTCTTTGTATCTTTCATTATATTCATAAGATAAAGCAATCTGAAAATGATGAAATTTCAGCCTTTCTCTACCTACATCAGCTGTAGCGCCTTTTATGATCTTTCCTAGGGCTTGTTTTTTCTTATTTAAAGAACTTAATCTTTTCTCCAAATCATCTATTTTATTTGAAATATCTTTTACTTTTGTTTCGTATCTTTCTTTCGAAAGTCTTAATTCCTTTTCAAAGCGCCTTTTCTCAGCTCCTACCTTTTCTTCAATAGAAGCGTTTACGGTTTTCATTTTGTTTTTTAATGAATTATTTTCAAAAGTAAGAGCATCAACTGCCTCATCCAAGGAAGTTTTGGCCTTTTGTATATCAATAATATTATCTTTTATTTTAGCTACCTTGGCTTCTAAGCTCTTTTTTTCTTTTAAAAGATCTTCACTCTTAGAAATCAGATCTTCAGATTTACTTTCAAGTCTTTCTAATTCCAAAGAAGATGTCTCTAAACTAGTCTTTAAATTATTTATCTCGATATTTTTATCATTATAGAACTGTACACCAAAGGCTATAATAACACCTAACGCTATTATCCAGACAAAGTTAACTACCAAAAATAGATACTTTTTCATGTTTTATTTTTTAAGTGGCTTCCTTTTTTTACCACCTGATTCAGCTGTATAAAAGTAGTCTTTTTCACCCGTAATCACATGAGGAGTTAAAAATATAACTAGTTCCTCTTTACGATAATCCATCTTAGTATTCCCAAAAAGTGCCCCTACAATAGGAAGGTCTCCCAAAAGAGGTATCTTATCTCTAGTATCAGTATTTGTTTCTTTTATAAGACCAGCTAATACTATAGTAGTCCCATCTTTTACTAGAATCTCTGTCTCAACATTAGAAGTTTCTACTATAGGAATTTCGTTTCCTTCTGTAGTCTCTAACCAACTTGATACTGAACTAATCTCTGGTTTTATCTGCATCTTTACAAAACCAGAGCTACTAATATTAGGCGTAACATATAAATTTACACCTACATCTATAAACTGCACACTTTCAGAAGTGGTTGTGGTTACTTCTCCTGTCGTAGTAGTGGTAGTTACATATGCCTCTCGGGAACCAACCATAAACTTTGCTTCCTCACCATCTGTAACTGCTATGTGAGGGCTAGATATGATCTTTGTCTCTCCTACACTTTTTATAAAATCTAACGCGATTTCATAGTTAGTGCCATTAAATAAACCAAAATCAATATCCAATTTATTAGAACCGCTATAACTAGATGGAAAATTATGATCAAAGGTCATACGGTGTATATCTTCAAATAACACCTTCCAATCTACACCCATATAAAAATCATCATCCAAAGTCACTTCTATAATTTTGGATTCTATAAAGACCTGTTTAGTCTTAGCATCAAAGGCATCTATTAAATCTCTTATCTTCTCCATATTGTGGGACAAATCACTTATCACGAGCTTATTCGTCCTGGAATCTGCTCTAAGGGTACCGATATTTTCAGTAAGGGCTGCTGTTATTTCTTCTTTAATATCAGCTACAGTAGCATGTTCCAATTCAAACACTTCAGTAACAGTAGGTATAATTCTGGAGACAGTAGAAACATCAAACCTCTTAGCTGTTTCTTCCATCTCAGCAATCTTCTCAGGGACATCTATTAAGATAATACCTCCTGTTGTTTCATCCATGATAACTTTTCCAATTGTACTTTTGATATCTCCTAGGATAGTTCCGATTTTTGTAGCATCAGCATACTTAAGATTTATAGTTTTTATTGATCTTTTATCATTGTACTTTTCTCCATAAAGTGCTTCATGTTCGGTCTCGCTCATTATGGTAATTATATTTTTATCTTCATAATAGGCCATTTTATTCGTAAGTAAAATTACATCTATTATATCTTTAATAGAAACATCATTTAAAAGAAGTGTAACTCTACCTGAAACCTCATTACTTGTAACTATATTAAGGTTACCTTTTTTTGCTAAAAATTTAAAAACTTCAGCAAGTTCTATGCCACGTAAATCTAGGGAAATCTTTTTAGTTAATCCTTCTTCTATCGAAATAGGCATAGGGTTTATCTCGTCTGTATATACAGAGTCTAATGTAGAAAAGGACTCCACCCTAGGTGCAGGATCTGGCTCTCCATATAAAAGAATAGGAATTAAACTAAATATCAGTATAAGGAGTATCTTTTTTATCATATTAACTCGCCCTCTTCTCCTTCATAACTCAATATAACTTTATTTCTTAAGATGCGCTCTACTTTGAGACTGTTTATCATTTCACCCTTATTAAGAAAATATGTCTGTTCTTGCTCTTTACTCTCGATCATTGCCTGAGGTTCTTTTCCCCATGCAATCCCTACTAACACAAGATCTGAAAGTAAGCTTTGCATGGTCTTTTTCTTCTCATCAATTATATCAGATTCCTTTACTATTTCTATAGGACTAAAAATATTCCTGCGCTTTACTATCGCTAAATAATGTAGAAATGGTCTTAATGTAATTATCTCTTTTTCTTCTTCTTTTATGCGCTTAACACTAGAAACCATATTGTAAAATTTTTGTATGTCTTTTCTATTAAAAATAAAATCCATTAGTGAATAACCTATTATTAATACACATAAAATAATAACAATCTTATTGATAAGCTCAAGAGATGGCTCGCCTATTAATTTACCTTTTACCTTTTTTAACAGAGAACCTACTCGGTTAAAAGGTGAAAATATTTTACCCAATATACCAGAAGTAAAAGAAGACTTCTTTTTGGGTTTTTTGGCTTTTGTACCATCGCCCTTCTCTATCAGATTTAATAACTGCTCTTCAGGAGAAGGTCCTTTGTCTGCCAT
>CAZMID010000024.1:0-21510 GCA_964566255.1 uncultured Planctomycetia bacterium | reverse complement strand
GGTCTGGACTATGTCTTCACCATTTCAGGTGTGTGGCGTATAGTCTCTGAGGACTCTCTACTTTATTATAAGTAGGTTGCCTGCAAGTTGTCCATATTTCTAACATATGGAGGTTCTTGCATATAGCCACATCCACTCTATGTGTTATTTTTCCACATAGAGGCTCCTAATTAAAGGCAGATGCTCTATCCAGCTGAGCTACAGGGACATCCTTTATTTATTTATGGTCGGGGCAGCTGGACTCGAACCAGCGACCCCCTGCTCCCAAAGCAGGTGCTCTAGCCAAACTGAGCCATGCCCCGAACTAAATGTAATTTTTAATTATAACCTAAAACCCTTTATATGTCCAGAAAACAAAAGCTGTCCATTCTATCGTTTAAAAATCTTATTAAATCGCTCAAAGACTCTATCAAGGTTAAAATGCTCCCCTAATCTGATAACAGGCATCAAGTCTGTCTCTATCTGCTTATGAAGATCCTTTATGGCTTTCTCGCTTAAGCCAAAGTTATGTTTGAAATCACCTTTATAGCCTTCATCTTTGAGTTTCTTTTTAAATATTGCTAGGAATTTTTTATCGTGAAAATCAAACTTTGCCTCTTTTATATACCATAGATCATAATAATCGCGAACCGCTAAATCCCTTCTTGTAATCGCTGCCTTAAGTTTTTCCGCTACTGCTTCATTTAAAGAAAGTGATAATATTCTATTAGTTGGAATTAAATCCTTTCCCGTAAATGGATCTTTATAAAAATGCTTAATTGTGTTATAGACAGGTTTATCTATGAGTATCTGTCTCAAAGAAATCTCAATCTTTATACTCTCGTCCTTAGCTGTAATAAAAGAAGGATATGAAATGTCAAATACATACTGCGTAGAATTATTAAATCCTTTGCCTTCTGGGTTTTCGCTCTTTAATTCCAGAGGCTTTAAAAATCCTGCCATACCTTCTCTGACAGGCTTGATAGCTTTTGACCTTTTAGAGCGCGAATCTAATTCTTCCTTGCCATAATAAGTAAAATCTAAGTCTTCACTCAACCTATGATAATTAAGATGCATTTTATTCAAAAGTGTGCCACCTTTAAAAACAATATCCTTCGAAAGATGAGACTCAATGCTATTTAAAATAACAGTCAAATAATAATCTTTTTCGACGACATCTTCTCTGAAATTATAGTTTCTAGCTAATACAGGTATTATTTGTCTAAGCCTTTCTCTATCCATTTACAATAATTCTCCATTTTTTATTTAATTTTCCTTTGGTAACACAATTTCCATATAAAGGGGAATATCCTCGGATCCCGACTTTTATCTTATTTAAAAGTTTGGGCTCGATACCAAGCTCCTCCATGAAATACCCTATGCGCCTTCGAATAATCTGAACAGGATACTGCGCTACATGATCGATAAAAAGACCAACATCTATTTTACCTATTTGTTTCCTTAATATATCATAAGCGCGGTTTGCTGGATAAAATTCAAAAACATCAATCATTGCCCTCTCTTTTCTCGAAAAAAGAACTACCTTGTTATTAATTTTTCTTTCTTCAATGCCGTAGATACGGTCTGGCAAAACTTTTATCATCTTATATCGTACTCCAAATATGGACTTCTCCATTGAATACATATCATTTACAACATGAATGACTTGAGCGACCTGATCTGTAAAGCCATATGAATTGAATACACTTGAATAACCAATATAATAATTAGCTCTTCTCGCTAAAGCCTTTGCAATGAGATACTCATTGCCAGCCCACTGCCCCTTAGGGGCTTTCATGGGAATTAAGAAATAAATATTACGGACAATGCTGACTAACCGTCCTTTTTCCAGTAACTTTTTTATTAGATAGAATGCCTTTTTTCTATTCTTAAAGAAAGAGGTTATCTCCTCTCGGGTATATATCTCTTTTCCATTAAATTCAAGACGGCTTAAAAGTTCAATTTCAGCAACAGAAAGGGCTTTGGTTTTATTTATTTCCATTTTTTGATTCAACCCCCAATAAGGTGTTTTCTTAAACTATAAATAGTATACCCTATATTTCTATATTTGTCAAATATTTTACAATGTTTCAATATTATGAGTTATTCCGGGTAAGATATAAAGGTGGGTAAACTTTATCCCTCATGTAACCTTTTCGTCTCAAAGCAGGTGTTCTAGCCGAACTGGGCTATGCCCCGTACCAAATGTAACTTTCAATTATCAAGAATATCTTCTAATATAACGCAGTAATTCTTCTGAATCAAATGGCTTTACAAAATAATCTACTGAGCCTAATTCACGTGCACGCGACATGGAACTAACTTCTCCTTTAGCAGTAAGCATAACTACAGGAATATTTTTTATCTCTTTTTTTAACCTCATATCCTTTAATCTACGCAAGACCTCAAACCCGTCCATCTCAGGCATCATAATATCCAGAAGGATTAAATTGGGTTGGTAAGTCTTTGTCTTTTCTAAACCATCTTTGCCGCTAAAGGCAGTAAACACTTCATATTTATTTGCCTCTAATCTTGCTTTAATTAATTCAACCACATCTTTTTCATCATCAATTACTAAAATCTTTTTTATCATACATCACCTCTTTAATAATTCTTTTATCTTACCTAATAGGTTTTCAGGGTCAAATGGTTTTGTGATATATGCATCGGCCCCTACCTCTTCGCCCATTTTTTTATCAGATTCCTGAACTCTGGCAGTAAACATAATAATTGGGATATTTTTATACCTTTCATCAAATTTCAACATCCGGCAGACCTTATATCCATCCATCTTAGGAAGCATTAGATCTAAAATAATCAAATCTGGCTTTTCAACGCGTGTCTTTGTAAGCGCTTCTTGCCCATCATAGGCAACAACAACATCATAACCACTGGCCTTTAACCTAAAGCTTACAGTATCCACTAAATCTTTTTCATCATCAACAAGTAATATCTTTTTATTAGCCATTTTATTATCCTTTCTATCTCTTATTGTCTAAAGGCAAGGTAAAACTAAATTTACTACCTTCGCCTACTTTTGATTCCACCCAGATACGACCTCCATGCATCTCTACAAGTTCTTTACATATAGCAAGACCTAATCCTGTTCCTCCTGGACGCCTTGTAAGAGACATATCTAATTGTCCAAACCTGGAGAAAAGTTTAGAAAAATCATTTTTATCTATTCCTGTACCAGTATCCTTCACTGAGACTAATACGCATTTTTTAGACATGGACTTATGTATAGAATCCATATATACCTCGACCTCAACACTAATAAAACCACCTTTTGATGTAAATCTAATGGCATTTCGTACGAGATTAACTATGACTTGAGTTATCCTATCTGGATCACAAAGAAGTTTTGGTATATCTTGCGATAATTTACAGGTTAGATTCACTTCCTTATCTTTGGCTAAAGCCTCCATGGGCTTTATAGATTTTAGAATAAGTTCTGGAATATTAGAAGATGTTTTATTTAATTCAATCGTACCTCTTTGCAATTTAGATATATCCAAAAGGTCATCTATTAAATTTGTCAATCTATCTATATTATTCTTTGCAATCTGTAAAAAACGCAACTGATTAGAAGAAACCTTTCCAGTGGTTCCATCTAAAATAAGCATGACTGACTCTTTTATTGCTGCTAAGGGAGTCCTTAATTCATGAGAGGTCGCTGAAATAAACCCTGACTTCATTTTATCTGATTCTCTCTTTACCGAGTCAAGCTTGGCATTGGTTTCAGCAAAATCCCTTGCAACATCCATTAAAAGCTCTGATGCCTTTGAATCCAATACCTTAACATTAAATTTTTCAAGCTTGACTAATGTCTTTTTAAATTTCTTAGAACCTGTTGTTTCAACTATAACATCTGCTTCTTTTTCTTTTACACATTTATCCAGATCATCATAAGTAGCCAGATGCATCTTGCGGGCATGCTGCATACCAAATGAATCTTTATTTAAATCACAGACACTAATTACACCAACATCCTCAGTGTCTTTTAATATATCTAAAAGTGGGATTATCCTAGAATCCCCGCCTACTATTAAGATTTTTGTGTTTTTAGCCATTTTCTAATAATCTGTTTAGCCTTGATTAAGGCCTTACTTCTATGACTTATCTTATTCTTCTTTTTTAGTCCTAATTGGGCAAATGTCTTTTTATAGCCATTAGGTATAAATATAGGATCATATCCAAAACCAGAAGATCCTTTTGCCCTAAGAGCTATTTTACCATTACATCGGCCTTCTGCCAAATTAACTAACTTACCTTTATCGCTAATAGCGATAACACATCTGAAACAAGCACTTCTTTTGCTACCAGATACATCTTTAAGTAGTTTTAAGAGTTTTTCGTTATTGCTTTTATATGTAGCATTTTTTCCTGAGAATCTAGCTGAATAAACACCTGGTCTATTCCCAAGAAAACCTACTTCAAGCCCTGAATCATCTGCAACTACAAACTCTTTCAAATAACGCGATGTTTGATTAGCCTTCTTTTTTGCATTTGCTTCAAGTGTCTTACCGTCTTCCTTAACCTCTGGGACATTCTTAAAGCCACTAAGGGAGACTACTTCTACAGGTAAACCTTTAAGAAGAGTCTTTATCTCTTTTAATTTATCCTGGTTTCTTGTGGCTATAACAACTTTCACTATTGCTCTATCTTTAATGCTTTTTTCTGTAAACTAATAAGCTTTTTAATGCCTTTTTCTGCAAATAAAATCAATTTATCTAAATCCTTTTTGGAAAAAGCATTTTTTTCTGCTGTAGCTTGCACTTCTACTAATTTCTTTTTACCGGTCATTATAACATTCATATCTACATCTGCCTTTGAATCCTCTTCATAATTCAAATCAAGATGAAACTCTCCATTTACAATACCTACGCTTACAGCAGCCACATAATCTTTAATAGGGATTTCATCTATTAAATTCTCTTTTTTTAACTTCATGAGTGCATCTGAAAGCGCAATAAAACTTGCTGTAATTCCTGCTGTACGTGTACCACCGTCACCCTGTATTACATCACAATCAATCCAGATAGTTCTTTCTCCTAATCTATCAAGCTCTACTACGCTCCTTAGACTTCTTCCTATAAGGCGCTGGATCTCCTGAGTACGGCCCGATTGTTTTCCACGAGAAGATTCTCTTACGATTCTGGTCTTACAAGATCGTGGAAGCATGCCATATTCTGCTGTTATCCAGCCTGAGCCTGTATCCCTTAAAAAGTGAGGTACTTTATTTTCTACTGAAGCAGTACAGATAAGTTTGGTATTACCTACTTCTATCATGCATGAACCTTCTGCAAACTTCATGATGTTTCTTTTTATCTTTACCTTCCGCATTTGAGTTGGTTTCCTACCGTCAAGCCTCATTTTACCCCCACTATCACTGGAAAATCTTTCAGTATAAGTCTATATATGGCCTCTGGTCCTAAATCTTTATATGCAATGATCTTTTTACTTTTAATCCTCTCTGATAAATATGCCCCTATCCCACCGATTGTAATAAAGTATACAGCATTAAATCTTTTTATCAAGGAACGAACTTCTTTAGATCTTTCACCTTTTCCTATCATACCAAGAAGGCCTTTTTTTAATAAAATTCCTGTAAATGGATCCATTCTTGCGCTTGTAGTTGGACCGCATGAACCGATAATTTTACCGGGCTTTTCTGGTGTAGGACCTGTATAGTATATAGTCTCATTCTTAATAGAAACTGGGAGTTTTTTATTTGATTTTATAGTATCTACTAATCTTTTATGGGCTGCATCTCTAGCAGTTAGAATAGGTCCATTTAGTAGGACTTCCTCTCCATGCTTTAAGGTTTTTATGATATCTTTTGTTAAGGGTAATTTTATTCTTCTCATATCAGTTTACTTGCATCTCTTGTTGCATGACAGCTTATATTTACAGCCACTGGTAACCCTGCTATGTGAGTAGGGTATGTTAATATACTCACGCCAAGTGCTGTAGTTTTTCCTCCGAGGCCCATTGCGCCAATATTCAGTTTATTGATTTTCGAAAGTACATCTTTTTCTAATTTTGCAATATGCTTTTGTTTATTGGATTTATTTACTGCTCTAAAGATCGCTTTTTTTGAAAGCGATACTGCCTTATCAAGGGTACCGCCTATACCTATACCTATATACATAGGAGGACATGCCTTTGAACCGATTTCCTTCACAGTATCTACAATAAACTTCTCGATAGAAGAAGTGGACTCCGTAGGTCTAAACATCTTTATCTTAGAGGCATTCTCACAGCCAAAACCTTTAACTGCCACCCTCATATCTATCTTATTACCAGGTATAATATCTATATAAACTATAGAAGGAAGGTTTGTTTTTGTATTCTTTCTTATTAAAGGATCCTTTACAATAGACTTCCTGAAATAACCAGTTTTATAAGCACTAGCTACACCTTTATCTACTGAGTTTTTAATATCTCCTTTTATCCTTACATTTTGACCTATCTTAAGATAGACTACTACCATTCCTGTATCCTGACATAGGGCAAGTTTTTTTCTTTTTGCTATCTTTGCATTTTCAATAATAATATCTAGAATTCTTTTTCTTTTAGAGTTAGTTTCTTTCTCCTTTGCAAGTTTCAAACTAGATAAAATATCTCCTCTTAATTCAGTATTTGCCTTTAGACAAAGCCTTTTTACTGTATCTTCTATAAGTTTAGCTTTTATAGTTCTCATTATCTTACTCCTAATATTTTATGTACCTGTGGTACTATCTTTACCGTGGTTAAAACACTATTTACTCTATCAAAAAAACTAGGTAATAAATCTATTTTCTCAATACTACCATTATAGCTCACTGGCTGAATAATAAAAGGTATATTTTTATCTATATCCTTCACTAGAAAAATAGCCTTTTCAATATCAGATAAAACTGTAGAAGGCGTAATAACAGTCTTTACAAACGCCTCTTTTTTTATAGCTTCTTTCAAAAAATCACTATGTTCTTTCCAGTAGACTCCTGTACTTATCGAAGAAGGAAGTTTTATATCCATACTTATTATATCTATATATTCTATTATCTTTAAAAATTCATGTTTAAGTGTTCCATTTGTCTCTAAATAAATTTTTAGGTCTTTTTCTTTTAATGCTGGTAATATCTCTTTTAAAAAATCTGCCTGCATTAGCGGCTCTCCACCTGTTAAAGAAATAACTCTTTTATTTTCTCTAAGAACTTTATCAACAACTTCGGTTGATGTATATTCTAAGAAGAAATCCTTCTTCCTCTCATCACAAAAACTGCAATTAAGATTACACCCATAAAATCTTAAGAAAATTTGTTCTTCACCTACATAAAGCCCTTCACCTTGAATTGAAGAAAATATCTCTATAATCTTTGCTCTTTTCATAATTACCTAAATCCTTTTTCTCTCAACCTACATGCATCACATACTCCACAAGGAGTTTTAGCACCTTTATAACACGACCAGGTATCTTCCAATAGTACCTTTAAATTCCTGGCAATATTTACTATTTCTTTCTTGGTCTTATATAAAAAAGGAGTTTCTATCTTAATACCCTTTGACTTTGTAGCTTTTTTCAAAAGCTCGTTGAATTTCTTAAAATATAACGGTCTACAATCAGGATATCCTGAAAAATCCCTTGCATTTGCTCCTATAAAAATAGTTTTGGCACCTATTGCCTCTGCAAACGATAATGCAAAACTTATAAAAATAGTATTCCTTGCAGGGACATAAGTAAGAGGTATATCTTTTGAAGATAATCTTCTATTCTCTGGAACTAGGACCTTTTTATCCAAAAGCGCACTTTTTTTCCAAGGAAGTCTTATATCTAAAACAAAATAAACTGAGTTGGTTAAACGAGCAATCCTTTTTGCAAAGGTAATTTCTTTTTTATGACGCTGACCATAGTTAAAGATAAGGCAATACGTCTTATAGCCTTTTTTTCTGGCATAAAAAAGCGTGGTAGCTGAATCCATTCCCCCTGAAAGTAACACAACTGCTCTTTTTTTCATAATTCTGTTTTTAGGCCCTTGGGTGGACCTTTTCGTAAGTAGCCTTTAAGCGCTCAGTAGTGACATGAGTATATATCTGTGTAGTAGATAGATTTGCATGCCCCAAAAGTTCCTGGACAGATCTTAAATCTGCTCCTCTATCAAGTAAATGCGTTGCAAAAGAATGCCTTAAAGAATGCGGGGATATTTTCTCATTAAGAGAAGTTTTGCGTATATATTTTTCAATGATCCTTCTTACTGCCCTATCGCTCATGCGTTTTCCACTTTTATTTAAAAATACGGCTTTTTTTTCTTTTATCTTTGAACTGGGAAGCTTTTCAAGGTAATTACGTATTGCTCTTAGAGCTCTATCTCCTATAGGAGCAAGACGCTCTTTTTTACCCTTACCATATACCTTTATTACACCACTTATAAAATCTACATTCTCTTTATTTAAGCCCACCAACTCCCCCACCCTAAGTCCTGCAGAATAAATCGTCTCAAGTATTGCCCTATCTCTTAAGCCATGCAAATCTTTGGTATCGGGTGACTCGATAAGCCTTACCACTTCATTAGTATCTAGAAAAAGAGGGAGTTTTTTCTGTAACTTTGGAGTCCTTAAGCCTGATGCAGGGCTAGTCTTTATATATCCCTCCCTACAAAGGAATTTAAAAAAACTTCTAAGGCAAGCCATCTTCCTGGCAACAGATCTCTTTGAAAGGTTTCGTTCTTTCATGTGAGCCAAAAAAAGCCTAACATCTGTATGTGTGATTTTTTCCAGGGGTTTTTGCTTTAATGAGTGGTTAAATTCTTTAAGATCTATTTTATAGTTTGTAAGGGTGTAAACTGAGGCATTTTTTTCAACTTCAAGGTAGGTTATGAATTTTTGTATGTAACGCTCTAACATTTTGTTTCATTCTAATCTTTATTGCTAGGAAGTCTTTTTGCAATATGCCTACATTTTGGATAGTTACTACAGCCATAGAAATGACGTCCTCTTTTCTTAGAACGTCTTTCAACTAAATATCCGTCACAATTCGGTTCTGGACACTGTACGCCTGTAGGTATGGATTTTGCAAACTTGCAATTCGGAAAATCAGAACAGCTTAAAAACCTTCCAAGTCTACCCCATTTTATTACTAGATGCTTTCCACATTTTTCGCAAATTTCAGATGTAGCAACGCTTTCTCCTTTGACTTTTCTCATGTGTTCCTTGGCATACGCAAGGTCTTTTTCAAAAGGTCCGTAGAAATCTTTCAATACTTTGATCTTTTTCTCTTTTCCTTCCTCTACATCATCCAGCTCTTCTTCCATATTAGCTGTAAACTCAAAATCCATGATCTTAGAGAAGTTTTTTACCAATAGATCTGTTACTACCATACCTAATTCAGATGGGTGCAGATACCCTTCTCTTCTTTTTATATAATTACGCGCGATAATAGTATAGATAATAGGTGCATATGTTGAAGGTCTACCTATACCACGTTCTTCCAGTGCCTTTACCAAACTTGCCTCAGAAAACCTAGGAGGTCCCTTTGTAAAATGCTGACTGGGATTTAACTTTAAAAGAAGTAGTTTTTCATTAACTTCAAGCGGTGGAAGAATTTTACCTATTTCTTTTTCTTCTTCGTTTTCTTCATAAACAGCAGTAAAGCCACTAAAGATCTTTTGTGAACCTAGTGCCTTAAAAAGAAACTTACCTGCCTTTATCATTACAGTAAGAACTGAAAATACTGCTGAAGACATTTGGCTCGATACAAAACGATTCCATATAAGGGTATAAAGCTTTAATTGATCTTCATTTAGATATTGTCTTATGGATTCAGGTTCTCTTAGAGGTAGAGTCGGCCTTATAGCTTCATGAGCCTCTTGAGCAGCCTTTTTCGATTTAAATTTATTAGGTGTAGCAGGCAAATATTCCTTACCGTATTTTTTAGTAATATAAATCCTTGCAGAATCCGTTGATTCTTTCGAAAGCCTTACAGCGTCTGTTCTCATATATGTAATAAGACCTTCACTATCTTGTTCTCCTATTTCAAGACCCTCATATAACTGCTGAGCGACCTGCATGGTCTTTCTAGCCGAAAACCTCAGTTTATAAAATGCCTCCTGCTGGAGTTTACTTGTTGTAAATGGGGGTTGAGCATGTTTTTTCTTTTGTTTCTTCTGGACATCTGTAACAATAAAATCTTGTTTTTTAGCTTCCTTAACTATTTTTTCTGCCTGTTCTTTATTTGTTATTTCAGCTTTTTTCCCATCAATCTTATCAAGCTTTGCAGTAAATATATTTGGTGTCTTAGAAGTATGCTTTTTAAGTTCTGCTTCTATCTCCCAATATTCCTGAGGCGTAAAAGCTTTTATATCATTTTCTCTATCAACAATCATTCTTACAGCTACTGACTGAACCCTACCTGCTGAAAGACCTCGACCTACTTTTCTCCAGAGTAAAGGACTAATGCTATAACCGACAAGCCTATCCAAGATTCTTCTTGCCTGCTGGGCGAAAACTTTATGCATGTCTATATCACCTGACTTTTTAACTGCTTCAAGTATCGCATTCTTTGTAATCTCATGGAATTCAATCCTTTTAATATTCTTCTTTTTCCCTAGGATATTATAAAGATGCCAACTTATTGCCTCTCCTTCTCTATCAGGATCTGTAGCAAGAAAGATTTTATCTTTTCCTTTAGCATGTTTTTTTAGTTCTAGAACTGTTTTTTTCTTGGCAGGTATCATCGTGTATTGAGGTTCGAAATTATTCTCTATATCTATACCCATCTTGGAACTAGGTAGATCCATAATATGACCTACTGAAGAAAAAACCACAAAGTTCTTTCCCAGTATTTTGTTTATTGTGTTTGCCTTTGCAGGAGATTCTACTATAACAAGTGACTTAGGCATAAATTAACCTCCAAATTAATAATATCACTAGAAAGTAAATTATATACTAAACTTTTCATTTTGTCCAATTTACTTCAAGTTTCTTCAAGATTAGCTTTTATCTCTAAATCCAATTCCTCTAATATATCATCTGCTGTCTCAATGAGTTTTGCGCCCTGTTTTATAAGCTTATGGGTACCTTTTGAAGTAACTGAATCTATTTTACCAGGAATAGAAAAAACATCCCTACCTTGTTCAAGAGCAATGTCCCCCGTAATAAGTGCGCCGCTCTTCTCAGCTGCCTCAACTACTACAACCCCTAAAGAAAGACCACTTATAATCCTATTCCTTCTTGGAAAATTCCTTCTCTCAGGAGTAGACTCAATCGGAAATTCAGAAACTATAGCTCCCCTTTCAGAAATCTCCTCTGCCAACTTAATATGTTCTTTAGGATATATATTTAATATACCAGAACCTAAAACTGCAAGTGTTCTTCCTTTTCCTTTAAGGGCGCCTTTGTGGGCACTTGAATCAATTCCCCTTGCAAGACCTGAAGTTACAGTTATCCCTTTTGATGAAAGTTCAAAAGCGAGTCTATCAGCTGTTTGGATCCCATAAGGAGAAGCTAATCGAGAGCCAACTATTGCTACATTGATATTATCTTCTGGTAAAATCTCACCTTTTAGGTATAAGACCATAGGTGGATCATAGATATTCTTAAGATTTTTAGGATAAGCTTTATCTAAAAAAGTTATAACCTTAACATTATGTTTTTTTATTAAATCTATTTCCTTTTTAATATCTATTTTTTTAATACCTTGTATTATATTAGAAGTTATTCTTTTACCTATATTATCTACACTTAAAAAATCTTTCTCATGTGCCTCGAAAATTCTTTCTAAGGAAGTAAAATGTCCAAGAAGCTTCTGAACCCTCATGCTTCCTAGGCCTTCTATCATATTAAGAAGAAGAAGTCTTTCAGTATCATTCATGATATTTTAATTATTCTTTCTGCAACTTCCTCTACAGTTAAAACATCAGTATCTATACGAAAATCCGCCTTTTTATAATAAGGATCTCTTTTCTTTAGTAATCCTTCTATTGTTTCTTTAGGATGAGGTACATTTAGAAGTGGACGAGTATCTAAAGATTTTGTCCTTTCTAAAATAACATCTGCTGATGCTTCAAGGCAAATTAAAATACCGTTTTCCTTTAGATTCTTAAAGTTCTCTTCATCAATAATTGCTCCTCCTCCTGCAGATATAATAACTCCATCTTTTTTAGAGGCCTCTTTTACGATCTCTTTTTCGATCTTTCTAAAATAACCTTCACCCTTTGTTTCAAATATCTCTCTAATGGAAACACCTTCTTTTTCTTCTATAGCTCCATCTAACTCTAAAAACTCCCTTTTGAGCCTTTCTGAAAGAAGCCTTCCAGTAGAAGTCTTACCTGTTCCCATAAAGCCAATAAGCACTATATTCTTCATAATTTACCTTTCTTATAGTTGTTATAAACTATATCAGATACTCTTATAATAGTCAAATTCAAATAAGTACTTGCATATCATCTATATATATGCTATGCTTTTATTCAAAAAAATGAAAAGTATATCTAAGTTATTATCAATATTAATATTTATTGGATTTTTCTTTGTAAATCCTGCCTATTCTTTAGAATTAGATTATAAAAACGAATATCTTGTAGATATAAGAGCTGACGATGGAGATATTTGTTTAAACCGACTTTCCTTCCATAAAAAATTAGACTATCATGACATAGAACTATCGTATTTTCTGGAGGGGCAGTGGAACCTAGAAATCAACGACTGGGAAAAAGTAATGTTTGGTATAGAATTTGGAAAAACCTTCTTGAAATATCTATATATAGGTCAAACCCTGCAAGTAACATCAGGTCAAATACTTGACTATATGGCCTTTGATACAAATAGTAAAACTATTGATGCAACTACTAAGATGGCTCTGCGATTCCCCTTATCAGAAAAACTATCTTTATACATATTCGAAGAATATGTATTAAATCCTATAAAAGGAAGGGATGAATATTCCGAAGTAGGAACTGAATTAAACTATAGACCTAAGGAGTCTTTTTCTTTTGGGATAGGCTGGCGTCATACTGATAGGATCCACGCGCTTGATACTGACTATATAACTTCATCCTTTACGCTACATTTTTAAACTATTGATGTAATTTCCGAAATTCCTCTTTGTTTCTATAACACTATCTCCACCGAATTTTTCAAGAAGGGCATTTGCTATAACAAAGCTAGTTACCGCCTCTCCTACTATTCCTGCAGCAGGAACCGCACATACATCGCTTCTTTCAGTAGCAGCCTTTGAAGATTCCCTTGTAGTAATATCTATTGTATTTAATGGTTTCATCAATGTACTTATGGGTTTCATATAGCCACGTACTATTATATTTTCACCGTTTGATACACCTCCTTCAATACCTCCGGCATTATTTGTTTTTCTGTAAACACCCTTGGATTTAGAATAAAATATCTCATCATGAACTTTAGATCCAAGTTTTTTTGACGATTCCATACCATTACCTACTTCAACTGCCTTAATAGCTGGTATAGACATGATACTTGAAGCTAAGTTTGCATCTAAACGTCTATCGCCCTGAACATAACTTCCTAAACCAGCAGGAACCCCTTCTATAATTACTTCAAATATACCTCCAATGGTATCTTTTTTTTCTTTTGCATGATCTATTTCTTCTATCATGAGTTTTTCAGATGCCTTATCAGCACAATTCACTTTGGATTTAGATAGATTATTAAGTATATCATCAAAACTCAAACTAGATGTATGGGACTCTACCCCTCCTATCATTGTTACATGACTTAAGATACGAATCTTAAATTCTAAAAGGAATAATTTACAAACTGCCCCTATAGCAACCCTTGTTGCTGTTTCTCTTGCTGAAGATCGCTCAAGAACAGACCTTACATCTTTAAGACCATATTTTAAAATACCTGCAAGGTCTGCATGTCCTGGTCTAGGATTTTTAACTATAGGCAGTTTATCTATAGAAAAATCCTTATTTTCGATAAAAATAGATATAGGGCTTCCTATAGTAATACCTTTCATAAGACCTGAGAGGATTTTTGCATGGTCTTCTTCTATCTTCATGCGATCACCTCTCCCGTAGCCTTGCTGACGATTTTTAAGCTCTTTATCTATAAACTTAGTATCCACCTTAAGTCCACAAGGTATGCCTTCTAAAATTCCAAGAAGTGCTTCGCCATGTGATTCACCAGCAGTTAAAAATCTAAGCATATTACACCTCCATTTTAAAAATACAATAAGTATAAAATCCTATTCCCCCACATCATAACTATAAAACTAGCAAGGGCAATATATGGTCCATAAGGAATAAAATCTATATTTTTCTTTAATCTTAGATAAAGGCCAACAGGGAAACCTAAAAAAGGAGCTAGTAAAAAAACAATTAATATCATCTTCCAACCTAAAAAAGCACCCAGCATCCCCATAAGCTTCAAATCCCCAAATCCCATTGATTCTTTTATGTGACGGTATCTTTTGAGCTTTTTACGCCAGTAGGAATGGCGTTTTAAAGAAATAGCAACCTGACGTACTAAAAAAAGTCCTAAATTACCCAGATTAATTACAGAATAAATAAGTCCTGCTCCTACTAAAGCTCCTAGTATAGAATCTATGAATCCTTTCTGCCAGGTTAATTGATTATGAAGACCTGGTATAAAAATACTCAACAAAAACCCTAAACCTAAGCCACCTAAACTAACACTGTCAGGTATAATTTGTAAATCCAAGTCAATAAAGCTGGCTACGATAAGGCCAGATGTTAAAATACCATATATCCAGAATTTATGAGTAAAACCAAAATTCATATATAACATTAAAAAAGATAAACCAGTTATGAACTCAACTATAAAATAGCGAAATGGAATTTTTCTATTACAGAATCTACATTTACCTTTTAATAAAATATAACTCAATAAAGGAATATTATCATACCAACGTATGTATTTTCTGCAGGATGAACATCTTGAACGCGGGAATATTATAGACTGATTCCGCGGAATTCTGTAGATACATACATTCAAAAAACTCCCAATCATTGCTCCGAATACAAAAACTAATAAATATGTCATCTAATAGCCTTATCTAATGCCTTTTTCATTGCATCTATTGGAGCCTCTTTTTCTGTCCAGAATTCAAAACTACTAGCACCCTGATATAAAAGCATGCCTAGGCCACCTGTAGCAGAAAGTCCTAATGACTTTGCATCTTTAACTAATTGAGTTTCTCTATTATAGACTAAATCATACACATATAATTTTTTATGAAGTAATTTTTTATCTATTATTTGATTATCTCCTTCTTTCATACCTACGGGAGAAGCATTAACTAATAATTGACACTTTTTTATCCTATTAGGTATTTCTTTTTCAGTTATAAAATCTATCTTTCTTTCTAAGTTTTCTTTTAAAGCAGGACCTAACTTTGAAAAGTACTTTTTTATCGAATTAATAGATCCTTTATTCTTATCATATACATGTATCCTGAAATCTGAAG
Source organism: uncultured Planctomycetia bacterium (assembly GCA_964566255.1). GTDB lineage: Bacteria > Omnitrophota > Gorgyraeia > Gorgyraeales > Gorgyraeaceae > CAZMID01. Next base: position 6,083 of record CAZMID010000024.1, on the reverse strand, counting down.
TAAATTCACTTAATGCTGCGATAATGGCTCTTCCTGCACCTCCACAACCAATAAGAAAGACGTCTTTATTTTCTTTACCGAATTTTAATTCAAAATTTAAATCCATAACTAACGATTTCAAAAATCCCAATACATCAGTATTACGATATTCTATTTTGTCACCACTCCTTTTTACTGTATTTACAGCTCCTGATAATTTAACATTAGCTATGATATTATTAGTAGAGTTTTTCTTTTCTAGGATCTCTTTTGCCCTTACTTTGTGAGGAATAGTTACATTAAAACCAATTACTTCTTTTCTATTAAGTAGAAAATCTTCTAACTCTTCGGGTTTTACTTCAAATAATCTATATTCTGCATTAATGCCTAGTTTTTTAAATGCGACATTATGCATAGCTGGGGATAAACTATGTTTTATTGGGTAACCTATGATCCCATAAATATCCATATCTTAAATACCCTTTCTATACCAAAAAGCAGTAGAAGATCTTTTGTATCCCCTACTGCTACTTTTTAAATCAAGGCGTGGAAAATATCACTATTAAAGTTTTGGAATTTTATTTTCTATCTTCCTATTTTTTGCAAAAAGTAATTTATTTACTGCATTTACATACGCCTTAAGGCTTGCTTCCACTATATCTGTAGAAGCACCTCTTCCTGAAACTTCTTTTTCTTTTCCAGATTTTATCCTAAGAGACGCCTCTCCTAATGCATCTTTTCCACTTGTTATAGACTTTAATGAATAATCAATGAGTTTACACTTTACACCCGTTATCTTATCAACTGCCTTATAACAAGCATCTACTGGTCCATCTCCAGAAGAAGACTTTTCAAAAAGCTTACTGCCTTTTTTAAGTGTTACTGTAACGCTAGGTGTAATCTTTTTGCCACTTACCATATTCAGATCCTCTACTCTATAGGTCTCTGGAATAGAGACAATCTCATCCTCTACTATCGTAAGCAGATCTTCATCAAATACTTCTTTTTTCTTATCGGCAAGGTTCTTAAAGCGTTCAAAGGCTTTCAATAGATCATTTTCATTAAGATCAAACCCTAATTTTTTCAATCTTTCTTTAAAGGCGTGTTTTCCTGAATGTTTTCCCAAGACAAGCTTTGTTCCACCAAAACCAACGTCCTCTGGCTTCATAATCTCATAGGTGGTTCTTTTCTTTAAGATACCGTCCTGGTGGACACCGGCTTCATGGCTAAAGGCATTGCGTCCTACAATTGCTTTATTCGGCTGAACTATTATTCCTGTAAGCTTACTTACAAGTCTGCTCGTCTTATAGAGTTCTTTTGTATTTATTGAAGTAGTGCATCCAAAGATATCCTTACGCGTATCCAACGCCATTACTATTTCTTCCATTGAAGCGTTTCCTGCTCTTTCTCCAAGACCATTTATAGTGCACTCTATCTGCTCTGCACCATTTTTAATTGCAGAAAGAGAATTACTTACTCCTAATCCTAAATCATTATGACAATGTACGCTTATAATCGCCTTGTTTGAATTCGGTACATTCTCTTTTATAGTCTTTATAAGAGATCCGAATTCTAAAGGTGTGGCGTATCCTACTGTATCAGGTATATTGACAGTTTTTGCACCTGCATTTATAACGGATTCTACTACACGACACAAAAAGTCTCTATCTGAACGAGAAGCATCCTCTGGTGAAAATTCAATATCATTACAAAACTTACGGGCATACTTAACAGCTTCAACAGCTTGTCTTAATATTTCAGATTCGGCTTTTTTTAATTTATACTTCATGTGAATCTCTGATGTTGCCAGAAAAACATGTATCCTTGGTTTTTTTGCTGGTTTTACTGCTCTAGCACAAAAATCTATATCAGATTTTGTAGCCCTTGCAAGACCACATATAGAAGGACCTTTAACTAAAGTTGCTACTTTGTTAACAGCATTAAAGTCCCCTTTTGAAGAACAAGGAAAGCCTGCTTCTATTACATCTACACCAAGCCTTGCAAGCTGTTTTGCAATCTCTATCTTCTCATTTATGCCAAGACTTGCACCAGGTGATTGCTCTCCATCTCTTAAAGTTGTATCAAATATAATTATTTTCTTCATTTAATCCAATCCATCATCCCACGTAATTTTTTACCAATTACTTCTATTTGATGATTATCATCCTTTTTTGATAATTCATTGTATACAGGTCTTCCTTGTTCGTTCTCTTTTATCCATTCTCTTGCAAACTTTCCAGATTGAACCTCTTTTAAGATCTTTTTCATTTCCTTGCGCGTTTTCTCTGTTATGATCCTTTTTCCTCTTGTAATATCTCCATACTCTGCAGTATCTGAAACCCTTTTCCTCATACCTTGAATACCTACTTTATAAATCATATCTGTTATGAGTTTTAATTCATGCAAACATTCAAAATAAGCTATCTCAGGCTGATAACCTGCTTCTACTAAAGTCTCAAAACCTGCTTTAATGAGTTCTGAAACTCCTCCACATAAAACAGTTTGCTCTCCAAAAAGATCTGTTTCTGTCTCTTCTGTAAAGGTAGTTTCAATTACACCGGCTCTAGTACCACCTATACCTTTTGCATAGGCAAGACCTATATTTTTGGCATTACCGCTTGTATCCTGATGAATAGCTAAAAGACACGGAACGCCTTTTTTCTCCTCATACATTTGTCTGACTAAACTTCCTGGACCCTTAGGCGCTACCATTAAAACATCTACTTTTTTTGGCGGTTTAATCTGTTTAAAACGAATATTAAATCCGTGAGAAAATAAAAGTGCCTTTCCCTTTTTCAAACTAGGCTTTATTGCATCATTATAGACCTTTGCCTGTACGTGGTCTTGTGTTAATATCTGAATAATATCAGCCTCTTTAGCTGCATCACTAGATGACATTGGATTAAAACCATCAGATTTAGCCGTATTATAATTTGTAGTTCCTTCTAATTCACTTACCACTACATTAAGGCCGCTATCTCTTAAATTTAATGCCTGGCTACGTCCCTGAATCCCATAACCTATGATTGCTATTTTTTTATCTTTTAAAACATTTAAATCTGCATCATTGTCATAATAAATCTTGGTCATTTTACTGCCTCCCCATAGCTATACGGCCTGTTCTTACAACTGACATTATGCCGAACGGTTTTAATATCTCCATAAAAGACTTAATCTTACTCTGATCTCCGGTGAGCTCTATAACAGCTGAATCCTTTTTAACATCAACCATCTTTGCCTGAAATGTATCTGCTATCTGAAGTATCTCAGATCTATTTTTTGCATCGATGGAGACTCTAACAAGCACTAATTCTCTATCTATAAAACTTTCCTCTGTAAGGTCTATGACTTTTATAACGTCTATAAGCCTATTTAATTGTTTTTTAACCTGTTCAAGTGTTTTTTCATCACCATCGACAACAATAGTCATCCTGGATATAGTAGGATCCTCTGTCTCGCCTACTGCAAGGCTATCAATATTAAAACCTCTAGCGCTAAAAAGACCTGATACATGCGTTAAAACACCAAAATGATTCTCAACTAATACTGAGATTGTCTTTTTCATTATGCTAATGCCCCTATCATCTTATTAATTGCTTGTCCTGCCGGAACCATGGGAAAGACATTTTCTTCTGGCTCAACACGAAAATCCATAAGAACAGGCTTTTTTATCTTTAATGCAGCTTTTATTGCTTTTTTAACATCTTTTTTCTTTGTAATCCTCATACCTACTGCACCATAAGCCTCTGCAAGCTTTACAAAGTCAGGACAACACTCTAATTTTGTATGAGAATATCTCTTTTTATAAAAAAGTTCCTGCCATTGTCTGACCATACCTAAATATCCATTATTTAATATAGCAACCTTAATAGGTAGTTTATTACTAACCGCTGTTGTGAGTTCCTGTATATTCATCTGAATACTACCATCTCCTGCAATATCAAAAACAGTCTTTTTTGGACAGCCAACTTGAGCACCTACAGCAGCTGGAAGCCCATAACCCATTGTGCCAAATCCACCACTTGATAAAAATTGTCTGGGAGTGTTACATTTATAAAATTGTGCCGCCCACATCTGATTCTGACCCACTTCAGTAGTTATAATGGCTTCACCCTTTGTTAAATTGTAGATCTCTTCAACAACATACTGAGGTCTTAATTTAGAATCATTTTTATAAGTAAGAGGGAATTTTTTCTTCCACCCTTCAATCTGTTTATGCCAATTAGAGATATCAGGCTTTTTTATATCCTTAATTAAATCTAATAAAACAGTATTTGCATCTCCGACAATAGGGATATCAACTTTTACATTCTTACTGATTGCACATGGGTCTATATCTACATGGATAACCTTTGCATGTGGTGCAAATTCATCGATCTTACCTGTAACCCTATCATCAAACCTTGCACCGATTGCTATAATAAGATCTGAATCCTGTATAGCATGATTTGCATATGCAGTTCCATGCATACCAAGCATACCCAAAGAAAGTCTATGCGTCCCTGGAAATGCCCCTAGACCTAAAAGAGTAGTAGTAACAGGAATATCTACTTTTTTGGCAAATTCAATTAATTTATTTGATGCACCTGAAAGAATTACACCTCCTCCGACATAAAGAACAGGCTTTTTACTCTGAGAGATTAACTTCTTGGCTCTTTTTATCTGACCAATATGACCTTTACATGTAGGGTTATACCCCCTTATATCTGCTTTATCAGGATAATGAAAATTTGTCTCTTGTATTTGGATATCTACAGGTAAATCCACGACTACAACACCAGGTCTACCAGTAGAAGCTATATGAAAAGAATTTTTTATAGTTGTTGCAAGATTATTTATATCCTTTACAAGATAATTATGCTTTGATATTGGTCTCGTAATGCCAATAACATCTGCTTCCTGGAATGCATCATTACCAATAAGATGTGTCTTAACTTGCCCTGTAAAAGCAACTACAGGGATAGAATCCATATTGGCTGTTCCAAGACCTGTGACTAAATTTGCTGCCCCTGGCCCTGAAGTAGCTAGACACACCCCTACCTTTCCAGTTGCACGAGCATAACCATCTGCTGCATGTGCAGCACCCTGTTCATGTCTTGTAAGAATAAATTTTATATCACTATCATACAAGGCATCAAAAATAGGCAGCACCACTCCGCCTGGGTAGCCGAATATAACTTCAACCCCTTGTTTTTTAAGGGACTCTACAAATATTTTTGCACCTGTTAGTTTCATAATTTACCCTTCTAGTACTGCACCTTTACTTGCAGAACTTACCAACTTTGCGTATCTAGAAAGCCATCCTGATGTAACCTTTGCTTTAGGGGCTTTCCATTTTTTGAGTCTAGATTTTATTTGAGCCTTTGTCAAACCTAAATCTATACGTCTTTTCTTTATATCTATTTTAATCTTATCTCCATTTTTAATAATTGCTATAGCTCCGCCTTTTGATGCCTCAGGCGCAATATGGCCTATACAAGGACCTCTTGTCCCGCCTGAAAACCTTCCATCTGTAATCAAAGCAACATCATTAGATAGACCCATACCTACTATGGCTGAAGTAGGTGAAAGCATCTCTCTCATACCAGGTCCTCCATTAGGACCTTCGTATCGTATGACAATAACATCACCTTTTTTAATCTTGCCATTCAAAATAGCTTCCATTGCATCTTCTTCAGAATCAAAAACCTTTGCCTTACCTGTAAAAATCATTGATTCCTCGTCAACTGCACCTTGTTTTACGACAGAACCTTCTTTTGCAATGTTTCCTTTTAGAATTGCAATGCCGCCTTCTTCTTTATAAGGATAATCCATTGGTCTAATAACTTCTTCATCGTATATTTTACTAGAAGCTGCTATTTTTTTAATAGAGATTCCATTAACAGTAGGATTATCCTTTAATTTTGATTGCAATCTATTCAAAACTGCAGGAATACCTCCTGCAATATCCAAGTCCTCCAGAAAATATTCTCCGCTTGGTCTTAAATCGCAGATCTTTGGAGTATTGCGACTAATCTTATCAAAGGTACTTAGAGATAGATTCTCTCCAGCTTCTTTTGCAATTGCTGTAAGATGTAAAACTGTATTTGTGGATCCTCCTAATG
>CAZMID010000023.1:0-22118 GCA_964566255.1 uncultured Planctomycetia bacterium | reverse complement strand
TTTACGTGTGGTTTTTTACGTTCAAATTTTTCTTTGGCCATTTGAGACCTCCTTTTTAAACTAATTCCATTTATATAGCTATTTTACCGACGGAGCTGCTGATGGGAATTGAACCCATGACCTCTTCCTTACCAAGGAAGTGCTCTGCCGACTGAGCTACAGCAGCAGAACGTACCCTCTTATAGTATATTATATATAGTATATTGATATATATAGAGGTAAGCACAAAATTATAGCATAATAAATCTACGTGTCAAGGGAAAATTTAACTTTTTTTTGGAAAGTACTTACATCTGCAGAACCGGTAGAATGGCTTGAGCAATCTTAAAATATATAATAAGACCTATTACATCCACTATACTTGTAGTAATCGGGCCTGCCAAAACTGCAGGATCTAGTCCAACCTTCTTAGATGCAAAAGGAAGAAATATTCCAGTCACTATAGCCAGAAGAACTATTGAAGACATTGTCGTTCCAACCACAATTGCTAACAATAAAGACTGCTGTAATAAAATCGCTCGGGTAAACGCTACGACTCCTACTACAAGTCCCATGATTAAAGCTGCCTTTATCTCAACCCTAACGACTTTCCAGAAATTCTTAAGCGTTACATCCCCTGTTCCTAGGCCTCTGATAATAGTAATGCTTGTTTGATTCCCGGCATTACCTCCTGTATCCAACAGCATTGGAATAAAAAATGTTAATGCAACCACATTAGTCAATGCATGTTCAAATGTTTTCAAGACTGTCCCTGTCAAAAAATCAAATACCAATAAAAACATCAGCCACCCTGCGCGACGTTTAACAAGCCCAAAACTTCCTGTATGAGCATATTTTATTTCTTCCCCTTCCATGTGGGACATCTTTCCTATTTCGTACATTTCCTTCGTGGTCTCTTTATGCATTAATTCTACGACGTCATCTATGGTGATAATACCTACTAATCGATTTGCTCTATCAACAACGGGCATATTTAAAAGATCATACTTCTCAAAATTTTTAGCGACTTCGTGACTGGCCGCATGTGCATTGACTTTTATCCAATCTACAGGCGTCATAATATCTTTCACAAGCATATCAGGTCCTGCCATAATCAACATCTGGAGCATTACCTCTCCCATCAAGAGATGATTTTCGTCTGTTATGTAAACTGAATTAATATCTTTTATCTGTCCGGGGCGATAACTTTCCTGCATTTTTAAAAGCGCTTTTTTTGCAGTCATCGTGGGTCTTAATTCAATAAACTCAGTTGTCATCAAACTTCCTGCTGTCTCTTCAGGATAAGTAAGAAGTTTATTTAAATCATCAACCTCTTCTTTTTTCATGAGGTTTGTTAGCTTTCGTACGACTTTAGCGGGTAAGTCTTTAAAAAGATCTGCCCTTTCATCGGAAGACATTTCATTAAGAATCTGAGAAACTTCTTCGTTCTTAAGATTATTTAAAAGGTATGATTGATCTAAAAAGGAAAGGTTTTCAAAAACTTCTATTGCAACTTTAAAACTTAAAAGTTTAAAGACTAATATCTTTTCATTGCCGTCTAGAAGCTTCATGCCCTCTGCAAGATCCATAGACGGAATATTTTTTATTATTTCTTTTGCCTGGGCAAAGTCCCTCCTTTTGAGACGATCTTTTATCTCAGGAAGAAACAATGCAAAGATATCAACTTTTTTAGTAATGTGATTTTTCATAACCGTTTGGAAGTTTACCTTAAAAAGTAGATAAAGTCAACACTCTAAGCAAAAAAATAGAGGGAAATTACCTTCCCCCTTTTATTATTAATCAAATGGAGCTGGCGAGAGGACTTGAACCTCCAACCTATGGTTTACAAAACCATTGCTCTGCCGTTGAGCTACGCCAGCATAAACTGATTATATATGTCTCTATAAGATATATTAAATTCCTTATAAAGTCAACCCCCTTTCTATTTTTTCCTCTAACCCTTGACTAATTTAAAAAAACAGGTAAACTTTTTATCTATAATGAAAGGAGGAAAAAAATGGCAAAATATTTATTGGTTATTTTATTAATATTCGGTTTTGCCGCAACAGCATATGGTGCTCCAGTCGGACTTACATCGCAGGCTGACGCAACTACTTCTGAGCTATGGCCAGATTACGACGCAGAACTAACTATAGCTATCGTTGCAGATACCGTAACCAAAAGAGCTATCGATATCGATAGCGGTGCATTTGAAATGAATGCATTCTCAGGAAGAATCGGGGTAAGCGTCCTTAAAAGATGGGAGTTTTATGTTGACGTAGGAAATACCATGGATATGCAATACGATTATACAATTAAGGGCGAAAAATATCAGGCAGAATTTGAAGATACCACTATATGGGGCGTAGGTACTAGCGTATTGGTATTCAGGCTAGACAATGGTTTGGAAATGGGTTTAAACGCCAGTTACAGAAGAGCTGATATGGAACTAGATAAAATAACTATAGATAACCTTACATATTCCAGAAATGATGCCAGAATAAGTACGATAAGTGACGGATATTTTGAAGAATATCAGGGAGCTGTAGAGATTGCATGGAGGACAGATTATTTTACTCCTTACATAGGTGCAAAATTCTCTGAAGTGGAAGTAGATTCTATTCTAACAGTAGGTGGCGTCCAACGTGATGCCAGTGACAAAAGCTCTTCTGAAAACGTCGGTGCTTTTGTTGGACTAACAATAACTCCTATGTTAGCTATATTACCAAATAGTGAGCAGCTATCAATAAATCTAGAAGGAAGGTTTATTGATGAAGAAGCCTTTGGTGGAAGTATTTCTTATAAATTCTAAGTAAAATTATTTTTTGAGTTTCAATAAAAAAGCGTAACAGGTTTTAGCCTGTTACGCTTTTTTATTTGGAGCGGGTGAACGGGATCGAACCGTCGTAGCTAGCTTGGAAGGCTAGTGCTCTACCATTGAGCTACACCCGCATGGTGGGCAGAAGAGGATTCGAACCTCTGTAGGCGCGAGCCATCAGATTTACAGTCTGACCCCTTTGGCCACTCGGGTATCTGCCCTTTTTATTGCTTCTGGGATTTCTTCCAGTATATCACTTGCTATAAGACCTGGTTCGGTTTTTTCTTTTGCTGCCAGGTCTCCTGCTAAACCATGTATATAAACTGCTAATTTTGATGCATCAAATATCTTTAAACCTTGAGCTAAAAATCCAGCTATAATACCTGTTAAGACATCTCCTGAGCCTGCTGTTGCCATGCCAGGATTGCCAGTTTTATTTATATAGCTTTTATTATCTTTAGCTACTACGGTTCCTGCACCTTTTAAAACTACGACAGCTTTATTATATTGACTGGAGAATTTTTTTGCAACACTTAATCTATTATTTTTTATATAACTTGTTGTTTTTTTAATCAGCCTGGCCATTTCCCCTGGATGGGGAGTTATTACATATTCACGTTTTATTTTTTTAAATAGAGTTATATCTTCAGATATTGCATTCAATGCATCTGCGTCTAAAACCATTGGTTTTTTAATATCTACAACAAGTTCTCTTATTAATTTTTTGGTTTCTGGATTGATGGAAAGTCCTGGTCCTAATACTACTACATCCGAAGAAGAAGATCTATCTAAAATCTTTTTCTTCGCCTTTAAAGATAATGTGCCTTCTTTTGTTTCAGAAAGTGCACATGTAATTACCTCAGTCAACTTTTTCTCCATCATAAGATTCAAGGAAGCTGGGATCCCTAATGTCGCAAGGCCTGCGCCTGAACGTAATGTCGCTTCTGCACATAATGCTGCTGCACCTGTAAGGCCGCGTGAACCAGCTACAATAAATACGTGTCCGTAATCTCCTTTATGCGTATCTTTTTTTCGTTTCTTCAGGCAGTATTTCATTTTCCATTTCTCCAAAGTATAGCATTACTGACAGCATAATTACTTGTATGCGACATGCTGACTATTACTTTATCTAAATTATTCTTTGAAGCAAAATCTTTTGCTTCTCCGTGTAAAACTATTTCTGGTTTTCCTTTTGAATCATTTAAGACTTCTATGCTCTTTAATTGGATTCCTTTTTTTGTATCTCCAAAGGCCTTTAATACAGATTCTTTGCATGCGAATCTTGCGGCTAGGCTTTCATGCGAGAATTTTTTTGTACTTGCATAGTCTAATTCTCTTTTAGTGAAAACTCTTTTTAAGAATTTCTCACCCCAGGTATCAAGCGCTTCTTTTATTCTCCAGACTTCTACGATATCAACTCCGGTTCCAACTATCATAATTCTATCAATGCCTTCATGTCTTTAATAGCCTTATAAAGACCTGTAAATATAGCTTTGGACATTATTGAATGCCCTATATTCAATTCATTTATACCTTTTATCCTTGCAATAGAACTTACATTATCATAATCAAGACCATGTCCTGCATTTACTATAAAACCCAAACTTAAAGCATATTCAACTGCATCTTTTATATTTTTATATTCTTTATCTATTGATTTTTTTGTTGTGGCAAGACAATATTTTCCTGTATGTATCTCTATAGCATCTATCGCTATATCTTTTGCAGCAGATATTTCCTTTTTATTAGGATCAATAAAGATACTTACTTCAATCCCGCTTTTTTTAAGAGACTCTACTGTCTTTGCAATCTTTTTTTTATATTTAATAACACTCATCCCGCCTTCAGTAGTAAGTTCCTGTCTTTTTTCAGGTACCAAAGTAGATTGGTGAGGTCTGATTTTTTTAGCTATTTCTACTATATCTTTATTTATTGACATCTCGAGGTTAAACCTTGTTTTAACCTTTCCCTTTAAGATCTTAACATCTCTATCGTTAACATGACGGCGATCTTCTCTTAAATGGGCTACGATACTATCGCATCCTGCATCTTCACATACTAAAGCAGCGCATACAGGATCTGGTTCGATACCTCCTCGTGCCTCTCTCAAAGTGGCCACATGATCTACATTAACGCCAAGCTTAGGCATTTTATTTATTCTCCGTTACATAACCTTTATTCAGATCTTTTTTTTCTAAAAAAGGGATGGTAAATTTGGTGGGTTCTTTTTCACGTGTTCTGAAAAATTTTCTTGATGGGCGTCTTTCTTTAGTCAATTCTCCATTGACATAAAACCATGTTACTACAGCCAATACCAACGATATTATCTTTATCCAAAAATTATTAACTATCCAGTTTTTCATAGTATTCTAACCTTTAACAAAAAATAGGCCCTTTTTCTTTTTGTCCGGCTTTGAAAGACTTATAAGAAAATTCTCTAGTGAATTCTTATCAAGTCCATGGGTAATCCTTCCGCCTATTGCAATAGAAATCCCTCCTGTCTCTTCGGATATAATTATTACTGCTGCATCAGTCTCTTCACTTAAGCCAAGTCCTGCCCTGTGTCTAGTACCTAATGTCCTTGAGACCTTTGGATTCTGCGTAAGAGGAAACAAGCATCCTGCCCCTACAATCCTATCTCCTGATATAATAATACCTCCGTCATGAAGGGCTGTATTAGGCATAAAAACAGTCATAATAAGTTCGGCATTTACCTTTGCATCTATCTCTATGCCACTTTCAACATAACTAGTAAGTCTGCCTTCCCTTTCGATTGCCAAAAGTGCTCCGACTTTTCTTTTTGAAAGAGATAAACTTGCCCTCACTACTTCTTTGATAACCTCTGATTCTTTAAAAAAGAAACCGCTCCATCCTTTTTGACCTATTCTGGTTAAACCACGTCTTAATTCTGGCTGGAATATAACCAAAAACGCAACTACAGAGATGGCAAAAAGTTTTGTGAATATCCAGTTTATTGTATCTAACCCTAACTGCTGAGTGATAATAAAAAATAATGCTATTAAAGCTATGCCTTTAAAGGCTTGAACACCTCGTGTTCCTCTTGCAAAAACCAAGATCACATAAAAGCCAACCCACAAAATACTTACCTCAACCAATATCTTTATTAAATTTAGATAACTATACATTTACCTTCTCCCTGGAATGGATAATTGCATTAACAATCTTTGCGACTTGAGACATCTGGCTAACATCATGAACCCTTATTATATCCGCTCCATTTTTTATTGCAATAGCAATAGATGCTGCTGTTCCAAAAATTCTTTCTTTAGGATCAACTCCTAGGATACCCCCTATGAAAGATTTTCTTGATGGTCCTATAAGTATAGGATACCCTAATTCTTTAAAAGAACAAAGTTTATTTAATATTTCTAGATTATTTTCTAAGGTTTTTCCAAATCCTATACCCGGATCTATGATGATATCTCTTGAATCTACACCTTTTTCTTCTGCGTTTTTAATCATGCAAGATAAGCTGTTCTTTATTTCACTTACAACATCTTCATAGAATGGATTATGCTGCATTGTTAGAGGCGTACCTTTCATGTGCATCAGAATAACCTTTGCATTATATTTTATAGCTGCCTCTATCATGCTATCTGAAGAAAGTCCTGTTATATCATTTATTATTGATGCCCCATTATCTAAAGAGAGTTCAGCAACCTCTGGTTTTTTTGTATCTATGGAAATAGGGGTATCTATCTTATTTGCTAATTCTTTTATAACAGGGATTACTCTTTTGATTTCCTCTTCTAAGGAAACACTTTCTGAGCCAGGCCTTGTAGATTCTCCTCCTATATCTATAATATCAGCGCCTTCAGCGACAAGTCTTTCAGCTTCTTCTACGGCACGAAAAGTATCCTTATATATCCCATCGCCACTAAACGAATCAGGCGTAAGATTTAAAATTCCCATAATATAGGTACGTGAATTAAAATCTATTTTCTTCATGCGGTTTCTTTCTTGGGAAAAATAAGTTGTTTTACTTCCTCGGAATCCATTACTTCTCGTTCCAGTAATTTTTCTGAAAGCTTTATTAGCTTATCTTTATTATTTGATAGTTCCTTCTTTGCTTTATTGTAACATTCCTCTATAATCTTACGAACTTCTTTATCTATCTCTACCGCAGTAGATTCACTGTAATTTTTCTCTTCTGTTATATCACGTCCTAAAAATATCTGCTGTTCGCGTCTTCCAAAAGTAAGATTGCCTAGTTTTTCGCTCATACCCCACCTCATAACCATATCCCTTGCAATCTCTGTGGCTTTTTCTAAATCATCCTGTGCACCTGTTGAAAGTTCATTAAATATAATATCTTCACTTGCCCTTCCGCCTAAAATACCGACAATCTTTCCAAAGAGTTCTTTCTTAGTTACGATATATCTATCTTCTAATGGCAATCTCATGGTGTATCCCAAGGCAATACCTCTGGGTATAACAGATACTTTATGCAAAGGATCTGCTCCAGGTATTAAAAGCGCTAAAAGTGCATGTCCTGATTCATGATAACTAATGATTTTTTTCTCTTCCGGATTTATTACCCTGGTTTTCTTCTCGGGACCAGCAATAACCCTTTCAATGGATTCCTGCATCTCTTTTGTCTCTACGCTGGTTTTATTCCTTCTTGCAGCTAAGAGCGCTGCTTCATTTACAAGATTTGCAAGATCTGCCCCTGAAAAACCAGAAGTCTGCCTAGCAATAGATTTTAGGTCAACATCTTTAGCAAGTTTTATATTTTTTACATGGACCTTTAAGATTGCTTCCCTACCAATAATATCAGGCCGTGTAATAATAATAGTCCTATCAAACCTTCCTGGCCTTAAAAGAGCTGGATCTAAAACATCGGGTCTATTAGTAGCTGCAATTAATATCACGCCTTCCTGGGTATTAAAGCCGTCCATTTCAACAAGCAAGGCATTTAAGGTCTGTTCTCTTTCGTCATGGCCTCCGCCAATACCAGCAAAGCGCTGTCTGCCAACTGCATCTATCTCGTCTATAAAAATAATACATCCTTTTCCACCTGTTTTAGCTGCTTTTTTTGCCTGCTCAAATAAATCTCTAACTCTAGAAGCTCCTACTCCTACAAACATCTCTACAAAGTCTGAGCCGCTTATACTGAAAAATGGTACTCTTGCCTCACCACTAACTGCCTTTGCAAGCAAAGTCTTACCTGTACCCGGAGGTCCCATCACTAATACACCCTTTGGAATTTTTCCTCCGAGCTTTTGGAATTTTTTAGGATCTTTTAAGAACTCTATGACTTCTTTTAATTCTTCTTTAGCCTCATCTACTCCTGCTACATCATTAAATGTAACCCTTGTCTTATCATTTGAGATCTGTCTTGCGCGGCTTTTACCGAAAGATAAAATCCTGCCTCCACCTTGTGCGCTTCTATACATAAAAAACCATAAAAACCCAATAAATAAAATCATTGGGCCAAGGGAGTAGAAAAGATTTGTCCAAAGCGTCTTTGGAGGCGAGACTTTAAAATCTACAACGTTTTCTCTTAAGAGTCTTAATAGGTCAGAATCTTCTCTTGGGATATAGACTGTAAAGCTGGCGCCACTTGAAAATACACCCTTTATACGGTCTTCTACCTTAACTACAGATTGTATTGTGCGGGTATCGGCGTTATTCTTAACCATTCTATAGAATTCACCATACTTCAATTCCTTAGGGGCTGTCTGAGGCGCTAAAGAACCTATTCTTAATACATATACAAACAATAGAAACACCCCTATCCAGAAAAGCATGTTTCTATTGAACTTATCTTTATTATTTAATTTTTTATTAGGTTGTTTTTGTATTTTTTGCATATTGCTCCTATTTATATCTAGCTTAAATATCTATACTATCATCCTGTTTAATAAAAATCAACTTTTTTTCTTTTGTAGCATTTATACCAAGCGGCAAATCAACTCTTGAATTCGTAGGCCTAGAATCTATCAAGTCCTGAATCTCCTTCCAATGCTGATATGTAAACCTTCTCAAGTCTCCCTTTACATGCTTTAATGCACTTCTTAAGATTCTCTTCCTAACCGCCTCAGGTTGTCTTTTAAATTTTTTAATGTCTATTGAGACTGTGCCGTTTTGTATCTTTGATACACTCTTAAACTTCCTATTTGAGAATTTTTCTAGGAATTCATTCTCAAGTCTTAGGTTTTCAGCCATATTACTTAAGACTTCTTTTACATTGGAATTGAAATTCTTCTCTAGATAAGGTAATAATTCTTTTCTTACTTTATTCCTTGTAAATATAGTTTTATCATTTGAAGAATCATGTCTAAATTTTAGTTTATTTTCTTTTACATAATATTCTATTTCTTTTCTTGTTACCTCAATGAGTGGGCGGAGAATTATAAAATCCTCTATATCTTTAACAGGATTCATTGCCCCTAAGCCGCTCATTCCAGAACCCCTTAGAATTCTCATTAAAACTGTTTCTGCCTGATCGTCCTTATTATGAGCAACTGCAATATATTTTATATTCCTTTTTTTACATTCTCTTTTAAAAAAATCATATCTTTCAAAGCGTGCTGCCTCTTCAGGAGATATACCTTTTTCCTTAGCGATCTTTGGGACATCTATTTCTTCTGAAACAATTTCAAGATTTAAGTTTCTTGCAAGGTCTTCACAAAAAATTCTATCTTCTTTTGATTCTTTCCCTCTGAATTCATGGTCTAGATGGGCAATAATTATATCTAAAGAATATTCATCTTTAAGGGCCAAAAGAGAATATAAAAGTACCACTGAATCCATTCCCCCTGAAAGCCCTACAAGGACTTTATCATGGACTTTAAGCATATTATATTTTTTAATTGTAGATTTAATTTTATCTATCATAGAGATGGTAGCGGCGACTGGATTTGAACCAGTGACGCGCCGGGTATGAGCCGACTGCTCTGCCAGACTGAGCTACGCCGCCAAGATTTCGTTTAGGCTACCTGTCCTATAACCTTCCAGGTCTAGAACTATATAATAGAATCCCAAAGATTTCAAGTATCTTATTATTTTATCACAAAATTTCTGATTAAAAAATCTTTTTATGTCTTTGGTGCTAACCTCAATCCTGGCTATATCATCATGATATCTAACCCTTACTTCTTTTATACCAGCATTCTTTATAAATTCTTCTGCTAAAGCGATTCTTTTTAAGAGATCTTTGGTGATTTTTCTGCCGTAAGGAATCCTAGAAGCAAGGCATGCCATTGAAGGCATATTCCATGTATTCAAGTTCATCCTTTTAGAAAACTTCCTTATATCAGTCTTCCCTATTTTAGCCTCTTGAAGCGGGCTCCTTACAGAAAATTCCTCTTTTGCAATAGTGCCAGGCCGAAAGTCTTTTTTATCGTCGAGGTTTGATGCATCTACAATAGATTTAAAGCCACTTTTCTTAGCAATATCACTTAACCTTCCAAATAATTCTTTCTTGCAGTAATAGCATCTATCTGTAGGATTTTTTGTAAAATTATTATCTTTAAGTTCATCTGTAAAAATTATTCTATGCTTAAGTCCTAAAGATTTTGTAAACTTTTTTGCCTCTTTTAATTCGGAACTCGTATATGTATCTGATACAGCTGTAACAGCAAGGATATCTTTTTTTGGTAAGGTATCTTTTATAGTCTTAAGTAGAAAACTTGAATCTACCCCTCCTGAAAATGCAACTACTGTACTTTCAAGATCTGATAAAATTCCTTTTAACTTTTTAAGTTTATCCATTATCCAAGTACCTTTTCTATCCAACCGCCGCCGATTACATAATCTTTATCATAAAAAACAGCAGCCTGCCCTGGCGTAATTGCATCTTGGGCTTTTTCAAACTCAACTTCTAGTTTTTTATTCTCTATTCTTCTTAATAACGCATCTGCTTTTCTGTGATTATAGCGTATCTTTACAAGTGCCTTAAAATTATCCAAATCAGTTTCACAAAACCACTTTACATCTTTAACTATAAATCTTTTTTTCTTTGTTTCATTAGAATTTCCTACAACAATAGTATTCTTTTCTGGATTTATATCTATTACATAAAGAGGGTGCTTATGCGCAATACCTAAACCTTTACGCTGGCCTATTGTAAAATTCCAAAATCCATTATGAGTGCCTATTTTTTTACCAGATAAATCGATGATATCACCTTTTTTAACTTCTATGCCAGAATACTCTCTTATAAAATCAGAATAATTATTATCAGGGACAAAGCATATCTCCTGAGACTCCTTTTTATTATAAACCGAAAGGCCCAATTCCTTTGCCTTCTCCTTTACATCTTTTTTAGTAAGATTACCGACGGGAAAAAGGATATTTTGAATATTTTCACACCCAAGTGAAAACAGTACATATGACTGATCTTTTGTTTTATCTACAGATTCTCTTAATTTATAAAGACCATTTCCTTCTATCCTTGCATAATGGCCTGTTGCAATAAAATCGCACTCTAATTCCTTTGCCTTCTTAAGGAGTCTGCCAAACTTTATCTTTTCGTTACATACAATGCACGGATTAGGGGTCCTGCCTCGCAAATACTCATTTGTAAAATAATCTATTACTTCTTTCCTGAAGACTTCTTCAAAATTTAAGACATAATGTTTTATATTTAGAATATTAGAGACTCTCTTTGCATCTTCTATATCTTCTAAGGAGCAGCAGCTTTTTTCTTTATGATTCCCACACTGTTCCTTTGGCCATATCTTTAAAGTCACACCTATTACTTCATAGCCTTCAGATTTAAGGATAGCTGAGGCAATAGATGAATCTACTCCTCCACTCATTGCGACTAGAACTCTTTTCTTTGTCACTTCTTTACCCCTTTTAAATATTTATCTATAGATTTTGCAGCCCTTTTTCCTGCGCCCATTGCAGCAATTACAGTATTATCTCCGTATGTAGCATCTCCACCTGCATATACACCTTTAAGATTAGTAGCTTGCGTATCTGGATCTACTACTATCTTATCCCATTTACCTAATTTAAGTTCAGGCGTTGCTTTTAAAAATACAGGATTTGGGCTTTGGCCTACTGCTACAACCACAGTATCAACATCCATTATAAATTCTGAACCTTTAATAGGTATAGGCCTTCTTCTACCGGATGAATCCGGCTCACCTAGCTCCATCTTTATACATTCCATACTCTTTACAAACCCTTTTTCATCCCCAAGTATCTTTTTAGGTAAAGTTAATGTATGAAAAATAATTCCTTCCTCTTTAGCGTTTTCTATTTCCTCTTTCCTGGCAGGCATCTCTTTATCTGACCTTCTATAAACTATATAGACTTTTTCTGCACCAAGCCTTAAAGAGACTCTTGCAGAATCCATTGCAGTATTGCCTCCGCCTATGACTGCAACACTTTTACCTATATTTATAGGTGTATCGTACTTTGGAAAAAGATATGCCTTCATAAGATTTGCCCTTGTTAAAAGTTCATTTGAAGAATAGACTCTATTAAGGTTTTCACCTGGTATATTCATAAAACTAGGGAGCCCCGCACCAGTCCCAATAAATACAGCTTTATAACCTTGTTCAAATAATTCTTTTAATGTAGCAGTTTTACCGACGATATAATTTGGAATTATCTTAACACCTAAAGATTTAAGGTATTCTATTTCTTTTTTTACAATATCTTTCGGTAGACGGAATTCCGGAATACCATATATTAATACCCCTCCTGCAGCATGAAGCGCCTCAAATACAGTAACACTATATCCTATCTTTGCCAGATATCCTGCAACAGTCAGCCCTGCTGGACCGCTACCTATAACAGCTACTTTTTGACCGTTTTCCTTAGAAGATTCGGCTGAAGTTGGCTGATTCTTTAATTCCCAATCTGCTGCAAATCTTTCGAGTGTACCTATATTTATAGGCTTAGATTTAGCATTTAATATACATACGCCTTCACACTGGTCTTCCTGCGGGCAAACCCTTCCGCATACACCTGGAAGATTATTTTTTTCTTTTATTACTTTAATGGCTTCAGAAAAATTCTTCTCTTTTATAGCCTTAATAAACCTGGGGATATCTATTTCAACAGGACACTCCAAGGAACACTTCGGCTTTTTACAAAATAAACACCTTGTGGCCTCTTTTACGGCTTCATCTTCGGCCATACCAAGCGCTACTTCATTAAAATTTTTGATTCTATCATTTGGGCTCTGTTTTTTCATTGCAATATACCTTTCAACTTACAGGCGTGGTTTTCTTCTTTTTTAAAAAGAGATTGCCTTGTCATTAATTCTTCAAAATTTACCTTATGAGCATCAAACTCGGGTCCATCTACACATACAAATTTTGTCTGGCCCCCTATTTCTATCCTGCATGAACCGCACATACCAGTACCATCTACAAGAACAGTATTTAAAGATGCTATTGTCTTGATACTGTAAGACCTCGTTAGATCTGCTATAACCTTCATCATAATAGCTGGGCCTACTGCATAGACTAAATCTATTTTATTTCCAGAATCTATTAATTTTTTAAGTACATTTGAAACAAAACCCTTTTCTCCTAAAGAACCATCGTCTGTAGTAATAAATAACTCATCGCATACTTCATTCAGTTCTTTTCTGAAGATAACAAGATCCTTATCCCTTGCACCAATAATTCCAATTACTTTGTTTCCAGAGGCCTTATATGCCTTTGCAAGAGGATATATCTCTGCAATACCGACTCCTCCACCAATAACACAAACTGTCCCTATTTTTTTAGTATCTGCATTATGCCCCAAAGGACCTACAATATCCTGTAAGAATTCTTGAGGCTTTTTCTCTGTCAACCTATAAGTACTTACTCCTACCACCTGGTAAGCAATAGTAATATTTTTATCTGTATGGTCTGCTATAGTAAGAGGGATTCTTTCCCCTTCTTCATCAATCCTTACTATTACAAAATGCCCTGCTTTAGCCTTTTTAGCTATTAAAGGGGCTTCGAGAGTCATCTTAAAAATCCTAGGTGCTATCTTTTCATTTGATAGTATTTTAAACATGCTTTACTCCTCTAAAAGTAGTTTTAATCCTTTAAGTGTCAAATTAGGGTCTATCTTATCAATACTCTTACAATATGGTCCTAAAAAAGGTGATAATCCTCCTGTTGCTATGACTTTACTTTTTTTAGAATATTTCTTTAATCTCTTTACAATCCCGTCGCATAAACTGCTAAATCCATAAACTGCGCCGCTTATCATACTTTCTTTGGTTTCTGTTCCTAAAATGTCTTTTGGTTTTTTTATACTAACTTTTGGCAAAAGCGATGCCCTTTCTGTCAACGCATTAAGAGAGATTTCGATTCCGGGCGTAATCACACCCCCTAAATATTCCTTATCCTTATTTATAACATCGACAGTTATAGCTGTTCCAAAGTCTACGATTATAGCACCTTTCCCATATAATTCAAAGGCACTTCTTGCATTAACTAATCTATCCTGACCTACTTGTTTAGGATCCTTATAGAGATTTTTAACACCACTATTTATATCTTTTCCTACAACTAAGATCTTTTTATTAATTATCTTTTTAAGTGCATATCTTACTTCTTTTAATGCCTTTGGTGCAACACTTACTATAATGACACGCTCTATATCTTTTAAATAAGGTCTTAATTTTTTAAGATATCCTCTTCTTAAGGTCTTTGTATACGTGGGGATTCTAAATGTCTTCTTAAGTGTATTCTTCTTAAAAATCCCATTATGTATATTGGTGTTTCCTATATCAATTGCTAGTAACATATTTTACCTCAACATTACTACATCGCCTGTAAGAACTCTTTCATGGAATCCAGAATCCATCCTTAATACCAAAGCACCTTCTTTATCTATATCTACAGCATGGCCTGATATAACCTGATTATGGCTATTTACCTGGATTTGGGTATTAAGCACTGCTGATAATTCTTTATATTCTTTTATAACTTCGGCTATCTTACCTTCATTAAAAATCTTATAATATTTATCAAGGCTCTTAAAAAGTGCCCTTGTAAATTCAAGCCTTGAAATATCCTTTCTTTTTTCTATAGATAAAGATGTTGCGCCTTCTGGAAGAAGTTCTTTCTTTGTATTTATATTTATACCTATACCTATTATAACAAAATTCACCTTATCCAGTTCACCATTTAATTCTGTCAGTATACCGCAAACCTTATGTCTATTTATTAATACATCATTTGGCCATTTGATAAAAGCAGGGAGATTAAGTGCCTCGCGAATCGCCTTTGCAACACTAAGAGAAGATATAAGCGTAATTATAGAAACCTCTTTTGGTAAAATATCAGGTCTTAATATTACTGAAAAGTACGCCCCTTTTCCTCTAGGAGAAATCCACTTTCGGCCTAACCTTCCGCGGCCTTTTGTTTGATACTCTGCTATTACAATAGAACCTTCTTTTTCTCCTTGAGAGGCTAATTTACTAGCTGTATCATTCGTGGAATCTATTTCCTTATAAGAATGTATCTTTTTTCCGATTATATCAGTATCAAGCTGCCATTTCAGCTCTATCTCTGTCAACCGGTCCGGCGCAGAAATCAATTTATAACCCAAATGCGGAGAAGCTGCAATATCATATCCTTCTTCGCGTAGTTTTTCAATGTGCTTCCACACAGCAGTCCTGGATATACCAAGGCTAGAACTTAAGTCTTCGCCTGACACATAATCATGTTTGTGTTTTTTGAAAAAATTAATTATTTTATCGTCTATCATATTATTTTTTTAACTGTTTAATTCTATCTCTTAATTCTATAGCTCTTTCGAACTGCAAATTCCTCGCAGAAACTTCCATCTCGCGCTGAAGTTCTGCAATAAGGGTATCTACCTCATATTCATCTTCATTCTGGCCAGCTACCTCTAATGTAACGTCTTTAGCCTTGTTTGCAATTTCTATGCCGTCTTTAATAGCCTTTTGTATTGATTTTGGCGTAATATTATTCTTTTTATTAAACTCTAGTTGTTTTTTTCTGCGACGATTGGTCTCTTCAATCGCTTTTTTCATGGAATTAGTAATTGTATCAGCATACATTATAACTTGTCCATCAATATTGCGGGCAGCCCTACCAGCTACCTGAATAAGAGATGTCTCTGACCGTAAAAATCCTTCCTTATCTGCATCTAATATTGCTACTAAAGAGACTTCTGGAAGATCTAAGCCTTCCCTTAATAGATTTATACCTACAAGACAGTCAAATTCCTTTTTCCTTAAGCCTTTAAGTATGTCTGCCCTATCAAGGGTCTTTATCTCTGAATGCATGTATTTGACTTTTAGTTTTCTATCCTTTAGATACTCTGCAAGGTCTTCAGACATCCTTTTAGTTAAAGTTGTTACTAATACCCTTTGGCCTTTTTTGGCTCGGAGTCTTATGTTTTCTACAAGGTCGTCTATCTGTCCATGAGTGGGTTTTACAATTATCTCAGGATCAATAAGCCCAGTAGGACGAATTAACTGTTCGGCTATCTGCGAAGAGTTTTTTAATTCGTAATCTGATGGTGTAGCAGATACAAATACCGTCTCATTTATTAAATCTGTAAACTCTTCAAAATTTAAAGGCCTATTATCTAGTGCTGATGGGAGTCTGAATCCATAGTCTACAAGGACCTGTTTGCGGGCCTTATCCCCATTGTACATACCTCTTAATTGCGGTAGCGTAACATGAGATTCATCTATAATCGTTAAAAACTCCTTTGGAAAATAATCCAGTAAACAATGCGGCCTAGATCCTGGGAGCCTATTACTTAAAAGTCTCGAATAATTCTCTATGCCAGTACAAAAACCCATTTCCCTTAACATCTCTATATCATAATGAGTCCTGGAATCAAGGCGTTGTGCTTCCAGCAATTTATTCTGCGATCTAAGTTCCTTGAGTCTTTCTTCTAATTCAATTTCTATTAAAGATATGGCTTTTTCTATCTTGTTTTTTGTGGTAACAAAGTGTTTTGCAGGATATACGGCGATTTTATCAACTTCCTCTGTTATATCCCCTGTCAAAGGATCAATCTCGCAGATCTTATCCACTGTATCCCCTGAAAAATATATTCTAAAGGCAGTCTCTTTATATGCAGGGAATATCTCTATAATATCGCCCCTTATCCTGAAACACCCCCTTCTGAAATCAAAGTCATTCCTCGAGTAATGTATATTTATTAAGCGCGAAGTGAGATCTTTTCTCTTTATTAAATCATCCTTCTTCAAGAAAAGCATCATCTCTTCATAATCTTCAGGGGAACCCAAACCATATATGCACGAAACACTTGAGACTATAATAACATCATCCCTTGACATAAGAGATGATGTAGCTGAAAGCCTCAAACGATCTATATTATCATTTATAGAGGCGTCTTTTTCTATATATGTATCTGTATGGGGTACATATGCCTCTGGCTGATAATAATCATAATAACTTACAAAGTATTCTACTCTATTATGAGGAAAGAATTCCTTAAATTCAGTGTATAATTGCGCGGCTAAGGTCTTATTATGCGATATTACAAGCGTGGGCCTTTGAAATTTTTCAATCACGCTTGCCATTGTAAATGTCTTACCGCTTCCTGTTACTCCCAAGAGCGCCTGGAATTTATTCTTCTTTTTAAGGCCATCTAAAAGCCTTTCAATCGCCTGAGGTTGATCCCCTTTAGGCTTAAAAGAACTCTCTAATTTAAAATTTGACATATTTATTAAGTACGGTAAATTTCCAATGAAAAATCTATTGATGGGGCTGAATGGGTAAGAAGCCCTACAGAGATTCTATCTACCCCTGTCTTAGCAACTTTTAAGACGTTTTCTAGATCTATTCCTCCGGAGGCCTCTAAAAGTGGCCTACCAGGGCCTTTTATCTTCACAGCCTTCTTCATATCCTCTGTTTCCATATTATCCAGCATTATTATATCTGGAGAAGCATCGAGGGCCTGTTTAAATGCATCCAAATTATCGACTTCTATCTCAATATTCCTGTGATGTCTTTCTTTTGCCTTATTTATGGTGTCCTCTATACTAAAAAATTTAAGATGATTGTCTTTAATTAAAACCCCATCCCATAATCCAATTCTATTATTTAATCCCCCACCGCACTTTACAGCATATTTCTCCAGTTCCCTCATGCATGGAGAGGTTTTTCTTGTATCATATATCTTTGCCTTTGTATTTTTTATCTTTTTTACAAAAGTATTTGTTAAAGTAGCAATGCCTGATAGCCTTGCCAAAAAATTCAATGCGGTCCGCTCAGCCGTTAATATATTTTTAGCTGAACCTCTTAAAGAAGCAACCTTTTTTCCTTTTTTTATTACATCTCCATCTTCGCACCCAGGAGTAAAGACTATTTTTTCATCCAATGCAGTAAAACTCCATCTAGCAACATCAATACCGGCAATTATACAATCTTCTTTGGCTATAAGGTCAGCCATAACAGACCAATCCTTATCGAAGATTAATTGACTCGTAATATCTCCTGGACCAACATCCTCTCTTAATGCAGCCATTATCGTCGGGAAAATCTTTTCTTTTATTAGCTTTGTCATAATGAGTTTAACGTCCCTTCCAGTCTTTTTATCTGTTCAGTTAGTTTTTTACTTTTTTCTTTTTCTAGTTTTACTATTTTTTCAGGTGCCTTTTTTACGAAATTTTTATCTTTTAACCTTTTATCTGTAATTTGTGATTCTTTTTCTAGGGTCTCTTTCTTTTTAAGAAGGCGGTTTTTCTCTATATCTACATCAATAACACCTTCAAGGGGAATAAATACGTTAAAACCTTCTAAGACCGCTGTAGCAGAGTGTTTAGGCCTTTTCATGGCTTTATCTATTATTAGTTCTTCTAGTCGTGCGAGGTGTTTTATATAACCAATGCCATGTTTTAATTTATTCTCTCCGCCTTTTTTTAAAGGCACTAAATATATCTTGAGATTCTTAGAATATGGTATATTCATATCGGATCTGATATTCCTTATACTTACTATGATATTTTTAATGAGCTCCATATCTAGTTCTATCTCTTTATCTGAAAGTTTTTTTATTGATTTTGGCCAAGATTCTATCATTATACTTTTTCTTTCATTTATATTCTGCCATACTGCTTCTGTTACAAAAGGCATAAAAGGATGAAGTAATTTAATAGAATTCTCTAAAACATATACTAATACCTTTTGTACATTCTCATCTTTAATATCCGGCTTTACTATCTCTACATACCAGTCACAGAATTCATGCCAGAAAAAGTCATACATAATAGATTCTGCTTCATTGAAGCGGTATTTTTCTAAGGATTTTGTAACTTCCTCTATCGCGCTATTAAGTTTGCTTAAAATCCATTTATCAGAAAAACTTAACTCTTTTAGATTCAAATCTATATCAGTAGAGATCTCTCCTTCTATATTCATCAATACAAATCTTGAAGCATTCCATATTTTATTTGCAAAATTCCTTCCGATTTCAAATTTTTCCCTGGATAAAAAGACATCCTGACCTGTAGCTGTTATGGCTATCATGCTGTATCTTAAGGCATCTGCACCAAACTCATTTATTATATCTATTGGGTCTATAATGTTACCTAGAGACTTTGACATCTTCTTACCAGTCAAATCCCTTACAGTACCATGCAAATATACATCCTTAAAAGGAATCTCCTTCTTAAATTCCATTCCTGCCATTATCATTCTCGCTACCCAGAAGAATAATATCTCGGGTGCAGTAACCAATACATCTGTAGGATAAAAATAATTAAGGTCTTTTGTTTTTTCTGGCCATCCTAACGTAGAAAACGGCCACAGCCATGAAGAAAACCATGTATCCAATACATCTTCATCCTGATATATATTTTTAGAACTGCATTCTGGGCATTCTAAAGGTTTGACCTTAGAACAAATTATTTCTCCGCAAGTCTTACAATAGTAAACTGGTAAGCGGTGTCCCCACCATATCTGCCTGGAGATACACCAGTCACGGATATTTTCCATCCAGTTAAGATAGACCTTTGTCCACCTTGCAGGATGAAAAGTAATCTTTCCTTTTTTTACTGCTTCAATAGCTGGTTTTGCCAAAGGCTTCATCTTTACAAACCACTGAAGCGAAAGATATGGCTCTACCATGGTATGGCATCTATAACAATGTCCTACTGCATTATGATGAGAATCTATCTTTAATAATAGATTTTTCTCTTCTAATTCTTTTATGATTCCTTCTCTAGCCTCAAATCTATCCATCCCACTGAAACTACCAGCATTTTCATTCATCCTTCCATCAGGATGCATTACCTTTACTATTTCTAAATTATGTCTTTTTGAAATATCAAAGTCATTCGGATCATGGGCTGGTGTAACCTTAACCGCACCTGTTCCGAATTCTTTATCTACAAAATCATCTGAGATTATTTCGATTTCACGTCCGATTATTGGAAGGATTAATTTTTTACCAATAAGTTTTTTATACCTTTTATCCTTTGGATTTACTGCAACTGCTGTATCTCCAAGCATTGTCTCGGGCCGCGTTGTAGCTACTATTACATTTTCCTTATCATTATCCTTAAAAGGATATTTTATATAATAAAGCTTCCCTTCCGTATCTACATGAGGCGCCTCTTCATCAGATAAAGCAGTCTGGCACCTTGGGCACCAATTAATAATGTAATTTCCTCTATAGATAAGTTTTTTATTATAAAGCTCTACAAAAGCTTCTAAAACCGATTCTGAAAGACCTTCGTCCATTGTAAACCTGGTTCTTTTCCAATCACAGGAAGAGCCTAATCTTTTAAGCTGGTGAATTATGGTATTACCATATTCCTCGCGCCATTTCCAGACACGATTTACAAAATCCTCTCTTCCTAAATCACTTCTTTTTTTACCTTCTTTGGCGAGTTTTTTCTCAACAACATTCTGTGTGGCAATACCTGCGTGGTCTGTACCTGGTACCCACAAACTATTAAAACCCTGCATTCTTTTCCAGCGTATTAAGATATCCTGCAGGGTATTATTTAATGCATGCCCCATGTGTAAAATTCCCGTAACATTGGGCGGAGGTATTACTATGGTAAAAGGTTTTTTACTAGAATCTACCTCTGCATGAAAAAGAGCATCTCTTTCCCATTTGGAATATAAAGACTTTTCAACTTCCTTAGGGTTATATCTGGATGGAATATCTTTCATGGCGGGATCTATTTAACCTTGTCTTTCAATAATTTATATTGCACGCTATCTACAAGGGCCTGCCAGCTAGCCTCTATGATATTTTCAGAGACCCCTACTGTACCCCAGGAGGATTTTTCATCCTGTGACTGGATAAGTACGCGTACCTTTGCAGCGGTACCTTGCTTTTCATCAAGCACCCTTACCTTAAAGTCAGACAGATGCATCTTACTGAGTGTTGGATAAAACTCTGTCAATGCCTTACGTAATGCATTATCCAATGCATTTACAGGGCCATCTCCTTCGGAAACCGTATGTTTTTCTTTTCTATTCACCCTTACTTTTATAGTAGCCTCTGAGATTAAAGTGCCATCGTCTCTTTTCTCAATGATTACCTTAAAGCCTTCGAGGTTAAAAACCGATTTATATTTTTTTAAAGCTTTCTTCATTAAAAGTTCAAAGGACCCGTCTGCTGCCTCAAAGTAATATCCCTGGTTCTCAAGATTCTGCAGCATCCTTAAGACCTTTTTTGTCTTAGGATCATCCTTCGATAGATCAAGCTCCATCTCTTTTGCCCTTAAGATAATACTTGTCTTTCCTGAGAGTTCAGATACAAGGATTCTTCTGTGGTTCCCGATTTCCTCTGGCTTTACATGTTTATATGTAGCTGGATTTTTCATAACTGCATTGACATGTACGCCCCCTTTATGGGCAAATGCACTTCTACCCACAAAAGGCTGATTATCTTTTTGCTTCATATTTGAAATCTCACTTACATATCGTGATACCTCTGTAAGTTCCTTTAATTTAGAATTAGGTAGGCATTTATAGCCCATCTTGAGCTGTAAATTTGGAATAATGCTACATAGATCTGCATTACCGCATCTTTCGCCATATCCATTGATAGTACCCTGGACAATGCTGCATCCGCTTTCAACGGCAACCAAGCTATTGGCAACAGCCATAGCACTGTCATTATGTGTATGAATACCAATCGGTACATTAGAAAATTCATTACAAATTGACCTTGCAATAATAGAAAGTTCATTTGTGATCATGCCGCCATTTGTATCGCACAATACAACTACATCACACCCTCCGCTGATAGCAGCACGCAATGTCTCTAATGCATACTCTTTATTATTAAGATACCCATCAAAGAAATGCTCTGCATCATAAAAGACAAAGAGCCTCTTTGATTTTAGATATTCCACTGTATCTTT
>CAZMID010000022.1:17331-22568 GCA_964566255.1 uncultured Planctomycetia bacterium | reverse complement strand
AATAGAATATGTACACCCCAATAAAAAATCAATAATAGATCAGAGGGAACTTGGAGGCGATACGCGCAGCTTTCCTGCTGCATTAAAGCATGTTTTAAGGGAAGACCCTGATGTTATTTTAATAGGGGAGATGAGAGATCTTGAAACAATAGAAGCTGCTCTAGTTATTGCTGAGACAGGACACTTGGTATTTGCAACATTACACACCTCCGACAGTGCTCAAACTATAAATCGTATTATAGATGTATTCCCCGCACAAAAACAACCTCAGGTAAAGGCGCAACTTTCAATGGTACTATTGGGAGTTTTATCGCAGCAGTTAATACCGGATTCCTCAGGAAAAGGTAGAGTGCTTGGATTAGAGGTTTTAGTTACAAATCACGCCATAAGGAGTCAAATCAGAGAAGGAAAGGTTCATCAGGTATACTCTTCCATGCAGACCGGTCAAAAAGAAGGCATGAGGACCATGAATCAGTCATTATGTGAACTTTTTTCAAAAGGTAAAATCTCAAAAGAAGATGCACTCTCCAGAACCACTGAGCCTCAGGATCTAGAAAGGCTTCTGAAAGATAAGAAGTAGAAAAGTCACCTATTTTTCTAGTGGTTTCTAATGCTTGCGTAACCCCTATTATTTGTGGTATACTAAATATAGGTTTAGGCATTGACTTAAGACCTTGAAAGGGTTTATTTTTTGTCCAGATTATGATACTGATTAAAAAACCATTAACAATTAAGGTAACAATTTTCATTATTCTCGCAACCTTTCTATTTACCAGTACTGCTTCCTCTTCAGCCTTAAGACCTAACTTAATGACAGAGACAGAAAAAGGTCCTCAAAGATTTAAAGATACAGCAGTACAATTTCCCCTTAAAGATGTCAAATCTCCAAGAGTTATCACTGAAACTGTTCATAGTATAACAGGTTGGCTTAAAGACGACATTGAAAAGATTACAGAACTGGAATTGGATAAAGCTTTACCTGTATTAGTAAGTCATCTAAAGGAGTTGAAAGCTTTAGGCTTAGAGATACAAGACAAAGAGATAGGTGAAATAATGAAAGGAATAAGGGCAGATAGGGGCAGACCTCGTAAAGAATGGGGAATAGTAAAATTCTTTAGAGGTGTATTGGTCGACATTATAGATGAAGATGACAGAGTGATAGCAGTTACAGAAATTGGATTTGCGCATATTTTAGGATTAGGGCATCGTTCTATCAGTGCTTTTGTAATAACACCCCAAGGAAAACTCTTAATTCAAAGAAGAGCACCTGGCAGGAAATATCCTTTTTATCTTTCTAATTTTGGTGGCCATCCAGAGGCTGGGCAGGATTATGAACAAGGTATAAAAGAGGAACTTGTGCAGGAATTACACTTATTAGCAGAAACTGGACTGAAAGGCAGATTAGGATTTTTAGATGAAGAGCATTACGATGAACCAGAGATTGCCAATAAGGAGCTTAGAAGATTATACGTGTATCAGCTTACACAAGAAGAATATGCTCAGGTAATGGAATATGCAAAAGAACTTGAAACAGAGAAGGCAAAAAGGACAGAAGATGAATTTGAGTCTTGGCTTAATGATTTCGATATGAAAAAAAAGGGATTCGGCGAAGTGTGGAGCTATTATGAGATAGATGTCGATGTAATTAAAGGTGCCAAAGTAGAGACAATATTTGTTGTAGATGATAAAAGAGATATGGAGTTACATTATCTTGAAGTTGTAGATATGTTTAAAGATGGCCCAAAAAAGAAAAAGGCCTATTTTACCCCGGATATACTTGAAAGGATTGTGAGAAAGAGCGAACTTATGACTGAGCTAGCTCCAGAATCCCTCCGCAAGAAATTCGAAGATTTGCGAGAAGTACAAGACAAAGTGTAATCTCAAAAACCTTCACACCCACAGAATTGTCTTAATAAATAGTATAATTGCTGTAAAATCACTCTTTATCCCTATAATAATACTCTTGTAAATATCACCCAAAAGTAGCATTATTAAGACAGATTCCGGAGATAGACAATATGTTTAGTCGGGCTTTCTTGACAAGATAGCCCCCCTGTGATATACTTCTTCCCGACTTTATAATATATCTATATCATATATAATAAGAAAGGAGAAAAGTGGATGCTTAAAATGCGCTACAAGTATGGCTTTACCCTCATAGAAATCATGATAGTAGTTGCAATTATATCTTTATTATTAGCAATAGCCATACCTAATTTTATAAAGGTTAAGCATAATACTAATGAAAAGGGAGCTATTATAGTATTACAGACTATTGCTGCAGCTGCTGAAAGTTTTCGTTCTAGTAAAGTACCTATGTCGTATCCTTTAAATTTAGAAGAATTGACTTCAGCAATTCCGCCTTATATTGATAGAAGTGTAGCTAATGCTACTAAGGCGGAAAGAGCAACGAAGGGATATTATTATAATTATGTGCGGGTAAATGTAAATCGATTTACCTGTACTGCGCAACCTGCGGTAAAGGGTACTACAGGGACACGTGTCTTCTTTGTGGATGAGAGTGGCATTGTAAGGTTGGATAATGCAGTTGGATCTGAAGTAGAATAAATGCTTTATTATCTTGACAATTTATATTAATAAAGTAATATTGATAGTATAGTATACATATGGGAGCCAAAAGAATTAGATGAAATTTATGAAAAATAGACTATTCAAATATCTTATTATAGGGTTTTTTATATTTTTTGCTAGCAGCTTAGTTGCAATAGCAGAAGAAGAACCCTCTTCCAGTAAGAAAAAAATAGCCTCTGTTACATCCCCAGGAAATGTAACCTTAGACTTTAAAGAAGCTGATATAAATAATGTCTTAAGGATACTTTCTTATAAGAGTGGGGTAAATATTGTTACTGGTTCAGATGTATCAGGACCTGTAACTATAAGACTTACAGATGTTCCATGGGAGAAGGCTTTAAATATTATATTGAGGACTTATGGTTATGCGTATGAAAGAGAAGAAAATATCATACGAGTAACCACCACTGAAAATTTAGAAAAAGAAGATTTGATTACTGAGGTTTTTTCTCTTAACTATGCAGAAGCAATGAATGTGCCTTTGGCTATACAGGAGATGGTAAGTGGAAGAGGCAGTATCAAATATGATGAAAGGGCAAATCTTGTAATTGTTACAGATATCCCGACAAATATTTATAAGATACGGCAAGTGATCGGTAAACTTGATACAAAAACACAGCAAGTAAATATAGAGGCAAAGATAGTAGAGGCCACACTTGATAAAGATGATAAGCTAGGAATTAATTGGACAACTCAAGTGACTGCTTCTGGTGCAACGCGGCCAATAACAGCGCCTTTTAACAGAAAGCGCGCCGGAGGCCAATGGTATCCTCAGGGAGATTCTAGTGGCACCGGAGATAGTACTGGTAAAACTATAGGGGATTTTCCTGGGAGCCCAGGGACGGCGTTTCCTATGGCAGTACCAACAAATTTTTCTTTTGGTACGCTTAATTTTAGTTCTTTTCAGGCAGTACTGCAGGTTTTAAAGTCCAAGACAAATACAAAGATACTTTCAAATCCGAGGATAACGACTTTAAATAATAAAGAGGCAAGGATAGTCGTAGCTACGACATATAATATCCCGACTTATGAACGTAATGAAAATACTGGTTCCTATGAAATAACAGGTTATGATGAAAAGGAACTGGGAGTAGTACTTTCTGTGACCCCGCAGATAAACCCAGAAGGGTATGTGGTAGTTCAGCTGGATCCTGAGGTCTCATCGTTTTCGGCATGGGATACATTTACTACATCAGGAGGCACTATCCAGGCACCGAGATATTCTACGCGCAAGGCATCGACACAGGTCATGGTAAAGGACGGAGAGACTATAGTAATAGGTGGGCTTATTAAAGAAACAGAAACAGATACAGTTGTAAAAGTTCCTATATTAGGTGATATTCCTCTCCTCGGGCTATTATTTAAGAAAAAAGAAAAGACAGTTGATACGACAGATCTTTTGTTTTTCATAACTGTCAATATTGTAAGGCCGGAATCCGGCTCTACATCAGTAGCTACCTCAGAATAGCCCTTTAATCTTATGTTGATGGAAACAAGGTTCTGTAAAAAAGGGATTTTGAAATATATCTCGCATCTGGATGTTACGAGGCTTTTTCAAAGGGCTGTAAGAAGATCAAGTTTGCCTGTTAGCCTTAGCGAGGGTTATACGCCGCATTACAGGATAAGTTTTGGAAATGCATTAAAATTAGGATTAGAAAGCGATAGTCAAGAAGCAGTATTTAAAATGGATAGGTGGATTCCACCAGAAGAGTTTAAAGATAAATTAAATGAAAATCTACCAGAAGGGATTAAGGTTTTAGAATGCAAAAAGAGATTTTAATAAATGTTGAATCACAAGAAAAAAGAGTCGCTGTAGTCGAGGCCGGCGTACTCCAGGAATATTATATAGAGCGGCCGTCCGAGGTGATGTTGGTTGGCAATATCTATAAGGGTGTAGTTAATTCTGTTGTTCCGGGCATAGGTGCAGCCTTTGTAGACATAGGATATTTTAAGAATGGATTTTTATATGTTTCTGATATGCTTTCGTCTTCAAAAGAGTTTGATTTATTAGATGAAGGTTTTAAAAAACCTTCCAAACAAGCTCATAGACCGAGGCCTCACGAGATAAATAAACTCGTTCAGAAAGGTCAGGAAGTTTTGGTTCAGGTAGTAAAAGAACCTATTGGAAATAAGGGCCCAAGGCTAACTACTCACATAGGTATACCCGGAAGGTTTGTTGTGTTTATGCCTTTTGATCACCGTATAGGGATTTCCAAAAAGGTCAGTGACCGCACAGAACGAGAGAGGCTACGTAAGATATTAAAAAAGACATCTTCTATTTTTAAAATGGCGCTCATTGTGCGTACGGCAGGAGTAGGTAAGAATGAAAAAGATTTTAGGCGTGAGGCAAAATATCTTAATGCTTTATGGTCTAGGATAAAAAAAGAATCATCAAAGGTAAAGGCCCCTTCTTTAATACATGAAGAGCATGGGCTTACTTTTAGGATCTTGCGGGATATATTTAGTGAGGATATAAATAGAGTCTTGGTAGACAATAGAGATGAATATGGAAAGTTAAGGCATTTTGCAAATGCAATAATGCCTGTCATGAAAAGAAAGCTCATGCTTTATAAAGAAAGAACGACTCTATTTGAATCCAGGGGCATAGAAAAAGAGATAGAAAAACTTTACAGAAAAAAAATAGA
>CAZMID010000022.1:10770-17231 GCA_964566255.1 uncultured Planctomycetia bacterium | reverse complement strand
ATATTACGGGCCATAAAGAAAGAAGCAGAAAAAGGTAAGGTCAAAGAAATCCGTTCTTACGTACATCCTGATGTAGCAAATTACCTTTTGAATGAAAATAGACCCTCTATAACAAAGCTTGAGTCTGAGCGCAGGATGAAGATCATTATAATAGCAGAACCAGACATGCATATAGAGCGTTTCCGTATTACCCGATAGTGGGTTGACAGAATAGAAAAATTATTGTAAAATATTATGTTTCAAACGGTTAAGTGACCATTAAAGGAGGTTTTAAGTGTACGCTATAGTTGAAACAGGTTCAAAGCAGTATAGGGTCTCAAAAGGAGATGTATTACAGATTGAAAGGCTTAATACAAAAGAAGGAAAGGAAGTCAAGCTCAATAAGGTACTTTTTGTCTCTGATAAAAAAGATGTCTCTATTGGGAAGCCTTATATAAGGGGTGCATCAATTGTCTGTGAAGTTTTACCTGATAAGAAGAGTAAAAAGGTGATTTCTTTTAAGTATAGACGCAGATTAGGAAATTCCAGGAAAAAGATAGGGCACAGGCAGAATTATACAGTCCTAAAAGTCAAAAAAATAGAAACCACATAATGTAAAAGGAGAATAAAAATGGCACATACCAAATCACAAGGAAGTTGTAAAAACGGTCGCGATAGTAATGCTCAACGGAGAGGGGTCAAGCGCTTTGAGGGCCAGTTTGTGACTGCCGGCAGCATCATTGTCAGGCAGCGTGGCACAAAGTTTTTTGCTGGATTAGGAGTAGGCATGGGAAGGGATTATACCTTGTTTGCCTTAAAAGATGGCACTGTAAAATTCATCAACTCTCGTAAGATCAGTGTACTTTAAGACACCTTAGATGTTCATAGATCATTCAGCAATCTTTGTCAAGGCAGGAGACGGTGGAGACGGCTGCCATAGTTTTTCTAAAGGGAGATTACAGCGTTATAAAAGGCCTGACGGTGGAGACGGAGGAAAAGGCGGAGATATCGTTATCGCCTCAGACAATAACGTCCAGACCTTAATAAATTTTCATTTTAGAAAGCATTTTAAGGCAGAACATGGCACCAATGCCAGCAGCAATCATAAAAAAGGCTCTGACGGAAAAGATCTTATAATAAAAGTTCCGATAGGAACTTTGGTAAAAGATAAACATGAGCCTATTACGTACTGCGATTTAAATGAACCAAGACGTTCCATAATAATTGTAAAAGGGGGAGAAGGCGGAAAAGGCAACTCACGCCATAGAGATGCTACCCCTGGTAAAGACGGTGAACAAAAAGAAATAATACTAGAATTAAAGTTAGTTGCAGACGTTGGTATCATTGGTTATCCGAATGCAGGAAAGTCGAGTTTGCTTTCGCGTATATCAAACGCAAAGCCTAAAATAGCAAATTACCCGTTTACCACAAAGACCCCCTTATTGGGTTTGGTAAAACTGGATAATGAGAGAAGTTTTGTTATTTGTGATATCCCTGGTTTGATAGAAGGCGCTCATTCAGGCAGGGGATTAGGTGATGAATTTTTAAGGCACGTTGAAAGAACAAAGGTTCTTTTACATATGATAGATATGGCTTCTATAGATAATAGGGATCCTATAGAAGATCTAAAGTCTATAAATAACGAACTTGGAAAATACAACACTTTACTTTTAAAACGTCCTCAGGTAATAGCAGCAAATAAAATGGATCTCCCGGAATCAGCAGAGAACCTGAAGCGTTTTAAGAAAAAGGTAAAAAAAGTTATTCATCCTGTATCATGTGTTACAGGAGAAGGTATAGATAAGCTGTTAGAGGCAGTTTACAAAAAACTATGAAAAGAGAAAACTTAAAAAATATAAAACGAATAGTTATAAAAATAGGCACCAGTGTAATTGCTTCAAAGAATTCTGCATTGGATGAAGCCTGGATAAAGAATTTTACTAAAGAGATATCCTCACTTTTAAAGAAAGGTATGGAGGTAGTGGTGGTTTCTTCTGGTGCTATTGCAGCAGGCATGCACCTACTTAATATCAAAAAAAGACCTACGAATTTACCTGAACAACAGGCATGCGCAGCTTTAGGGCAGGGTTATCTTATGAAGATATATGATAATTTTTTCAAGAAGAACGGTTTTCATGCTGCGCAGATACTTTTAACTTGGGATGATGTCCGTGAAAAGCGCAGGTATTTAAATGCTGAAAATACAATAAAAACTCTTTTAAATAAAAAAGTCGTTCCTGTAATCAATGAGAATGATACGGTCTCTGTAGATGAGATAAAATTCGGGGATAATGATAAACTTTCAGCACTCGTTGCAAAACTCGTAGATGCAGATCTCTTGGTTATGCTTACGGATGTAGAAGGGCTATATACCGACAATAAAAAAACATGCATTGATATAGTAAAATCTATAGATTCCCGCATAGAAAAATTAGCCTCAGGAACTGATAAAGAATGTTCTTTGGGGGGCATGAAGACAAAATTA
Source organism: uncultured Planctomycetia bacterium (assembly GCA_964566255.1). GTDB lineage: Bacteria > Omnitrophota > Gorgyraeia > Gorgyraeales > Gorgyraeaceae > CAZMID01. Next base: position 14,767 of record CAZMID010000022.1, on the reverse strand, counting down.
GAGGCATCTAAGATTACTATGGCCTCAGGTATAAATTGTGTAATCGCAAACGGCCGTAAAAAAGGAATACTGCTTAAAATTTTAAAAGGTGAAAATATAGGAACGCTTTTTGTACCTAAATATACTAAGATAGAAGCCCGTAAGAGATGGATTGAACATAATAATAAGGCCAATGAAAGAGTTAACTGGGACGGATTTCTATCAGAAAAATAAACCTTATGAAATTACAGAATAAAATTCTAAAGATGTTGGAAAATGCCCTGGAGGCTTCAAGGGTCTTGGCGAATATTTCTACAAAGGATAAAAATAAAGCCCTTTCTAAAATGGCTGATGCCCTTTTGAGGCATTCAAGGTATATACTTCTTCAGAATGCTAAAGATGTAAGTTTAGCCAAGAAAAAAGGTTTATCAAAAGCCCTTATAGACAGGTTAAAACTTACGGAAGCCAGAATAAAGGAAATGGCAGAATCTTTAAAATCAGTTTCTACATTAAAAGATCCTGTAGGTGAAGTTTTAAAGAAGTGGAAAAGACCCAATGGGCTTACCATAAAAAAGGTTCGCGTTCCGATAGGCGTGATAGGAATTATATATGAATCAAGACCTAATGTAACAAGTGATTGCACAGCTCTATGTCTCAAGTCAGGAAATGCCTGTATATTACGCGGAGGGAGTGAAGCTATTAATTCAAACATGGCAATACATAGAGTAATTACAGGAGAACTTAAAAGATTTGGCATTCCCGAGGCTAGTATTACCATGATCGATGTAACTGATAGAAAAGCAGTTGATATACTTTTAAATAGCAGCGACTTTGTGGATTTAATTATTCCTAGGGGTGGAGAAGGATTAATAAGACGCGTAGCTAAAGAATCTAGCGTACCTATCATAAAACACTATAAGGGTGTATGTAATTTATACATCGATAAAGCTGCAGATTTAAAAAAGGCAAAAGAGATTGCCCTTAATGCTAAAATCCAGCGGCCAGGTGTTTGCAATGCAATAGAAAATCTTTTAGTACATAAAGATATAGCAAAGAAGTTTTTACTGGATGTAGCTGAAGCTTTAAAAGATTCTGGAGTAGAATTGAGGGGATGTAAAAAGACTCGAAAGATCTTAAAGAACATAAAGAGCGCAAAGGAAGAAGACTGGTATGAAGAGTATTTAGATCTGATACTGGCAATAAAAATAGTAAATAATGTAGATGAGGCAATTGGATTCATTAATAAATACGGTTCAAAGCATTCAGATGCGATAGTTACAAAGAATAAGAAGGCATCTGAATTATTTTTGAATAAGGTTGATTCTTCATGTGTATATTTAAATGCATCTACGAGGTTTACTGATGGATATCAGTTTGGTCTTGGTGCTGAAATAGGTATCTCTACTGATAAGATACATGCACGTGGACCAATGGCTTTAGAGGAATTATGTACTTACAAATATATTGTATCAGGTGTCGGTCAAATTAGGAAGTAGAGGTCTTGCATGAGAAAACGAAGAGCAAAGATAAAAAGAAAAACACAGGAAACCAGTATCTTGGTAGATCTTACTATAGATGGAGAGGGTAAGTCTAATATCAAGACAGGTATACCATTCTTGGATCACATGCTTACTCTTTTTGCAAAACATGGACTCTTTAATTTAGATATATCGGCAAAAGGCGATTTAGATGTAGATATGCATCACACCAATGAAGACCTAGGAATCTCGTTAGGTCAGGCCTTTAATAAGGCACTAGGTAATAAGAAGGGTATACACAGGTTTGGCGAGAAGACTATTCCTATGGATGAGGCCTTAGTAGAGGTAAGGGCTGTTATCGATATAAGCGGCAGACCTTTTTTTAATAATATCAAGTCAGGCATGGCTTATGAAGAAAAATCTGTTCACGGCGGATATGATCTAGAATATACTAGACAGTTTTTTCAAGGATTGATAAATAATTTTCCTATTACTATGCATATTTCAATTTTAGAAGCAGGAAATGATATGCATCACCTTTTAGAAGCGATTTTTAAGGCTGTAGCTAAGGCCTTAGATGAGGCGACTCAGATAGACCCAAGAGTAAAAGGAATTCCTTCCACCAAAGGGAGTTTATGATCACTATAATTGATTATGGCATGGGCAACCTTAGAAGCGTAGAGAAGGCCTGTGAATTATTCTGTCGAAAGGTCAATATAAGTTCCTCTTTTAAGGATATCTTAACTTCAGATAAAATTATTCTTCCCGGTGTAGGTTCCTTTGGTAAGGCAATGGAGGAGTTAGAAAAAAGGAGTTTGCAAAATGTAATAAGGGAAGTAATAGAAAAAGGAAAGCCATTTCTTGGGATATGCCTGGGTTTTCAGCTTCTTTTTTCAGAGTCTGAAGAAGGCGGGAACATAAAAGGCCTGGATATTTTAAAGGGAAGCGTAAAAAAATTTAAAGATAAAGACGGATTAAAAATCCCTCACATGGGATGGAATAGAATAAATCAAAAGCGTAAAGCTAAGACTTCAAAAATCTTAGAAGGCGTAGCAGATGGAAGCTATATGTATTTTGTACATTCTTATTTTGTAAAGCCTGAAAGTAAGAATATAGTAATTTGCGAGACAGATTACGGAAAGAACTTTGCTTCCGGCATACAAAAGGATAATTTATATGCATTTCAGTTTCATCCGGAGAAGTCTCAAACTAGAGGATTAAAGATCGTAGAGAATTTTGTAAAGATGTAGATTTTATGCTGATTATTCCTGCAATAGATATAATTCAAGGTAAGGTCGTAAGATTAAATCAAGGAGATTTTAATAAGAAGAAGATCTATTCAGAAGATCCTGTAAAAGTGGCTTTATCTTGGCAGAAAAAAGGTGCAGAACTCTTACACCTTGTAGACCTTGATGGTGCAAAAGAAGGAAAGATAAAAAATAAAGAAGTTTTGACCCGTATCATAGAAGAAGCGGGTATTTCTTGTGAGGTTGGTGGTGGGATAAGAAGCGCTAAAGATATTGAATATTTTTTGAAAAAAGGGGCCAAAAGAGTAGTATTAGGCACAAAGGCCTTTGAAGATATCAATTATCTTAAAAAATTAATATCTAAATATAATGAAAAAATAGCTATTGCTATAGATTTTAAGGGGGAATCAATCGTAAAAAAAGGCTGGCAGGAAAAAATAGACTTATCTCCTGAAGAGATAGTTTGTAAGATGCAAGATATAGGCGTAAAGACCTTGGAAGTAACTGATACGGCTCTTGATGGTACATTAAAAGGGCCTAATGTAGAAAGATTAAGTAAAATACTTGATTCAGTCGACATATCAGTTATAGCATCAGGCGGGGTTTCCAATTTGAGTGATATAAAGAAGTTAAAATCTATTGGAAAGAGTAATCTAAAAGGCGTTATTATAGGTACAGCCCTTTATGAAGGAATGCTTTCTTTGGAGGATGCCATAAGGGCATCAAATTAATTATGTTGACTAAACGTATAATTCCATGCCTTGATGTAAAAGACGGCCGGGTCGTAAAAGGCATCAAGTTTTTAAACCTTAAGGATGCAGGAGATCCTGCAGAAGTTGCCCGGCTCTATGATAAAGAAGGGGCAGATGAGATAATATTTTTAGATATAACAGCCAGCTTTGAAAAAAGAAAGACCATGTTGAATGCTGTAAAGAGAACTGCAGAGACTGTTTTTATGCCACTCACTGTTGGCGGGGGAATAAGGAGTCTTGATTGCATAAGAGATTTATTGAATGCAGGGACAGATAAAGTCTCTATAAATACTGCTGCTGTAGAAAATCCTGATTTTGTAAGGAAGGCCTCTGAAAGATTTGGTAGTCAGTGTATAGTTGTTGCCATAGATGCCAAGAGATCTAAACCAAATAAATGGGAGATATATGTAAATGGCGGCAAGACCCCTACAGGTATCGATGCCATTGAATGGGGGAAAAAGGTTGCTTCCCTTGGTGCAGGTGAGATACTTTTAACAAGCATGGATATAAGCAATCCTGGTCTAAGATCTTTACCACCAGG
>CAZMID010000022.1:0-10760 GCA_964566255.1 uncultured Planctomycetia bacterium | reverse complement strand
AGACGGTTACGATATAGAGCTTACGAAAGTCTTTTCTGAAAATCTAGATATCCCTATTATTGCCTCAGGTGGGGCAGGAAACCTGGAACATTTATATGAAGTTTTAACTAAAGGAGAAGCAGACGCAGCGCTTGCTGCATCTATTTTTCATTTCAGGGAATATTCGATTAGAGAGACTAAAGAATTTCTAAAGAAAAAAGGAGTAGAAGTTAGATATGAAGTGTAAAAAATTTAAAGTAAGTGATTTAAAGTTTGATAAAAAAGGTTTAATACCAGCTATAGTTCAGGATTATAAGACAAAAGAGGTCTTGATGGTAGCCTATATGAATAAGGCATCTCTCAAAAGGACTATCGCATCTAGTAAGACATGCTTTTGGTCTCGCTCAAGAAAAGAATATTGGGTAAAAGGCGCAACCTCAGGAAATTTTCAGTTTGTAAAGTCAATGTATTATGACTGTGATATGGATGCCCTACTTATAAAGGTGAGACAACTTGGCGGGGCGTGCCACACAGGAAATAGAACGTGCTTTTATAGAAAAATATGTACTCCCCAGACAAAAAAGAGTTCCTAAAACTGGCAAAAAAATATAATGTTATACCGGTATACCGTGAGATACTGACGGATTTACTTACGCCGGTTTCTACATTCTTGAAGGTAAAAGATGGATACTCATATTTATTGGAATCTGTCGAGGGAGAGGAAAAAATAGCAAGGTTTTCTTTTATAGGAATAGATCCTTCAATAGTATTTAGATCTAAAAATAAATCTCCTTTAAAAGATATATCTAGGATAATGTCATCTTTTAAGGCAGCCCCCTTAAAGGATCTGCCAAGGTTTTCAGGGGGGCTTGTGGGTTATATGGGTTATGATGTAGTGAGATTCTTTGAGAAGTTACCTAATAAAAATCCTGATAAACTAAAAGTAGAAGATTCTATATTTATGCTGGCAGATACACTTATAATATTTGATCATTCGACCCATAAAATAAAAGTAGTATCAAACGCATATATCAAAAAAGGTAAAGATAAAGAAAAGATATATAAAAAGACTCTTAATAAAATAGATAAGTTAATAGATAAATTAAACTCACACCTTAAAAGATATAAACCAATTCACCATAAGAAAAAATCCCATAAAATAAAATCTAATTTCTCAAGGCCTCAGTTTGAAAATTCTGTAAAAAAGGCAAAAAAATACATAAAAAAAGGTGATATTATTCAGGTTGTTCTTTCGCAGAGGTTTGAGACCCAGCTTAATTCTGATCCCTTGGATGTTTATAGGGCATTAAGATCGTTAAATCCTTCGCCATACATGTATTATTTGAATTTCGGGGATATAAAAATGATAGGTTCTTCCCCTGAACTTTTAGTAAGATGCGAGAATAATAAAGTAGATACGCGTCCTATAGCCGGAACAAGGCCAAGAGGAAAGACTGATTCAGAAGATAAAAGATTAGCCAAAGAGCTCTTGGAAGATAAAAAAGAGTGTGCAGAGCATGTAATGCTGGTAGATCTTGGCAGGAATGATATAGGTAGGGTCTGTAAATCTGGCACTGTAAGGGTAAGCGAATTTATGTTTATAGAAAAATATTCACATGTAATGCATATTGTAAGTAATTGTGAGGGGGAGCTTGCAAAAGAAAAAAATATCTATGATGTTTTAAGGGCGGGTTTTCCTGCAGGGACTGTAACAGGTGCTCCTAAGATAAAGGCCATGGAGATAATAGATGAACTTGAAAATACAAAACGTGGTCCATATGCAGGGGCAGTAGGGTATTTTAGCTTTTCAGGAAATATGGATACTTGTATTAATATAAGGACTATCCTTGTAAAGGGTAAAAAGGCATTTATACAGGCAGGGGCCGGTATTGTGGCTGATTCAGTGCCAAAAAAGGAATACGAGGAGTGCCTTAATAAGGCAAAGGCAATGATAAAGGCTATTGAAATAGCAGACGAGGGATTAGAATGATTTTAATGATCGATAATTATGATTCTTTTACATATAATCTTGTTCAGTATCTTTCCGAACTTGGAGAGAAGTTAGCCGTCTATAGAAATGACAAAATAACTCTAAAGACTATAGAAAAATTAAAGCCATCTCATATTGTGATATCTCCTGGACCTGGCAGGCCGAATGATGCAGGAATATCTAAAGAAATCATAAAAAGATTTGGTAAAAAAATTCCTATACTTGGTGTATGTTTAGGGCATCAGTGTGTAGCAGAAGTTTTTGGTGGAAAAGTTATATCTGCTCCTAAATTAATGCATGGTAAGACCTCTATGATATATCATGACAAACAAGGTATCTTTAAGAGTGTTACTTCTCCATTTGAAGCAACAAGATATCATTCTTTAATAGTAGATAAAAAGATGCTACCCAAGATACTTAAAATTACTGCATGGACAAAGGATAATGAGATAATGTCATTAAAGCATAAGAAGTTACCTATATGGGGAGTGCAGTTTCATCCAGAGTCGATTTTGACACAGTTTGGCAAGAAAATACTTAAAAATTTTATAAATATATAGGAGTTTACTATGATTAAAGAGACCATTAGTAAAATTGTAGAAAAAAAGAATTTAACTCGCCAAGAGATGATCTCCTCTATGAATGAAATCATGACGGGACAGGCTTCCCCTGCTCAAATAGGAAGCTTTATTACTGCCTTAAGGATAAAAGGCGAGACTACAGAAGAGATTACTGGCGCCTGTATGGTTATGCGTGAAAAAGCTACTAAGATTAATGTAAAAGGAAAAGTTATTGATACATGCGGTACAGGCGGAAGCGGACTGGGTGCATTTAATATCTCAACTGCAGCTGGCTTTGTAGCAAGTGCCTCAGGTTTAAAGGTGGCAAAGCACGGTAATAAAGGTGTAACGAGTGAGTGTGGCAGCGCAGATGTATTAAAGGCACTTGGTGTAAATATAGAAATTACTCCGGATAAGGTAAAGGAATGTATAAATAAGATAGGCCTAGGATTTTTATTTGCCCCACTCTTACATGGTGCAATGAAACATGCCATAGGTCCTCGTCGAGAAATCGGGATAAGGACTATCTTTAATGTTTTAGGCCCTTTAACTAACCCAGCAAATGCTAGTTGTCAAGTATTAGGGGTATATGATGGCTCTTTAACAGAGAAGTTAGCCAATGTCTTGAAGAATGTAGGAGTAGAACGTGCCTTTGTAGTTCACGGCATGGATGGCTTGGACGAAGTTACTATAACTACAAAGACCAAGGTATCTGAATTAAAAGATAAAAAGGTAAAATCTTTTTATGTAGAGCCAAAGAACTTTGGAATAAATGTAGCTGCTATTAATGATATAAAAGGAGGCAGCGTAGAAGAAAATGTCAAAATAATAAAAGATGTACTTAAAGGAAAAATTGGTCCAAAATATGATATTGTAGTATTGAATGCTGCTTTTAGTTTAGTAGTAGGTGATATTGTAAAGGATGTTAAAGAAGGCGTAAAGATGGCAGATAAAACTATCCAGTCTGGAAAGGCAATGGAAAAGTTAGATAGGTTAATAGAATTTACCAATAACTAAAATATGAAAAAAATCCTAAAGGAAATCTTAAAAAACAAAAAGAAAGAAGTAGAATCTCTTAAAGTTAAAAGGCCTTTATCAGATTTTCTAAATTCAAAGCTTCTGCTTAGAGATATTCGGTCTTTTAAAGAAGCCATAACCTCGGGTAATTCAATAAATCTTATTGCTGAGATAAAGAAAAAATCCCCTTCAAAGAAAAAAGAGTTTTTTAAAAAGCTGGATGTTTCCCATTTAGCTAAAATATATGAAAAAAATGGTGCCAAAGCAATATCAGTTCTAACAGATAAGAAGTTTTTTGGAGGAGACCCGTCATATATAAATAAAGTAAAGCAAGCCGTAAAACTCCCTGTCCTAAGAAAAGATTTTATTATAAGTGAATATCAGGTCTATGAATCACGCTATCTTGGAGCAGATGCTATTCTTCTTATTGCAAGGATTTTAACAAAGGAACAGATAAGAAGTTTTAGTCATCTTGCAAGGCGTATTGGTATGGAGTGCCTGGTAGAGGTATATGATGAAAAAGATCTGGAAAATGCCTTAGTTGCAGGCGCAAAGATAATAGGTATTAATAACAGAAATCTTGATACACTTACAATAGACCTTGAGAATACATTCAGAGTTGTTAGTAAGATGCCGAAAGAGATAATAAAGATAAGCGAAAGCGGCATAAAGAGTAACAGTGATATTGTAAGGCTTAAGAAAATCGGCATAAATGCAGTCTTGATAGGCTCATCCTTTTTAGAATCATCAGACATTGAAGGAAAAATGAAAGATATAATGAAGGAGAATAAGTGATGGGTAGAGTTAGAGTGAAATTTTGCGGTATTACTTCTTTAAAAGATGCTGAAAACGCAATTTCGGTAGGCTGTGATGCAGTAGGTTTTGTATTTTTTAAAGATAGCCCTCGATATGTTACTCCAGAACAAGCAGAATCTATAATAAAGTCTTTACCACCTTTTATAGGTGCAGTAGGAATATTTGTTAATGAAGATCTTGATCTTATAGGAGAGTATATAGAACGCTGTGGTTTAAATGTAGTGCAATTACACGGCGATGAGAATGTAAAGTACTGCATGGATTTTAGGAATATGAGGTTCAAGGATGTTAAATTAATAAAGGCCATAAGGGTTAAAGATCAGAAAAGCCTTCGTTCTATAGAAGAATGCCCTGCAGATGCATTTTTATTAGATACTTATAAGAGTAATGTTTATGGGGGGACAGGTAAAGGTTTTGATAGGACTCTTGCAGTCCTTGCTAAGGAATACGGCAGGTATCTTATTGTTGCAGGAGGATTACATCCTGACAATGTCTATAAAGTAATAAAAGAGGTAAAACCTTATGCTGTAGATGTATCAAGTGGCATAGAATTTTCTCCTGGTAAAAAGAATGTGGAATTAATGGAAGAGTTTATGAAGGAAGTCCATCGGGCCGAGAAAGATTAGTTTTGTATGGCTACTGCCCTGATTTACCATCCTATTTTTCTGAAGCATAATACAGGTCCCCATCACCCAGAACGCGCATCTAGATTACAATCCATCCTCAGAAAATTAGAAAAATCAAAATTAATTGATAAGTTAAAGTTTATAGAGCCAGAATCTGCGTCTATAGACGATATTACACTTGTCCATCCAAAAGATTATGTTCTAAGTATAAAAGATATATGTTTTAAAATTACATCTGGAACTATAAATTTAGATCCAGATACAGTGGTTTCAAAAGAGTCTTTTGAGGCAGCACTTTTTTCTGTAGGCTCAGTGATAAAAGGTATAGATTTAGTATTTAATAAGGAAGTTGATAATGCTTTTTGTATGGGTCGTCCTCCGGGACACCATGCACGGCCTAATCAGGCAATGGGATTCTGTTTATTCAATAATATCGCAATAGGAGCACGGTATATCCAGGAAAAGTATAAATTAAATCGAATATTAATTATTGATTGGGATGTTCATCATGGAAACGGAACAGAAGAGATTTTTTATAAAGATGGGTCTATTTTATATATCAGTTTACATCAATATCCTCATTATCCAGGAACAGGAAAAAAAGAGGATACAGGAGAGGGTAAGGGAAAGGGTTTTAATTTGAATGTACCTATGGGAGCAGGCGTAGGTGATGATGAATATATAAAGGCTTTTCAGGATAAAATTAATCCAAAAGTAAAGGATTTTAAACCAGAGTTTGTGTTGATTTCAGCTGGTTTTGATGGGCATAAAGACGACCCTTTATCTTCTATAAACCTTACAGAAAAAGGCTATTCTGAAATGACAAAGATGGTAAAAGAAATTGCAAAAACCTACTCTAATAATAGAATTATTTCTATTTTAGAAGGTGGTTATAATCTATTATCCTTAGCAAATTCAGTCTATTCTCATCTTGACAATATGGGTTGAAAAAGTTATCCAGTTTTCCGACCATTATAACGTAACAAATATTATAGTCCATTTTGGTATTTTACTAGTAATAGCTTTGTATTTATAGTATAATTAACAAGATAAGAGTAATATGGCTTTCAGAAAACAAGGCTAATTTTTTACATATATTATGCAGATAATTAAAAAACCTTACATAATTAGAATAATAAGTTTACTTATGGTGATGATTTTCTTATGCCAGAATGTAGCTTTTTGTGCTTCTGATAAAAATTTTATTCTGAGGCTGCCATTTCTTTTTGGTAAACTTAAAAAAAGGCTACTCCTAAAGGTAGATTATCGGAAGCCAATAAAAAAATGATGAATTTCCTTAACGGACTTACAGCAGAACGTTTGGTTGAGTTATTAGGAGAGCCTGGATCTGTAAATATAGTACCACAGATTAAGATAGCATTATTACTTAAAGCTGCAACAGATGCACCTTTAGTTGTAAGGCTTCTTAAAGGAGAATTAGAGCATCCAAACCGTGGCCCCCATGCTAAGGAACTTATCTCAAAAATCTCAGAAAAATATGCATCCCCAGAAACAGACACACCTTCAGTTATAAATTCTCTTATAGAAGCATTAACCGATCCAGAACGCAGACCCCGTATTAAAAAACTTCTCTTGGAAATCTCAAAAACAAACGCAGCTTTAGTTAGAAAGTTTCTTGAAGAAGCACCAGCCCATCCAAAACGCACCCCCCATGTTGAAAAACTTCTCTCAAAGATCCCAGATGTAAGGGAGTTAGAGAAAAGTATTTAAAAATAGAAGCAACCATTATTTTTTTACAGTTTTTTTGTATGATAACGTAAAATATTCTGTGTAAAATTATATTTAAAATCTTGCGTAGAGGGTATATTTGTAGTATAATATATATCAAATAAAATGCAGATAAGACCATGGGAAACACGGTCTTTTTGTGTCTTATATAACCAAATAGTTTTAAAAGAGATTAAGTATGAGAAAAATACATAAAATAGTTAATATAGCGTTAATATTCACGCTAATAGGAGTCTTTGCATTAAGCAGTGCACTTTATGCTGTAGATTTTTCTAAAGATACCTACCTAAGAGTACCTCTTATGTGCGGCCCAGAGGAAATTGCAGCGGAAGGAAGTAGCCTTGCTCAAGATGGAAAATTATCAACGAAGAGATTAATTGAGTTAATCGGAGTAGTTGACAATGATAAGGAATTAGCATTAATTAAGGATGAATTATTATACAGAGCCAAAGATACCATGCTCATAACTATAAAGACACTCATAACATTTTTATTTGACCAGGAACATATAGAATCCCCGGCTGATAAAAAATGTTCAGAATTTTCCAAAGAATTTCTTTTAGAAATTTCAAAAAAAGTAAAAACAGATCCAGTTGTAATTCTGCTTATAGAGGCTTTGATTGAAGCAAGGCGCAAAGGAATAGTCAAAGAACTTATTTTAGATATAGCAGATTCATATCCACGTACAGTTGCAGAGCCACTTGCAAAAGCCTTAACTAGTCCTAAGCGTGCAGAGATTGTAGAGGAACTTTTGTTTAGAATATCTAATATCTCAGAAATGCATTCAGCAGCAGTGGCAAAGCCGCTAGTAGAAGGCTTAATAGATCCAGAGCATATAACATCTATAGCGGATCAAAGACGCGCAGAAATCAGTAAAAGACTTATTTTAGAAATTTCAAAAAAGTATTCACGTCCAGTTGCAAGGTCATTTGTAAAAGCCTTAGGTAATCCGAAAAGCATAAAATCTGTCAAAAAACTTATTTTAGTTATAGCAGATTCATATCCATGTTCAGCTGCAAGACCACTTGTAGAAGCTTTAAGTAGTCTTGATGAACATACTGAAGAGCTTGCAGAGGAACTTTTGCTTAGAATATCTAATATCTCAAAAAGACATTTATCAGGAGTAGCAAGGGTACTAGTAGAAGACTTAAAGGACCCAGAGTATATCAGATTTCCAGCGCATCAAAGACGTGCAAAAATCGTTAAAAGACTTATTTTAGAAATTTCAAAAAAGAATTCACGTCCAGCTATAAAGTTTCTTGCAGGAGCATTAGGTGAACCAGAAAAAATGAAACCTGCCAAAGAACTCATCTTAGAAATAGCACAGGTAGAATCAAATTTAGTAATAGATATTCTTGAACAGATATCAGGAAAGGATAATAGGCCAAAGGTTAGGGTAGCAGCAGATGAGATATTGGTAATAATAAAATCTACTGCTAAACAATCGCACACTCTATCTAAGTCTAGAACTTCGCTTCATGAATTATATTATGAATATACTAAATCTCCAGAGGGTACTATTACTGCTGTTACATTAGATAATCTACAAAATCCCGATGAGACTATATATTTTGAGAGGAGACAGTCATCTAATGATAGTGAATTTTACTTTTTTAACACCGGAAGCAGCTTACGTTATGAACTACTGGAAAATCATTTAGAAATTACAATATTTCATCTTGAAAAAGAATGGCGTAGCCCTCAAAAATATGGCATTTTACTCAGTGTTAATCAGTGGCTATTACAAGAAGCAATAAGGCTTTATCCTAATAATCCTTATCCTTTGGAAATGCAAACAAGTGACAATCCACAAGCTCTTGGTGTAGCAGATTGGTTGTTTGAACCCGGAAGCATCGAAATCACAATTCTTAGTATTGCTGATGGTTGGCATAACCTTCTCGATCTCGATGTTTATGGATCTCTAGGACCATTAGAGATATTTATTAATGGGGATGAAGGTATTGGTATCCCTTCTTACGCTAGAGAAAGAATACATATTAAAAAAGATGGGGATGTATATAAAGCAACTTATGTTCCTGAAGGCGTAGAAGTAACATTCAATGATTTTCGTATAAAGATTAAGGATAAGGCAAGCGGCGTTAAATTAGACTGGGTAAGATTTGCACGTAAATGTGGTTTACGAGGCCGACCTAGAAAGATAGAAGAAAGTTTTATAAATAAAGTAATAAGGCCAACCTCTTCCAGAGACTTATAGATTCAACCCCATTCAAGAAGTATCCCTAGACAATAAATAACTTTTATGTTGTAATATTCTTATATATACCAAAATAAGAGGTGGATATGTTAGCGAATCTTGCTGGATGGTTTTTGATAATAATAGGAGTAATATTTTTCTTAAAACCAGAGCTACTTAGAAAAAGGCTTCAGAGGAAAAGCCACAAAACTGCCAGAAAGATTCTGTTTTCTCTTATAATAGTGATTTCCTCGTTCATTATTACTCTAGCCTTTAAAACACAAGGGGCTTTATCTAAGATATTAGGTATCTTAGGTATTATAGGTATTGTAAAGGGATTTTTGTTGATTAAAGGAAAACTTGCAGATAAGCTTTTGGACTTATATATAAAACAACCTGTAGGCGTATTTAGGATTTGGGCGGTTATACAGATAGCGATAGGAGCTTCAATATTGTTATTAAATAGGTAAAATCCTCCCATTTTTAAGCTAATTCAGCGATTTTATTCCCAAAAACAATAAGCTTGTCCACATCTTGACATATACACTAAAATCATTATACTTCTTTATATTATCACTTAACAGATTATAAGGGGACATACTATGAATAAAACAAAGGAAGTGCTCACTGTAAAAGACATTGCTGAATACATGGATATACATCCTATGACTATATATAAATATGTCAAAGATGGGAGAATTCCTGCATTCAAAATAGGATCCAGCTGGAGAATCAGAAGAGATTCTATCCAGAAATGGATAAAGGAAAACGAGCAGCAGAAAAAAGGAGGGGAGAAAAATGGGTAAAATATTAAGGATTACCCTATTTTTATGTCTTGGTGTAGTTTTTTTCTCTAATATAGTTTATGCAGCAGTGGGTTCAGGTGGTTACAGGAATGAGGTAGTAGATGCAGAGGCGGCTGGAATGGGGTATTGCTTTACTGCTCAGGCAGATGGTCCTTCAGCAGTATATTATAACCCAGCAGGCTTAACACAGCTTAAAGGAGATTATGTATCTTTAGGATACACTTTCGAAGCTCCTAGGAATGAATGTGCGTCTGATGCCGAAGGCAATATTGTTCAGATGCAGAAGCAGACATTTTTAATACCAAATTTTCATTATGCAACTGATCTTGGTTCAGAAAGATTTAGATTTGGATTTTGTGCGGTTTCACCTTATGGATTAAGTACTGACTGGGCAGCTGATAGTTTTTCAAAGAATGTTATGACTGAATCTGATGTTGAAATGTTCAATATTAATCCAGCTGTTGCTATAAAGGTTAATGATTATGTATCTGTAGGAGGAGGATTAAATCGTTTTTCAGCTGAGTTATCAAAGCATAAAGTTTTGACAGCAGCCGCTTCTGATGTAGGAGGAGATTTTCAATTAAAAGGTGAAGATGTAGGTTGGGGATATAATTTAGGACTTTTAGTAAATCCATCCAGTAAGCATAGGATAGGAGTTTCCTATAGAAGCGAGATTGACATAAACTATCTGGGTACAGCAACTTTAGATAGACTTAATGCAGCTTATACAGCTATTTTTGGTGGTTCTACCTTTACTACTAGCATGGAATCAAAAAGTAAGATTCCTCAAACTCTTTCAGTAGGATATGCATATCAGCCAGACGATAAGTGGACTATAGAGGCAGATATAGAGTGGACAGATTGGTCATCTACAAAAGAGGAAATGGTACTATATCCTAACGAGAGCGATGCTACCCGCCTTGCGGTTTTAAACAATGGCAATCCCGTATCTAGAGACTGGAATAGTGTGTTTTCTTATGGGATTGGAGCAGAATATAAGGCAAGTGATAAATTAGATTTAAG
>CAZMID010000021.1:0-25546 GCA_964566255.1 uncultured Planctomycetia bacterium | reverse complement strand
GGCCGATAAAGGCGATTAGCGTCGGCTTTTCATCGCTCGGCAACCCAGCCGCCATATTATTCGCTGACTGCCTAGCTAACCCATTGCATTGCAAGGAGTTACGGCTTGTCAGAATAACTTAGGCCCGTTGGCTTTGCGCCCCCTGATTTCTCAGGGTTTGCCCTTATCGGCTACTATCAAGTTTACCATATAATTTAGATTTTTCAAGGGCTAGAAAGGCAAAATATATGAAAATATTTAGGTCAATGTTTATATTTTTGGTTTTTATTGTCTTATTGTTAGGTAATAATATGGTTTCTTATGCAGAATTAGAAGAGGGTTTTATTGAAAAGTCAGGCCCTATAACCGTACGAAATCAGATGCCGCTTTATCTTTTTTATCTGCAGATGCCACCTGATGTAGCAGGTGTTATAGATAGGAAGAAGTTTAGAATAGATGCAGACTACACTGTATCTAATATAACAGTAAGCGCTTTTACGCCCGTAACATCCCTTTATGATATAGATATAGATTTAGAGGTTTCAAGATTGACTCTGGATTTTAGATATGGTATTTATGACAATCTGGAGGTAGGATTAGAGATACCCTATTTAAGTCTTTCTAGGGGATATCTTGATAATTTCATAGAGGGGATAGAGGATGGAATTGGTGCCAGAACTCCTCGTTCCAGGGAACGTCAAGGTTCATATGAATTTGATTATAGTTTTGTTTATAACAATCAGAATCTGATCAAGAAAACACATTCTACTCAAGGTTTAGGCGATATTTCGCTTACTGCAAAGTGGCAATTATCTGAAGAAAGAGGATTTTTCTGGCCGAATATATCAATTCGTTCGGCTATTAAATTCCCAACAGCAGAAAAAGAGGATTTAATAGGCAGTGGGGAATTAGACTATGGTTTGGGGTTACTATTAGATAAGGGGTTTTTTGATAGGTTCTTTATCTATGCAGGTTGTAATATCGTAAAAATAGAAAGACCTAGTTTTTTCAGTGAATTAGGACTGGAGGAGTATATATATTCGGGTATGCTGGCAGGAGAGTATTTTTTTACAAAGAGATTTTCTTTTGTTACGCAAGTCACAGGAAACTCCACTCCTTATCCAGAAAGCCAGACGAATGTCTTAGAGAATCAGGCATATGAACTCGGTATTGGTGTTAACTATAGATGTAAAGAAAAAAGCGATACCTTGTGGCATTTCGCATTTACTGAAAATATCAAATCTGCCTCTACACCAGATGTTAGTTTTCATACAGGCTTAGATTGGAAGTTTTAATATTATGCGTTTACAGGTTTTTTTATCACGTTCGGGTATATCGTCGCGTAGAGCTTCAAAAAATATCATTTCTTCTGGTAGGATAAAAGTTAACGGTAAAAAGGTTTTTAGTGTTTCGTTTAAAATAGATCCTGAAAAAGATAAAGTTTTTCTAGATGATAGAACAATAGCTCCTAAGGAAAAAGTATACATAATGTTAAATAAAGCTAAGGGTGTGACGACTACAAAAAGCGATCCATTTGCAGATAAGACTGTAATGGAGTGTTTACCTTACGAATTCAGGCACCTTAATCCTGTTGGTAGATTAGATAAGGATACTACAGGATTGTTACTTTTGACTAACGACGGTGAACTTATAAATAAGCTTACTCATCCTAGATATATGGTAGAAAAACTCTATAGAGTAAAACTTGATAAGAAATTAACCCTTCAAGATAAGAAAAGAATAGAAAAAGGTATTATTCTTGACGGAAGAAATACATCTCCTTGTAAGATAAGATTAAAAGAAGGACTAAACCTAGAAATAACAATACATGAAGGTAGGAAGCGCCAGATAAAAAGGATGTTTAAAAAGATAGGTTACAAGGTTATAGCTTTAAAGAGACTGAAAGAGGGGGATTTAAATCTAGGATCATTACCCGAAGGAAAGTGGAGGTTTTTAAGCAATGAAGAACTTCACAGAGCACCTGGTATTTAATACAAAGAATAGGTATGAATTTATAAATATAACTGACAAGGTTCAGGAGCGCATAGATAAAAGCCATATAAAAGAAGGCTTGTGTCTTGTAAATGCTATGCATATTACATCAAGTGTTTTTATAAATGATAATGAGAGGGGACTTCATAAGGATTTTGGCAAATGGCTTGAGAAGCTTGCGCCGCATGAGCCAATATCGCAATATTCCCATAATCTGACAGGAGAGGATAATGCAGATGCTCACTTAAAAAGGACCATTATGGGTCGTGAGGTAGTAGTAGCTATAACAAGTGGGAAATTGGACTTTGGGCCATGGGAACAGATTTTTTATGGGGAGTTTGATGGACGCCGTAAAAAGAGAGTGTTAGTTAAAATAATAGGAGAGTAATTTTTTATGAAAAAGTTCTTTATCGCAATATTTATCCTTTTTGTAATTATTTTAGTAGCGCTTTTTATATTCATGTTAACATTTGATGTGAATCAATATAAGGCTTTACTGATAGAAAAAATATCTCAATCTATAGAAAAAGATGTAAAGATAGGTAACATATCTTTGAATTTTTTGCCTAGTTTTGGCATGAAGATGGATGGTATTTCTATAAAAGATACTAACGAGGGATGGGAGGATGCTATTTTAGAAATATCTTCTCTGGAAGCGTACATAAAATTACTCCCTCTTATAAAAAAAGACATTCAGATAGAACGTTTACACGTAAGAGGCATGAATATAAATATAGAAAAAGGAATTATATCTGTCCAACAGAAAGAATTAGAGGATGATGTCGAAGGTGTGGATATTGGCGTTGGAACATTAGGGGCATTGAAATTTTTAGCAAGATCTATAACCGTAGTGGATTCTACCATTAGCTATGCAGATCATAGATCGGATTTGAGTGTAGAGCTTGATATTATAGAGGCTATTCTTAAAAACATATCTTTGTATGGGCCTATCAATATTAATGCAAGGTTGTCGCTTTTTGGAAGGGGAATGGAGAATATAGCATTAAGGACTGTTTTATATCCAGAGCTTGATAAGAATTCCCCATATCTTAAAAATCTTGATTTAAGAGTGGATTTAGCTTTAGTAGATGTTACCGATCTTTTGGATGCACTAGGAGAAGCCGGTACATCTACTCAGTTTATCGGGAAAGAGACTAGAGGAGAATTGAGTATAGCATCGGAGAAGATGCATATTAAGAAGTTTTATAATTCGAATGTGTATGTAAATTTATCAGATGGCATGACCGATATTATCTCCATAAAGGATGCATTTAGAAATGTGAGTTTGAAGGCTGAGATGAAAAAGGGGAATCTGATCATACAAAGATTTTCAGGGCAACTTGCTGAAGGAAGTTTTTTGATAAAAGGAATTATGAAGGGAGTTCTTTCTCCTCAAGCAACAGATCTTGAAGTAGTACTAGAGAATATAGATATTTCCATGTTGTTGCCAGATAGTGCTTTGGGGGAGGCATCTTTTGAAGGTATCTTGGATTTAAATATAAAATCTTCATCCAGAGGTTTGATGCCACAAAAAACCCTAGATGCAATGACAGCAGAAGGTAATATTAGGCTGGATAAACCTGTATTGAAGAATGTAAATATCTTAGAGGCTTCTTTGGATAAGATTAATATATTACCAGGCCTTGTGGAGAATCTAAAAGCAAGACTTCCTCTACGTTATAAAGAGATTCTTAGACAGAGGCACACTGCTTTTAATCCAATAGAGGTAAGGTTTAACATGAAAGACAAAAAGCTCTTTTTTGAAAAGACTGAAGTTTCTTCGGATGGCTTTTCTCTTGTGGGCAAAGGTTATTTAGATACCGATAGAAATATTAACTTACAGTCTGATTTATTTATACCCGAGGATCTTTCAGGAGCTTTTATTAGTGTAGTTCGCGAACTTGAGTATTTAAAAAATTCGCAGGGTATGATAACAATGCCGCTCGAAATTACTGGCAGAGTTCCTAATATTAGCGTAAGACCAGATCTTGATTATGTAGTTCAGAAATTGGCTGTTTCAAAAGGGCAGGAATTATTGCAGGACATTATAAAGAAAAAGTTTCCTTCGACAAAACCAGATGATTCAGGGACGGACACGTCTAAACCTAAAGAGGAATCTGAAATCTGGGAGGAACCGGCAAAGGCTATTTTAAATACAATATTTGATAGTATTCTTACACCTCAGGATACCAAAACTAAATAAGCAATTAGTTACATGAAAAGAGTAATTTTTACCTTATTGATATTCGTTTTTATATCTACGAGCTTCTCTTTAGTAGAAGCAAAAGGAGGGAGCATGAAACTTACAAGCCCCGAATTTCAGCATAACAAATCTATTCCTAAAAAATTTACATGCCAGGGAGAAGACACTAGTCCTACATTGATTATTGAGGAAATTCCTGATGGGACAAAAAGCCTTGCCTTAATAGTGGATGATCCAGATGCCCCAATGGGTACATGGGTACATTGGGTGGTGTATGATATACCGGTTATTTCTCGCATAGAAGAAAATACTATCCCAGGAAAGCAGGGCATGAATAACTTTGGCAGAAAGGATTATGGAGGACCCTGTCCACCATCAGGTACGCATCGTTACTTTTTCAAGATATACGCCCTGGATAAAGAACCAAATCTGCAGGAAGGTGTGCGCAAAAGCGCTTTAGAAAAAGCAATGGAGGGTCATATATTGGATAAGGCAGAGCTGATAGGTCTTTATAAAAAATATTGATTATGACAGAATTCTACAATTTTTATTCTATAATATCTGCTATTTTGAAGATTTTCTTTTTACTCGCACTTGGATATTTTCTTTATACAAAGAGACTAATCAAAAAGGAAACTGCCGATGGCCTTAGTAATATTTTAATCTGGGCATGTGTGCCAGCCTTGATATTTACTAAAATCATTTCCACTTTTAATCCTGTTGATTTTCCTAAATGGTGGATTTTGCCTATATCTTCAATAACTATGGCCTTTATAGGGTTAGGTCTTGGCTATTTATTTCAGAAACCTTTCAGAGATTTTAATGCCAGGCGGGAATTTATGCTTTCCTGTACTTTTCAGAATTCAGGGTATCTGCCTATGACGTTGGTTGTCTTTGCCTGTACAGGGGTTTTTTGCGATAAGATGCTTGTATATATATTTTTGTTTCTCGTAGGCTTCAATCTTATTATTTGGTCGTTTGCACCGGCATTCCTATCTAAGAATCTCAAAGGCAATTTTAGATTTAAGGCAATATTAAACCCCCCAGTTATAGCAACTATTGTCTCTATTGTATGGGTTTTTCTTATGCCTCACAATAAACTTCATAATGTAATCTACGATCCTTTGGTTATGCTGGGAAATTCAAGTTTTCCTTTGGCTCTAGTAGTATTGGGTGTGTATTTAGCAGAATATAAGGGATTTCATTCAGAAAATTGGAAGGCGCTATCAAGCTGCTTGTTTACCAAGCTTATATTTTTACCTCTATTTGTATTTATCTTGGTTAGATATTTACCGATAGGGCATGATTTAAAGTTTTTTATATTGCTAGAATCTACAATGCCTGTAGCTGTGAGTATGGTTGTGATAGGCCAATACGCTGGTGCAGATAATAAGTTTTTAAGCGGGGCTATTTTTTATTCCCATCTATTTGCGATATTTACCATCCCTTTGTGGTTAATCCTTTTTATCCAATAGTTTATTGATTTTTTCTACTAGGGGAAAGAGTTTATCTTTTTTTCTTAGCTTTATATAACCTTTTCTAGTACCTTCTATATATTTATCCAGTTCTCTCAGTATCCTGTCAAAAGGCCCGATTATTGCATGGGTAGTTTTGTAGGCCAATGTTAGGATAATTAATATGAAGATAGGAAGGGCTATGGCTAAGATGGATAGTACCTTTTTTGCAGCAGGGATTATATTGTATACTATGGCTTCCGGAAAGAACATTTGGCTTGCAGTAACATTGAAGATTAGATAGTACAGGGAAAATGTAACAATAATAGTTGGAACTAAGGCTGCCAGAAACACCAGTAAAAATAGGTTTCTGTGGAGCTTATTGGCAAAAAATCTTTTTCTTCTGTTATTTTGTGTCATTTTTATACCCCACTTTTATATCTTTGTATGCTGCCTCAGCAGTCGAGAGCGTATTGTCAGTATCAGTCATAAGGGCGATTGCCCCTACATTTGAAGCAGGAAACCTTCCAAAGGCCTTTTTATAGTCTTCATAGATATTGCGTTTTTCAAATACCCATTGATTTAATTTTTGTGTACCCGATTCTGCCACTATTAGCTTAATCCCGTTAAAATAAGGGCTGGTTATTATAGTACCTTCTGCTAGATTTTTATCCCAGATATATTCTATGCTTCTTATACTCATAAAATTCCAGCTGGGAAATATTACATACACCCTTGCGGCATAATCATCTCTTTCTATCCACCCGCCTTTTGCAGCAGCTATGTTTTTATCCGGGAATTTTGTTACCTTCCAACGCCAGCTGAACATCGGAAAATCTTTAGGGTTAAATTGTATCTTGTAAATCAGGCCTGAACAGGCCTCACTGCTTTTAGCAGATAAGTAGCCTTTTCCCCAGCTTGTTTCTACCGCGTATAAAACTTTATTCCTGAATATTTTTTCTTCCCATTCCTCAAGGGCAGTTTTCTTGTTGAAGTGAAAGAACTTAGGAAGGTTATATGCATATGCTAGCCAACAGATGGATAATATTAAAAGAATCAATATTGAGATATGGATAAATTTTACCTTTCGCATAGGACTATTGTACTGTTGGATGATAAAATAGTCAAATATTTCCTTGTAAATAGATTTTTTTTGTGGTATATTCTATATAGAAAGGTTAGCGCCGAAAAAGGATACGCTGCCTAAAGGCGCTATTTTTTTATACTCAATATGTCATACTTTAAAAAATCTAGTTCAAAGATTTTATCGCTAATTATATCTATAGTATTTTGCATAAATACTTCAGTATATGGGCTTGATATATACGCTAAATCTCACCTACGGCCTCGCCTTATTTTTCATAAAAGAAACCTAAAGCAAGATCCTACAATAGCACCAAAAAAGCCTCTTCTAGCAAAAGGAGAAAAACCCACGCTTGATAGAGAAAAATATACTAAAATGCTAGAATTATGGAAAAAAGCTCCGACTTTGTCAGGAATAAGCTTGCATGCCACTTATTCGATAGGTAGTCAAGCAATAAGCGAAAAAAGATCTGTATCTATACATCAATTGAAAATGGATGATAGCTTTAAGCTCTCTTTGGAGCCTATTTTTAAAAATATAAGAACTATTAATTAGGACTTTAGCTGTAACTTTAGGGGCAGGAGGATGTCTTGTAGTTATTGCACTTAATAAATTGGATAAAGTTAAGGAAGGGGCTATAGAATATTTAAAAGAGAATGTCTCTATTGAGTTAGGAATAACCGAAGAAGAGATCGAAAGATTTATAGATGAGAATATTTTTGAAGTTACACTTGATGAAGAATATCGCATTGATTTTAGCCGTAATAATAGGAATATTTTATATGAGTATTCTGGTATAGAGCCCGGAGAGGTTGTAGTGGTAAGTCATATAACTAGACATCTTGAGCTCTGGTCAGAGACTAGATACGAGGAAGATATACCTATTGGTTATTCCCAAAGAATATTTAGCTTATTATTAGATAGAGGAGGGTTTACATTAAAAAGGATTTCAGAAGAACTTGACGTTGGTGAACAATATATTGAATCAGATTTAAATTTCTTGGTAAATTCAGGAGTAGCAATAAAGATAGAGGATACTTACAGGCTAAACCAAAAGTTATTAAATAATAATATTTTGAGGAAGCATATACAATTTATACTAGAAGAAGAATTAAAAGATTCAGTAGGTAAAATAAGGGAAATAAAAGAGGTTATAAAAAAGAGTATTTTGTCGCAGCTTATACAGACTGATTTAAAACATGACAAAAATAGTTTTATATTTTTGCGCAAGCTGTGGGTTGCTTATTATGATAGGGCTAAGAAGATAGATGATAAGGTACTATTTGCTGCAGAAAGTATCATTTATAATTATTTTCAAGATCAGATCCTTAATGCAGCATTAACTCCTATTGGGGGTTATCTATGGATGTATAAAAATGGTGGATTAGGAGATATCAAGATAGATACCATAAAAGATAAAATAGATTTTTGGGAAGAAATCATTCTTTATTTTGAAAAAACACAAATAACATCTCTTTATAAAAACGAAAGAATAAAAGAGTTTATAGAGAGTAAGATCGAAACTTACCCTTCATATGCTAAAGAAATATTGATGCTAGAAGATATCCCTGAGGATGTTGAAGCGGTAAAGAAGATTATTTCTGAATTTGACAAGTTGTCTCCTGAACAAATAAAAATTATTATAGATCGCTATATTGATGATGCAAAAGAAGTATTACAAGAAGCACAGTTGGAGTTTGCTAAAATAAAAGCCGATTCAGAAGGAGAAGCATTTGACGAAGAAATATACTTTATAGAAAAGATAATACAGTCTACATATAATCTGAAAGAGTTGTGGACGAGATACAATAGGCACGAAAATATTAATGACAGCGCTTTAATTCTTGCAGAAAAGATTACATATCTTTGTTTTCAAGATTATATTCTTAGCCCTGTATTAGGCGCTTTTTCATCTAGTTTGCAGAGGTACAAAGATTATAGAAAAGAGGGAAGAGAATTTAGTTTAAATGTTAGTCTTATAAGAGGTGTTATTAGGGAATGTGAAGAAAAGATATCGCATTTTAAAGATAAAAATATAGAAAAACTTAGTGATTATGATGAGATAGCTTTATATATAGAAAACTTAATAAAAAAGCCAGATTTTGCTAAAGTCTTAGGAATAGATATAGAAAACATCTCCGAATTAGATAGATTAACTCCTACACAGATAAAGACTATAGTAAATCGCTATATTAGCGATTTAGAAAGTACAGTAAATAGCTTAAAAGAAAATCTTGATAAAATAGAAGCTAATCTAGAGGAAGCAGATATTAACGCATTAGTAGATTTATTAGATCAAATCAAGGTCTTTCTGCCAGATGAGATCGGAGAATATTCTTTTAGGCGAAGTAAAAATGCTATAAATGGTATAGCTACAAGTATGAGAACTATTAGAGAAAGAAGCAAGGAAGAATATAAAGACATAGTGGATGTTCTTCAGGAAAGGATTGCTTCGGCACAAGGTTTCAACAGAGAAGATCTCTTAAGAGAAGCTAATAGGGTATGCGGATCATTATCTTCAGAGGGGTTGGTAGATATACGGTATGCATTAGAAAATGGCGGAGCATTTAGCAAGATAGTGTTTAATAGGATGAGTTTTCCGGAATTCTTAAAACAAATAGCAAATAATATGTTCGATTGGGAAGATTGTGATGACGATATAAAGAATAGTCTTTTTGATATTATGGTGCTGTCAAGGGCATATGATATGGTATTAATGGAAGCGAAAAAACCAGGCCTTATTGTAACTAATATGTTAGATATTATGAATGGTTTCTCTGTAGTGTGGGAAGATCATTTAAATGAACGCGGAAAGGATGAAAGAATTATTACATTAGAAAAAGTTCTAAGTCATTTCTTATCAGATTTCTTTTCTAATGGGATAGTTATGGCCATTAATATGAAATTGGCTTTTTATGAGGAAGGAAGCATTGTAAACATTGACGGAATAAGACAGTATCTTGAAGATGTTGAAGTTGAAAAGATTATTGTACATATCAAAGGTATGGATAGTATAGAAAAATTTGTTAATGATAGTAGAATAGAATCTAGTATAACTTATGCTATCAAGTACCTTGAAGTTACAGAAGAAGATATTAAAGCTCTGAGTGGTTTAAGCGCAGAACAGTTGGAAAAAATAATAGATTATTATGTTCAGGATTTAAGGACTAGATTAGATAGTCTGAAAGGATACCTCAATCGATTAAAGGTTTTGCAGGAGAAAGTAAAGATAGAAAAACCCTCAAGAGATAATCAAAGATCCCTCTAAAAACTATCTATACCATGCATCTATATAGTTGCTATTGACTATTTATATAAATAAGTGTAAAATAGACAACACTAACTATTGACAAGGAGGTAAAGATGAATTGGGGTATGAATAATAGATTATCAAGGATAATTAATCCAGAGACAAAACGGTGTGTTATGCTTGCTGTGGACCATGGGTATTTTCAAGGTCCTACTACAGGATTAAAGGATTTAGGAAAGACTGTAAGTCCTTTACTTCCTTATGCAGATGCATTGATGATAACTAGAGGTGCTATAAGGAATTGGGTTCCTCCTACAATGGATAAACCTATTATTTTAAGGGTTTCAGGAGGACAGAGTATATTAAAAGAACTCTCTAATGAAATAATCACGACTTCCATAGAAGATGCAATTAGGATAAATGCTTCTGCAGTTACCTGTTCTGTGTATATAGGCGGGGAATACGAAAAAGAGACTATTAATAATCTTTCAAGACTTGTCAATGAGGGTGAAAAATATGGAATTCCAGTTTTAGCTGTAACTGCAGTTGGTAAGGCTCTTGTAAGAGATGCAAGGTATTTGAGCTTAGCCTGCAGGATTTGCGTAGAAATAGGCGCTCATATGGTAAAGACATATTTCTGTGAGCCCGATTTTAGTAAGATAGTTGAATCTTGTGGCAATGTACCGGTAGTAATAGCAGGTGGCAAAAAGATAGAAGAAAGAAAAGCCCTAGAAATGGCAAAGAATGCAATAGATCAGGGTGCGGTTGGTGTAGATATGGGAAGAAATGTCTTTCAATCAGATAATCCAGTTGGTATGATAAAGGCAGTTCGCTCAATCGTTCATGATGGGATTTCCGTTGAAAATGGTTTTTCAATCTATAAAACAAAAGATGAAAGCTGCAGTATATTACAATAATAACGATATCAGGATAGAAGATATTCCAAGGCCTCAGATAACAGAAGGAGAGATCTTAGTTGAAGTGCATTCTTCGGGTCTTTGCGGAACAGATCTTATGGAGTGGTATAGGATTAAAAAAGCTCCTCGCATTCTAGGTCATGAGATAACAGGAGATATAGTTGAATCCAAGTCAGATAAATATAAAGTTGGCAGACGTGTCTTTGTAAGTCATCATGTTCCTTGCAATGAATGTAAATATTGCTTAAATGATAATCATACAGCGTGTGATACTCTTCATAAAGGCAATTATGATCCTGGAGGATATAGCGAATTTATAAGAGTCCCAAAGATAAACGTTGATAGGGGTACTTATGTATTGCCGGATGAGATTTCCTATGAAGAAGGCACGATGATTGAGCCTTTGGCGTGTGCAGTAAGGGGAGAGAGATTAATCAATATAAAAAAAGATGATGTTGTTTTGGTTCTAGGAAGCGGGGTTTCAGGGCTTTTAAATATAAAGTTAGCTAAATTAAAAGGCGCTAAAGTTATTGCAACAGATATAAATGAGTACAGATTAAATAAGGCAAAGGAATTTGGGGCAGATGAGGTAATAAATGCAGGTAAAGATTTTAATGTTACATCAGATAAAGTAATAATATGTACAGGTGCATATAAGGCAGTAGAACAGGCTTTTAAGTGTATAGACAAAAAAGGAACTATATTATTATTTGCAATTCCTGATAAAGACATTAAACTACCTACTGTGGATTTCTGGAGGAATGAATTAACTATTTTATCAAGTTATGGAGCAGCACCGCGTGATCTAGAAGAAGCATTAGGCTTGATTGAAGATAAAAAGGTGAATATTAGAGATATAATAACCCACAAACTGCCATTAGACGAGATTCAAAAGGGGGTTAAGATAGCCCTAGAGGCAAAGGAATCTTTGAAGGTGGTGTTTTCAGTTAACTAAAGGAGGGTAATATGCCGTACGATAGTAGCCTCGATGAGAAATTATTTTCAAAGGCTTGGGAGACAGAGTCAGAACGCTTGACAGTAAGTGTTTTTTCTTACAATAAGGGGACCAAGAAATTACAGATCTCAAGAGAGAATATGGGACCTCAAGGTGAATTTAGATTTGCCAAGATGGGGAGATTATCCAAGGAAGAGGTAGAAGCTATTCTTCCTTTTATTCAAGAAGCAGTAAAAAGCATGGCTTAAGAGCTGGCTATAGGAGGATAGATGTTTAGAGAGAAGATAAAAGTCCTGGATTGCACTATCCGTGACGGGGGACTTATAAATAATCATGATTTTGACCATCGTTTTGTCCGAGAAGTATATAAAGCTATTTCGCTATCAGGGGTTGATTATATGGAGATGGGATATAAGAATTCAAAGAGCCTTTTTTCTCCTAAAGAGTATGGCCTCTGGAAATTCTGCGATGATGATGAGATACGAAGAGTAATAGAAGGGATAGAATCAAGGACAAAGATCTCCATTATGGTGGATGTTGGTCGGGTGGAGCTAGAGGATGTAAAGCCCGCATCTGAAAGTCCAGTGGACATGATAAGGACCGCTAGCTATGTTAAAGATATTGATAAAGCGATTTTTATGGTAAATCATTTTGCAGATAAGGGATATGAAACTACTATAAATATCATGGCTATTTCTAGAGACCAGGGTTCTGAACTAGAAGAGGCCCTTCATCAGATCGAAGGAGAAAGTAAAGTCAATATAGTGTATATCGTAGATAGCTTTGGGTCATTATATCAAGAAACCACAGAAACCCTTGCAAAGCTGTTTAAGAAAATATTAAAGACAAGGGAAATAGGTTTTCATGGACATAACCACCAGCAATTAGCATTTGGAAATACTATAGAGGCCATTATTCATGATGCCAATTATTTGGATGGTACTGTTTATGGATTAGGTAGAGCTGCAGGAAACTGCCCTCTAGAATTATTGATCGGATTTTTAAAGAACCCAAAATTTGACATACGTCCGATCCTGGATTTAATATCCAAAGAATTCATCCCCTTAAGAAATAAAATAGAATGGGGTTATATCATTCCTTATGCTATATCTGGCATAATGAATGAGCATCCTAGAGCAGCCATGGCACTGCGTAAAAGCCGCAATAAAGAAAACTACCGCGAATTCTATGAAAGCCTTTTAAATCCAGATCTGGGTTGAAAATAGCTGTTTTTTGTGATATACTTAAAATAAATAAGAGTAAATAGTTATAGCTAAAATGGCTATTTTTTTATATATAATATGTTAAACTTAAAAAAAGACTGCAATTTGATACTAATATTTATTTTAATAGGGGTATCTTTGTATGCAGAACCTGCTTTTGGACTTAGGCCTCAATTGTTTTTTAGAGGAACAGATGCGAAACAGACAGCTGTTAATAATAGAGTTTTTGTACAACCGGTTTTTGAGGATACGCATGATAAGGTTTTAAATTATATTAATGGAGAAGAATATATAATTACATGTGATGCTGATGATGATAGGACTGGACATGCGCAGAAATTAGCAAATATGGACATGTCATATGTATCAAATGAAGCAAATTGGCTGGTTGAAGCAGAAAGCCTTGGTTGTGATTGGAGTCTAATACATCCAAGATGGCAGATAGAAGAAATGAAACCGATGTTTATTCCAGGACCTAAACCAGCTATGACAATCGATAATTTTATAGTTAAAGATTCAATTAAAGATAGACCTATTTTATTTACAATATGCTTTGATTATTTTGCCTCCCTTGGTAGAACTTTTACATATTCTGATGGAAGCAAGATTAAGGTAGGAGAGCATTATCCTTCCGCAAATGAGATAATTAAAGAAGCTGAATATTTAGCGGTGTTCCTAAGAAATAGAGGTATTTTCCCGGATAAAATTATTTGTGCTGAATCTAAAAAGTACTGCCCTGAAGAATATATCCCAATAATCAGACAAGCTATCATAAGAGCCTTTGGGCAGAGTTCAGCGACAGAAAGAGTTTCTGAAGCTATAAATCCTGCAGGAAAGAGTTTGTAATAGAAATAGCCCCATCCCTAATTACAAATAACATTTCTACATACTAAAACTTCCTTAATTTTACTATAATGACCTCTTTGTTGACTATTGAAGAAAAGAAGAGTAAAATTAAAGCATGCACAATATAAAGACAATCTTCTTATCAATAACCTTTCTTTTTCTTTTGCCTCTTTCAGCTGAGGCTGGTGTAGGCGAAAAGGTAATCAGTACTACGATTAAAAGCGTAGTCAAAGGAGTTGTTGCTTTAACAAATCTTGAGAAGGTAAAGAAAAAAATCGTCTATAAATTAGATAGAATGGATAAAGAAGAGTTTAGAGTTCGTTATACTAAATTTTATAAACTTATAAAGGACTTACCTCGTGATATCAAAACCAAATATAAAGTTACTCCACATATGAGTAAATACCAAATGACTAAAAATATAAAATCAGCAACCAAAAAGGAAATCTATAGAATAATAAATCGTATTCCTGATAAGACCGTGGCAGAACTTTTTAAAGAATATCTCAAGGAAATAGGGCATAAATCCCCCAAGAAGGGAGTTACATGAAACTAATACAAAATAGACTCTGTAGACGTAGATATAAGATTCAGACAAAAGTAAAAAAGTGGCTCGGTAGCAAAAAGACTATAAAGAAGTCTCAGTTAATAATGATATGGTTTCTTCCGATTATTGTAATAGGAGGTTTATTTAATCCGCTTTTAGGCTATTTGGTTCTTGGGATGATGATTTTCTTTTTGATTCTATCCTTTTTTAAAGGTCGGTATTGGTGTTGGAATCTATGTCCAAGGGGTGCATTTTTAGATATTGTTTTATCAAAGTTCAGTCAGAATGCTCCTATACCGAAGATTTTTACAAAAAAGCCCTTTAGATGGTTCGTATTTATCTTATTTATCAGTTTTTTGATATTTCGTATAGTTGAATCAGGTGGAAGCCTTGTTGTCATAGGAGGGATTTTTGTTTTAATGTGTGTAGTTACAACGATTCTTTCAATCTTTTTAGGAGTAGCTACAAAGCATAGATCCTGGTGTATGATTTGCCCTATGGGAACCTTACAGGATAGTATAGGTAAAATAAAGAAATCCAAGAAAACTAAATAAAATAGACATTTAGCATAATAGGACATATGTCTTATCTTATTTTTTAGGATATAGTTTAATGGGATAGATAATGGATGATATAACTTATAAAAAAATACAGGATAAAAAAGAATTAGAACACGAAGCTTTATGTAAGAGGTGTGGAGCTTGTTGCGGGGTATTAGAAAACGATCCTTGTGAACATTTAAAGAAGGATTTGGATGATAGGTATTTCTGTAGTATCTATGAAAATCGTTTTGGCATGAGAAAGACATTAAAAGGAGAGCCAATATTGTGCGTGCCTCTACGGAATATCCTTCATAAGACTTGGTGGGGTCGCATCGAATGTAGTTATTACAAAGTCTATAAGAATACATAGTTAACCCCCCCCATTTTATTGACTAATCCAATATATAAGAGTAAAATAAAATGAACTAATTAGGACTTTCTATGAAAAGGTTTATATTATATCTAGTAAGATGGCAGTTATCTACGCCAATACTTTGGTTGGTAGTAAGAAATCTAGGTGCTGGGTTAGGTGCTACAGTTATAGCTAATCTAATAGGGGCATCTATATTCTTCTGGATAGATAAGTTTATATTTACTTCCAAGGCAGTTGAGATGTGGCATTTTAAGGAAAAAGGGAAGTGTGATGCCTGTGGTAAAGAGACAAGCCTGTGGAGGTTGGTACTGGCCCCTAATTACGATAAGAGAGATTCAAGGCCTAAGTTTTTCTGTATGGAATGTTCTAAGGTTAGGACGGACATGTTAAGAGAAAAAGGAATAAAAATAAGAGGTAAGAGTGGATAAGAAAAGGAGAGACTCTAAAATGTTAATGGCTACAATAATTATGGCAATACTTGCTTTGGTTTTAGTTTTAATAGGTTACTCTAAGAATCTACATATAATTGGTATTAAGCAGGCCTTAACCATGACTATACAAATATTCCCCTTGCTTATCTTTGCTTTCATAGTAGCAGGCATGGCACAGGTATTAATACCGCATGAAGTCATGTCAAGGTGGATAGGTGAATCCTCTGGTATGAAGGGGATATTAATTGGGACCGCTGCAGGCGCTATCACACCAGGTGGGCCATATGTAAGCCTACCGATAGTATTAGGACTATTACGCTCTGGTGCAAGTATGGGTATAATGGTAGCCTATCTTACTTCTTGGTCATTATTAGCTATTACCAGGCTTCCAATGGAGATAGGGGTGCTTGGCGTAAGATTTGCTTTAATAAGGATTATAAGTGTTATAATATTTGCACCTATTGCAGGTATTTTTGCACAGTATCTTAGTAAAATTATAAAATAAAATATGAGATTTAATGTAAATATAGATAAAGAAGAAGCCTTAAATATGAAAATGGCTTCCTTGGGAATTAAAGAATCAGATTTAGAAGAAAAATTCATCCGTTCTAGTAAAAAAGGCGGACAAAAAGTCAATAAATCCTCTTCATGTGTTTATTTAAAACACAGACCTACCGGTATTGAAGTTAAGTGTCAGAAAGAGCGCTCTCAGGCCTTAAATAGGTTTTTTGCAAGAAGGATCCTTGTTAATAAGATTGAATCTTTAATTCTTGGTAAAAAAGCTTCAGAAGAGAAGAAAATAGAAAAGATAAGGCGTCAAAAACGAAAGCGTTCTAAGAGAGCCAAAGAAAAGATACTTAGATATAAAAAAATGCATTCCGAGAAGAAAAAACTTCGTAAAACTCCTATATTAGTAATTCTTATCTTTTTTTCTATGGTTATCAATGGGAACCTAGAAGCAAGAGATGTTAAATATAGATCCCTTGGTCCAAAGATAGGATTGGTCTTAGGTGGAGGTGGTGCGCGAGGTGCAAGTCATATAGGAGTCCTTAAGGTTTTGGAAGAAAACCACATCCCTATAGATTATATTGTAGGAACTAGTATGGGTGCTATTGTAGGGGGGCTATATGCATCAGGTATGTCTCCTGAAGAAATGGAAGAAAACTTTAAATCAGTTGATTGGAAGGATCTTTTTACGGATAGACTCTCGGAGAAAGAATTATCCTTTAGGAATAAAGGCGATAGAAGAAAATTTGTTGATTTAGAATTGGGCTTAAAGAACGGAAAGATAGTTTTTCCAAAGGGTATAATTTCAGGACATAAACTAAGCTTTTTATTAAAATCAATGCTTTTACCAGCTACCACTGTTAAAGATTTTGATTTATTACATATTCCTTTTCGTGCAATAGCCACTGATATAGAGACAGGCCAAGAAGTAATTTTAAAAGATGGTAACCTTGCAGAGGCCATAAGGGCCAGCATGTCTATCCCAGGAGCATTTACTCCTGTTGAAATCAATGGTCGCGTATTAGTCGATGGTGGAGCTGTTAATAATCTTCCTATTGATATAGCAAGAAAGATGGGCGCTGATATTATTATAGCTGTGGATGTGGGTATGCCTCTTGCCAAACGCGATGAATTAGATTCGGCCTTAGATATTACTATGCAGGTAATAGGTATCATGACTCAACAGAACGTTGATAGGCAGATTTCTCAAATTCGCGATAAAGATATTCTTATTAGACCTGATTTAGGAGATATTACTACAGCGGATTTTTCAAAGGTAGCTGAGGCTATTCCGTTAGGAGTAGAAAAGGCCCGTGGTTTTATAGATGATTTAAAGCGTTATTCTATCTCAGAAGATAGATATAAAGATTTTCTTGCAAGTCAGCGTAAGGACGATTCAGAACCTACAAAGATAGATTTTGTAAAGATAAAAAAGCCTCTTCGTGTATCTTCTCAGGCAATCAAAGAAAGAATCAAGACCAAGCCAGGGGCTAATCTATCCACTGAAGAACTTAAATCCGACATGAGGAGTATTTATTCCATAGGGGATTTTGAACAGGTGGATTATGATTTAATAGAAGAGGATAATAAAAAAGGACTTTTAATAGATACAAAGGAAAAATCCTGGGGTCCAAATTACATGAAACTTGGATTAAATCTTATCGATGATTTTGAAGGAGGCAGTTTTTATAATGTTGTAACAAAGTATACGATGACACAATTGAATGATCTAGGCGCAGAATGGGATAATGAATTTCAGATGGGCAGGACTCCTAGTTTCTTCTCAGAGTTTTATCAGCCACTGGACTATGGAGAAACATTTTTTATTGCTCCAAAGTTTAGATACGAAAGGAGTGTTAAGGATATTTATACAGGTAACACTCGTGTTGCACAGTACCGCACAAGATATTTAAGTGGTGGTCTGGACATGGGGATTAATTTTGGTACTTATGCTGAAGCCAGGCTTGGGATTGTTACGGGTAAGGTTTCTGCAGGTAGACTTATTGGAGAAGAAGCTCTACCTAATTTTAATATAGATCAGGGTGCATTAGTAGGGAGTTTTGTCTTTGATCAGTTTGATGATTCGAATTTTCCAAAGCATGGTATTTTATCTAATATAAGCCTTTTTATGTCTAGGAAGGATTTAGGAGCTGATGAATCTTATGATAAATTGGAATTTGGTTTTATGGATGCGGCCACATACGATAAACATACTTTTATGGCGCATATGGAAGGAGGATCTAGCCTAAAGAATGATATTCCGTATTATGATGAGTTAACACTGGGTGGTTTTTTATCTCTTTCTGGGTATAGAAGAGATCAGTTAAGAGGCCAGTATAAGGGTGTAGGGAGACTTATATACTATTATGAGCTTTCCAAGGCTTCTAATCCTTTGATGGAAGGTATCTGTGTAGGTGGATATATCGAATCAGGGAATGTATGGGATAAAAGTAGCGATATTGATGTAGATAGTTTACTTTTTGGAGGGACTTTGTTTGTAGGAGTTGATACTATTTTTGGACCATTGTATCTAGGATACGGTAGAGCAGAGGGTAGTAAAGAAGGTCGGGCATATTTATTTTTAGGGCAGACATTTTGATTCAGATTGACAGCTTATATTCCTTTTGATATAATATAATACAAGTTTAGCGTAGTACAATATATAATAAATATTAAAGCCATGGGAGAGAGATGGTTTTTTTCTATCTAGATTATGATAAAGTTTAATAAACTCCACAATTTAAGGATAATATCTATGCTTATAACTCTAGTATTTTGCATAAATACCTTAGTATATGGGATAGATGTTTCTTATAGATCTCATTTAAGACCTCCTTTGATTAGCCGCATAAAAAAAACCAGAACACTTGTTGCAACGATAGCATCTTCTATTAAAGAAGGACTTATTGATCCAACAAAAGACATCAGTTCTTTATTTGATGTCATCACAAATAATTCTAAGATTAAAGGCATATTAGATGCATTTAATATAAATATGGGTTTTGACTCTTTTGCTAGGCCGTGGATTTATTGCAAGGATATAGATTACTATTTATTCATAGATAGATATAGCAAGAAGATTATCTCAAGCACAGCCGAAGATTTGATTAATGCTTGTACAATAAATGGATTGGTTAGATTGATAGAGGTTTTTATTGACGATGATGGTTTATTGGAAAAACTTGAAAATAAATTATTGCGTAGGGCTGAACAAGGAAAAACCAAATTAGTTTTAAGTTCACTTTTAGGTGGCCTGGCCAATCCTAATCCAGAATGCATTAAATTTACACAAAGACTTATCTTGAAAATTCCTAGATCCAGAATCGAAGGAGATATAGTTGATAATTTACTGGTAGGTACTCTAGCTGACGTAGAGCGCAGGAAAGCTGTTAAAGAAATTATCTTAAAAAGGTTAGAGACATATCCAGATGGAATAATAAAACGGCTTGGGATAGCTTTATCTAGACCAGAACGTACAGAACATGCAAAGAGACTTTTGCTGAAAGGTTCGAGAATCTCTGAACAAAATTTAAGGTTAGTAAAGCGTGTAGTTAAAACTGCCCGTATAAAAGATAAGAGAAAACCGGTTGCAAAAGCGACAGAAGAAATATTAGGTTTAATAGATCCTCAAGCAAAAGGTTCTCAAGAAAGTAAATATGACCCAAAAAAAGTACACAGAAAAAGGAGAAAAAAGCGTACAGAACCAACATCTAAACAAAGGCGTGACAGGGTTCATGGTAGATATCGCAGAGAAGATAGTAAGGCACATCAGAGAGAATTAAATAGAAGGCTTTAAGAAATGCTAAACATTAAACACCCTCCTATTTTCCATAGTTTTGCAAATTTTGTGGTATAATACTCTTATCATGAAAATCACAAAGACTATAAAACCTGAACTTGTTTCTCCTGCAGGAGACTGGTCTTCTCTGGTCGCTAGCGTAGAAAGTGGTGCAGATAGCGTCTATTTTGGGGTAAAGACCCTCAACATGAGGAATTTAGCTAGTAACTTTGACATAATGGAATTACCAAAGATAATAAAATTCCTTCATGATAATAATAAAAAAGGTTATTTAGTACTTAATACTATAGTCTTAGATAAAGAGCTTCGTAAGGTCGAAAAGATCCTTCGAGCAGCAAAAGAATCCAATGTAGATGCAGTAATCTTATGGGATATGGCTGTATTTTCTATTGCAAGCAGGATTAGATTGAAGATACACCTTTCTACGCAAGCAAGTGTTTCTAATAAAGAAAGTGTCTCATTTTTTTCTAAACTTGGCGTTAAAAGGATTGTACTTGCCAGGGAATGCTCTTTGGAAGATATAAAATCTATTACAGAGGATATTACAAAAAAGCATCTTGAGTGTGAGATAGAAGCATTCATTCATGGAGCGATGTGCGTGAGTGTTTCCGGGAGGTGTTTTTTATCCGAATATTCGTTTGGTAAGTCTGCAAATAAAGGCCAGTGTTTACAACCATGCCGGAGGGAATATTATATTTCTGATGTGGAAGGAGAAGCTCCCTATCGTTTAGGCAAAGACCACATATTAAGTCCTAAGGATTTATGTTCTATTGATTTTTTGGATAAATTAATAGTAGCAGGCATACATGCCTTTAAGATAGAAGGAAGAATGAAGTCGGCAGAGTATGTAAGGGTAGTAACATCTGTTTATAGACGGGCAATAGATATTGCCATGAAAGGCAAGCTTTCAGAATCCATGAAGAAAAAGCTCAAACAAGAATTAAAGACAGTTTATAATCGGGGATTTTCTGAAGGATTTGCATTTGGAGAACCTATTAAACAGCTAAGCAAAGGGTTGGAGCATACTTATGAAAAAGTCTTTGTAGGAGAAGTTACAAAGTTTTTTAAGAAAATAAGTGTTGCTCAGATAAAGATCATCGATCACCCCCTAAAAGTAGATGACAATATAATATTTATTGGAAAAACTACGCCTGCTCGGGAGGTTTTGGTGACTCAGATGCAGTATAAGCATAAACCAAGGAAAAAAGCTCTTAGAGGCGAAGAGATCGGAGTGAAACTTCCTTTTATTGTAAGGTCAAATGATAAAGTATTTCTGTGGCAAAAGAAGAAAAACGTATTTTTCCAATAATCTATTAGGCATTTGTTGACTAATTTAATATGAGAGAGTAGAATAAGAGCAAAAAGGAGGAAAAAGTGATTAAAAAACTAGTAAGGGCAAGGGAAATCAGGGCTGGTGTCAAGAATGAAGTTGGAGCCTTGGCTCGTATGATGTCATTTTTGGTTAATAATGGCATAAATATAGAAACCGTGGCAGGATATTCAGATCCTAGCGGGACACAAGGTAATATTATATTTATAACCGATAATAATCAAAAATCAATAGATGCTTTAATTGATAGCGGATACAATGATATTGATCAGAACGATGTTATTATTATAGAGCTAGACAATAAACCCGGCTCACTTAAGAATATATCTGAACTACTTTCTGGTAATGGAATAAATATAGATTATCTTTATTGCACTACTTGTTCAAGTGGCTGCCCTGCCAAGCTGGTACTTGCGACTTCTAAT
Source organism: uncultured Planctomycetia bacterium (assembly GCA_964566255.1). Classification (GTDB taxonomy): domain Bacteria; phylum Omnitrophota; class Gorgyraeia; order Gorgyraeales; family Gorgyraeaceae; genus CAZMID01. Next base: position 3,689 of record CAZMID010000021.1, on the reverse strand, counting down.
AATGAGTCTGCATTTAGACTTCTAAGCGCAGCGTGAGGAGTATCTTCTAGAAGGCAGTTTTATCTTGCGATAAAGCCATTTTTTGTAGTATAATTAATAAAATAAGCTAATACAGACTTTGAAAGAAGAAAGGGTTTTATTTTAGATGCATTATGTCAAAGTTTAAAAAACTCTACAATTTAAAGATGGTATCAATACTCTTAGCTGGGGTGTTTTTTTTAAATAGCGCAGTATATGCTATGGATCTCTCTAAGTCAACCCTTCTCAGAAACCCTCTAATGACAAGTAATGACGCAGAAGACGACAAGAGGCTTCTAGAAACTATAATTAAAACAAAGATAGATAAAGTTCATGAAGAATTAAATGAAAACATGGCCGAATTAACAGATTTATTTGAAAAAACTTTATCCCCGCTTAAAAATGGCGTTACTAATGTAAGTAGAATAAGAAAGTTATTTACGCCTAACGAAAAAGAGATTTATGAAATAATCATCCGACACAGAGAACTTACGATAAGATTTGCCACTCTTGTTGATTTTGTGACTGAAAACTATTTTAGATTTTATCTAACATTGAACCGCAGCAATATTGATTCGCCGGATCGTGGCCTTTCTGGGATAATCCGAGACTGCCTTATCGAAGCAATGGAGAGGATAGGGTTATCTCCTATACAGGAAGATATTATACGGGGAGAAGCGTCTTTTTCAGCGCACACTTATGTTAAAATAAAAGGGAAGGCGCCTGTAAAGGTGCCTATATTAGGTGATATGCCATTAAGGGATATACCGCTATTGAATTTATTATTCAAGAAAAAGGATATTATGATTGTCATAGATCCAGCAACCGGACAGTTTATACCTGAAAATGTAGGACACGTAGTTGTTGCTTTATATGAAGAGCATGATCCAATCATAAGAGAAGTGTCATATAAAGAACTAGATTTTGCTCCCGAAGAACTTGACCGCTTGAGAAAGGAGTTTGGTGAGGAACGCAGGAAAGTGGGTAATGAGCTAGTAGATGCCTTAGTAAGTGCACCAACTGATATTTAAAACACTACCAATTTTATTGACTATCCCGCCCTACATGAGTAAAATACCCCTAAGGAGATATATATGAGAGGACTTATATTAGTTTTGTTATTATCTGTTATGTTATCCCTGCAGGGTTGTGGGAGACTTTTGACAATGGCTGCAACAGGTTATTTAATCTATCAGGCAATAGAAAACCAATAGGAGGAGGCGAATATGCTTATATTAATTAAGCTTATGGCTTTTTTGTTCTTGGTAATAGGGGGATTGTTCTTAGTGAATCCCAAGATAATGAAAAACTATATATCTTTCTGGAATAAAGACTCAAGGATTCGTGTAGGTGCTATAATAAATCTTATATTTGGTATTGTCTTCTTAATGAGCGCTTCGCAATGTAGGGTAGGCTTAGTAATGACTATCATGGGTATTATAAGTCTTATAAAAGGTATTTTTCTTTTGGTTTCTGGTGCAGAAAAGGCAAAGGCTATGATTAATAAGTGGCAGAATAAACCGCAAGGAGTAATTAGACTTATATCGCTTTTGGCAATAGGAATGGGGATATTATTACTTTGGGCAATATAATGGGTAGTAAAAAAGAATTTGTCTGTTATGATTGTTTCAAATTGAAGTCCTGTAAAGAATCTATGGTTTCATGGGTTCTTTTTTTTATTGCTCTTATTGCTGTTATATCCTTGAGAGCAGTGAATATTTTTTTAGATAAAAGTCCTTTATTTGCTAAGGGATTATGGTACGTAGGTGTCCTTGGTTTTTTTATATTTTTTATTTATAAATTCAGATATGATCAGGTATTACATAGAGAGCTTGATAAGACAGACTTAAAAAATAAGCTTCTTTATAATAAAGAACTCTCTGGCCATGATCGAGAAGTATTAGGTACTATCGTTTGTAAATTGAGCTCTAAAAAGGATAAGATAAATTATTTCTTTATATTCGTATCTTCTTTTTTAGCATTATTACTCGCTGTATTTTTTGATTTTATTAAGCAATAGCTATAATGAAAACCTATAGTTTTACTTAAAAAACACACCAAGCTGAGCCAAATTTATGAAAATACTAAACAAACCTTTATCAATTGATGAGTTGAAAAAGACGGCGCTGGAGACATTTGGCGATCTTGTAAAAGCAGTCGTGGATATAGACAAGGAATTAATCGCCCTTGATGCAGAATTGCATTCTGATTTGGAAGCTTTGCTTTTAGAAAATGGTTCAAAGCAAAAAAATCTCTGGGGAATTAATTTTTATCCTGACATCGCAAACGAGAATTTCATTGAATTTCATTCCATGATAAATATGCGCCCATCTCAAGGAAATAAGAGTTGCGGCGTCGACGATGAAAATATTAAGAAAAAAATAATAGAAGTTGTAAATAAGTGGGTAAAGCAGTGAATATTCAGCATAAAAATTTAGCTAGTGGGCAATGGGATCAAATGTCGCTCCGTGAACAAATGGCAAATATCGGGAGTGAAGTCAATCGTGCGCTCAACTGGCGTAAAAAGAAAAAGGAAGACTTATCTCGAAAAGCAGCTTCACGAGCACTGGAGCTACTCGATTTAAGCTTATATTCTACTAAAATATCTTCCCATATCAAGGAGCTTGCCCGCTTACGCGAAGCCATCGTTGATTATTTTTATGAGTCAAATCAGTTTTCTTCATCCGAAACCCTATGGCGCAAATACTTCGAACATTTTAATTATGCCTTACGGAAGAATTATTGAACATTGACTTATCGCCCATAGTTTGATATAATACAATTACAATCAATAAAGGACAAGGCCATGGGAAAATATGGTCGTTTTTTGCCTGTATTATGATTAAGATTAAAAAACATTACAATTTAATACTTATATTTATGTTTATAGGAGTATTTTTATTTACTAGTACTACATATGGTCTAGATATACCTACAAAATCCCACCTAAGAATTCCTTTAAATAAAAATCAAACTAATAGAAGATTAAATGAAGTTAGAACATATTTAACATTAATAGAACTAGCAAGAGTGTCAGTAATGCCATTTCAAACTGGTTATTTAAGAAAATTGTTGGGTGACGTTAACAAACTTATCAATCAGGTACAAGCTGCAACAGATAAAGGTGATATATCCAATGTCGGAAAGTTGTATGTAGACATAGAGAATATTTGCAATATTATAATAGAAATGGCCAGTGATGTAATGTATCATGCCGATGCCGTAGACGAACATCGCGTTACAGTAATAGTACAAGCTACAGAGTTTTTAAATATAGCAAAAAGAGCTATGGATTCGTTGGACACGCCTATCAATAAAATCAAAGAACTACCCTCATCAGAAACTAGAACCCGTCCTTAACTAATACACCCCATTTCCCCTTACCATCATCTCTAACACCTAATATCATACATATCATTACCATATCCCCCTTATTGACTACCCTAATCCCTGGGAGTAGAATAAATAGTATATATCTATATATCATCATATTTACTTTGCTTATAGATGCTTTATTAGAAGATGAGGATTAGACGGTGTTGGGGGTTTGGTTATTTGGTGGTGTAGGAGTAGAGAAGGGGCATTAAGAGAGGGGTTTTGGTGAGCATTGGCATTTAGGATGAGGTGGTTTTTGCTTAACATTTCAAAATAGTAACTTTTTTATACTTGTC
>CAZMID010000020.1:0-26285 GCA_964566255.1 uncultured Planctomycetia bacterium | reverse complement strand
TGCGGATTACACGCTCTCCAAGCGCGCGCACTAGGCCGGGCTATGCGACCTCTCCTCCTATAAAAATAACTGCTTCCAAAAAGAATAATAAAATTCTTTTGATTTATCAAAAGATCCTTCAAGGAATTCAAAGAATGATAACTCTCTAAACAAAATACTTACTATAAAAAATACAATTATAAGATTTGTTATGTAAATAAATGATATGGAAAATAAATATCCTGTCCTTATTAAATCTGATTGTTTATTTCTTATTGACTGAGCTGTATAAGATAAATGAAACATCAACGTAAACCCTACAAGAAATATAAAAATTCCTGAATATCTTGTAACATCAATAAAAAACGACATAAGAAAATATAAAACTCCTATAAAAACTGTATATCCTGGAATAATATAAGGTGAAAGGACAACGAAAAAATTAGGAGATGTTGTTTTTACGCTCCCCTCATTACCAGACACTTTGATTCCTTTTACTTTACCACCTGAAAAAATAGTAGCTGCTGCATGCGTTAACTCATGGGCCAAGACATATAAAAAATCAAGCTTAAAGAAAAGTAAATGCACTATAGAATAAGATAATCCACCTAGCAGAAAGATCAATCCTGATCCTGAAATAGACTTTATACCGACTATACCCTTATAAAAATTTATTGTAACAGCTATACAAAAAGGTAAAAGTAAAAAACTAGCAATAAATCTTAATACCTTGACTAGCATACTATTCCTTTGTAATTTTTTCTCTACCAGCCACATAAGGTCGTAAGGCCTCTGGTATTATAATAGATCCATCTTTTTCCTGGTAATTTTCAAGTATAGCTATGATGGTTCTTGCCATTGCTATTCCAGAACCATTTAGAGTATGAAGGAATTCTGATTTCTTTTTGGCTTTTGATCTATATTTTATATTTGCTCTTCTAGCCTGAAAATCTGTAAAATTACTACAGCTTGAAACTTCTAGATTTTTCTCTATGCCAGGTGCCCATACCTCAAGGTCATAGCATTTGCTAGCAGCAAAACTTATATCCCCTGTTGAAAGCATAACCACCTGATAAGGAAGGCCGAGTCTTTTTAACACCTCTTCTGCATTTTTCAATAAAGATTCAAGCTCATTGAAGGATGTTTCTGGTTTTACAAATTTAACAAGCTCTACTTTATCAAACTGATGTACTCGCATAAGGCCTTTTGTATCCTTACCATAAGAACCTGCCTCACGCCTAAAACAAGCAGTATAAGCAGTATAGTATATTGGTAGCTTTTCCTCATCCAGGATCTCATCCCTATGTAGGTTTGTAAGAGGTACTTCAGCTGTAGGTATTAAAAATAAGTCATCATCCTTTAACCTATACATATCCTCTTCAAGATTTGGGAGCTGACCTGTTCCTGTCATACTGGCCCTATTCACTAGAAAAGGTGGGAAAATTTCCTTATAGTTGTGCTCTTTTGTATGTAGATCCAGCATAAAGTTAATAAGGGCTCTTTCTAGCTGTGCCCCAAGACCCTTAAAAAGACAGAAGCCTGAGCCAGTAATCTTAGAAGAACGTGGAAAATCCAGTATATCGAGTTTTTCACCTAACTCTATATGGCTCTTAGGCTTAAAGTCAAATTTCCTAGATTTCCCCCACTTTCGTACCACTTTATTGGCTTTTGCAGTGCCTATTGGTATTGAATTATGGGGTATATTTGGGATATCAAGGGTCAAAATGCCTAGTTTTTTGTCTATCTCCTCCACTTTCTTACCTAAATCTGCTACTTTTTGGGATACTGCCTTCATTTCCTTTATGACCTCTGGGTTAGGCTTACCACCCTTGCTTGCACGGTTCCTTTTAGCCTTAAGATCCTCTAATTCCATCAAGATCTTACGCCTCTCAGTATCTAATTTGAGGAGTTTTTCTATGTCAGTCTTTAGGTGGCGGTCTTTTATTGACTTTTTTACTGCTTCGGGGTTTTCTCTTATAAATTTAATGTCTAACATATATCACCCTATCCTTTTATTACGCCAAGTGGTTTAAATCTGGCTACCTTTTTAGATATACCTGCTTCATGCATTACATTTACAACTTGCTCAACATCTTTATATGCCTCAGGGGCCTCTTCAGCTAATGTAGATCTACCTTTAGCTCTAACTATTATACCACTTTTATCAAAAAGTTCTCTATCTATTTGTCTGCCACGACACTGTTTTATTGCAGCTGAACGCGAAAGGTTTCTACCTGCGCCATGACAGGCACTGCCAAAGGTCTCTTCCATGGCATTAGGCATACCTGCTAAAACATAAGAATAACTTCCCATATCTCCAGGAATAATAACAGGCTGCCCTGATTGTCTGTATTCAGAAGGGATTTCTGGATGGCCAGGAGGAAATGCCCTTGTAGCACCTTTTCTATGCACACAAAGGATTTTTTCTTTACCGTTTACTTTATGTTTTTCCATCTTGGCAATATTATGTGCGACATCATATACAAGGTTTAATCCTAAATCGCTCCAGCTTTTATTAAAAATTTTCTCAAACACTTCTCTCATCAGATACATAAGGCATTGCCTGTTTACCCACGCATAATTCGCAGCACACTTCATCGCTGATAAATATGCTTTTCCCTCGGGAGAATTTATAGGGCTGCAGGCAAGTTGCCTATCAGGAACATTTATATGATATTTATCTAGGCACCGGATCATACTTTTTGCATAATCATCGCATACCTGATATCCAAGCCCGCGTGAACCTGAATGAATCATAACAGTTATTTGCCCTTTAAAAAGTCCGAAAGAATTTGCTTTTTGTTCATCATAAACTTCATCAACTACCTGAATTTCTACAAAATGATTTCCAGAACCAAGAGTTCCTGATTGTTTTCTACCTCTTTCATAAGCCCTATCAGAAACTTTAGAAGGATCTGCACCAAGCATACATCCATTATTTTCTGTAAACTCAAGGTCTTCTTTTACACCGTAACCTTTTTTAACTGCCCATTCAGCGCCTTTAATAAAAATTTCTTTTTCTTCTTTATCACTTACTCTAATATCGCCTTTTGAACCAAGGCCACAAGGAATATTGTTAAATAATCCATTAATTAAATCTTTTAATCTTGGATTTACATCCTTTGACGTAAGGTCGCTGCGAATAAGCCTGACACCGCAATTTATGTCATAGCCTACGCCTCCTGGCGAAATCACGCCATCTTTCTCCGGATCTATAGCTGCTACACCACCTATTGAAAACCCATACCCCCAATGGATATCAGGCATGGCAAGGGAATACTTTACTATACCTGGTAAAAACGCCACATTAGCCACCTGTTCAGGCGCATTGTCTTTGAGTATAGACGGCAAAAGTTCTTCACTTGTATAGATAATTCCCGGGACATTCATCCCTTTCTTATAAGAAATGGGGATCTTCCATCTGTAATTATCTATTTTCTCTACTTTTCCCTGAAATGCTTTACTCATAACTCTTCGGAGGATAAAATTGTGGGGTAGGATTTCATTTAAATGAATTCTGGTGAGCCGCCCGCGAATCGAACGCGGCACGCCCGCCTTAAAAGGGCGGTGCTCTACCAATATGAGCTAGCGGCCCAGAATTTTATATAGAACCTAGTTCCTTTTCCTTTCCTTCTAAAAGCTCTTCTATTTTCTTTGTATATTTATCTGTTAATTTTTGAACTTGTTCTTGTCCTTTAAAACGTGCATCCTCTGGAATCTCTTTTGAATCTTCCATCTTTTTAATAGAATCTATTCCGTCCCTACGTACTGTCCTAATAGATACTCTACCTTGCTCGGCTATCTTATGAAGAACCTTTTTAAGTTCCTCGCATCTTTCTTTTGTAAGAGATGGTATAGGTATTCTTACAATCTTACCATCATTTACAGGGTTAATTCCCAATTGTGACTTTAAAATCGCCTTTTCAATAGCTGGAGTACTTGAAGGATCCCAAGGCTGGATTGCTATAAGTCTTGGTTCAGGAATAGATATACCTGCTAATTGCTTTAAAGGTGTTTTTGTCCCATAATATTCTACCATTATGCCTTCAACAAGACTTGGATTTGCCCTGCCTGTACGTATCTCTGCAAATTCTCTAACTGTTGAATCTATTGTCTTTTTCATTTTTTCTTCTATTTCATGAATACGTTTTTCCAGGGGTAACATAATAGAAATCTCCTTTTAATTACTAGGCGGATATTATTTAACGACTGTGCCTATCTTCTCGCCTAAGATAACCCTTTTTATATTTCCCTTTTTCGTGAGATTAAAAACTATGATGGGTAGTTTATTATCCATACAAAGGCTTACTGCAGTCGCATCCATAACTTTAAGACCTTTATTTAATACTTCTATATACTTTAATTCTTTGAATTTCTTGGCAGATTTATTTTTCTTAGGATCAGAAGTGTAAACTCCATCTACTTTTGTAGCCTTTAAAATAATATCTGCATTTATTTCTATGGCCCTTAAACTTGCGGCTGTATCTGTTGAAAAATATGGGTTTCCAGTACCGGCAACAAAGATAATAACCCTTCCCTTTTCAAGATGTCTTACTGCCTTGCGCCTGATATATGGTTCAGCTAATTCCTGCATCTCAATCGCAGTCTGTACACGCGTCATGACACCTGCTTTTTCCAAAGAATCCTGTAGTGCAAGACCATTGATAGTAGTTGCGAGCATTCCCATGTAATCAGCTGTAATACGGTCTACTCCTTGGCCAGAAGCAGTACTACCTCTATAGATATTTCCTCCGCCTATTACAATAGCAATTTGAACGCCTAGTTTTTTAGTTTCTTTTATTTCTTCTGCTATTTTCTTTGTCACAAAAGGATCTATTCCGTAGCCTCTTTTACCTTGAAGAGCCTCACCGCTTAACTTAAGAACAACCCTTTTATAGATAGATCTTTTTTTCATGTAATATCTTCGCCCACCTGAAATCTTACAAATCTGCGGATTATAATGTTTTCTCCTATCTTTCCTATGAGGGTAGATAGGCATTCTTTTATTGTCACATCCTGATCCTTAATAAAAGCTTGATCCAAAAGACAGATCTCTGAATAAAATTTTTCCAGTTTTCCCTGTACGATTTTATCTACTACTTTTTCTGGTTTTCCTTTTACCTGATCCTTAAAAATATCTTTTTCTCTTTCTATAATAGACTTTGGTACTTCTTCGCGAGAGACATATGCAGGAGAACTTGCTGCAATCTGCATACAGATATCTTTTACGAATTTTTTAAAGTCTTCATTCCGTGCAACAAAATCTGTCTCACAATTCATCTCTAACAATACGCCTATTTTGTTATTAGAATGTACATAAGAACCTATAACGCCTTCCTTAGCAGATCTACCTGCTTTTTTGAGTGCTACGATCTGGCCTCTTTTCTTAAGTAGATCCATTGCTATTTTTAGATCTCCATTTGCCTCTGTTAATGCCTTTTTACAGTCCATCATAGGGGCATTTGTCTTTTCCCTTAACTTCTTAATTAAATCTGTCTTTATTGCCATATTTATACCTCTTTGGTTTCTTCTTGAACTTCTTCTTCGATTTCTTCAGTTACAGTTGTCTCATCAAAGTGCTTTTTGCCTTCCAAAATACCTTCTGTAATGAAATCTAAAATGAGTTTTATAGATCTCATAGCATCGTCATTAGCTGGTATTGGATGGTCAATAATATCTGGATCTGAATTTGTATCGACAATAGCCACTATTGGTATGGAAAGTTTTATTGCCTCTTTAACAGCAATGGCCTCTTTTTTGGCATCTACTACAAAAATTGCTTCTGGCATCTTTTTCATCTCTATTACGCCCTGAAGATTCTTTCTTAGCTTCTCCAGTTCTTTTAAGAGTATAGCCCTTTCCTTCTTTGTAATGGCCTCAAAGGTGCCATCTTTTTCCATGGTTTCTATTTCTTTAAGGCGCTTTATACTATTACGTATTGTCTTAAAATTTGTAAGCGTACCACCTAGCCATCTATCTTTTACAAAATACATATCTGTACGCTGTGCCACATCAAGTATGATATCCTGGGCCTGTTTTTTAGTACCTACAAAAAGGATCTTTCCGCCTTTAGAAGCAATATCTTTTAAGAACTCTCTAGCCTTATTAAGAAACTCTACTGTCTTCTCAAGATCTATAATATAGATCTTACTTCTCTCCCCAAAGATAAATTGCTCCATTCTTGGGTTCCACCGGCTCCTATTATGGCCAAAATGGGCCCCTGCTTCCAACAATTGTTTGATTAATTCTGTATCCAAGTTGTTTCCTCCTTTAAAGTAATAACAATTTTATAGGGGAATTATTATAGCATATTGCCCCTTTTTTGCAAGTATTTTCCTTACTTAGTACCTATATGTTTAAACTGTAACTCATATAGCCTATTATATACACCAGATTTATCCAACAATTCTTTATGTGTTCCTGATTCAACGATTTTGCCTCCTTCAAGCACAATTATCTTATCAGCGTGTTCTACAGTAGAAAGTCTATGTGCTATAACTAATACTGTTCTCTCTTCCATGAGTCTATCTATCGCCTGTTGTACCAACCGTTCTGACTCAGTGTCAAGCTGGCTTGTAGCTTCATCAAGTATAAGTATAGGAGGATCTTTAAAAAGGGCTCTTGCTATTGCTATACGTTGTTTTTCGCCACCAGATAATTTTATGCCCCTATCCCCTATAAGGGTTTCATACTTATTTGGCATCTTCATGATAAAATCATGTGCATTTGCTGCCTTTGCTGCTTTTATAATAGCGTTTTTATCTGCATTTGGCTTTCCAAAGGCTATGTTATTAGTAACTGAATCATTAAAAAGTATGGTCTCCTGACTTACTATGCCTATATGCTTACGTAAAGAGGTAATGCTAAAATCCCTTACATCCCTACCGTCAATTAAAACAGTTCCTTTATCAGTGTCATAAAACCTAGGGAGCAGACTCAAAAGAGTAGACTTACCTACTCCACTAAGACCAACTACTGCTAAGATCTCACCTTTTGTAAGCTTTAGATTAATATTCTTTAATACCAACTTTCCATTTTCATATGAAAAATCAATGTCCTTAAATTCTATAGAATTCTTAAATTCGGAAAACTCTGTTGGAACTTTTTTATCCTTTATTGTTGGTTCCTTATCAAGTATTTTAAAGACTCTTGTTATGGCAGCCAAGGCCTGAAGGTTTATGCCATATAAACGACTAAGTCTTTTAAACGGCTTTATCAGAGAAAGTAGTGCTGCTAAAAATGCTATGAATGCGCCTCCTGAAAGCCTTCCTTCTATAACTTCCTTACCCCCAAGCCATAATACAATCCCCATAGACAAAATCCCTACAAATTCTCCAAGTGGGCTTATTACAGCCATGCGTTTTACTGATTTAAGGATCATTTTAAAATATCTGTTATTAAAAAGTCTAAATTTGTCTACTTGATAATCTTCTGCAGTAAAAGATCTAACTATCCTTATCCCATATATTGTCTCGAATAATACAGAATTAATTCCAGACATGCTTTCTTGAGTAGCTGTACTGATTTTTCTGAGTTTTTTACCTATCTTTATAACAGGATAGATCACAAGAGGAAATACAAGTATAGTCACTAGTGTCAACATCCAGGAAATTGAAAAGTATATCTTTATAGAGATAAGAATTCCTAGATAAGCCAAAAGCTGTATTGGCTGGAATAATAAATCAGTAAGGCCTTCTGTTATTGAATTTACTATAGTACCTGCATCAAACGTAATCCTTGATACCAATTCCCCTGTTTGCATCTGGGAATAAAAATCATCTGAGAGATTAAGTAGTTTTTTATAGATGGTTTCTCTAACATCCCTTAAGACAGATTGGCCTAATTTACTCATAAAATATGTCTGGAAGAATAAAAACACCTCCTTTATGAGAAATATTAATGCTATTATAAGTATAAGCCAGTTTAATAAAGATACCTTAGGGATACTATTTACCTTATCTATAACATTAACAAGAAGTTCTGGAAGATTCGCTTCGCTAGATAGAGTTATGGTTCTATCAGACAGGATATTATCCACCATGGGAATTATAGTACCCAAAGACACCCCTCCCATTGCAGATGTTATCATCATACATATAACAGCCACTACCATTATCCATAGATGCGGCTTCAAAAACCTTAAAAACCTTATATAGTCTCTCATAATTAGGTGTAGAGTATCTTATCACGTTGGTTGACTTTTGTCGAGGTCTTTGTTATCATTATAGATATGAAAAAACTAAGGATTGCTGTAATAGGATTAGGTAGGTTAGGCTCCCTCCATGCCCAAATCTATTCAAGATTAAAGAATGTAGAGCTTGTCTTTGTCTGTGATACTGATATAAATAGGGCAAAACTCATTGGGAACAGCTTAAAAAAGCCCTGGTCTACAGATTATACTGAGCTTCTAAAAAAAGACATAGATGCTGTAAGTATTGTTACGCCTACGTACCTCCACTACAAAATAGCAAAGGCTTTTTTGAATAATAACATACACGTATTAATAGAAAAACCCATTACCAAAACCATAAAAGAAGCTCAATCCCTTATTAGGCTTTCAAAGAAAAACAACTTAATAGTTCAAGTCGGCCATGTAGAAAGATTCAATTCTGCAATACAAGCAATAAATAAACTCTCTAAAAAACCAAGGTTCATAGAAGTCCATAGATTAGGTCCCTTCACCCCCAGGGTTAAAGATATAGGCGTAGTCTTAGACCTTATGATCCATGACATAGATATAGTTTTAGGCTTTACAAAATCAAAGATAAAAGATATACAGGCCATTGGCATGAAAATACTTACAAAACATGAAGATATCGCAAATGTAAGGATTAGATTTAAAAATGGTACTGTATGTGATTTGACTGCGAGCCGAATAACGAATGACTCATTACGTAAAATAAGGATGTTTCAGGAAGATTGTTATATATCGCTTGATTATATTAGTCAGGAAGCTACCATATCTAAAAAGATAAAAAATAAGATAATATCAAAAAAGATCGACATAAAAAAGGAACAGCCTTTAAAAAAAGAACTTTCTTCTTTTGTAGATTGTGTTCTTAACAAAAAAAGACCTATAGTCTCTGGCGTAGAGGCGTATAATGCGCTCTCAGTAGCTCACGATATCCTAAAAAAACTTAAGGCATGAAAAAAAAGACCATTATGATCATTGCGGGAGAAGCTTCAGGAGATCTCCATGCAGCCCACCTTGTAAAAGAACTTAAATCAATCAATCCTCATTTAGAAATCTTTGGTATCGGCGGCAGAAAGATGAAAGAAGCTGGAGTTGAAGTAGTCTACGACATAGTAGAACTTGCTGTCGTGGGATTTGTCGAAGTATTAAAACACCTTAAGGTCTTCAAAAAGGTCCTTGAAAAACTCTTAATCCTACTTGATGTAAGAAAACCTGATGCGGTAATCCTTGTAGATTACCCTGGATTTAATCTGCGTTTTGCAAAATATGCAAAAGAAAAAAATATACCCGTAATATATTATATCAGCCCCCAATTATGGGCATGGGGAAAAGGAAGAATCCAGGAAATCAAAAAATATGTCGAAAAGATGGTTGTTATATTCGGTTTTGAAGAAGAGCTTTATAGGGAAGCTGGTGTAAAAGTAAATTTTGTAGGACATCCTTTCTTAGACATAGTAAAGCCTGGTTGGAAAAAAGAGGAGACGATAAAACACCTACACCTTAATCATCATTCTAAAAAAATAGCCCTCTTACCAGGGTCCCGACAAAAAGAAATCGAAAGACATCTTCCAGTCATGTTAGCATCATGTGAAAAAATAAAAACCCAAATACCTGATGTTGAATTCATTCTTTCAAGACGTAGAGAATTGGATAAATCTATATATAATAAAATAATTTCGCGTTCAACCATAAAACCACATTCCCTTGAGGATAGACCCTATGAAATCATGGATATATCAGATATTGTAATAGTCTCTTCCGGGAGTGCCACACTAGAAACAGCTATCATGGAAAAACCAATGATTATAGTCTATAAGACATCTTTTCTAACATGGTTTTTGGCAAGGAATATGATAAAAATCCCTAATATAGGGCTTGTAAATGTCGTAGCAGGTAAAAAAATAGTACCAGAATTGATTCAATTTAATGCAACTGCAGAAAATATAGCAAAAGAAACACTTTCAATCTTAAATAATAAAGAATTGCAAAAAGATATAAGACAAAATTTAAGAAAGGTTAAAGAAAAGCTCGGAGAAAGGGGCGCCACAGAACGTGCCGCCCATATTATCCAGAAATTTATCTAATTTTACTCCCACTCTATTGTTGACGGGGGTTTTGAGCTTATATCGTAAACTACGCGGTTCACACCTTTTACTTCATTTATAATTCGATTTGAAATCCTACCTAAAATATCATAAGGAATTTTTGCCCAATCTGCTGTCATTGCATCTTGGCTAGTAACAGCTCTAACTGCTATGACATTCTCATAGGTCCTCTCATCCCCCATTACACCTACTGATTTTACGGGTAAAAGCACTGCAAATGACTGCCAGATATTTCTATATCCTTTGAATTTTCCCATCTCTTCTTGCACAATTAAATCCGCATCTTGTAAAATCTCAATACGCTGACTAGTTATATCTCCTATTATTCTTACTGCTAAGCCAGGACCAGGAAAAGGCTGCCTATAGACCATATTATCGCTTAACCCGAGTTCTTTTCCTAATTTTCTTACTTCGTCTTTAAATAAATCTTTTAACGGTTCTATTAATTTAAATCCCATTTTCTTAGGAAGGCCTCCTACATTATGATGTGTCTTGATTGTACTTGAAGGACCTCCTTTTGCAGAGTGACTTTCAATTACATCTGGATAAAGCGTTCCTTGAGCCAAGAATTTTATTTTTCCGAGTTTTTTTGCCTCTTTTTCAAATACTGCTATAAATTCCCTTCCTATTATTTTTCTTTTTCTTTCTGGGTCAACGATACCTTTTAATTTTTTAAGAAAACTCTCTCTAGCTTTAGCTACATGTAGATCTACATGAAAATGACCCTTAAAAATCTTTGCAACTTCTTCTCTTTCATTCTTCCTTAATAATCCGTTATCTACAAAGATACAGTGCAATTTTTTACCAATGGCCTTGTGTAATAAAACTGCTGTAACAGATGAATCTACTCCCCCGCTTAAGCCTAAGACTACATCTTCTTTCTTTACTTGATTTCTTATATCTTTTATTGATTCTTTTATAAATGATTTCATTGTCCACGTCGGTTTAAGACCACAAATTCCATAAAGAAAATTCTTAAAAATCTTCATTCCATTTTGCGTATGTACAACTTCAGGATGAAACTGCACTCCATAAATATGCTTTTCCAAATGAGCCATACTAGCAATCTTACTATTTTTTGTGTGTGCCAGTTTTATAAATCCTTCTGGAAGTTTAAGCACCTCATCGCCATGACTCATCCAGACTTTTTCTTTGGTCTTGCAGCCTGAAAAAAGCTTTTCTTTCCTATCTACTACCAATTCTGCATGTCCATATTCACGTTTTTTGGTTTTACTTACATTCCCACCAAATAAAGAACCTAAAAGTTGCATACCATAACAAATACCTAAAACAGGTACCCCTAATTCAAAAACCTTTGGATTGCATTTTGGTGAATATTTTTTTGTAACGCTTGCCGGTCCACCTGAAAGTATAATTCCCTTAGGATCTAAGGCCTTGATTTTAGAAATAGCCGTATCGCAAGGTAAAAGGACACTATATACATTACATTCTCTAACTCGCCTTGCAATAAGCTGATTATACTGTGAACCAAAGTCTAAGATTATAACTGTTTGTTTTTGCATATACTAAACCTTTTTTTAAGATATACCATTAAAATTGAAATTGCAACAGGCGTTATGCCTGAAATCCTTGATGCCTGGCCTAGATTCGTAGGTCTAGCCCTGGAAAGCTTTTCTACTATCTCGTTCGAAAGCCCTGAAATATTATCAAATTTAAAGCTTTCAGGAATTTTTATATTTTCTATTCTTTTAAAATTGCTGATCTCTCTTGCTTGCCTATCAATAAAACCTTTATATTTGACTTCTATTTCTATTTGTTTTGTTTCCTCGTCGGGTAGAATATTTTTTTTCTCCTTATCCAATGCCCTTAAAATATCAAAATTAACCTCTGGTCTCTTTAATAAATCTGATAATGTCGTTACATTTTTTATAGAGATATTCCATTTTTTTAATCTGCTATTGGTTTTCAGATTAGGATATATTTTTATGTTATTTATCCTTTTAAGCCCTTGAATGACCCTATCCCTCTTTAATACTATCTTATTATAATTCTTTTTATTTACAAGTCCTAATTTATAACTTAATTCAGTAAGTCTCAAATCAGCATTGTCTTCCCTTAGTATAAGTCTATATTCCACGCGGGATGTAAACATCCTGTAGGGCTCCTTTGTACCCTTAGTCACAAGATCATCTATCAATACACCTATATAGCCTTTAGAACGATCTAATATAAATGGATCTTTATTCTTTGATTTAAGTGCTGCATTTATACCTGCTATAAGACCTTGTGCTGCAGCCTCTTCATATCCCGTAGTACCATTCACCTGTCCTGCGAAAAAAAGCCCTTTAATCTTCTTCGTCTCTAAAGTCAGTTTCAATTCCTGAGAATCTATTACATCATATTCTATTCCATATCCTGGCTTTGTAATTTTTACCTTCTCTAAACCCTTGATAGTTCTAAGCATTTTATTCTGAATATCTAAAGGAAAACTTGTAAATAAACCATTACAATATTTCTCATTAGTATCTAAACCTTCTGGTTCTATGAATATCTGATGACGGGTCCTTTCAGGAAAACGTGCAATCTTCGCCTCAATAGAAGGGCAATACCTTACATCGCTTCCTTCCATCTCACCTGTTACTATAGGTGCTGAATTTAGATTTTTAGCAATAATCTTATGAGTGAGTTCATTTGTATAGACAAGATAACATGGAAGTTGTTTTAATTTCGCCCCGTTACTAGAAAAAGAAAAAAGCTGCGGTATTTTATCGCCTTTTTGTATTTTCATCTTTGAAAAGTTAACACTTTTTCCATCAATACGTGGAGGGGTGCAAGTTTTAAACCTCATTATCTTAAGTCCTGAATTTCTTAAAGAGTGTGAGAGTTTTTTAGAAGATTCTTCATTGATCCTTCCACCAACAACTCTATCTTTTCCAATATGTATAATTCCGTCTAAAAAAGTTCCACTTGTAATAACGACACATTTCGATTTTATCTTTAGGCCGGATTTGGTCAAAACCCCTTCTATTTTATTACGTTTTACTAATAAACTATCTGCTATATCTTCTAATACTTCGAGGTTCATCTCTTTTAAGACTGTTTTTTTCATGTATCTATTGTATAATTTTCTATCGACTTGAGCCCTTGAAGACCATACAGCAGGACCCTTACTCTTATTGAGTATACGAAACTGTATTCCTGAAGCATCAGTAGCCTTTGCCATCTCTCCACCCAATGCATCGATTTCCTTTACAAGCTGTCCCTTACCAATTCCACCGATTGCAGGATTACATGACATATGACCAATCTTATCTATATCCATAGTAATAAGTAGGGTATTACATTTCATCCTGCTAGATGAAAGTGCGGCTTCTATGCCGCTATGGCCGCCGCCAATAACTATAACATCATATGAGTTTTTCATAGAGGTATTATAATAACAGATATGCCCTAAACCGTCAATATCTGAAAAATGGAGTATATTTTAAACTAAGCGAGGTTGCCTTTGGCAAGGCATTCCCCATTCCAACAGTAAGTACAGAGTTTTTCTCGCGGGAGGCCAATAGCCTCTATCATATCATCGAGAGTCTCGTAACGAAGGGTGGTAACATCAATATCTTTCTGGATCCATTCAATCATTTTTTTGTACTTCTCGGTAGTGTGATCTACATATTCTGAAACATCTTCTATATCTTTTCCTTCAATGGATTTTATAGCTTTTCTTGCAGCTAATTCATCTATAGACCTTGTGGATAAACAGAATTTACAAGGAAACATCAAAGGTGGACATGCTGGTCTTACATGGATTTCTTTAGCTCCGTTCTCCCACAGTTTTTGTGTGGTAAAGTTTTTAAGTTGAGTCCCTCTAACAATAGAATCTTCACAGACTACAATTCTATTTCCTTTTATAACATCCTTTACAGGTATAAGCTTCATCTTAGCTATATGATCTCTTATCTCTTGTATAGGAGGGGTATAGCTACGACCATAACCAGGGGTATACTTTACTAAAGGTCTTCTATATGGTTTTTTTGACTCCATTGCATATCCTATAGCATGACCAACTCCTGAATCAGGAACTCCAGAGACGACATCTACTCCTATATCCTTATCACGCCTTGCTAAAGCTGCACCGCATTTTTCCCTAACTATCTCAACGCCTACTCCTTCATAACTTGATGCAGGAAACCCTGTATATATCCATAGGAATGAACAAATCTGATTTGTATCTCTTGGGCCCTTCACTTGTTTTAGGCCTTTTTCATCTATAAGTACTATCTCTCCTGGTAAAAGATACTTGTGAACCTTAAATCCTGTATTAGGAAAAGAACATGACTCTGACGCAATTGCGAAATTTCCTTTTTTCTCACCTATTACAAGTGGAGTATACCCAAATCTATCTCTTGCAGCATATATCCCTTTCTTACATAATAGAAGTAAACTGCAGGAACCCATGATTCTACTAAACATATATTCTATGCCGCTTACAAAATCATCCCCCATGCTTATAAGTTTAGCTATAACTTCTACTGTATTCGCAGAGCCATCTTCCGTCTCGCTGAATGAACATCCTTTTTTATGTAATTCTGAAATAAGCTCTTTTGTATTTTCAATAAGACCGGTTACACATATTGCAAATGACCCAAATTTGGAAATTATAAACATAGGCTGAGGATCTGAATCGCTTATAACGCCAATACCATATTTTCCTTCAAGTTTTTTATAATCTTCGTAAAACTTGGATTTAAATTGGCTCTGGGATATATTATGTATTTCTCTATAAATCCTTCCGTTACGCAATACTGCTGTCCCGCCATACTCGGTACCAAGATGAGTCTGATAATCAATCCCGTAAAAAAGATCTTCTGTGCAATCCTTCTTAGAAGTAACTCCGAATACTCCGCTCATTTGCAATCCCCCTTAATAATTAAAAAATAGGCTCGATGATGGCATGGCATCTGTTGTAAAATTAATGCCTAGTTTCCTTAAGCCTGCTTCATCACCAGCAGTAGGTAAATGCGTACTATGAAGTTCACACCCTGTTAAATCCTTAAGTTTTGAGAAGGCCTTTTTCGCATTACTATCTGTATGAGCGCTAATGGATAATGCAACAAGTATCTCATCAAGTGTTAAACTTTCTGATGGCATACTCAATATATCTTTTTTCAAGCTGGATAAATCATTCATAACCTCTGGTTTAAGAATATGGATCTTATCGTCTATACCGGCAAGGTGTTTTATAGCGTTTATAATCGCACTTGATGCTGCATGCATAAGAGGAGAATTCTTTCCTGTTACTATCTTTCCGTCGCTTAATTCAATTGCAGCCCCACAATAGTAACCTTTATTACCTTTTTTCTTTTTCTCGCAATCTTCTGCTGCTTTTCTTGCGGGCATTACAACGGACCTATCTTCTGGTTTGACACCAGCCTTATCCATAATAGCTTGGGCTCTTTCAACTTCTTCTTTTGTGCCACTACCAATAGCAAATTCCAAATTATGCCTAAAATATCGACGAATAATCTCTTCTTTTGCAGCAATTCTAGTATTTTTATCATCTATTATTCCAAAACCGGCCCTATTGACTCCCATATCTGTGGGAGAATTATAATAACTAACTTTTGATTCAGTTATTTTGTGTATAATATTTTTTAATATTGGGAATGCTTCAACATCGCGGTTATAGTTTATGGTTTCTTCCTTGTATTTTTCTAAATGGAATGGATCTACTAGATTAAAATCTGCCAAATCAACTGTGGCAGCTTCATAAGCAATATTTACTGGATGATTAAGTGTAAGATTCCAGATAGGGAATGTCTCAAATTTTGCATATCCTGAATTTATTCCTCTTTTGTGGTCATGGTAGAGTTGAGATAAGCATACTGCGAGTTTTCCGCTTCCTGGACCAGGGGCAGTTACTATCACTATGGGTTTTTTGGTCTCAATGTAATCATTCTTTCCATAGCCAGTTGGACAAACTATCTTTTCGATATCATGAGGATACCCTTCAATCCTAACATGCTTATAAGCCTTAAGACCTAACCTTTCGAGGCGTCTTTTAAATTTAGAAGCCTTTGGTTCATTATTAAATCTTGTAAAGATAACTGATGTTACATCAAGATTCCATGCCTTTAAATCATCTATGAGTTTAAGAGTAGCAAGATCATATGTTATACCAAAGTCTCCTCTTACCCTTCCTTGCTCTATATCTTTTGCATAGATAGCTACTATTATCTCGGCATGGTCTTTGAGCCTTTCTAAAAGGTGCATCTTTACATTAGGATCATATCCTGGTAGGACTCTTGCGGCATGATAATCAAAGCAGATCTTTCCACCAAATTCAAGGTAGAGCTTATTGTCAAACTTCTTTACTCTCCCTAAGATCTCTTTGGTCTGTTCCTTAAGGTATTTCTCGTTATCAAACCCTGTTTTCTTTGTAACAACCCTTTTGAACATGGGAATCCTCATCTTTAATATCTTTATGATACTCTTGTAAAGATTTTACGCTCCCTTTATTTTCCATATAAGATTTTATACCTTCAGCTGCTGCAATAGCTGCAGCTGGAGTAGTAACATACGGAATCTTATACCTTATAGCAGTCTTTCTTATGTAAGAATCATCATGTGCTGCAGTCTTCCCAGCAGGTGTATTTATTATAAGACGTATCTCTTTATTGTTTATCACATCTACAATATTAGGTCTCCCTTCGTGCATCTTTTTAACAAAGTCTACTTCTACTTTATACTTTTCAAGAAATCCCTTTGTACCTTCTGTTGCAATAACCTTAAAACCCATTTCTTTGAATCTTTTTGCAGCTTCTACAATGTTTTTCTTTTTATCTTTCTCTGCAACAGTAATTAAGACTGTTCCTTCTGTCGGTAACGTAATTCCTGCTGCCTCCTGTGCTTTAAAATATGCCAAACCAAATGAATCAGCTAATCCTAAGACTTCTCCGGTTGAACGCATCTCTGGTCCAAGAAGAGGATCAACTTCCTGAAACATATTAAAAGGAAATACTGCCTCTTTTACACCACAATGAGTATACTTTTTATGTTTTAAATTCATGTCTTTTATTTTTTTACCCAACATAATCTGAGTTGCAATCCTTGCCATAGATACACCGGTCACCTTTGATACAAGAGGAACTGTCCTTGATGCCCTTGGATTTGCCTCTAACACATAAACCTTATCGTTTGCAATCGCATACTGCATATTCATAAGCCCTACGACTTTAAGTTCCTTTGCTATTTTCTTTGTATAATCCTGGATTGTATCTATGTGTTTTTTAGGTATGGTCTTTGGTGGTATGGCACATGCTGAATCTCCTGAATGTATTCCTGCTTCCTCTATATGTTCCATTATAGAAGGAATAAATACATCTTCCCCATCAGCAATTGCATCTGTTTCTACCTCTACAGCGTCTTCTAAGAATTTATCTATCAGAATAGGCCTGTCAGGAGATACATCTACGGCTGCTTTTACATAGCTCTTAAGCATCTCTTCGTCATAGACAATTTCCATTCCTCTTCCGCCTAAAACATAAGAAGGCCTAACCATTAGAGGATATTTTATTCTTTCTGCTATACTAATCGCTTCATCAAGTGTGCTTGCCATTCCACTTGGTGCCTGAGGAATATCAAGTTTTTTCATTACCTTGGCAAATCTTTCTCTATCTTCAGCTAAATCTATACTTTCTGTTGAAGTTCCGAGTATCTTTACACCAAACTTTTCAAGTTCTCCTGCGATATTAAGAGGTGTCTGACCTCCAAACTGTACAATCGCACCGATTGGCTTTTCCTTATTATGGATACTTAAGACATCTTCTACTGTTAATGGTTCAAAGTATAGTTTATTAGACGTATCATAATCAGTTGATACAGTCTCAGGATTACAATTCACCATTATGCTGTCATAACCTAATTCCCTTAAAGCAAAGGCAGTATGACAACAGCAATAATCGAATTCTATTCCTTGACCAATCCTGTTAGGGCCTCCTCCTAATATCATAATCTTTTTGTTTTCACTAACTGGAACTGTATCCTTAGCATTATATGTGGAAAAATAATATGCTGCATCTGCACCACTTACAGGAACAGCTTCCCAAGCTTCAGTCTTTCCGAGTTTTATGCGTTTTTCTCTTATATCTTTTTCTGGAATACCGAGTATTTGAGCTAAATATTTATCTGAAAAACCATCTTCTTTAGCTTTTATTAGAAGTTTATCAGGAAGAGATTTACCTTTATATTTAAGGATCTCTTCTTCTAATTCTACAAGTTCTTTCATCTGGGTTATGAAATACCTATGTATCTTTGTTTTTTCAAACAATTCATCCACAGTCATTCCCTTACGAAGGGCCTCGTACATAATAAATTGACGTTCTGAAGTAGGTATTGAAAGAAGATTCTTTAATTCATCCAAGGGTAATTCATTAAAATTCTTAACAAATCCCAAACCATAACGTTTATTTTCAAGACTTCTTATGGCTTTTTGAAAGGCTTCTTTATAGTTCTTACCTATACTCATTACCTCCCCTACGGCCCTCATTTGTGTTCCTAATTGATCTTTTATCTGGCGGAATTTTTCAAAGGCCCAACGAGCGAACTTTATAACAACATATTGTCCTGATGGAGTATATTTATCAAGTGTACCGTCACGCCAGTATTGAATATCCTTTAAATCATCCCCTCCTGCAAGGCGCGATGAAACATATGCAATAGGAAAACCTGTTGCCTTGGATGCAAGAGCACTTGAACGCGATGTCCTGGGGTTAATCTCAATAACAACTACTCTACCGTCTTTTGGATTATGTGCAAACTGTACATTTGTCCCGCCTATAACACCTATTGCATCTACTATTTTATAGGAATAATCCTGGAGTTTTTTCTGAAGCTCCTCTTTTACTGTCAACATCGGAGCAGAACAAAATGAATCTCCTGTATGAACGCCCATAGGGTCAATGTTTTCTATAAAGCATACTGTGATTTTATTTGATTTTGAATCCCTCACAACTTCAAGTTCTAATTCTTCCCAGCCTAATACAGATTCTTCTATTAAAATCTGACCAATAAGACTTGCGGAGATCCCTCTTGAAGCAATAGTCTTAAGTTCCTCGTCGTTAAATACTGCTCCTCCGCCTGTTCCACCCATTGTATATGCAGGTCTTACAATAACAGGGTATCCGAGTTCATGAGCAATCTTGAGTGCTTCTTCTACAGAATAAGCTGGCTCACTTTTTGGCATCGGGATATCTAACTTATTCATTGTTTCCTTAAAAATAATTCTATCCTCTCCGCGTTCAATAGCGTCAGCCTGAACACCTATAATTCTTACTCCATATTTCTTTAAAATCCCTTTCTTTGATAAAGCTGAGGATAGATTCAACCCAGTCTGTCCGCCAAGATTAGGTAAAAGAGCATCTGGTTTTTCTTTTTCAATAATCTTGGTTAGGCTTTCTAACGTAAGTGGCTCTATATAGGTAACATCAGCCATACCAGGATCTGTCATGATAGTTGCTGGATTAGAATTGACAAGCACTATTTCATAACCTGCAGCCCTTAATGCCTTACACGCCTGAGTTCCAGAATAATCAAATTCACAAGCCTGACCTATTACTATAGGACCAGAACCTATTATTAAAACCTTGTTTATATCTTTTATCTTAGGCACGCCACATCCCTCCTTTTTAGTGAGTTATTATAACATAAATAGCCTTATTAAGTAAATGGTCAAAATAATATTTATTACCCAAAAAAAGAGGCGTTCTCTCGAACGCCCCATTGTTAAAACACTACACCGTGTTTATTTAAATACTCTGCTCTACTTTTATACCAAACCCTGATCCAACATTGCATCTGCCACCTTTACAAATCCACCAAGATTAGCGCCTTTAACATAATCGATGGATTTGCCTTCCTTACCGTATTTTACACAAGCATCATGTATCTTTACCATTATGTCATGCAGTCTATTATCTACTTCTTCCCTTGTCCAAGAAAGCCTTAAGCTATTCTGTGACATCTCTAAGCCACTTGTAGCAACTCCTCCTGCATTTGATGCCTTTCCAGGTGCATATAAAATCTTTGCCTGCTGAAATACCTTTATTGCTTCTGGCATTGTAGGCATGTTTGCACCCTCTGCAACCAATATGCAACCATTCTTAACAAGTGTTTTTGCATCTGACTCATGAATCTCGTTCTGTGTAGCAGAAGGAAAAGCACAATCGCATTTTACTTCCCACGGCCATCTACCTTCTACATACTTACAATTGTATTTTGAAGCATATTCCTTAATCCTACCTCTTTTTACATTCTTAAGCTCCATTACAAACTGCAATTTTTGCTCACTTATTCCGTCAGGATCATGAATGTACCCACTGGAATCTGAGAGCGTAACTGGTTTTGCACCTAACTGGAGTAATTTTTCAACAGTATATTGAGCAACGTTTCCTGAGCCTGAGATTGTACAGACCTTGCCTTTTAAACTATCGCCTTTGAACTTTAACATCTCTTCTGCAAGATACACACAGCCATAACCAGTAGCTTCGGGTCTTATTAAACTACCGCCCCAGCTTAAAGCCTTACCTGTAAGGACTCCTGTAAATTCATTGCGAAGTCTCTTATATTGACCGAACATAAATCCTATTTCTCTGCCGCCTACTCCTATATCTCCTGCAGGTACATCTGTATCAGGACCAATGTGGCGCTGTAGTTCTGTCATAAAACTCTGGCAAAATCTCATTACTTCATTGTCAGATTTTCCTTTTGGGTCAAAATCAGATCCACCTTTACCTCCGCCCATTGGAAGAGTGGTCAAACTATTTTTAAAAACCTGCTCAAATGCTAAAAACTTCAAAATACCTAAGTTAACGCTTGGATGAAGTCTAAGCCCTCCCTTATAAGGTCCTAAGGCACTATTCATTTCAATGCGGTAACCTCTATTTACCTGAACTTCACCCTTATCATCCTGCCAAGGTACCCGAAACATCAGTACTCTTTCTGGTTCAACCATTCTTTCAAGTATTTTTGCATCGCGATATTTTGGGTTTTCTTCGATGAAAGGCATTACTGACTCGACTACTTCTTGTACTGCCTGGTGGAATTCTTTTTCGCCTGGATTCTTACTTATAACTTTTTCCATGAAAGCTTTAATTTTTTTCTGCATAATAGCTCTCCTTTTCTTAAAAGTAAAAAAGGCGTCCCTTTACATTAAGAACGCCTTTGTCTATTTTTTTAATGATACGACTTTGTATCAAGTTGCACATTATATTATTACTCAATCCCCAATAATTGTCAAGATAAAATTAATCTATTGATTTTATCTCTAAAGAATAGCCTAATGCATTGGGGTTTTCTATTCTTAGAGGTATTTTTTTATCGTCGGCCCTTAAGTAAAACTTAAACTCTGTTGGGCTCCCGGAAAATACATATGCCTCTTGTTCTCCCAAAGAAGTCTTTATGGTTTCTATGCCTTTGAATTTCACTTCAAAATCAACCACAGGGAGGCTTATTTTAAAGCTTTCTCCTTTAGTAAAGTTCGACTTTGCTCTACAGTAATAGGTTAAAAGTATTGCATTATGAATTGGAGAGTCTTTTTCTATAGAAAACTCTTCTGTGCGGAGTTTACTTTTCTTTCTTATGTCTACCTTAAACTGTCTTTGATCGTATTTTTCTTTTATCCTTGTTGTAAAGGTTCCAAATCTCTTGATGGTTCTATTAACCTCTATAGGTAAAAATGTATCTTTATCTGCAAATAGTTCCTCATTGTCAGTTACGGCAGTAACCCTTGTAAAAAAAGTAATATGATAAGCATCCTGATCATTGAATTTTTCTTCCCCATGAAATGTCAAAGTAGACTTTCCTGCTTTTACTCCTTTATACTTCACATCATACACCAATTTTTCACCTTTGGTGAATGGAATTGTATTTACAGCAGGCTCTTTTATGTGCACTAGATCAATAGTAGGACTTTCTAGTGCAATATTAAATGTTGCATATATACACAAAAATCCTAATATTATGATTAAAATAATACTTAATTTACGCATAAAGATTTTTAAATTGCTTTAAAGAATAGGGAGGTACTTATCTATCTCGTACTTACTCACCTGGGCCTTATATTCATCCCATTCCATGTATTTATTTCGTATAAAATACTCAAATACCTTATCTCCTAAAGAACTTCTTAGAAGTTTACTTTTTTCTGCTAGTTTTATTGCTTCGTATAAATCCTCTGGCAGAGATTTTATATTAGATTTATCCCTTTCTTCAGGCGTCATCTTATAGATATTATCTTCTGAGGCCGGAGGTAATTTATATTTATTCTTAATACCTTCAAGGCCTGCTGCCAACATCACAGAAAACGCCAGATAAGGATTACATGCTGGATCAGGAGACCTAAATTCTATCCTGGTGGATTTTTCTTTACCAGGTTTATACATAGGTACCCTTACGAGTGCCGAGCGATTCATCTGTGCCCAGCATATATATACAGGTGCTTCATAACCAGGGATAAGTCTTTTATAAGAATTTACCCATTGATTTGTAACAGCTGTGATTTCAGAAACATGTTTTAAAATACCTGCTATAAAATATTTAGCTGTATCTGAAAGATAATTCTTATCTTTTTTATCCAAAAATGAATTCTTCTCACCCTTAAAAAGAGACTGATGAACATGCATGCCACTTCCATTTATGCCATAAATAGGTTTTGGCATAAAAGTTGCATATACACCGTTCTGACGGGCAACTTCTTTTACTACCATGCGATATGTCATGACATTATCTGCCATATTAAGGGCCTCGCAATACCTTAAGTCTATTTCATGCTGGGATGTAGCTACCTCATGATGAGAATATTCTACCTTTACACCCATCTTCTCTAAGCTCACTACGGTTTGGCGCCTTAAGTCTTGAGCAACATCAAGGGGTGTTAGATCAAAATATCCACCTCTATCTAAAATAATGGTATTTTTAGGATTATTAAAATAAAAATACTCGAGTTCTGGACCTATATAATAGGTAAAACCTAGATCTTTAGCTTTTTTTAGATTTTTCTTAAATACATATCTTGGATCTCCTTCAAAAGGTTTTCCTCTTGGATCTACAATATCACAGAACATCCTTGCTGAAAGCTCTTCTTCCCCATTCCTCCAAGGAATCAACTGGAATGTCGAAGGATCCGGCATAGCTACCATATCACTTTCTTCTATGCGGGCAAAACCTTCAATGGATGAGCCATCAAACCCCATGCCTTCTTCAAGGGCCTTTTTAAGCTCTCTTACTGTAATAGATATTCCCTTCTGAAAACCCAAAACATCAGTAAACCAAAGCTTAATAAATTTAATCTTATGGTCCTTTACTAATTTCAAGACATCTCTTTTGGTTTTCACTGGCATAATTATCTCCTTAATTTTTATACTCAGATTCTACTATTGTCTTTATTCCACCTCTAGTATTAAATTCGCCTTTAATATGTACCCATTTGGGCCTACAAGAAGCTACAAAATCATCAAGGATCTTATTTATTACATTCTCATGAAATATCCCGATATTTCTATAGCTAAGCATGTACATCTTAAGAGATTTTAGCTCTATGCACCTCTTTAAAGGTGTATATCTAATAACTATTGTTGCAAAATCAGGAAGATTTGTCTTTGGACACACACATGTAAATTCTGGATTTTCAAGTGTAATAACATAGTCTTTATCTTTATACTGATTCTCCCATGTTTCTATAGCTGGGGTTTTAAAAGTACGGATATTTTTCTGTAATCCTTCATAGGAAGATTTTTTCTTTGCCATTAATCCCTCATATCATGCATCATAATAATGGCCTCAGCTACTTCTTTCATAGTCTTACGCCTATCCATGCTGAATTTCTGGATTTTTCTAAAAGCATCTGACTCTGTAAGAGATTCTTCCCTCATTAAAATTCCTTTTGCCCTCTCAACGACCTTTCTTGTCTCTAATTCTTCCTGGATAACCCTAGTTTTTACCATAAGTTCTGTATTTTCTATTGCGATTGCTGCTTGATTTGCGACACTTGTAAGTACGTTTATTTCTACATTTGTAAATTTATGAGGTTTTGATGTGTAACAATTTAAAACACCTATTACTCTTTTTTTAACTGCCAATGGAACGCATAATAAAGATACAAGACCTTCTTTTTTTGCAATGTCTTTATAAAGATATTTTGATTCCTTTAATACATCAGGAATAACTATTGGTTTATTTTCTCCAGCCACCTTCCAGGCAATGCCTTCTCCTTTTTTAAGTGGTTTTTTCTTTGTGTATTCTTCGGATATACTCTGTGTAGCCCTTATAGCAAGAGTTTGTTTCTTCTCATCTAAAAGCATCAGCGTACATATTCTAGAATTCATAACCTCAGCTGTAACAGTTACAATCAATTTCAATATATCCTCTAGATAAAGGTCGCTTGATATAGCCCTAGAGATCTTTGAAATGGCATCTATGGTGCTAGAGGCTTTGGTGGGATTTTTCTTTGAAGATTTTTTTGTACTCATATAACTACTATTCCTATATTTGATTCATTTGCTAGATTAATAGTCTCTTCTTTATCTATAATAAGTGTCTTTTTGGCTTCTATGGCTATAGACGAAGCCTTTAATTCTTTTAACAGTTTTATAGTACTAGGGCCTATCGTGGGTACATCAAATCTCATATCCTGCTTGGGCTTACTTACCTTAACGACCACTACCCCTTCTTTACCATACTTGGCTCCTCTTTTTATGGCCTCATCTGTACCTTCAATAGACTCTACTGCTAAAACTACTTTATCCTTAACTACTATACTTTGACCTATATCTAATCCAGCAATAGATTTTGCAATGTCTTTCCCAAACTCAATATCTTCTAAAACACTTTTATCCAAAGGAGTTTTTGTTAAAATACCTTTTTCTGGCAGCAAATCTTTTAAAAATATAGTGGAATCCAAAAGTTTTATTCCTGATTGCTCTAACCTATTTGCTACTGCACCTATTAAGGAATCTGTCTTTTTATCCTTTACCTTATCAAGAAGTTCTTTCATCTTTCCATCTATCTTTATAGTTTTATCAAAAAGTAATTTATGCCTAACTTGGCCTGCCATTACACAAGATATTAATTTTTCCTTCTTTAATATCTGGGATAATTTTTCAAGTTCTCCTACGCCAAGCCAGTATATCTTATCGACATACTTTTCGAGATCCTTTGATGTCTCTTCGTTTATAGCTATCGCTATTAACTCGACATTCTTCTTTTTTGCGGCCTTTGCAAATATGATTGGGAATCTACCATTACCTGCTAGGAGAGCAATTCTCGTTTCCACCTCTACATACACCTCTTTTTGAAGTTTTTATAAAATTTAATATATAATCTACTTCTTCAATATTTTTAATTTCTTTTTCTACATTATTCACAGCATTTTTAAATGAAAATCCTGAATAGAATAAAACCTTAAATGCATTCTTTAATGCTACTTGGGCATCCTTTGATATCTTTGAACGTCTTAAACCTATTAGATTAAGGCCATATACCCTGGCAGGATGGCCATCGCAGGTAGAAAAAGGAGGAATATCTTGAACAACCTTGGAACACCCGCCTATTATAGAAAGTTTACCTACTCTTGTAAACTGATGTATAGCTGTCAGGCCTCCAATAACTACCTTATCTTCTAAAGTAACATGGCCTGCAAGAGTCCCGGCATTTGCAATAACGCACCCGTCCCCGACCTTACAATCATGTGCTACATGAGAATATGCCATTAAAAGATTATCGTTTCCTAGAGATGTAATTCCCCCTTCATCGGTTCCTGGATTAAGGGTTACATATTCTCTGATAATATTATTGTCTCCTATCTTTAAAAAACTCTTTGTGCCTTTTTTATATTTAAGGTCTTGAGGGGGACTTCCAACACAAGAGCCTGTAAATATATGACAATTCTTACCTATAGTAGTATAACCTTCTACTACTACGTATGGGCCTATTGATGTGGAGGACTTTACTTCTACATCAGGACCTATAATAGTATAAGGGCCGACTTCTATATC
>CAZMID010000019.1:0-26329 GCA_964566255.1 uncultured Planctomycetia bacterium | reverse complement strand
CTAAAAATATCTCTTTCCAAAAAGGAAATGATAAAAGCAGTTCTTGATACATTAAGGCTTAATAAGCTTGATGATGCTTATATCAGGCTTATTGTTACAAGGGGCGTTGGAGATCTAGGGCTGGACCCAAGAAAATGCAAAAATTCTTCTATTATAATCATAACAGATAAAATTGAGCTTTATCCTGAAAAATTATATAAAGAGGGTTTGAAGTTAATTATAGCTTCAACCTTAAGGAATCATCCTAAGGCCTTAAATCCTCAGATAAAATCTTTAAATTATCTGAATAATATCTTAGCAAAGATAGAGGCAATAAAAGGCGGCTGTGAAGAGGCATTAATGCTTTCTTCAGACGGTTATGTTTCAGAGTGTGCGGGAGATAATATCTTTATTGTAAAAGGAAAGAACTTAATTACACCCCCAAGTAGTGTTGGTATCTTAAAAGGTATCACAAGAGATACTGTAATGGGCATTGGGAAGAAACTCGGTCTTGAAGTTAGTGAAAAACTATTTAAGATAGAAGATCTTTTTAAAGTAGATGAGTGTTTTTTAACAGGTACAGCTGCTGAAGTTATACCTGTAACAAGTATTGATAAAAAACCTGTTGGTAATGGAAAACCAGGGAACATTACATCAAAATTAAATAAAGAATTTAGACTTCTGACCAAGACTGATGGAGTAAAATACTAACCGGAGGCCTAATATGTTATGTAATATTTGCGCAAAGAATCAGGCAACAGTACACTTAACAGAGATAGTAAATGATAAGATGACGGAACTACATCTATGTGAAGAATGTGCTCAGAAGAAAAGTAGCCAAATGGAGAGTCATTTTGGATTAGCAGATTTACTGGCTGGGCTTGCTGATCTAGGAGGACATGTTACTAAGGCAAAGAAGGAAACGAAAACAAAGTGTCCAAGATGCGGACTCACTTACGAGGACTTTAAAAGAGTAGGTAGACTTGGTTGCGGCGAATGTTATTCTGCATTTAAGGATTCGCTCCTACCTCTTTTAAAGAGGATCCATGGTTCTACTCAGCACTATGGTAAATCTCCTAAAAAATTCAAGAAGGTTGTAAAAACTACTGTAGTAACTAAGGGTAAAAAAGATGAACTAGGGGACTTAAAAGATAAACTGCAGAAGGCTATTAATATGGAAGAATTTGAAGAGGCAGCTAAGATTAGAGATAAGATTAAAGACTTAGGGAGGAAAAAGAAATGAAGTTAGATGACCTATTAAATTCTAAAGGTGAATGGCTTAGGTCTACTGGCCCAAGGTCTGATATTGTAATGTCATCACGCATAAGACTAGCCAGGAACCTATCAAAATATCCTTTTTCTCACTGGGCAAGTAAAAAGGAACAGCAAGAAATTCTAAAGCTTTCAAAGGATACTGTCCAAGCATCTAAAAAAATCAAGACTTCTTTATGTTTAGATATAGGAAAGCAAGACCCCTTAGATAGGCAATTTTTAGTAGAAAGACACTTAATGAGCAGGGAGCACACTATTGATGCAGAAAGTAAAGGCCTGTGCATAGGTGAAGGAGAAGTCTTAAGCATAATGATAAATGAAGAGGATCACTTAAGAATCCAGGTCATGAAATCAGGTTTTGACATGAGGGATGCCTGGCACTTAATAAATGATATAGAGAATGAACTTGGGAATTTATTGAATTTTGATTATTCTGCGGATTTTGGTTATCTTACAGCATGTCCTACTAATACCGGTACTGGAATGAGGGCATCTGTAATGCTTCACCTACCATCTCTTGTAATGACAAAGCAAATTGGTAAGGTTTTACAGGCAATTACAAAACTTAGTCTTACAGCTCGTGGTCTTTACGGAGAGGGGACAGAGGCAAGTGGTAATTTTTTCCAGATCTCAAATCAGGTTTCTTTGGGTCATAGTGAAGAAGATATTATAGATAACATTGAAAGGATTATTAAACAAATTATAGGACATGAGCATAGTGCAAGAGAGGCACTTTTAGCTCAAAATAGAAATCTTCTTGAAGATAGAATATGGAGGGCATACGGTACATTAAAGAATGCCCATATTATAACTAGTGATGAGACTATAGATTTACTTTCACTCGTAAGGTTAGGAGCTGATTTGGATCTAATAAAGGAAGCGGACAGAGCTCTTATAAATGAATTATTTATAATAATACAGCCTGCCCACCTCCAGAAGTTAGAGAAAAAGAAACTAAATCCGAATCAAAGGGATGTAAAAAGGGCTCAGATAGTTCGGGAAAAATTATTAGGTAAATAGAATATTATAATAGGAGGGTTTTATGTTCAACAGGTTTACAGAGCGTGCAAGGAAGGTAATCTTACTTGCCAAAGAAGAAGCTAAAAGATTTAATCACGATTATATTGGAACAGAACACATCCTTTTAGGACTTGTAAAAGAAGGAGAAGGTGTTGCTGCAGTTGTGCTCCAGAAGATGGGGATAGATCTCCAGCAGATACGCCTGGAGGTAGAAAAGATTGTAAAGCCAGGTCCTTCTACAGTTATATCAGGTGATATACCTTTTACACCAAAGGCAAAAAAGGCAATAGAACTTGCTGGTGCAGAAGCAAGGGCATTGAGTCATAATTACATTGGGACAGAACATATCTTATTAGGTCTTATAAGAGAAGGTGAAGGGGTTGCTTCTCAGGTATTAATCAATCTTGGGCTTAATCTTGATAAGATACGACAGGAAATTATCGAACTTTTAGGTTCTGCAACTCCTGGTTTTGCTACTGGTGGCGGTGGAGTTCCTCCTCAAGGAGCTGGTCCTGGTCGCGGTGCTACTGGAACAAAGACAGCTTCAAAGACACCTGCACTCGAGGCATTTGGAAGGAATCTTACTAATCTTGCTAAGGATAACAAATTAGATCCTGTAATTGGTAGGGTTACTGAGATTGAAAGGGTAATTCAGATACTTTCAAGGCGCACAAAGAATAACCCTGTTTTATTGGGTGAGGCAGGAGTTGGTAAGACTGCGATTGTAGAAGGCCTTGCACAAAAGATAATAAAAGGCGATGTGCCTGAGGTATTAAAGGATAAACAAGTAATTATCTTAGACCTTGCACTTATGGTTGCTGGTACAAAATATAGAGGCCAGTTTGAAGAAAGAATAAAGGCAGTCATGGATGAAATCAAACGGTCTGAGAATTTTATAATGTTTATAGATGAACTTCATACATTAGTTGGCGCAGGAGGCGCAGAAGGGGCAATAGATGCATCCAATATTTTAAAGCCATCTCTATCAAGGGGTGAGATTCAGTGTATAGGTGCAACCACCTTTGATGAATATAGAAAGCATATTGAAAAAGACGCAGCACTTGAGAGGAGGTTTCAGACAATAGTGGTGGATCCTCCAACGGTTGAAGAGACTATAGAGATATTGAAAGGCTTGAGATCCCGTTATGAAAGTCATCATAAGGTAGAAATCACAGACGATGCATTAGTAGCAGCAGCCACGTTTTCAGATAGGTATATTACAGGGAGGTTTTTACCTGATAAGGCAATAGATCTGATGGATGAAGGTGGTGCAAAGGCAAGACTTTCTATTATGACCGCACCCCCAGACATAAAGAAGCTGGAAAAAGAAGTAGAAAAGATACGCAAAGGAAAAGATGATGTAATAAAAAATCAGGATTTTGAAAATGCAGCTAAGTTTAGAGATGAAGAAAGAAAGGCACGTAAAAAACTTGATAAATCCAAACAGCAGTGGAAGAGAGAAAGAATGGAAGCTAGACCAAAGGTTGATGAAGAATTAATAGCCAATATTGTCTCTCAGTGGACTGGGATACCTATTGTAAGGTTAGAGGAAAAAGAATCCGAGAGGCTCTTAAAGATGGAAGATGAAATTCACAAAAGGGTTATTGGTCAGGATGAGGCAATAAAAGTTATTTCACATGCAGTAAGGCGTTCACGTGCAGGTATAAAAAATCCAAAAAGGCCCATAGGCTCTTTTATATTCCTAGGTCCTACTGGTGTTGGTAAAACCCATCTTGGTAGAGTCCTTGCAGAATTTATGTTTGGAGATGAAAATGCTCTTATACAGCTGGACATGTCAGAGTATATGGAAAAGTTTAATGTCTCTCGTCTAGTAGGTGCACCTCCTGGTTACGTTGGTTATGAAGAAGGTGGACAACTTACAGAAAAAGTAAGGCGTAGGCCATATTCAGTAGTACTTTTAGATGAGATAGAAAAGGCACATCCTGACGTGTTTAATATCTTACTTCAGGTGTTAGAGGATGGTCGTCTCACCGATAGCTTTGGAAGAAAGGTAGATTTTAGAAATACCATCCTTATTATGACCTCAAATGTAGGAGCCAATATCTTCAGAAAGCAGGCTTCCATTGGTTTTAAATCGGAAAAAGGAGATTTTGCCTATAAAGATATGAAGGAAAAACTCCTTGATCAGGTAAAAAAGACCTTTAAGCCTGAATTTTTAAACAGGGTAGATGATATTATTGTATTTCACAATCTTACAAAAGAGCATCTTTATAAGATTGTAGATATAGAATTAGAAGATGTTAAAAAGAGATTGAAGGAGCAGGATGTAGATATACAGCTGGATAAATCAGCAAAGGATTTATTGGTGGATACGGGATTTGATCAGATCTTTGGTGCAAGACCTCTAAAACGCACAATACAGAGGCTGTTAGAAGATCCGTTGTCAGAAGAGATTATTGGTAAAAAATTTGAAAAAGGTAAGCCAGTTAAGGTAACTGCTAAGAACGGAAAGCTTGTATTTAAATAAATAAAATATGCGCCAGCACATTATAAAACGCAACAAAACTGTTTTTATATTTGTTATGTGGGGAATTATCCTTGCATTAGTTCTTCCCTGGGCTTATAAAAATGTATTTATAAGTGGAGAAGGTTTTGTTTTACATGGCCAGACCTGTAATATTTCTAGGGATCTATCTAATTACTTAGGCGAGCTTGATACTGGTAAGAATGTTTTTTTGGATGTTAGTTTTTTAGAGAATGATTATATATTTTCTAAATTAAATATGGATGATTTTGACTTAGGGGGCATGAAGGTTACTGGAGATATTGTTGTAAAGGGTCATCTCATTGAAAAAGGCCACGATAAAAGCGTATTTTCAGGAAAACTTTTTTCTAAAAAAATTACCTTAAATTCAAAATTATCGATGAAGGTTTCTTCTGAGTTTAAGATTAAAGATGATACCTTAGAGATAACCTCTTTACATTTAGGAAAGACCTATAATTTAAAAGGGACAATTGGTCTCATAAAGCCATTTATGACAGATATTGTCTTTGAGATTAATAGAGCCGATATGAGGGATTTTGCAGTTATTGCAAAGGCAAAGAATCCAAATATTGCTCTTGGAAGAATGAATGGTATTTTTTATATTAAAGGGAATTTAAGAAATCTTTTTTCCAATGGCATACTTCAAAGCAGAAATGGAAAAATCGCTTCTTTAGAATATGATGTGGCAAATATTAGATTAGAAGGTATCGGTCCTATAATAAGTATAGCTGATGGTCACCTTAGACATGGTAAAAGTAAACTTACCTTGGATGGTTATATGGATCTTAGGGATATTCAAAAAGGTAATTTATTTGAGGGTGTAACCGGTTCTTCAGACATGAAAGAATTAGTCTGGCATGATTGGGATATAATTAAAAGCGGTAAAGATGAGTTGCGCATGACAAAAGATATCAGTGATTATATACGTGTAGGTTTTAAAACAATGGCAAGAGAACCACTCACTACATATTATGACAAAGAAAGCCCAGAAGAAATGAGCCTCGAATACAAAATGGGCCTTAAGAATTTGAAGATGAAATTTAAGGAGAATGAGGAATTTTTTGGGGTAGAACATAATATACAGTTTTAGGAGAGGCAATGAAAAATTTCATAAAAAGATTAGGTAAAAGGGCGTTGGATTTTTTTACTTATATAGGAGGGGTGTTCAGCCTTTATGTAGGAACTGTCTTTCAGGTGTTTAGGCCTCCCTTTAGGAAGAAAGAGTTTTTTGAACAGATGTTTAAGATAGGGGTGTTGAGTCTACCTATTGTATTTTTAGTATCTTTATTTACAGGAATGGTTTTGGCACTTCAAAGTGCATATCAGCTTACCAAGATGAATGCCCAGATATACATTTCTAGCCTTGTGGCGCTTTCAATGGTAAGAGAATTAGGACCAGTATTAACAGCCCTTGTAGTTGCAGGTAGAGTTGGAGCCAGTATTACAGCAGAGCTTGGTACAATGAAGGTAACTGAACAGATAGATGCACTTGAGACCTTAGCAGCAAATCCTGTGAAGTTTCTTGTGGTGCCTAGGTTTTTGGCGCTTTGTTTGATGTTACCACTTTTAACAGTGTATGCAGATTTTATAGGTATGATAGGGGGGTACTTAATAGGTGTATATAAACTCCTTATAGGATCTACCATATATATACAAATGACATTTGATCCTTTGCAATTTAAAGATGTATTTACAGGGCTTTTCAAGTCGCTTATATTTGCAATGATTATATGTATTATTTCATGTTATGAAGGTTTTAGAACAGAAGGAGGGGCCGAAGGAGTCGGTAAGGCTACAACGCTTTCTGTAGTTACATCATTTATTTTAATAATAGCAGCAGATTGTTTATTCACAGCATTATTTTACTTTGTTTTTCCATAGGATAAGACATGATAGAGATAATAAATCTTTCAAGATCATTTGCTGATAACAAGGTTTTAAAGAATCTAAACCTTGTCATTAAATCTGGAGAGGCCATGGTAATTATAGGCCGTTCAGGTTGCGGTAAGAGTGTTTTATTAAAACATATGATAGGGCTCCTTAAACCTGACTTTGGTCAAGTTGTTATAGATAATGAAGATGTTTCTCAATTGGAAGAGCATGATATGGATGATTTGAGACTTAAGTTTGGTATGCTTTTTCAAGGAGCAGCACTTTTTGATTCTATGACTGTGGGTGAAAATGTCGGTTTTGCTCTTAGAGAACATACAGATACACCGGAACATCAAATTAAAGAAAAGATCGCAAAGTCTCTTAATATGGTGGGTTTAAAAGGCATAGAAGAATTAATGCCAGCTGAATTATCTGGTGGCATGAAAAAACGCGTAGGACTAGCAAGGGCTATATGTAATGATCCAAAGATTATTTTATATGATGAACCTACTACAGGCGTAGATCCTATTATGGCTGATGCGGTAAACGATTTAATAATAGATCTGAATCATAAATTAAAAGTAACTTCCATTGTAGTTACTCATGATATGGTAAGTGCATATAAAATAGCTGATAGGATTGCTATGTTATATGACGGAAAGATTATAGCAGTAGGTACACCCGATGAGATAAAAAATACAAATGATCCAGTAGTAAAACAATTCATAACAGGCGCTTCAAAAGGCCCAATCACAGAAAACGGAGGATAACTATGTTTACAAGATCAAGTTTTGAACTTAAGGTTGGTATCTTTATTTTTATTGGTATAGTAATCCTTTCGGTAATAGTATTTTCAATAGGTAATTTTTATAGCTTAAAGAAAGGATATAATCTAGAGATACTTTTTAGCTTTGCCAATGGTATAAGTATTGGTGCACCTGTTAGATATGCTGGAGTTGAAGTGGGCGAGGTAGAGGATATAGAGGTCTATTTTGATGAAAAGGAAAATATACCCATGGTAAAAGTCTTTGTATGGGTATCGCGTAATACATGGATAAATGAAGATGCAAAAGCAGCTATAAATACATTGGGTCTATTGGGAGAAAAATATCTTGAGATTACACCAGGTACAAAAGAGGCGAGACTCTTAAAAGACGGAGAGATTTTAAGGGGACAAGATCCTGTATCTACAGAAGAGATTACGCGAGACATGAAAAGGACTCTTATAAAGGTAGATACTATGATCTCATCTATAAATGATATTGTAGGAGATGAAGAAGTAAAATCTTCTATAAAGAATACTGTTTCTAATATTGAGGCTTTTACTGAAGATATAAGGAAGTACCCATGGAAGATTCTTCATAAGACAAAGGAGAAAAAGCCCAAAAAAAAGAAGAAATCAAGGAGGGATAGATGACTTTAATATTTATCCGCATTTTTTTCATTATACTAAGTGTTGTTATAGGTTTTCAGATAGGTTCGTTTGTTAATGTCGGGACATCAGACTTTAGTAATATTGGTGCTATAGTAGGACTTTTTGTAGCTATTATAATAATTTTATTTGAATTTATGATGAGAAAGGTTTCTGTTAGGGGGTTGTCTTCAGCTGTATTTGGTCTAATATTCGGACTTATAATGGCAAAGCTTGTATCTGATACGCTTTCACTTGCGCAATTAGACGAAACACTTTTATATTCATTGCGCGTGGTAGTTACATTAATATTTTGTTATTTAGGTATAATAGTAGCTGTAAGAGGTAGAGATGAATTTAATATCATTATTCCGTATGTAAAGTTTTCAAAGCAGTCTCAGAGCGGCGATATGATAGTTTTAGATACGAGCGTTATCATAGACGGCCGTATAGTAGATATATGTAATACGCGTTTTCTTGAAGCTAAATTTATTGTACCACGTTTTGTTTTAAGGGAATTGCAGCAGGTAGCTGATTCTAGTGATTCTCTTAAGCGTGCACGTGGAAGGCGCGGCATGGATATTTTAAGTAAACTTCAAAAAAATCCTAATATAGACGTAAAGATACATAATGAGGATTTTATAGACATAAAAGAAGTAGACGCCAAGATTGTAAAGCTAGCAAAGGTCTTAGGTGCAAAGATTTTTACAAATGATTATAATCTCAATAAAATTGCAGAGATTCAAGAAGTAAAAGTATTAAATGTGAATGAACTTTCTAATGCTTTAAGACCAGTGGTGTTACCTGGAGAAACTATGGAAGTTAGGCTCATCAAGGAAGGCAAAGAATATAATCAAGCTGTAGGATATCTAGAAGATGGCACTATGATCGTAGTGGATAACGGAAGAAGGTTGATAGGCCAACATGTCAAGGTAGTAGTAGGAAGCGTTCTTCAGACATCAGCTGGCAGGATGATTTTTGGAAAACTACAGGACGATACAAAGCGAAACAGGCGTTAGTTATTGCCCCATATAAAATAAATGAAGGTTGCAGCGTTAGTTCCAGCCGCAGGTAAAGGTAGAAGAATAACTTCAAGAATAGAAAAGCCTTATATTAAACTTTATGGAAGGTCTATACTTGCCCATACTTTAATTAAGCTTTCAAAGAATAGAAATATACATGAAATAATCGTTGCAGTAAAAAGATCTAAGATTTCTAAAGTTAAACGTGAAATCATCAAAAAGTTTAAGTTAAAAAAAGTTCGTGTAGTAACTGGAGGAAAAGAAAGAAAAGATTCTGTTTTTAATGCATTAAAGAATGTATCTGGAGATATAGATTATATTTTGATCCATGATTCTGTAAGGCCATTTATTACAGATAATTTAATAAATTCTTCTTTAAAGGCTGCTAAGACTTTTGGATCCAGTGTCGTGGGGGTACCGATTCTACCCACCTTAAAATATAGACGTAAAGATGGTTCTATCCAATATACACCTGATAGAAGAGATTTTTGGGAGGCTCAGACTCCACAGGTATTTAAAAGGGAATTAATAGAACGTTCTTACAAAAAAATAGGAAAGAAAAAACTTAATATAACAGATGATTCTATGTTAGTAGAGCGTCTTGGTAAAAAACCAAAACTAGTAATGGGTTCATATAAGAATATAAAGATTACAACGCAAAAGGATTTAGAACTAGCAAAACTTTTTATGGGTAAAAAGATATGAGAGTAGGTATAGGTTACGACATACATAGATTAGTTGAAGGTAGGCCTCTTATTTTAGGCGGGGTTGAGATTCCGTATATCAAGGGATTAAAAGGACATTCAGATGCTGATTCACTTGTACATGCAGTCTGTGATGCGATTTTAGGGGCCGCAGGCTTAGATGATATAGGACATCAGTTTCCAGTGGATGATGCTAGATATAGCGGTATATCAAGTATAGAGCTTTTAAAGAGCGTTAGGGATTTGGTAAAGGAAAAAGGTTTTAAAGTAGATTACATAGATTCAGTTGTTATTATAGAAGAACCCAAAATAGCACCTTTTAAAGAAAATATGAAAAAAGAAATTGCTTTAGCTTTAGGTATACAAAAAGATAAAGTAAATATAAAAGCAACTACACAGGAAGGTGTAGGAGCAATAGGTAGAGGGGAAGCAATTGCAGCCTATGCAATTGCTACACTAATTAACTAATATGAGTATTAAAATATATAATACACTTAATTCTAAAAAAGAAGAATTTAAGCCTATAAAGAAGAATAAAGTTAATATTTATGTCTGTGGGCCGACGGTTTATGATGATCCACATATCGGACATGCAAGAAGTGCTTATGTGTTTGATGTTATACGTAGGTATTTTATATACAAGAAATACAAGGTCACCTTCGTCAGGAATGTTACTGATGTCGACGATAAAATAATAGATAAAGCAAAAAAAGAGCTTAAAGGTGAAGATCTAAATAGTGCAGTAAAGAAAATATCCAAAAAATATCTTAAGACCTATCATAAATATATGGATGAATTGGGTATAGCCTCACCTGATAAAGAGCCAAAGGCAACTGAATATATTGATAAGATGAAAGATTTTATATCCATATTGATTAAACGCAAAATAGCTTATATTTCAGAAGGGGATGTATATTTTGATGTAAAGAAAGCTAAAAATTACGGTAAATTATCTAATCAGACTTTTGAGATGCTAGAATCTGGTGCAAGGGTTACACCAGGAGAAAATAAAAGCGATCCACTTGATTTTGCCTTATGGAAATCCTCCAAAGAAGGTGAGCCTTCTTGGGATAGTCCATGGGGAAAAGGTAGGCCTGGCTGGCATATAGAATGTTCAGTAATGTCTTCAGATATTTTAGGTGATGAATTTGATATACATGGCGGAGGAATAGACCTTATTTTTCCTCATCATGAGAATGAAATAGCACAATCAGAAGGAGCTGGTAAGAAATTCGCTCATTACTGGATACATAATGGGTTACTTACTATTAATAAAGAAAAGATGGCAAAGTCTTTAGGTAATTTTATAAGTATTGAAGATATATTGAAAAAATATCCTTCTGATATACTGAAAGTATTATTTATGCAGAGTCATTATTCTCATCCAGTTGATTTTTCATGGGAGAGGATGGAAGAAGTCAAAACTGCTTATAATAGATTCACTATATTATTCCAGAAATTAGATAAAAAACCTTCTAAATCGACTAAAAAGGGTTATGACAGCATAAATAAGTTTAAGAAAGAATTTGAAGATGCTATGGACGATGATTTTAATACTCCTATAGCATTGAGGGTATTATTTGATATGGTAAAAGAGTCTAATAGGATATTGGATAGCGATCAAGATAATAAGATGGATATCCTTAGATATGCAAAGGAAACTATTCTTGAATTAAGTGGTATTTTAGGATTATCTTTTAAGGATATTAAGGAAGAAAAATCAGATACATGGGTTACTAAAGCAATTGCACAAAGAGAACAGTATAGAAAAGATAAAAAATATAAAGATGCAGATGAAGTTAGAAAGACGTTAGAGGCCAAAGGTATTATATTAGAAGATACAAAAGATGGCAAAACCACTTGGAGAAGAAAATAACGTGTTAAATAAAGGGTTATTTATAACGTTTGAAGGAGGAGAAGGAAGTGGTAAGAGTACGCATTCAAAGCTTCTTTGTAATTTTTTAAGAAGAAAAGGCTTTAAAGTTTTACATACCAGGGAACCAGGGGGTACTTCTATAAGTGAAAAGATACGCGAGATTTTATTAGATCCTAAAAATAAAGAAATGGATGCAGTAACTGAGATGCTTTTATATATGGCTGCAAGGGCTGAGATAATAAAACAAAAAATCGCCCCTAGTTTAAAAAAAGGAAATATTGTTATATGTGATAGATTTATAGATGCTACTTTAACGTATCAGGGATATGCCGGTGGGATAGATATAAAGACCATAAAGAGTATAGGTAATCTAGTTACAAAGGGGATTTCACCTGATATTACTTTTTTCTTAGATATTGACGTTAAAAAAGGGCTCCTTCGTTCAGGAAGAAATAAAGATAGAATTGAAAGAAAATCTCTTACTTATCACAAAAAAGTAAGAAAGGGATATTTATCCATTGCAAAGAAAGAACCTAAAAGGGTAAAAGTCATATCTTCAGTTGGGAAGAAAGAAAAGGTTCAAAACTTAATAAGAAAAGAACTCTTATGTCGTTTGAAAATATAATTGGCCAATCTAGCGCAATAGCTGCTATTAAAAGATTAATACTTCAAGATCAAATAAGAGGTGCTTATCTATTTTCAGGTCCAGATGGCGTAGGGAAGCGTACTGTGGCAATAGAATTTGCCAAGGCAGTAAATTGCGAGAATGAAGAAGAAAGATTATCAAATTGCAAATGCCCATCTTGTAAGAAAATAGATTCTATGAATCATCCTGATATTTTTCTTATACATCCAGAAGGTAAATCCAATTCTATAAAGATTGAAAAAATAAGGGAGATTATTTATCAGGCAAGTTTAAAGCCATATGAGGCAAGAAAAAGGATTTTTATTATAAATGATGCGGAGTGTTTAAGGGAAGAGGCACAGAATGCATTTTTAAAGGTTTTAGAAGAGCCTCCAAAGAATCATATAATGATATTAACATCTAGTAATATTGCAGGACTTCTACTAACTGTTATTTCAAGGTGTAAGATTTTGAAATTTAACTCTTTAGATAAAAACGATATTCAAAAATTCCTCGAAAGTCATGATATTGAAGAGAAAGAAGCGGTATTGTTCTCACATATGGCCATGGGTAGCATTGGTAAGGCCATGGAATTTAAAGAAAACGATGTTATTGTAGAGCGTGATAGAGTTCTTAATAACTTTTTTTTCAGAAAAAGTGTAGTTTTAAAGGAAACCGTCTTAAACGAAGAGATAAAAAGTGGTATAACTTTTTCACTGCAGATGCTTTTATACTGGTATAGAGACCTTTTAGTATCTAAATTTACAAAGGAAGAGCCAATACTATTTAATATAGATAGGCATCAGGAATTATCTTCTTATGCAGATAGATTTTCTAAGGAAAAATTACAAAAAGATCTTTTTAGTATAATCCGAACAATGGGATATTTGAAAAGTAACATAAATCCAAAGACAGCAGTCTTTAATATGGCTTTAGAGTTGAAAGGTTAGTAATGAGAGAAGCTATACAGGTAAAACTAAGAGAAGCAGGAAATATCCTCTACTATAGTACGAATAATATGCGACCTAAGATAGGGGATTATGTCATAGTCGAGGTAGAACGAGGCCAGGATTATGCTCAGGTTATAAGTGAACCAGAGCTTATTCTGGAGGGTGATCTTGATAAACCCCTTAAAAAGATTATACGCATAGCAACAAAAGAAGACGTACATCATATAAAAGAGAATAAAAAACGCACAAAAAGTGCATTTCAAACCTGCATGAAAAAACTACAAGAACGTAAGTTAGACATGAAATTGATTGATGCAGAGTATTCTTTTGACAAGACTAAGCTAATTTTTTATTTTACCTCTGAAGGAAGGGTAGATTTTAGAGAACTTGTTAAGGATTTAGCCCATATCTTTAGAGTAAGGATAGAATTAAGACAAATAGGTGTTAGAGACGAAGCAAAGATGCTGGGAGGCTTTGGGCATTGTGGAAGACCTTTATGCTGTGCAAGTTTTTTAAAGGCCTTTGAGCCAGTAACTATCAGGATGGCAAAAGAACAGAATTTACCTTTAAATCCTACTAAGATATCAGGTTGTTGTGGTAGATTAATGTGTTGTCTGGGCTATGAATATGAAAACTATAGAAAATATATAAAAGGTCTTCCTAAAGAAGGAGAAAAAATAAAGACAAAAGAAGGAAAAGGTAAGGTTATAAGTGTTAATGCATTAAAACGAAAGGTAGTCGTAGAGCTGGATGAAGGAAAACAAGTAGAATTAGATTATAATAAATAAATCATGGGTAAATTTTATATTACAACTCCTTTATATTATGTAAATGGCAATCCTCATATAGGGCATTCCTATACCAATATTGCCTGTGATACGCTAGCAAGGTTTTACAGGCTCAAAGGGGATAAGGTTTTATTTACAACAGGCACTGATGAGCATGGCCAGAAGATAAAAGATGCTGCAAGTAAAGAGGGCATGGATGAAAATAAATTCGTAGATATGGTTGTTCCTAGATTTGAAGGTTTATGGAAAAAACTCAATATCTCTTATGATGATTTTATCCGTACAACACAAAAAAGACACGA
The DNA here is from genome assembly GCA_964566255.1 of uncultured Planctomycetia bacterium. Classification (GTDB taxonomy): domain Bacteria; phylum Omnitrophota; class Gorgyraeia; order Gorgyraeales; family Gorgyraeaceae; genus CAZMID01. The sequence continues at coordinate 12,002 of CAZMID010000019.1, read as the reverse complement.
GAAAGTCGTAAAAGATATACTGACAATTTTATATAAGAAGGGTGATTTATACGAAGGTCAATATAGTGGCTGGTATTGTACGCCTTGTGAGAGTTTTTGGACACAAAAACAGCTTATTGAAGGTAATTGTCCTGACTGCAATAGAAAGGTAGCTCATCTAGAAGAGAAGAATTTCTTTTTCAGGCTTTCAAAATACCAGAAGTGGCTAATTGACTATATTAATTCGCATGAAGATTTTATATTGCCAGTTATCAGAAAAAATGAAATTTTAAGTTTTCTTAAAAATCCCCTGAATGATCTATGTATATCAAGGCCAAAGTCCAGGCTTTCATGGGGGATAGAAGTACCTTTTAGTAAAGACCATGTTACCTATGTATGGTTTGATGCACTTATAAATTATATAAGTGTATGTGGATACGGGGATGATAAAGGTAAATTTAAAAAATTCTGGCCAGCTGACATACATATGATAGGAAAAGATATTTTAAGACCACATACAGTTTACTGGCCTATTATGCTCCATGCTGCAGGGCTCAAGCTTCCTAAAACAGTCTTTGCGCATGGCTGGTGGAAGATAGAGCAAGTCAAAATGTCTAAGTCCAAAGGTAATATAATAGATCCTATTGAGATGGTTAATAAGTTTGGAGTAGATAGTTATAGATATTTTCTTTTAAGAGAGGTTCCTTTTGGTGTAGACGGTTCTTTTTCAGAAGATGCTTTAATATCTAGGATAAATAGTGACCTGGCTAATGATTTGGGTAACTTATTACATAGAACACTTTCAATGATAGAAAAATATTTTTCAAGTTCAGTTCCTGAGCCAGGAAAACTTACCCGTAGAGATGATATTTCGAAAGCCCTTATTGAAAAAATCAATTCTTTAGCTAGTTCTATTGATAGTTCAATTGATAAGATAGATTTTAGCCAAGCGCTTACTTCTATATGGAGATTGATAAATATATCAAATAAGTTTATAGAAGAAAAAGCCCCTTGGAAGTTATCAAAAGAGAAAAAAATAGATGAACTTAAGAATATGATGTACGACTTGTATGAGGTTTTAAGGGTTGTATGTATATCTTTAAAAGCGTTTTTACCGAATGCCTCAGAAGAGATTGCTAATCAGCTAAGTCTAAGAGATTTAGAAAAAAAGACCTTAAAAGATTTAAAATGGGGTATTACAAAAAAAGGTATAAAGATTAAAAAGGGTTCACCCCTTTTTCCTAGAATAGAGAAGGAGTAAGAAATGAAGCATATTTATTTAGACCATAATGCAACTACACCAGTTCGTAAAGAAGTACTGGATGCAATGTTACCTTATTTTGCAGATGAATATGGCAATGCCTCAAGCATACATTCAAAAGGACAATCTGCTAATAAGGCATTAGAAGCTTCAAGAGAAGTGATAGGTAACATAATAGGTACAGAACCAGTTGATATAGTATTTACTTCTGGAGGAACAGAAGCTGATAATTTTGCAATAAAAGGCATTGCAATGGCTAATCTTGATAAAGGAAGGCATATAATAACAAGTTCAATAGAACATGCAGCCGTTTTAGAAACATGTAAGTTTGTAGAGAAGGAATTTGGCTTTGATGTTACATATTTACCCGTAGATAAGTATGGAGTAGTGGATTTAGATAAATTAAAGGATTCCATAAGAAAGAATACAGTTCTTATATCAATAATGTTTGCGAATAATGAAGTAGGAACAATACAGCCCATTAAAGAAATCTCTAAAATCGCAAAGAACAATGGAATATATTTCCATACAGATGCAGTCCAGGCCTTAGGAAAAGAACCCATAGATGTTGAAGAATTAGGAATAGATCTATGTTCTTTTTCAGCTCATAAACTGAGTGGCCCAAAGGGCGTAGGAGCGCTTTATGTAAGAAAAGGCGTAAAGATCCTGCCTTTTCAACATGGCGGTCATCACGAAAGAAGAAGAAGGGCAGGTACATTAAATGTTTCTGGAATAGTTGGTTTTTCAAAGGCATTGGAAATAGCTAATAAAGATATGTCAAAGACCAACAAGCACCTTCAAAAACTTACAAAAAAATTCATAGATGGACTTAATAAAGAATTAAAGGAGATATATTTAAACGGTCATCCTGAAAATAGGCTTTCAAATACACTTAATATTAGTTTTAGGTTTATCGAGGGAGAGTCGCTTCTATTAAATTTTGATCTAAAGGGTATTTTTGCATCCACTGGTTCTGCGTGTACATCCGGTTCCCTCGAACCTTCCCATGTATTGACTGCAATGAAGGTCCCACCAGATATTTCACAGGGATCAATAAGGTTTTCATTCGGTTATGAGAATACCGAAGAAGACATAAAGTATTGCTTGAAAGAAATCCCGCCTATTGTAAAAAGATTAAGAGAAATGTCCCCATTATGCTGATAGATACTCATTGTCATCTTGATTTTAAAGATTTCGATAATGATAGAGAGTTGGTTATAAGGCGTGCAAAAGAAGAAGGAATCTCTTCTATCATAAATGTCGGAAGCAGCCTTTTAGGTACAAAAAGATCAGTAGAGCTTGCAGAAGAAAATGATTTTATCTTTGCCGCAGCAGGTATCCACCCTCACGAAGCTGATAAGATAAAAGATAAAGATTTAGAATTATTTAGAACCTATTTTAATTCAAAAAAGGTTGTTGCAGTAGGAGAAATAGGACTTGATTACTATAGGAATCTTTCTTCTAAAGATAATCAGAAGAAATTATTTATAAAGTTACTCCAAGAAGCAAAAAAAAGAAACCTCCCCATCATTATACATAATCGTGAAGCACATAAAGATATTTTGTCTATCTTAAAGGATGTAATGCCTTCGCCTATTAAAGGTGTTATGCACTGTTTTTCAGGGGATGAGAAGCTTTTAGAAGAATGTTTAGCTTTAGGTTTATTTATATCTTTTACCTGTAATCTTACATTTAAAAATGCTGGTAAATTAAGGGAAATTGCTAAAGTTGCTCCAATTGATAAGCTTCTTCTTGAAACAGATGCTCCTTTTTTAGCGCCTCAGGCCTTCCGCGGGAAACGCAATGAACCAAGTTATGTTAAATACCTCAGAGACGAAATTGCCAGGATAAAAAATTTAAGCATTGATGAAGTTACAAAGATTACAACAGATAACGCTAAAAAATTATTTAAATTACCATGTTAAATTTTATTAAACGAGAAAAAATATATATACTTATAGTTTTATTTGTAGTAGCTGTGAATCTTTTAAGTATGAATCAGGTAAAAAAAGAGACACCTATAGAAGAAAAACCTATATCAAGTATGAGTTTTGAAGAAATAGGTGTTACAGAAGAAAAATTGAAGGATTTTCTTGATTCTGAAAGCCTGAAGGCTAAATTTTTCAGATATTTTATAGTATTAGGTTTTTTTATATTTATAAGCTCCATTTTAATGAATCTCTGGTTTATTTTTCGGGGGAGAAAGATAGATTTAAAGAGCCTTTCCTATAGAAGACCTGTATCATGGAATATCTTAGATATAGTAAGAGCAAGTCTAGTTATTATATTTATAGCTTATACTGTAGGGATTATAGGTGCATTTATATTTAAGGTTTTTGATCTTAAGATGTCTATGAATCTAGGCATGATATTTAATACATTTTTTATAGATATTGCTGCAGGGATAGTAATAGTGTATTTTGTAGTGGTTAAATACAAAGAAAACCTAGAGGCTTTAGGTTTAAAAGTATCGTCTTTTTTTAAAGATCTTTTGTCGGGTATTTCGGGGTATATCCTTGTGCTACCACTTTTATTTACAGCATTAGTTATATCTATATGGTTTTTAAGTATTATAGGTTATACTCCTCCGCCCCAGCCTGTATTCGAAGTTCTTATGAAAGAAGAAAGAAGTAAAATCCTTTTATTTTTGACTATATTTGTAGCAGTATTTGGACCTATTATTGAAGAGATGTTTTTCCGGGGATTTATGTATAGCGCCTTAAAGAAACGTTTTGGTATCTTTATAGCCATGATTTTAAGTGCGTCTATTTTTAGTATTCTTCATACAAATATTGTTGGGTTTTTACCTATTATGACTTTGGGTATGCTTTTAGCATATCTATATGAAAAAACAGGTTCTCTTATTGCACCAATGATAGTCCATATAATTCATAATTCTATTATCCTAACATTCGTATTCTTTGTTAAACAATTTATATGAGGAGTAAAGTCTCTATTGTAAAGTGTAAGACGTATAATCGCAAGGAACTTGAACAAAGCATTCGTAGGGCATTTGATCTTTTAGGAGGACTTTCTTCATTTGTAAAAAATAAAGAAAAAGTTCTTATTAAACCCAACATGCTTTCAAGGAGTTTGCCAGAGCGAGGCGTAAATACACATATTGAAGTAATAAGAACTGTTGTGAGATTAGTGAAGGAGTGCGGAGCTTATCCTGCAATAGGCGATAATCCAGGCGGATCTATCAGCCCTAAAGAGGCATATGAATCTTCAGGCATAGCAAGTCTGGCAAAAGAAGAAGGGATTGATCTTTTAGAGGTTAAAAATGTGAAGATGGTTAAAAGTCTTCCAATAGCATCGTATTTTTTTGAATATGATAAAGTGATCTCTTTACCAAAGATGAAGACGCACCTTCTTACGACCATAACAGGAGCTATTAAAAATATGTACGGTATAGTGGCAGGCCTTAGTAAATCACAACAACATAAAAATTTTCCTAGGCCGCAGGAATTTGTAAATGTATTATTAGATGCTTTTGAAATAGTTAAGTCTGATCTTATTTTAATGGACGGTGTTATTGCTATGGAAGGCGATGGTCCTGCTGCAGGAACTTTACGAGATGTAGGGCTCTTAATAGCAGGAGTAGATGGAGTAGCTATAGATAGTGTATTTTCGCATTTAATAGGAATTAATCCCTTTGAGCTTCCTACTACACAAAAGGCTCATAAAAGAGGACTTGGAGAGATAGATTTAAATAATATTGAGGTTTTAGGAGAAAAACTAAAAGATAGTTTTATAAAGGAATTCAAACTTCCTCGTTCGAGTGTTTTTGTGAATTTACCCAAAGGGGTATTTGAGATTCTAACAAATTTTATAAAATTCTTACCATGTATAAATATAAAAGTTTGTAAAAAATGCATGATTTGCCAAGAAACATGCCCTGTATCTGCAATTATGATAAGTAAAACATATTCTTCAATAGACTATAAAAAATGTATTAAGTGTATGTGTTGTCATGAGGTATGTCCTCATAGAGCGATCCAATTAAAACGAAGTATATTAGCTAAGTTATTTAGATTATAAAGTCGGAGGATTTATGTTATTGGCACCTATCAAATGGGAAGATAATAAAATAATATTTATTGATCAGACAGAACTACCAGGAAAATTAAAATATATAAAGTGTAGTGATATTAATACATTATGTAAAGCAATAAAGAAATTAAGTATTCGTGGGGCACCTCTTATAGGAGTCGCTGCTTCATTAGGATATGCCTTAGCGGCGTTAAATTCAAAGGCAAAGACAATAAAGAATCTTAAGAGAGATTTAAAAGTTACTTCTTTAAAGTTAGGTAGTACTAGGCCAACTGCAGTAAATCTTTTTTGGGCATTAAAAAGGATGGAGGATCACTTTTTATCCCTTCCAGAATCTTTTGGGATCCAAAGAATTAAAAAGGAAGTCTTAAAAGAGGCTTTAGGCGTATTAAGTGAAGATAAAGATATGTGTCGTGCCATCGGAAGAAATGGTGCACGTCTTATAAAGAACGGAGATGTTGTTTTAACCCACTGTAATGCTGGTATGCTTGCGACAGCTGGTTATGGAACAGCTTTATCTATTTTTTATGAGGCTAAAAAACAAGGTAAGAACTTTAAAGTATATGCAGATGAGACAAGGCCTTTGATGCAGGGTTCACGACTTACCATGTGGGAACTTATGAAGAATGGAGTTGATGCAACATTAATATGTGATGATATGGCTGGTGCAACCATAAGGGATAAAGGTATAACAAAGATTATTGTAGGAGCTGATAGGATTGCTCAAAATGGAGATAGTGCCAATAAAATAGGGACATATTCTTTATCAGTCCTTGCAAAGCATCATAAGATACCTTTTTATATTGCAGCTCCGAGTTCAACTATAGATAAAAGTATTAAGACCGGTAGAGACATTCCTATAGAGGAAAGGAAAAAACAAGAACTCCTATATATAGGAAGGAAGCAAACCGCCCCCAATAAGGCAAAGGTCTATAATCCAGCATTTGATGTAACCCCACACCAACTTATAACTGCTATAATTACTGAAAAAGACGCTTATGAAATTAAAAGATTTAGGAGAATTTAATCTTATAGATAAGATCTCCAAAGGTTTTAAACCTTCCAAGAAAGTGATAAAAGGGATTGGGGATGATACAGCTATCCTTAAGTATAAGAAGGGGAAGTTTCTTCTGGTTACCTGTGACATGCTTTTGGAAGGTAGGCACTTTTATAGGAAAACCCCAGCTTATTTAGTGGGGAAGAAGGCTCTTTCTGTAAGTATCAGTGATATAGCCTCTATGGGAGGAGAGCCCAAGTTTTTCTTAGTATCTTTAGGCGTACCTAGCTCTTTAGATATTAAATATGTAAATGATTTGTATAAAGGGTTAAAAGATACTGCAAAAAAATTCAAAATAGATTTAATAGGCGGAGATACTGTTAATTCTAAAAAGATAATTATAGATATAACAGTTTTAGGAGAAGTTAAAAAGAAAAACATTATCCTACGTAGTGGGGCAAAGGAAAAAGATTCAATATTCGTTACAGGTAGTATTGGAGGATCTTTAAAAGGGAAGCACTTAAATTTTACGCCACGTTTAAAAGAGGCTAATTTTTTAGTAAAGAACTTTAAGGTTAATTCTATGATAGATGTATCCGATGGCCTCGTGCAGGATTTAGGCCATATTTTAAAATCAAGCAATAAAGGTGCAGTTATTCATGAAAAAAATATCCCTATTTCTAAAGATGCAAAAGATTTTAATCATGCTATAAGGGATGGAGAGGATTTTGAGCTAATTTTCACAATGTCCAAAACCAATGGTAATAAATTAATGAAAATATGGCCATTTAAGACTCAAGTGTCAAAGATTGGAGAAGTTACACGAGGACGAAAATTACTACTTATAACAAAAAAGAACAAAAAAGAGACACTAAAACCAATAGGATATCGACATTTTTAATGATAACAGATACTATAGAATCTACAATAAAATTAGGTAGAAAGCTTTCAAATACTCTCTCAAAGGGCGATGTTATTGCGCTTTATGGAGACTTAGGAAGTGGAAAGACTACTTTTACAAAAGGTATAGGAGAAGGTCTTGGGGTAAAAGACCCACGTCATATAAATAGCCCTACTTTTGTTTTAATAAAGGAGTATCAAGGAAGACTTCCTATATATCACATTGATTTATATAGGCTGGATAATTTACAGGATATAGAAGATATAGCTATTGAAGAATATATCTATGGGGACGGGGTAGCTATTATAGAGTGGGCAGAAAAGATAAATAGGCTTCTACCAAAAAAACACATTGCTGTAAAATTTAAAGTTAAAGGCCAAACCGAAAGAGATATAGAAATTGAAGATCTTAGGCATTGATACAAGTTCAAAATATTTAAGTATTGCACTATCCGAAGATGATAGTATTATCGTAGAACATTCTCTTCTATTAGATAGGAAACATTCAAGTTTACTGATCCCAAAGATAAACCAGATGCTAAAAGAAAAAAATGTTTCTATAAGTGATATAGATGCATTTATTGTAGGATTAGGGCCTGGTTCATTTACAGGGCTTCGCATAGGCGTTAGTACAGTAAAAGGCTTTGGCATTGGTACAAAAAAGCCGTGTATTGGAGTTTCAAGTATGGATGCATTAGCCTTGAATGTAGATGGAAAATACTCTACAATAGTACCAGTGATAGATGCGAAAAGAGAGAATGTTTATAGTGCGATATATGGCAAAAAAAATAATAGAATCGTTAAAAAAACAAATCATCTTTTATTGAAAGTAGATGATCTCATAAAGAAGGTAAAAAAAGAGGCAGTTTTTTTAGGAGATGGGATAGATCTTTATAAAGAAAAGATTCAGAGGCTTAATAAAAAAGCTATATTTTTAGAAGATCAATACTGGTATCCAAAAGCAGGTAATCTCATAAAACTTGGAATTGCAAAAATAAAGAAATATAAAAGAAAAGATTTAGCCAAGTTAAATCCTATATACTTATATCCAAAAGATTGCCAGGTGAAAAAATCATGAAATTCTATAGACCTACATTCGCAGAAATAGACCTTAAAGCCATACGCTATAATCTAAATAAGATAAAATCTATCGTCGATAAAGATGTTAAAATCCTTGGGGTCGTAAAAGCAGATGCCTATGGACATGGAATGAAGGAAGTCTCAAAGGCGATTATTGAAGAAGGTGTAGATTATTTAGGGGTTTCTTCTTTGGATGAGGCAGGTGAATTACGCAACATTGGAATAAAGGATAATATTATTGTCCTTGGAGTAATTTTACCCAATGAAACCGAAGGTGTATTAAAATTTGATGTCGTTCAAACAATATCAGATTTAGATATTGCAAAATCTCTTTCAAGGCTTAGCCAAAAAAATAATAAAAATATAAAGATTCATATAAAGATAGATACAGGTATGGGGAGACTTGGGTTTTGGCATTTAGAAGCAGTAAATTTCATTAAGGAAATAGCAAAACTTAAAAATATCATTATAGAAGGTATATTTACACATTTTCCATCTGCAGAGGAGGATATAGCTTTTACAAAAAAACAGATAGAATATTTCAGTTCTCTTATAAAAGAACTTCAAAAAGAAAATATAAACATCCCTTTAAAACATACTTCAAACAGTATGGCCCTTATAGATTTTAAAGAGAGCCATATGAATATGGTCAGGCCAGGTCTAATTATGTATGGTTTATATCCAAAGAATGATTTAATAGAAAACTTAAAGTTAAAGCCAGCCCTTGCATTAAAGACCAAGATAAGTTTTGTAAATTCAGTATCAAAGGGTAGAAGTATAAGTTATGGAAGGACATACATTACAAATAAAGATACAAAGATCGCAACTATACCTGTAGGGTATGGAGATGGTTATTCAAGGTATTTATCCAGTAAGGGTTCTATCTTGATTAAAGGAAAAAGATCTCCAATAGTAGGTAGAGTCTGTATGGATATGACCATGGTGGATGTAGGAGATTTTAAAGATATAAAAGCCGGAGAAGATGCGATTTTAATAGGAACTCAAGGAAAAGAATCCATAACAGTAGAAGAAATAGCCAATCTTACAAATACAATACCATATGAAGTAGTTTGTAATATTGGAAGGCGTGTTCCACGTATATATAAAGATTAAGGAGATTATTATGTCAAAAGGTGTATTTTTAACTAAACAGGGTTTTGAAAAATTAAAGAATGAATTAAAAGTTCTTAAGAGTAAAAAACGAAGAGAAATCGCAAATGCACTTGAAAAAGCAAGGGCTTTAGGGGATTTAAGTGAGAATGCAGAATATGATTCAGCAAAACAGTCCTTTGATATCAATGAAAAAAGGATAGCTGAACTTGAAGATAAGCTTGCTAGGGCAAGAATACTTGAAAATGAGAGTATATCTTCTGATAAAGCCTATGTAGGGGCTAAGGTAAAATTACAAGATCTTGATTCCAAAGAAAATATAGAGTATTTTCTTGTAGCAGAGGATGAAGCTGATTTTGCAAAAGGTAAAATCTCTATATCATCTCCAGTAGGAAGATCTCTTTTGGGCAAGGAAAAAGGAGAGGTAGTAAACATAAAGATTCCTGCCGGTACTTTGAGATATAAGATAGTAAAGATCTCTAGATAAAATAATATTTGTATTTTTGCCTATTAGATGAGATAATATCAGGCAGTACAAATAGTCAGGTTTATTAACCAAGGGGGAAGTATGCGCATAAAAAATATATCAATTATATTTATAGCTCTAATATTAGTACTATGGAACTCTTCTATAACTGAAGCAGCCTCAAAATTTGCAGCAAAGGTCAATGGTAAAGGCATTAAGAGTGTGACGCTTGATGCAGCAGTTAATAACTTTGTTGAAAACCAGAGATTAATGGGTGTAGCTATAGATGAAGAAGATAAGGATAAATTGCGCAGTGATATATTACAGGAACTTATTTCAGCAGAACTATTGTATCAGAAGAGTAAAAAGGCAAAGCTTCCTAATATGAAGGAAGAGATTAATAAACAGTTTGAAAATATTAAAGAAGGGTTTGCTTCAGACAAAGAATTTAATGCGATTTTGAAAGATAGAGGTATAAGTGCAAAGGATTTAAAAGAAGATATAAAAAAGGGAGTTTATATAAAGGCATTTTTAGATCAAGAAGTTTATATTAATATTGTTGTTACTGAGAAAGAGAAACAAGAAGAATTTGAGAAGAACAAAGATAAGCTTAAGGTTGGTGACCAAGTAAGGGCTTCTCATATTTTAATAGGCATTCCAGCGGATGCTACCGAGGAACAAAAGAAAGCAGCAAAAACAAAGGCTAATGAATTAAGAAAAAGGGCTTTAGCTGGGGAAGATTTTGCAGAATTAGCCAAAGAGAATTCACATGATACTGTTTCAGCACAACGTGGCGGAAATCTAGGTTATTTTGAAAAAGGAATCATGGTAGAAGAATTTGAAAAGGCTGTATTCAGGTTAAGGAAAGATCAGATAAGCAAAGTCGTTGAGACACAATTTGGTTATCATGTAATAAAGCTTTTAGATAAAAGAGATGGTCATAAAATGACTTATGAAGAGGTTGCTCCTGGTATATCAAGATTTATAGCAAATAGGAAAAAGAATGAAAAACTTGAAAAATTTGTTGAAAACTTAAGAGTATCTGCAAAAATAAAAATCTATTAATCTAGGAGTCTATAATGAAAAGCGATATTATTAAAAAAGGTATTTCAAGAGTTGGCAATCGTGCACTTTTATACGCAACAGGTGTGTGTACAAAGGATATGAATAAACCTTTTATAGGCATTGCATCTAGTTTTTCTGACCTTGTGCCTGGGCATATTCATATGAGATCTCTTGAACGAGCTATTGAAAACGGTGTTTATGCAGGTGGAGGAAGACCATTTATCTTTGGTATGCCAGCTATATGCGATGGTATTGCAATGGGCCATTTTGGCATGAGGTATTCTCTTGCTTCTAGAGAACTAATAGCAGATACCATTGAGACAATGCAAGGGGCATATGCATTAGATGGATTGGTGCTTTTAACTAATTGCGATAAGATTACCCCAGGCATGCTTATGGCAGCCGCAAGGATTAATGTACCTACAATTGTAGTGACAGCTGGTCCAATGATTACAGGTCATTATAAAGGAAAGAGATTAGACCTTGTTCATGATGCATTTGAGGCAGTTGGAAGGTATAAAAAAGGGGAGATCTCTAAGCATGATTTGGATGAGTTGGAGATTAATGCTTGCCCAGGAGCAGGATCTTGTCAGGGACTTTTTACAGCCAACACGATGAGCTGTCTTACAGAGGCTATGGGTATGTCTTTAACAGGTTGCGCTACATCATTGGCAGTCTCAAGTAAAAAATCCAGGATTGCTTTTGAAAGTGGATCTCGGATAGTCGAACTTGTTAAAAAGAATATTACCCCGCGTAGTATCTTAAATAAAAAGGCGCTTTTAAACGCTATTATGATAGATATGGCATTGGGAGGTTCTACAAATACAGTTTTACATCTTACAGCAATTGCAAAGGAAGCTGGAGAGAATCTATCTCTAAGTACCTTTGATAAGATAAGCCGCAATACTCCAAAGATCTGTGATTTAAGACCAAGTGGAGAATATTTTCTGGAGGATTTAGATATTGCAGGAGGTATCCCTGCAGTTTTGAATAGATTAAAATCTAAGTTAAAAGATAATCCTACTGTTAGTGGCATGTCTATTAAAAAGATTGCATCTATTGGTAAGATGTATGATGAAGAAATCATTAGA
>CAZMID010000018.1:0-26443 GCA_964566255.1 uncultured Planctomycetia bacterium | reverse complement strand
ACAGATAAGGAGTTATATGAGAGGTTTTTTAGTAGTTCTAGGCAGTTTAGGAGGGTGGAGTAGGGAGTTGTTAGGTTATTAGGAGGGTTTGGGGCCTTGACCCTAAAGAACAGGGCAAGGCGTGATTTAAAGATGAGGCATTGGAGTATTGAGGACTGGGTTATTTGATGGTGCAGGAGAAGAGAAGGATTATTAAGAAAGGAACTTGGTAAGCATTGATAATTAGGATAAGGTTATTTTTCTTGTAATAGCCTCATATTTGTATTATAATTAATAACATAGGGTGTATATATAGCCTTTAAAGAGCAAGGCTAATTTTTTACTTATATTATGACACTAATTAAAAAACCATTAATAATTAGGGTAATAAGCTTGGTTGTGGTGATAATGTTTCTGCAGGCAAGTTTTGTCTATGCAAGTGGTGCATCACTGCGCATTCCAGTTTCATCTCATGATAGACAGCGAGTTATAGCTCTTTTAAAATATATGTATATGACGGAAGAAGGAAACCATAGTATTATTGTTAAACGTAATAATGTAGTAGATTCAAAAAGCGGTGAGTTGTTACATGAAGGTCAGGTTGCTATGAGATGCTGTGAACTAAGAGAATTAAGTGATCCAGAGAGGGATGCAGTTATAAAAAGTTTAAAGAGTTGGGGTCAGCTGGGTAATGGAACAATACATTGGCTTGAGATAAGAGGTATTTGCAATATATTATCATATGAAAAAGAAAAACGATTCAATACCTTGGATAAACGGCATTCTCGCGTATATGTAGTTCTAAGTTCACCAAAAGAGAATTATACGGATTCCATTGACGTTGAAGGCTTTATTATGATTAATTATTTAGAAGAAGGTGACAAAAGAGTATCACGCGTGCAAGTATATATACTTAAACCTGACAATCTAGAGCCATTTCAGAGATTTATAGGAGTAGGGGAGATTTTGTATTATGCTTTATGGAGAGAATTAGAATTGGGACAAAATATCTTCTTTCTTTCTTTTGATAGCAAAATATCGCACAAGAAGGGGTTTTTGTCTTATGATTACCATGCGTATGATAGAAGTGAAATTCTGGATAGAATTATTGAAAGAACAGGGGATACTCTTAAACACTTAGAGTATTATGCAAGCAAGGGTGATGAATCTGCAATAAATATATTAAGAAATGTAGAGGAAATACAGAAAATGGGGGTTTCTTCTTGCATATAGGGGCAAGACCATGGGAAGAATGGTCTTTTTGTGTCTTATAGTACCAAAGACTTTTGAAAGAATGGTTTATATGAGAAGAATATATAAAATATTTAATATAGGGTTAATATTTATGGTAATAGGGGTGTTTTTTGTAAATAGCGTAGTATATGCAGCAGATCTACCTAAAGCAACCCACTTGAGAAATCCTCTAATGACAAATAAAGATGAGGATAATACAGGAAGATTATCAATAGGTTTGGAAGGAGTAGTGGGAAGGCTTTTAGCACTACTAGACAAAGATGCAGAGAAAAATGAAGAAAAATTGATAGGCTTATTTATCCAAGCTTTATCACCACTTAAAGATGGCAATATTACAGTAACTAGAATAGAAAGTTTATTTCGACCTAAAGATGAAGAGATTTATCAAATAATTCAAAATCTCAGAGAAATTATGATAAAAAGTAGTCTTCTTGCTGGTAATGTTGGTTTTTTTATAGCGGTAAACCGCCATGAAATTAAATCACCCGATCTTGGTGTCTGTAAGCCAATCAGAGATTCTCTTATGAAGGCAATGAAAAAGATAGACCTGTATCCGATTCCAGAGAGTGTAGAGGAAGAGGGAGAGCCTTTTCCGCATCACCATTATGTTAAGATAAGAGGGAGTGATGGTAAGCTTATTGCTATAGATGTAGCATCTGGTCAATTTATACCTGAAAATATAAGACATGTAGCTGTTGCCTTATACAAAGATTATAATATAACTATAAGAGAGGCGATAAAGAGAGATCCGGACTTAACCGATGCAGAAGGCGATCGTTTAGTAATTGAATTTACGGAAAAACGAGAGGAAGTATTTCTAAGGATAATGGAAGCTGCGAGAAGGTTTTCTTCCGATATCTAAAATATGACAAATATTAAAAAACATTACAATTTAATATTAATGCTTATATTTACAGGGGTGTTTTTTGTAAATAGTGTGACATACGCTATAGATTTACCTAAGATAGCAACTCGCCTCAGAAACCCCTTGATAGGTAGTAAAGATACAAGCGATAAAGAAAGATTAGTAAAATTCGTAGCTGAAATAATGGAAGCGTCTGCGACGGAGTTACGAAAAAAGATGGATAGAAAAAGAGACAACTTAACAAAACTGTTAATAGAAACTTTGCTACCGCTTAAAAACAGTCCTATTACAGCAGATAGAATAGAAAGTTTATTTCGGTCTAAAGACAAAGAGATTTATGAAATAATAGGTCAAATGAGAGAAATTATGTTAAAACTTGCTATTATTCTAAATCAACGTGATTCTTATGTAGCATTGTCTTTAGTAGGTGATGCTTCACCTGATCTTGGCATATGTACTCTAATTGGAAAGAGTCTTGAAAAAGCAGCGGAAGATATAGGGTTGGTCCTAATACCAGAAAATATTGAAAATGATAAAGGTCTATGGCGCCACATTTATTATAAAACAAAAGGAAGTGATGGCAATATGATCGCCATAGACCCAGCTTCTGGTCAGTTTATACCTGAAAACATAAGACGCGTGGCTGTTGCCTTATTTAAGGATTATGACAGAGAGATAAGACAAGCAGTCAATAGCCGCATTTTTTTTAGCAATGCGGGAAAAGCACATTTGGAGAAAGAATTTGAAGAAATTAGAAACTACGAGATTTTACTAATAATGTTAACCCTAAAGGACCTTTCCTATAATCTCTAATACACCCCCTCATTAACCATCCTAATCCCTGGTAGTAGAATAAATCCTATATATCTATATATTATCATATTTACTTTACTTTATTAGAAGATGAGGGGACTTCTAGAGAAGATTTTACAGATAAGGAGTTATATCAGAGGTTTTTTAGTAGTTCTAGGCAGTTTAGGTGATTGTTTAGAGTAGTGTGAGTGTGTGGTTTTATATTTAGAGGATGAAGATAGTTCTTAGGCCTTGTCTGCTTTGCAGCAAGGCGTGTTTTAAAGATAGGGATTAGATGAGGTTGAGGATTAGATTGGGTGGAGAGGTAGGCGAGGGCTTAGGTGGTTAAAAGAGTAATGCGGTAAGCATTGACAGTTAGAATAAGGTTATTTTCCTTGCAGTAGCCTCATATTTGTATTATAATTAATAACATAGGATTGTATATATAGCCTTTAGAGAGCAAGGCTAATTTTTTACTTATATTATGACACTAATTAAAAAACCATTAATAATTAGGGCAATAAGTGTACTTATGGTAGTAACGTTCTTATGTCAGAATACAGTATTCTGCGCATCAGAGAAGATTTCTGCATTAAGGGTGCCTTTATATTTTGATGACCCAGCTAAAGATTCTAATAAAGAAACTTTTCTTAATAGTAAAGGTGAGACATTTGATGAAGTATGGGAAAGAATGAATTTCAAAAAAGAGATTGATCTTAAGGCATTATCCATTGACCCTGAAGAGGAAGAATTCGCCAGAGAATATGCTCAAATGAGCCTAGAAGAATTAGAAAACGTTTTGAAGGATTTAACGGATTCTAATATAATACTTTGGAATTCAAAAAAGTTGTTGCTGGCAGTAAAACCTTTTACTAAATATCCATTACTTACAGCGTTCATCAATCTCTTGAGTTCATCGAAGTCGCAAATGGAGCATTATTACAAAATGCCACTGGTGGTAATTTCAGTCAATAAAAGCGTTCTTCCCGACACCAGGATTACATCAAGAGAAAAAGATATGTTTGAGGAATATCTAAGAGGTGGTCACCAATATAAATGCTTTATGCGGGAAATCGCTAGAAGATGGAGAAAGCCAGAAACAGATGCTGTTGTTCTTGAAGATTTCAGCAATAGTCCACGATACCCTTGCTTATTATTCGCATCTAAAGCCAGTGAATCCATAAAGAGCAATTCTCCTATATCAGATATACCAAAGCCATCTAATGTAGAATATGATACTGATAAACATGGCAATACTTGGGTTTTTCAAAGAGATGAAGATATTTATTTAGAAATAGACAAGGAAGGTGCTATTGAGGTTAGAGAGAAATACGACCTTGCAAGGGCAATGTATGAATTTATTGAGGTAGATAGAAAAGATGGGGCATTTAAAATGGAAACATTGAACATAGATTCCGATAAGAGTGTTCTAGGAATAACTGTTTACGATAGTTTTGTTGCTGATGGTTCACATAAATTAATTGCAGTAATTAACCCAAAAAATTCTGAGATAATCGGATATGCTGTGTGCACACAAACAGGACTTCCTGGTGAAATATATCTTGAAAAAATATTCGTTAAACTTAAATACCGAAGAAAGGGCATTGCTTTTTTATTATCTGAATATTCTACACGTCAATTTGATCGTGTTAGTGTAGGTGTAGTTTCTGACTACGAAGAAGGTATAGTGGAGATGTATAAAAAAAGGCTTGGTTTTAAAGCACTGGAAGATGATCCTAAGACATTAATTTGGGAAAGATCTGAACAAAGAGAAGGCGTCAAAATAGCCCCAGAAGAAGATAAAAAACTCAACACTATAAAAAGAGAATTAGACCAAATAAGAAGAGGACTGTAACTAGTCCTATTTCACCTAATAAACCCCCTTAACCTCTAATATACCCCTTTTCCCCTTGTTATCACCTCTAGTAAGTAGTATTATGTATATTATCATATTTACTTTACTTTATTAGAAGATGAGGGGACTTCTAGAGAAGATTTTATAGATATATAGTTATATTAGAGGTTTATTAGTAGTTATAGGTAGTTTAGGTGATTGTTTAGAGTAGTGTGAGTTAAGTGTTCTAGGGTTAGAGGAGGAAGAGGGTTCTATGCCTTGTCTGCTTTGCAGCAAGGCGTGTTTTAAAGATGGGGATTAGATGATGTTGGGGATTAGATTATTTGGTGATATAGGAGTAGAGAAGGGGTGTTAAGAGAAGGATTTGGTGAGCATTGGCATTTAGGATAACGTTATTTTCCTTGTAATAACCTCATATTTGTATTATAATTAACAATATAAGATCTATATAGCCTTTAGAGAACAAGGCTAATTTTTTACTTATATTATGACATTAATTAAAAAACCATTAATAATTAGGGTAGCAAGGTTGATTATGGGGATAATGTTCCTGCAGTCAAGTTTTGTCTATGCAGGTGATGGGTTGCTTCGTGTGCCTAGTTCTTTTCAGGATAAAAATCAAAATTTCCCTGGAAAATTTGAAGAAATAACTGACGAAATAGACAAAAGCCTAGATGCAGACGGAGTAGAAAAAGCTCTCATGAACACTTTCTATAAAGATGTTAGAATTCCAGAAGACGCATTAAACACAGGTACTGTTTCTGCTAAAGGCAAGGATTTTAAATATTTGTGGATCAATATCCATAAAGCTCGTCATGAAGGCGTGCGAGACTTTTTTTACCGTGCCGGCAATATTTTTGTTATTGATAGTAACTATACACATTGTATTCCTGAGGAAGTAAAAAATTCCACAGCCAAATTAATCTATATAGATTTTCATCGAGATCTCGGCAGAGGCGATAGGTATGAATACAACGCTAGCTATACATATAGAGAAAAAACTATACTCCATTTGATTAGCATGCAACTTCTTGATTTACATGGGAAGACTGTGGTTGATGCTGGAGCCGGAAATGGGATAATAGCAATTGCTTCCATCTTACTTGGAGCCAGAAAAGCGTACGTTTTGGAACAAGCCAATGAGTATAAAAATTTGATGGAAGATAATGCAAAAGAAAATGAAGTATTGGGTAACTTGGATTTTACCTACTTTGGTAAAGAATTTGGAAAGTTGGCAGGCACTAGAACAAAAGAAGAAGTAGATCTAGTTTTGATGAATGTAGGAAATTGGGGAATTAGTAAAAAAGGTGAATTATGGGATGTTTTATCTGTGTTTGCGTCTAAAGAGATAATAACTTCTGGAGATTCATATATAGATTTTGGTGAATATAGTGACTACACTGAATTAGCTAATCAAAAACATGAACTAGAAATTAAAAAATTCATAATAGAAGAGATCTTTAATAAAAGAGGGTTTGTAGTTTCGGAAGTCATCGAAGCTAAATTCTTTCCTTCCAACAATGACACTTATGCCAGTTTTATAATACAACCATTTATTGAAAAATGGCCAAATAAAACAACGCATATCATGTCTAAATTCGGAACATTAGTTTATACTTTTCGTTATTTTTTTACTAATATATCCACCAATCCTCAACCCTTTTTAGACAATGCATTATTAGCGCTTGAAGATGCAAAGAAAGATGGGTATGAATTTTCTGGGGAATGGACTTCATTTTTTAAAAGTGATCTAGAGCAACCATTGGGATTAGCCTTACGTCATATTACCCAAAATGCTTTTCAGCATAATAATTTTATAATGCATAATATACCTATGTATGGTCGTACCTTCTATGAAGATGGGGACATAGTGATTCAGGTTATAGGGGGCGGGGAATCGAAATTACACGAAGAAATAGATGGGAAGAGATTTTGGGTTAGTAATGGCATCCCAGAGCAGTCTATTAGTAACCACACAATGGAATATAAAAGAGAAGGCCTAGACTTAACATTTGAAAAACTGAATGCCTTAAGAGGTACACTAATTTTACCTGGCCAAAACATATCTATATGCTGGTTTCATGATGAAAACATAAAGGTTCCAGAATATGATGACCATCCTTACAACCTGGTAGTTACCGAGCTTCGCCTACCACTTATAAAACAGGGCTTTTCAGAGATAATCAATCCTTTAGATGTAATCACTGAAAGCAGAACCTATAATTAACTCTTAACACCTAATATCATATATATCATTACCATATCCCCCTTATTAACCATCCTAATCCCTGGGAGTAGAATAAATACTATATATCTATATATTATCATATTTACTTTACTTATAGATGCTTTATTAGAAGATGAGGGTACTTCTAGAGAAGATATTACAGATAAGGAGTTATATGAGAGGTTTTTTAGTAGTTCTAGGCAGTTTAGGAGGGGGTTAGAAGAATTAGAGTAGGATAAAGGGGATGAAGAGGGTTCTTAGGCCTTGTCTGCTGAAGCAGCAAGGCGGTATAAAAGATAGGGTATTGATGGTGTTGAGGATTTGGTGAGGTGAAGAGAATAAGCGAGGGCTTAGGGAGTTAAAAAAGTAGTGCAATGAGGGGTTGGCGAAATAAGATTTTAGAGCTTGCGTAGCATCTATATTTACGATATAATAAGTCAAGTATATAAGGCCATGGGAAACATGGCCGTTTTATGCCTATATTATGATTAAGATTAAAAAACATTACAATTTAAAGATAATATCTATGCTTATAACTCTAATATTTTGTATAAATAGTTTAGTATATAGTGTAGATATAGATGCTGAAACACATCTGAGGCCTCGTCTTGCCTTTGATCAAGACGGTAAAAACTCTGAAAAGCAACCACTCATCATTAACCATCACAATATCTTAAGTGAAGACGCCTTTGACGTAGTTGCAGAAGGAGAGATGTCAATAAAGTTTATTAAGATCTGGGAAGAAGTGCTAAATGAAATATGTGGTGAGAATAACTGGGCTTTGTCTATTGGGGGTAGTCTTGTACATATGAATGACGTTAGCGGAAAACTATTTTGGGATGGTATAAATGATATAGATGTATGGGTATTTACCACTTCTGATAATCTATCTAAAAAAGAGGCTGTTTATGAGCTTTTAAAGGAAAGAGGGCTTCCTCTTTCTGAAAAAACTTATCTCCGATTAAAAAAAGATAAAAGGATTTTTGTAGATCTTCGCCTGCTAGAATTTGACCACTTAACTTCGTCAATTGATCCTGCATTTAATTATAACCCACTTGCTTATTATGGGGGGTCTTTAACAAAACTTGACAATATTATAGCAAAAATCCCACTGGAGAACATAGTGACGTCTCTTTTGAACCGCTACAAGAGATTATATATACGTTATCTCTATGGAAATGCAGGAATGGCAAAACCTAAAATATTACCTAATATTCTTATCCAATTATGTAGAATTCGAGGTTTGGAAGGGTTAAGGAAAGAAATTTTAAGTAAATTTAAAGAAACCAGCAAGAAGAGAAATTCTACGCTTAAGTCATCCAACTTTGAAAATGTATTAACGCAGGCATTTTCAGATAATATGATAGGATTCAATCCTGCCATAATCGGCGAGGAAACCCTAAAACAAGAAATCCGTAATAATCTAAAGAATTTGATGTTTTCTAGTTCGCTTCAACCTCTCAAAGGACCATTTAGAGTAGATAGAGAAGAAGAAAGTAGGAGGTTGTGCTATGTAGAAGAAATTACTGATCCTGATGAGATAAAAGAAACTGTAAATGCTTGGTTTAGTTCAGAAGAAAAACACACTTTTAAGAGAAAAATATGGGAAGATAGCATAAGATTACATCCTTATGGCATGCTGCTAAAATTAGAATCAGATGGGGAAATTTTAGGAATAGCATTTTTTCATAAGCAGAAGTTTACTCGAGACTCTAACATGGTTCCATTTTATTTCTTGGATGTGATGGAAGTCACGCAAAAATATAGAAAGCAGAAATTAGGAAAGATTCTTGTAGCCAAGATAATCGAGGTTAGTACGAATGATCCCGATGTAGGAGACATGCTTATAGAAATGGTAACACTTAATGAATCTGATGAATGGTGGATTAAGAAAATAGGAGCAGTGCCTACGAGTGATCATTCGCTTGGTATTTACAGGTCAGCAGCCCAGAAAATCCCCAAAGAAGCAAAGAACCGCATTGTCCATGTTTTACGTGCAAAGACAATGCTTGGTAAAAAAGAAGGGCATGGCGATTTTTTACATCTCTCTTCAGCAAGTCCGATTAGTGAAACTATACTCGCTTATAAAGAAATCATAAAAAAAGAACTAGGTAATGAGTCTGATGTGGATGTTTTTATAAGAAAAATAAACAGAAAACCTGAGGTACAAAAATGGTATGATCTTTCTCTCCCAATTCATATAATGCGAACAGTGTTTTTTGAAGGAATGGATATAGAAGTATCGGTTGAAGGTCAAGGCGATTTACCAGAAGAAGTTTTAGAATTTATTATGGAGAATATTGTAAAAACGCTTGAAGATCAATTTTATATCGCTGTACCTGACGAAAATCTTTTAAATAGCCCAGGTAGACTCAAAGCTATGCTTTTGGATTTAAAAGCAGGTCGGTTAGAAATTCCTCCTAAAAAGCATAGCACAGAGCTTTAAGATTCAACCTTATGCTCACCACCCCCATTTCCCCGTAATATCACCTCTAACACCTAATATCATATATATCATTACCATACACCCCCTTATTAACCATCCTAACCCCTGGGAGTAGAATAAATACTATATATCTATATATTATCATATTTACTTTACTTTATTAGAAGATGAGGGCTCTTCCATGGAAGATTTTACAGATAACCAGTTATATGAGAGGTTTATTAGTAGTTGTAGGTTATGTTTAGAGGATGAAGATAGTTCTTAGGCCTTGTCTGCTGTGCAGCAAGGCGTGATTTAAAGATAGGGCATTGATGGTGTTAAGGATTTAATTGGGTGGCGAAGATAAGCGAGGGCGGAGGGTATTAAAAGAGTAATTTGGAGGGGGATGGCGAAATAAGATTTTAGAGCTTGCGTAGCATCTATATTTACGATATAATAAGTAAAGTATATAAGGCCATGGGAACATGGTCGTTTTTTGCCTATATTATGATTAAGTTTAATAAACATTACAATTTGATTATATTAGTAATAATAATTTTATTATTGCGTATAGATGTAGTCTATGCCTTACGTCCTCAGGTTGGAAGGGGATTACCTCGCGCAGAAACAACGATAAAGAATGAGGTTTATAAGAATATAGCTGGCTTACCAGTTACATGGACAGCGAGTTTTGAAAAAACTGGCTTAAGGGTGGCTTGCGTACAATTAAAAAAATATGATTTTGGCGAAGATACCAAAAGGATGAAAGAAATAGTATTAGGATTTAAAAAATTAGAGAAGGATGTTCCAGATTTAGTGATTTTTCCTGAAGTTACAAAAGAGAAATGCACACATGAACAAAACGAAGAAAGAAAAAGGAAACTTAAAAAAATAGCCATTGAAACAGGCATTGCTATTGGTTATGGATCATACTTACCTTATAAATCAAAGAATAATACAGTCTATTATATAATTAGCTCTGAGGGTAAGATAATAGAACTTATAAAAGAGTTTTATTCTGATGAAGATTCTGACCATGAAAACCGTATATTTTCAATAGGCAAATACAGCATATGTATTTTAATTTGTAGTGAAACATCTTCTGTTGTGCAGGGTATTAGCGGAGTATCAATGATAGTTAACGAAGCAAAAAGACTTAAAAATGATATAAAGAAACATAAACCTGATTTATTAATCGTACCAGCTGATATCCGTACCTCTAAATTTTATAAAGATTTCGGGGACAGACTTTATAGCGAATTTAAAATACCAACTGCGCTAGTTAATAGGACTTTTGATGATATAGGACAAAGTGGATCTTCTTTTGTTTATTCTGAAAAATCCGAAGAAAAAATTTCCTTATCGCCAGATAAAGAAGAAATTTTAATGGTTGATATATCTGAAACTACAAATCCAATTTTATCCGGAGAAATGGCATTTAATACTTCCAAGGGGGAAGCTGAAATCGTACAGCTAACTCCTCAAAATATTGAACAATACAAAGAAGATATTCTTAGAATACAAAAAAACTTACCTTATGGGGCGCCAAATTATATTTCATCTATATTGTCTATGCCAGAAAAAATGGGGATGTATTTTAGCTATGTGGCGATAGTTGATGGAAAGGTGGCTGGGCATATTATTTGTACGCAAAAAGAGTTATCACCATTATTATATATAAATACTATTGCGATCGATGAAGAATACAGTAAAAGAGGTATTGGTGATACTTTTCTTTGGCTTGTATCGAAAAAAGCTCAAGATGAAGATATTTCCATGATAACCATAGGAGTTCGTAGTAATAATGAAAATTTGAAACAATTTTTATTCCGTAGAGGTTTTTCTAAGGGGTTATTTTTATCAGCGGAAGTTTCAGATGTTCTAGAAAGAATAACAGAAATAATGCGAGAAAGCTCAATAACAGAACTAGAGAATATAACTCCCGCTATAGGCCTATAATCTATAATACACCTCCATTTTTCCCTTGTTACCACCCTTACTAAGTAGTATTATATAAAATGATATAGTAGGAGAGAGTTTAATGCAAGCAGGCGACATATTATTATTCAAAGCTGAAAAAGGCTTCCTTTCCAAGATCATAGCATGGGGAACCAATAGCAAATATTCACATGTAGCTATATGTGTTTCACCTGAGATGAATCTTGCCATAGAGGCTACGACTAGAGGCGGAGTAAGGGCAAGGGATATAAGGCAGATTAAAGGATCTTATGATGTATATAGAGTTAGGGATAAGGAACACCTTGATCTTAATGAAACTATATCATATCTAGTAAGTTCATTAAACAGCCGCTATGACTTTATGGGTGTTCTTTTCCTAGGCCTATTAAAGCTAATGTCCAAGATAATACATAAATCCCTTAAAAACACTGCTAATAAATGGCAGAAGGATAGGGATTATTTCTGTAGTGAGCTATGTTATGAGGCCTTCTATTATGGAGGCAGGCTTGATATTGTCCCGGATATACTAGAAGCAGATACCACATCCCCTGGGGATATAGCAGAGAGTGGGGTGGTGGAGAGGGTTTTAGAGTAAGAGTTAGAGAGTATTGTTTAGGGTTCTATGCCTTGTCTGCTAAAGCAGCAAGGCGGTGAAAAGATTAGGGACTAGATGTATAATGGTTTTGGTTATTTGGAGAGGGGAAGCGAGGGCAGAGGTTGATATAGAGGGGTTTGAAGAGAGTTGACAATTAGGATAAAGCAATAATTTACTTGTAAATATCGTCTAAAAGTCATATAATATAAAACACTTCAGTACATTTGATGATAAAAGCAATCTTGGTGCAAAGCTGGGGTTGCTTTTTTGTTTAAGGAGGAAAGAGTACATGTGGTGGAAAGTTTTAATCGCTATTGTAACTTTCAGTCTTGGGTATAGATTTGGATTATGCGCTCAATATCTCCAAGACGTCCGAACAAAATTTTATTCTCCAAGTAAAACTGGCCGTAAGGAATCTTCTATTGCTTTAATCCTTCGTAATGTAAAGAGTCATTTTATTAAATACACTGTAATTTTAGCTGTTATTTTTTTAATAGTAATAAATATGGAAGGATTAAAGCTTGTTTATCTATATTCATTAGGTATTGGTATTGTGGTTAGTATTTTCCAAAAAATAAAAGGAGAACCATTAACAGATAGGCTTCTTGACAGAATAGACGAGGCATTGAAAGATAATGAAAAAACAATTAATCATTACACAGAAGATAAAATGAAAAAGTGTTCTTATTGCGGCATAGATAATAAACTAACCTCTTTTCGCTGTAGCAATAAATCTTGCCTGGAAATAATAGCAGATGACAATTCGAGACCCAATTTACCTAGCATAGATGAATCCAGTAGAGAGAGGGAAAGAAAAATGTGGGAGTCAATTGTAGACGGTAAGCCACTCGTTGTCCCTTCTGGCCCTATTAGACAAATGTCCGACTTCGAAGCATGGGAATCATCTATAGAGTCAGTCGACAATCATATTATGCACAAAGAATATCGTAATGCGATACATAGCATTTGCTTGGCTATGGATATGTTAAGATCTGCATTACAAACATTAACATTAAAACTAATAGGTCATGAAAATATTAAATTCGAAACAATTAAAAACTACTTAGTGATAACTTTAAAAACTCTGTATTATATTTATGAGCAAAAGAACGTAGAAGATTTAGCAAAAAAAACTAAACAAGAGATTGAATATTATATACGGAGTGATATTAATAAAGATGATGTCGAAAATTATGTAAAGAAATTTTGCTCTTCCGATATCAAATTTTGCCCTTGGGAGTAAGAGTTACAAAAATGAATAGAAAACAATTACTTCTACCAATTTTAATATTATTTCTTTCTTCTCTTGTATTTGCAGAACAAGAAATTACAGATGAGCTGTTTTACTCTGATAAATACATCCTTATTTTAAAATCAACAAAAAACTATAATGAGGCTGTGAACTTTGCAACCAAGGCCAGTAAGGAACTTGGCTTAGAATTTAAGAATGAACATATAAAATATTCGGAAGAAAAAGGTATATACTTTTCAGAAGATATTGATGATAGACTTTATAGGGACGGGTATTATCCAAGACGCTATGGCGGTGAATATATATCACTAGAGAACTCTTTAGCATATGAAGGTTTTGATGAAGGATATATTATAGTAGTTGGTGGTGTATACAATGATAAAGAAAGAGTCGATAGGGCATTGGGCAAAGCGAGAGAGATTTATAAAGACGCCTATGCCAAGAAGACAAATATGTGGATGGGATGCATACATTAATTCTAAGTTTAATCTAACCTGATTAGATTTGGCAAGTTAAGCTACAATTGAATCTCTTGACAAACATAGGTTTGTAAGGTAACATATAAATACAATTAAATATTCGTCCTGTGTTTCAAGGGGGAACCTGGACGTTAAAAAAGTAAAACCTTCGCACGGTCCAAAGTGTGAAGGTTTTTTGTCTTTTAGGGGTATCAGTCGTATGTTCGAAGGGGCTCACTGCGACTCTAAAATAATTAAAACCTTCTTTGTTAAGCGCAATCACGCGCTGACCAGCAAAGGAGGTTTAAATGAACTTGATCACCAGGCTAATGAGAATTGCAATTATAATTTTAGTATTCCTTGTTGTGTTCTTTCCGGTTTATATTAATGTTTCTGCGTTTGCCGCCCAAGAAAAAGAATCTCCGGCCAATTACCAATTTAAAGCTATAAATCCCGTAAAAGAAAGCTTTATGCCTGTAATAGTAGAGCATGAAGGGTCTTTTTACATGCGTGATCCATATTGGGAGGAATATGAAGAAGCAGTTTATGCTGATGTAGATGGGGATTCAACAGATGAGCTTATAGTAAGGTTTCGTACAAAGGAAGAGGATTTATTTCCTATAGCCATGACAGTAATATACGGGATTAATAAAGGCGATAAGCTTATTGCCAAGACTATATTAGGCGGCGAGACCCCAAAAGACATGAAATTATTTGATATAGATAAGGATGGTATAAAGGACCTGATCCTTTATGACCATTGCGGTAACCACTATACATTGATAATGATCTATAGTTATAAGGATGGTGAGTATAAGTGTATATTTGAAAATGGGACTGCCTGTTATCTCTATAAGGTCGATACAGGCCTTGATCCTGTAAGGATTACAATCGGAAGAGAAGACTGGGAAAACGAAGATTTTAACTATGCAGTTTCAGAGACAATGTCATTATTGGAGGTATGGGAGTGGGACGGTAAGGAGTTTATACACCAGCCGTCTTTAAGCACTTCCCCATTTCTTACGGAAGAAGAGGCACTTGAAGTTTCATGGCAGAATACTAAAAGATTGATGGAAGAGAAGATTTTGAAAGAATACAATAAGTCAGTAACCCATCTAACAAAGGATGATATAGATAATGAAAACATAGAAGCTGTATCAAAGTTATATACAGCTGGAAGAAGGTATTTTAAGTTTATTGAAGAGGAGGATTTAAAATGAAACATTCAATTTTTCCAATTATAGCGTTGTTGATATTTGTATCTATTTCCTGTTCACAGGACAATAAAACCGCACCTGTTGCTTCACAGGAAATCCCTATTCTTGACCAAACTAACTACATCTACGTCGAAAACGACCTGGGTTACTATAAGGCGGGGTATTTCTATAAAGTTGATTTAAATAATGATGGTTCAGAGGAAGTTGTTGAAGTTATTGAACCATATAGATTCTTTACAAACATCCCTGATAGCGTGTGGGGAGACGATACAGGTGCAGTAATCAGGATACTTGACAGTAATGGCGAAGTGGCCTATCTAAAAGACCTTCCCCGCTATCAGCCAGTAGGCGATGTATCAATAGCAGATATTGATCAGGACGGCTTTGAAGAGATTATTGTATCTATGGAAGAGGCTGAGGGTTTTGAGGCCAAAACATACATATATGGCTGGAGGAATGATGGTATTAGAGGGAGGTTCCAGGTTGTCGGAGTAAATCTCTCTCAGGAGCCATAAGCAGGCTAAAGAAAAGGGGTGGATAATATGAAAATATTAATAGCTATTATAATTGTTCCAGTAATTATCTTTATTGGTTTCTATGATATAAAATTCTTATCAAATAATTCCTGTTACGATATTATGGTTCTTAATAGATGGAATCGTAATTATGGGTGGGGAGTGGTATATAGGGAAGGTTTTGAGATTTGGCAGTTTTCAGAGAATATTCATAGAGGGATGGCTGAGTGTAGAATTTATTCTAAAGAGCCTAATAAATACGTAAAATAGAGATTTCTAAGATAAAAATTTCCACATCCATAGAATTGCTTTAATCAATAATATAATTATAGTAAAAATCAGGCCTAGTATTAGTTGGTCAAGGTAAAACCTTTTCATGTTAAAACCCACCATTAGTTATAATCCCTTATAATTATATGCTACCTAAAGGTAGCAAAGATGTCAAGATAAAAATGCTACTTATAGGTAGTCGACTTATAAGTAGCATTATATTATAATATACCTACAAATTGAGAGGGAGGCAGAAAGTGGCTGAAATTAATAAGCAGGTAGGGATTAAAATAAGAGAATATCGCGAGAAAAAAGGATGGACTCAAGAGCAATTGGCTTTCGAGGCAGATCTACATAGGGCTTATATTGGACAGATAGAAAGAGGGGAAAAGAATATAGGCTTGAAGAATCTAGAGAAAATAGGAAGAGCCTTAAATATTAATGTGAAAAACTTTTTGTAATATATTAAATGATCTATGTTTCCGCATAAAGATAATTTGACTAGTAAGATTGCAAGAAATTATAAGTCGCAGAAGCTATTTTTCCAAAACTATTATAGTAATTATTATGAACCGTGGCATCTGAAAAATTTAGCGATTACCGGAATTCAAAAAAAAGATATTGTTAAAAAAATCTCTCTTTTAGAAAAGTATTATAAGCATATTTGTGATGCGAATAATTCAAAAAGGCCGCAAGGCGCGAGAAAAGAATGGATCACTTTTCAGTCAAAATTCCGACCGACTGTATTAGAAGAATTTAGTTATTACTTGCTAAAGGATTTACCAGAGATAAAACAGCTAAAATTTGTATTTAAAAAAAAGAAGGTACATACTGGTTTTGAGATAAATTCAGGGGGGGATGTTCTTTCGAAAGAAAAAGATGTCGATTGCTGTATTGTAAAAGCCGCCAAATCGACTATTGATAAAAAAAAGATGCTATTGCTGATTCCTATAATTGCCATTGAATGCAAGACTTATTTAGATGGAACTATGTGGAATGAAGCTCAATATAGTGCACTTATGCTTAAAAGAGTTAATTCCGCGGCTAAAGTATATGTGCTGACAGAGAGCAATCAAGTAAAATTGAGTAAAATTACTAAAGAATCTCCAATAGATGACATTTTTGTAATTCGGGGGAAAAGCCCTTCAAATTTAAGTACAGACGTGATAGTCGATTTTTTTGAACAAATACGAAAAGATTTAAAACGTATAGTAAGTGTTAATGTTGTCAAAATTCCGGGTAGGCTAATCAATTTTTAAACTAATCAAAGGAAACAAGGTTAATGCTATGGAGATAAAAAAAGAGCTTGAACAAAAAATTGGTGCCATTATTGAGGTATATAATTATACAGTACAAGGTATAAACAAAAAAGCTTTGGGAGAAAAAGAACGTGCATATGGAGGGGTAATACGAGCGAAGAAAGGACAACTAGTTGAAAATATTACTCAAAACTTGATAGCAATTGCATGGGAATTGGTCGGTGGCTCTTTGAGGCAATTGTCTTTTGGGCATAACGCTTTTAAAATTCCCATAAAAAAGGAATATATTAATAAAATAAAACATCTGGAAGTGCAACAGCATGTTCGTGATAGTGCGGAGCTTTATTATTACCGATTTAAACCAGATGTGCAAGTCTGCATTGATGGTAAGTTTGCAATAGGTATCGAATGTAAGTCTTATACTGAAAACGCAATGTTTAAGAGAATACTGGTCGATTTCACATTATTGAAACTTGTTTATCCCGAACTCAATTGTGTTCTATTGCAGCTAGAAAGTCAACTAGGGGGAGATTATTCTGAACTAAACCAGATTGCTTATGGGAGTCCTTCCACGCATACTTTGCTGTCATATTTTGATATTAATCTCCACATTGTTACATTACTCGAAGGAGAACGTAAGGTAGATAGGCCAATCCATAAGCCAGATTTTTATAAGCCCTTAAAAAAAGAGAGTTTGTATAGAGCTATCGAGGTATTCAGAGGGTTGCTGGAAAATTATATATAAGGAAATTAGAATAAAGTTTCATTTATTCTATCTTTGGCTTTTTGGCAATACTTCTTAGAGATATCTAATCCTAAGTATCTTCTTTTTAATCTTCTTGCAACAGCTGTTGTTGAGCCAACGCCGTTGAAGGGATCAAGTATAAGATCTCCCTTGAAACTGAAAAGTTTCAACACCCTGTCTACTAATCCCTCGGGAAACATTGCAGGGTGACCATATTGTTTCATGTTTCTCTCTGGAGCTACTGACCATTTACTAACAACCCATTTTTTGAACTCATCTGCGCTAATATCTGCATTTTCTCGGTTTCCTTCTTTTTTCAAGCTGCCTTTGCAAAAGATTTCTATAAATTCCCAAGTATATTTTAAATATGGGTTGCTTGGGCTTTTCCAACTGCCCCAAGCGGTGTATTTGCAATTATAGTTATTTTTTTCCCAAAGAACTTCTCCTTTCCAAATTAACTTCCGGCTTACAAAAAAATTGCTTATTATATGGTGACTAGGGATATAATCGGAGAAAAGTGGTTGCACGTTAACTATAATCCTACCGCCATATTTCAACACACGTATAGATTCATCAAATACCTTAAATAATTTGTCAAAATAATGCTCCCATATATGATCATCATCTTGCTTATGGTATTCAAGCCCGAAATTATAGGGAGGGGAAGTAAATACTAAATCCACGCAATTGTCAGGTAACTTTTTTAAGATCTCCTCACTATCTCCACATATAATTTTATTTTTAAATTCACTGGGTATTTCACGGTTTTCTTTCTTAAATGTATTATCTTGAGCGTAATAGTGCATACCTCTTTTCTGTTCTTTCTGTTTTCTGCTCTTTACTTTTCTCTCTTTGTCATAATCAACGAAAATCCGTTTTTTGCCTTTTATGCCGTAGCTTTTAATGTTTTCAATTTGCTCTACAATTTGAGAAAAGGGTTCATTTTTCAATTGATGTTTGGATATTAAAAGATCAATTGTATTTTTAAATTCGCAAAGATCTAATTTTCTTATGTGAGCTGTAAATTTATCCTTTTGACATTCGAAATATACCTCTTCATGAGGAAACTTTGAAGAAAAATCCTGTAAGGCTTCATCGAACTCCTTGTTTCTCAATCCATGTCTTTTAACTTCAATTGTTTTGTATTTAGTTTCCATAGCTAATTTATCTCCTTATTAACATTTTCAATTGTATTATACTATATGTAATGTTCAAATTAAAGGTTAAATTTTACCTTTTTCTGTAAAGCTAAAATATTCATTGTTACCCAAAATTATATGATCTAATACTTTTATTTGAAGAGCCCTTCCAGCTCGAACCAGCTCATGAGTGAAAATATTATCTTCTTTGCTAGGACTAGAGTCGCCAGAGGGATGATTGTGTACACAAATTATTGAAGCAGCAAAGTTCTCCAATGCTTTTTGAAATATCTCACGCGTTATAGGATTTGCGCGATCAACGGATCCTTGTATTATTTCTACAATATCTATTATTCTATTCGCTGAATTCAAGAGTAAAATTTTGAAAATTTCTTTTTTAAGATCGCGCATCCTTGGAGACAAAACGTTAACCACATCTTTTGAAGATTTTACTATTGGATTTTTGTCTTTTAATTGTTCTTCATTAAGCCGTCTACCTATTTCAATGGCTGCTTTTATTTGTGCGATTTTCGCAATGCCTACCCCCTTAAACTGTTTCCAAGTAGACAAGTCAGTATGACTCATATTACGAAAAGATTTAAACCGAAGAATAATGCTTCGGCCTAGGTCTATAGCACTTTGCCCTGGTACACCATTTCTTAAAAGAATTGCTAATAGTTCGGTGTTAGACAGATGGTGCTCGCCATGTCTAATTAATTTCTCGCGCGGGCGTTCATCTTTAGGCCAGTTTTTTATCCCTGATCTCGAGTATTTTTTAATAGAGTTATTTTCCATACTAACAATCCAATGCTATAAATACAAAAACCTTCGCCTTTTCAGCGAAGGTTTTACTTTTTTATTGTGGAGGTTCCCCCTTCAAACACGCCACATATTTAATTTATACTTATAGTATATCTTAAAAAGACCGTGTGTCAAGGGCTTCTTTTTAAAATTGCATTACTGCTTATTTAGCAGTATAATAAATATAACAATAGGGGAGAATGGTTAATAATACAAGATTACGCATTTTTTAATACTTTATGTAAAATTACCCAGGCATACTGACTCCATTTTTAAAGAATTTATTTACAATAGTAGTTGGGTACATGTAGATGTGAGGAGTAAAGATGAGCAAAAAAGAATACATAAC
Source organism: uncultured Planctomycetia bacterium (assembly GCA_964566255.1). Classification (GTDB taxonomy): domain Bacteria; phylum Omnitrophota; class Gorgyraeia; order Gorgyraeales; family Gorgyraeaceae; genus CAZMID01. The sequence goes on along the minus strand of CAZMID010000018.1, from coordinate 6,487 downwards.
AATCTCATTAGTAGCTAAAGAATGCCATGGTTATCCTACACTTGAAAATATCGCTAATTTCATGAAAGATTTAGTTTATTTGTATGACAGGATTTTATTGTTAAGTTACCATAAAGATCATAAGTCGTTTATAGCTAGTTCTTTTTATCGTAGACATTATAGAGAGTACATAAAAAGAGAGAATAGGCTTGAAGTATTAAAAATCAGCAAAGAATCACCTATTAGTCTTGATTTAAAAGGGATCGCTGAAGTCATAAAGGCCTTTACGGAGCTATTAAAACTTATTCGGGATTGGAAGTTAAATAGGGAATCTAATTGTCTTGATGTAGAGAGGGGGAAGTTAGAAAATGAAAAGTTAAGATTAGTGATTGATAATTTGAAGGAATTTAAAACATTACCTCAAGATATGCAACTTAAACTATATCAGGTAATAGAGAGAGACTTGATAAGGATCACTAAAAATGAAATAATTATTGAGAAAGTAATAATTAAAAAAGATTCAAATGTGGAATAGACGCTTTGATGTTAGCATTCAAAAACCGTACAAGAAGAATATAGTTTTGGTGTCGAGGATGGCGTTGATTTAATTAAAGATAAGGGGGAGGTTCCCGATTGAGGATCTAGATATGCCAAATGTCGAAACAATTACAATAGATGGTAAGCTTATTAATAAGATAGAATCAGTGACAAAGGTAGCCATTGAATATGAGTCATTGACTAAAGGAAGGAGAAAGCTTGGTATTACAGCCGAAGTTGGCGAAGTATTAGCATGCCATGAACTTGACCTTAAATTAGTAGCTGACCCGCGCTCAAAAGGTTTTGATGCTATAGACAAACAAGGCAAACGCGTCCAAATTAAAAGTCGCAGGAGTGAATCTGAAAGGTTACCTAGCGATAAAGGGCGTACAAGTAGATTTTCAAAACATAAATTTGATTATGCGCTTCTTGTTTTACTTGACCGTAGATATAAATTATGTGAGATTTGGCAGACTAGTTATGATAAGTTAAAGCCTATTATAGAAAGACAAAAACGTAGAGATCCGAATCTTTCGTCTTTTAAACGCGCAGGCAAGAATATATGGAAAATATAAGTTTAATCTAACCGGGTTAGATTTTGACAGGTTAGAAATTAGAGCAGGGGGAGCTTGATAGGGAGCATCCAAAACGGTACGAGGAAGTGAAAATATAAGGAGCTCATAGATGACAAAAGACATATTTTGGTTATCAGTTATAATTGGGATTTCTTCAGGACTGCTGGGTTCTTTAGCGGGGATATTTGGAAGCATTTGGGTTCAAAAAATAAAGAGAAAAAAAGAATACTATTCATCCTGCATAATCCCTATCGATAGCCTGATAGGAAAACTTAATACAGATATACAGCTTGCTATGATAAATTATTCTATGAATCGAAGTCCTGATTTATTGGCTACTACCTGGAATATCCTTGCTAACTTAGTAAATGCCACAACAGGTTCAAATAAGATAGGGGATAGAAAGTTGGATAATTTAATAAATGACTACCTGCAAGAAGTTTTGGTAACTTTTGATGTTACAGATAATTATTGCTATGTTAATAATCTATTACCTAAAAACGTTATTGACGAAAGAAACAGTTTTTATAAGGGTTTTTATGGAGCCTTACCTCCTGACATTCATAGAAAGTACTTTAAAAAAAGAAATAAAAAAATAAAAATTTTAGAAAAGCATAATAGAGAACTAAAAGATATCAAGAAAATTTGTTGCAAGATGTTTAATATTGCGCTAGTAAATTCGAGAAAAGTATTCAAAAGAATAGAAAGATTAAAAATATGAGGCAGTAAGCGGGCCTAAAGATTATTATATATATTTGATAATAGGTGGATTACATGAACAACAAAGAGTTTAAAGCGAGTGAGATTCTAGGAATAAAAGATCCTAGCACTATACTTAATTATGTAAGAGACTGGAGCTCTAATCTTTCAGAAAAGGAACATATAATAAAATCTGTTGTGCAAGAAATACATCAAAATTGTGAAACAAGACTTGATAGAATTATTTATAAGTTACTGACTTACTGTACGCCTAAAGGAACAACCGATACTGAGATAGAAAAAACCGAAGAAGACATGTGGAAAGAAATTGGCAAAATGGGATTTGAACAGAAGTACAGGCTGCTTAAACCCATTTTGCAAAATTGGAAACAAGTAAATCCAGAAGTGTTGGAGGTAGCAAATATCAATGGAATTAGAAGAGCATGTACCCATATGAAAGACAAGAATAAAAAAGATAAAATACAATATAAAGGGCACAAAATTTTTAGTGATCCTGAGGGAATAGCAAATTTATTCTTTGATAGTTGGGCAATTGGTAAAGGTTTAGACAAGATATGGCAGTGGGTAGCTGACCAACATGCTTATATCGATAAGGGCGTGAAATTTGCAAGAGAACAAAAAGCGCTCTAAATTTCAATATTGATGTAATAAATATAAGTGGCGGACGTCCTATTTTGGTACAATTTACAGCAGGTGAGAGGTTGATAGGGAGCGTCCAAAACGCTACAAGTTAAGGCCATGAAAGCGGGAGCTATTAAAATGCCAAAATTACTTCAAGCACAGGTTAGATCGATTGGTGAACATTATGTTATTGCTCGACTGACTACTTTAGGTTTTATTGTAGGATTAGCCCCGGAGAATACTAATGCGGTGGATATTATTGCAATGAGCAATGATGGAAAAAGTAACTTTCAAATTCAAGTTAAAACACGTACTGAAGGCAGATCAGCTGATAATGGTTGGATGATGAACGAGAAGCACGAAGCTATAGCTATTGACAATTTGTATTATATTTTTGTTACTTTGCCAGAACAATGGACTGATAAGAAACAGCCAACAACTTTTATTATCCCATCCAAGAAAGTGGCTGCAATATTGAAACAGTCCCATAAAGACTGGAAATCAACCCTTGGTCGCAAGGGGCAAAAGCGAAATGACACGAAAATGAGAAGAATCAGACCATTTTATCCAGATTCTTCATCTATCTCATCTAACTGGATGGAAGAATACAGGGATAAGTGGAATATTATAAGATATAATGCCAATCGATGAATTTATAGCTAAAAACAGAGAAAATATTACAGTGTTTCTGAGAAACCACTCTTTAGGATATGATCTATTTATATCAATTGTAGGGGGCGTTGTTGCATCCTATCTTATATGGATCTTTATAAGCTCAATAAACCCAAATAAGGTCTACCTATGTTTAAGGTATGCATATGGGCATAGCTATGAACACGCGACACAAGACGATCCTGTTAGGAAGATTTCAAAGACAGTTCCTGTTCGTATGTATTCAGGTCAGAAACTATATTTAGCAGTGCTTAACACTAATATTAACAGTATTGAAAACTGCACGCTACATTTACGCTTTCAAGATGGATTAAATATAAAAACGGGTGAGGGATGGCAAGTACATCTGCCAAATAAAGACTACACTTACATGTTTTATGGATCTTTAAACAATATATTGGCATTTGGGGCAAATCCATTATTTATTGAATTCCAAAGCCTAGAAAAAAATGGCTACAAAGTAAGTTATACCATTACGGGAAAAAATATGAGATCAAAAACAGGGCATTTTTTTATTGAGAAAAGCGGTTAGGTTTATATTGACCCTTAAAAAAGGGTCAATGGGTTTATAAGGGGTAAAAAATAACCATGGTAGGGGAGAAGCTGGTATTTAGCAATATAGAGCCAAATATGACCTTTTCCGCAGAGATGTCAGTATAAAACCACAAGCACAATAATTAAAGCCTTAAAAGCTTCATAATAAATAAAAAATCCCAATAAAAAGACAGGTTAGTAGGAGCTAATAAATACCTAGGCGGCAGGAAGTGCCATATAAACCCCAGCGCCTTTATCCCATATAGCCTAGTTAACATAAGATACATTATAGGCGCTTTAGCTTCACAATAAAAGACCCTTGTTTCTAGGGTCCAAAACCTCGTCATTGCGAGCGAAGCGAAGCAATCTGTTCCCCCTATACACCAAACGCTTTTAAAACTATCCTTTTTGCCTCTTTTTCAATGGCCAAAGTGCGCTGGTAGGCCTCCCTCAAGCTACACCCCACAGTAACTAATCCATGGATAGCCATTAGCACTGCATTAGCCCTTTTAATGGCCTTTTTGACAGCCTTTGCCATGTCTTTTGACCTGGCCTATAATATATCTGATAATCCTGTGGCAATCTTTGGATGCGTATGAATTACAGCCTTAATATCCGGCCTTGCCAGATAACAGCCTAAATGTAGATCTATTTCCTTACTGATTTTCCTGGCTATTTTGGGCTTCGGATGCCTAATATTCACCCTCAAAAAGTCCCTTGGCTTAGCTCTCTCAAGCCAAGCCCCAGACCGCTTAATCCACGCCCATCTCCCCTGCCTCAGGCTAATATTCCCCACAGCTCCCATAATAAGGTACTTTTGAGCGATTTTGTGGGAGTATTGAGGTAATAATCGTTGGATTTTATCTAATTTACTCATTTACATTTTTTTCCTTATTTAAGTACTTTTAATAATTTTTCAAGATACTTTTTATACTCTCCAAGTCTTTCCTTTTGAAACTCAAAGTTTATTAAAGCTTCTTTTTTATCAATTTCTTGTTTTCTCCATTTAGGAAGAAAGGAATTAACATATTGCTCTCCCCCAGTATCACAGTGTACTAACATATAGTTTAAATTTGATATATCTTCGTCACTAAATAATTCATACATTATACCTAACTTGAAGGCTTCTTGCATAAAATATCTTTGAAAAAGCGAATATTTTAGATAGCTATAAACAGCTATGTCGGATGCTGTAATTTTTCTTAGAATTTTATCTATTTCATCAATCCACTCCTGCAATAAAGAAATGTCATATTTAAATTCTCTTTTAAGATGTCGTTTGATATTTTTGTTGACTATCTTGTTTCGTATAAAACCTGTAATTAAAAAAAGTACGATAGCAAAGATAAAACCAAGCAACGAACCTAAAAAGTTAGCAAACATCTGTTCTTTAAAAACCATAAAACCTCCTTTTTCCTATCAACATCTCCCCTGCCGCAGGCTGTACCAAAATAGGACGTCTGCTACTAAAATAGGAGTTTTTTGATTTTGTAGGCTTGATTAATGCTTAAAGATTAGAGATCGCTTACTAAATTTGCTACCTAAAGAAGCTCTTCTTTGACATAATTTATAGGAACTGCAAAATTAAGATTGCCTTCTTTTTCAAGGCCTGCCGCTACCACTCCTATTACTTCACCTTGCATGTTTACTAATGGACCTCCGCTGCTACCATGTGTCACAGGAACACTTGTCTGTATAAGTTTGATATCGCCTACCTCTCTTATTCCGCTTATTAATCCATCTGAAATTGTATTCTCAAGTCCTTCCGGATTTCCAATAGCAATAACTCTTTCTCCAATCTTTATATTATCCGAATCGCCTAATGTAACAGAATCTAACCCTTCTTCCGCATTGTTGATCTTTAATAAAGCAATATCTCTTGCTGGGTTTACATTAACTACCTGGATGTCAGTAAAATATTTATTATGTTCTATCATCTTTACATTTATGAATTTCGCATTCTGAATAACATGAAAATTAGTAATTATAGAACCTTCTACAGTTACAATAAAACCACTCCCGGCCCCTATATCGGTTTGTATTTTAACAATTGAGCTTCCAAACTGTTCCATTATATCTTCCGGTGAAAAATTGTAGGACGTTAGAGAATATTTCTCCATATCTTCATCTGAAATATCTTTATCCTTTTTCTGGGTACCATATATTTCTTTCCATAATTTTAGCTCGGATTTTTCCTTTTTATCAATTCTTTCCGCTAAAACAATATCGCCAATTACTATGTTTTCGTACTTCTCTAAAACCTTGATGCGAGATAAATTTTCATCTAAAACTTCTTCGATTTCTATCAATGCTATCTTCTTCCTGCCAAAGCCTAAGCTTTCCCTTGTTTGTGGATCCATAATTTCATCTTCAATTCTATAAACGTAAAATATATCTCGTTTCTCCAATTTATCTTTTAGTCCAGCGTTAATATGAATTCCCGTATCGCTAACACCAACAATTCTGCAACTCCATGCTTTAGATTCTACCTGCGCAGCCAAATCATTAACCGCTTTATTTACTGCGTCTTTAAGGTAAGGTCGATTGCTAATCGAAGAAGAAATTATCTCAGCTGTATTAACATTGTACATTCTCATAGCTATGGTATAGTAATTCTTACCTATCTTCTCTTTGTTTTCATTGCGAAGGATGCTACTGGTTAATACATATTGGACACCAAAGATGTTACCTAAGGTATTTATCTTTTCCTTCTTTACCCATTGGGAATCTTGGAAATTAATTTCACGTATAAGCTCGTTGATATCGCTTCTTTCAATTACTTCAAACATCTCTGTATTGCGCAATGCGTCTGTAAGAAGGCCTGTTAAAAGCTCTTTTTTGGGCACTTT
>CAZMID010000017.1:9440-28277 GCA_964566255.1 uncultured Planctomycetia bacterium | reverse complement strand
CCAGTAGGAGATGCCATACAGATATTTGATAGACGTAATGCTGAGATAAGAGAAGGTGTTCTTCTAGAAGTCTCTAGTACATCTACTGGATTAGATATCTTTGGCAATCTAAGCTCCACAGATACAACTACGGTTTATGAGATAGTACAGGGTAAATTGGTAATCATGGAATCTGCATCAGATACTACTACTACAGACCTTTCTGGTACAGCCAGCACCACACATACAGAAGTTGAATATAGATATAAAGATCCTGATGAACATGATGGAATGATGATATATGATGCGATTACTACAGTTACTTCATCTAGCGGTGAAGATCTTTTTGGTGGTTCATGGGAGTCTGATGGTTATACTTCAATTCAGCAATACGATGAAGATATGACAACTTGGACAACAGGAGATGCTGATGAGGCTGAAGATCATTCTGCATACCTATTCCATTATATAGTAGTTGATAGAGATGCTGAAGGTGAAGAGCGCATACGCAATATAGAAATCTTTAATATAGTAGAGGAAGAAGTAGAATGGGCTGAAGAATCAGTAGCAAGACTAAATATTTTAGAACCAGAGATAGCTATAAGGACATCGTCTACCAGTATAGATATCTTCAATGGTGAGGCATCTACAACTACAGTTACTACTTATGATATATTAAACGGTAAACACTTCTTAACAAAAGAAGTTCATTCTAATACGGTTTCTGAAAATCGATTTGGAGAATATTATTCTACAGAATCAACTACTACATATGAATATTATGATATAGAAGATGCCCCTAATGGAGTACGCGGAGAATTATTGTCAGCAGAAACCACCTCTGAAAATATAGGCGGTGATATCTGGGGAGCTACATACACTACGATATCAGAGACAACCCACACTATCATAAACAACAAGGCCTTTGCTTTAGAGGTAACATCTACCACAGAAGGCGAAAACCTATTCGGAGAGGGATACCATACAGAATCTACTACAACCTATTTTTATAATGAAGACTTAGTAGAAATAAGGGCTCATGGGAGAATTATACAAGTACTCGCCTCTCTATTAGGAGGTGCCACTCATACCGAAACAACAGGCAGTGACATCTGGGGTGCAACATATACTACAGAATCTCATACAACTTATACTGTTATAAAGAATAGGGCCTTTGCAGAAACAGTTGTATCTGAGACAGAAGGCGAAAACCTCTTTGGGGAAAATTATCACACAACTTCTACTACTATTTACGCCTATGATAGACGCTTAAGAGAAGTAGAAGCCAATGGTATGGTTAGAGAATTATACGCTTATCTGTTAGAGGAAGAGACCCTTACTGAATCAGTAACTGTAGGTGAAGATATTTGGGGTGGTACATACCGCACTGATTCCAATACCAGATATGAAAATGTAAATAATAGATTAATGGCACGTGAAACTGTTTCAACAAATCATGGTTTTGATGCATTCGGAGGAGAATATACAGCTAGAAGTACAATTACCAATGTATATGCTCAGCATGAAATAGATGATAGGAATTTATATCTTCTTACAGAGACTATTACTGAGAATAGAACTTCTGGCATAGATATATTTGGCTCAAGTTATGTTAATGCCAGTAGGCTTGAGAATGAATACGGTATTATAGATGAATACCTTGACCAGCAGGGCATGTTTGATAGAGGAGATAGAACTATATGGGGACTTAGTGAAATTACTCCACTCGAAGTAACAGTAGAAAATCCAGATGGAGAAGAACTTACCTATGCTGGTAGCGTTACGCTCGGCTGGGATATATTCGGAGCAAGCTATACGACAACAACAGATTCTATTTATGCGATTGTTGCTAATCGTGCAATAGTTATGGAAACACATTCAACTGCTACAGGAGAGGATGCATTCGGCGGGACATATGAAACTATTTCCACCACAATATACGAATACAATAGTGAATATGACGCAGATTTAGATATATATCATTTTGAATTTACAAATATTGAAGGTGAAAATTATATCCTTACTACAAGGTCTGAGACGCATAGTGTTACTGAAGGGGAGGATTTCTTTGGGGCAGAATATATAAGTGCGTCCAGAATAGAGTACATATATGGATTGATAAATGATTTATTAGAAGAGCAAGGTGTTGAAGATCCAGGAAGGCCGGTCTGGGGAATTAGAGAGGTTAATAATTTAGAAGTCAGACTGGATAATCCTTGGAGAGAGGGTGAATTTCTTGAGTTTGAAGGTAGCATTAGCTTTGGAAGAGACATATTCGGAGGAGAATATACCACTACGAGCATAAGTGAATTAAGGATTTGGGGTAACCGTACATTTACAGAAGAGACTGTTACAAGGACAACAGGCTGGGACAATTCAGGATTAGGCTCTAACTATGCAACTACTAGTACTACTACCTATGAATATGATATCCAGGAAATCAATAACCACGATGCATATGTCATGATTTCATATACTATTGAGAGCCTGACAAATGGCAAGGATATGTTTGATAGTGAATATGTCAGTGCGTCTAAGACAGAATATGGGTTTGGCACAGATATAGATAATATGTCAGCAGATGAGATTGAAAGGGCTAATGGAAGGGATATCTGGCATATCGTGGATGTTGATGAATTAGAAGTTACAGTCAGGTTGGATTTAGGTCAGGAAGACGAAAGAGGTGACGCAGAAGGTGAAAATGATGATCGTGAGGTAGATGATGGTGGTGTACTTGGCGATGAAGTCGACGATGGAGCAGATGATGGAGGAATAGATGCTGTTCCTGAAATCGGCGCAGTAGAAGAAGGTGTAGATGGCATAGGCGTTTTAGGCGATATAGGTACATTTGAACATGGACTTGTGGATACGGATGCTGGAGGATTACTTGAAGAACATATAACATCTCCTGATGAATATAGGATAGCGGATGCTGAAGAGACAGTAGATACTGAGATAGATACCATAACTATACCTACAGAAACAGGTACAGTTGAGTGTACCACTGAGACAGGCGATGATGATCGTATGAGATATGTCTTGAGGGCATATACTGCTTTAACTCCGACAATTGGCACAGATATGTTTGGCAATAGATTCGTAAGTGTATCTAATATCAGGTATACCTTTGGATCATCAATAAGTAACTTATCTCAAGTATCTCAGGCCATATCTGCAAGAACAGACTGGAGGCAGGGTACATGGCGTATCATGGATGCCCAAGAACAAGAAGTTACAGTTAGAGGAGATGATATAAATAGATGGACAGGACCTATTGAATATCCTGGAGATGTAGTCGAAGGCCCTATAGATAGAGATGAGCCTGTAATTGAATTTACAGATAGAGGCACATTGACCATAGGAGTAGATTTATTCGGTAATTGGTATACCTCTATTACTAATAATATATATACCTTTATAAAAGGAAGGGTGTTTACAAGCGATAGTGTGACTGTGACAACAGGTACAAATATTGATGGTTCGACTTACAAATCACTTAGCGGCATACATTATGATTATGATGAGAATGGACACTTGATAGGGGCAAGCGATGAAGTGAGAATTGACCTTAGGGATCTATCCTCAGATACACTCAGAAGAGAAATTTTAGATATTCTTGAAGATATGCGTCAAGATGGAGGTCGCGGCCGAGGACAAGATGATGATGGACTAAGAGATGATTATTTCAGGGTAGGTGCTGCTGATTATGAAATCATTGTAGGTCCACAAGGCCCGGCTCGCGATAGAATGGAAGGTAGAGTAGTAAGGGATATGACAGATTTATCTGAGACAGATCTTAACATAACAGATGCTATGCAGGCTGCTATAAGAGATAGAGATGTAGAAGGAAGGCGCGATCCTAATGACCTTAGATTAAGAGGTTCTATTACAATAGGATGGGAGTTTGCAGGTTTGAATGATTTTAGATATATTACTAGGACTACTACAGAATATGAGGTTGTACATGGTAGGGCCTTTGCAAGAGAGACTACCAGCATAACTGATTTAATAGTAGAAGGCCTAGATGGCCAACGTGTTACATTCAGGACTACTACTATAACTACTATGCTAAGGGATGAACAAGGGATTCTTACTGGCCAGGAGACTGTTACAATAGAACATATAGGAGACGCAGAATTCAGGACTAAGATGGTACGTACTTATTCAAGGGGTAATGATGGAAAGATCAATGGCTATGATGATTATTTCTATGAATTACTGCCGGGTGCTGAAGGCTGGAGGTTCTCTGGAGCGTATATTTCAGATATAGCAGATATAATGAATGAAATGGCTGGATTATTGCGTGGAGAAGAAGGTATAGATAAGTTATTAGGAATGGAAGGACAAGGTGGCCCTGCACGAGATGATCAAGTAGGAGGGGTAATAGTACCTGAAAACTTGCCAGATGATTATGATGATATTCTTGATGAGTGGGAAGAAGGTAGAAATCATTATGGAATGGATGATTGGGATGCATTTAAAGAAGAATATGGATTGACAGATTTAGGCAATGGAAAGTTTCTGCAGGATTTAGGCGACGGTAAATATAGAATATGGACAGCTATATATGATGGGGATGATCTTATAGCATTGATTTCCCTGGACTATAAAGGAGAATTACCAGAGGATCTTAATGACCTTAACCTCAAGGACCTGCCAGGAGATATTATTGGATATAGATTCCAGAAAAAGATTACTAGAGGTGAAGGTGTTGATAGAGTAACTACCTGGTCAACAAAATCTATGAGTTGGGAATGGGAAGATGCCAATACAGATAAAAATGGAGATGGAATTGAAAATGACAGAAATATTATTAACATTACAAAGGAATATATTGAATGTACTCGTAGCTATACAGATGTAAATAATGATGGAGAATTAGACCTTAGCGGCGATAGAGAAGATGGTCTTAATCCTGACGAGGAGAACTGGAGTTATGGCAGGTATAGAAAGGAAACAAATCTTACCTATGATAATAATGATAATATAACTCAGTATGTGGTTGAAGAAAATGGCGAAAGCTATTCTGACCAGTGGGCAAGGGAACAAATAGCTGGCAAAGATACAGAAACTGAGGATGATGATAGATATGAACAGATACATAAAGTAGAAGCTTCTGCATTTGATAAGAGAAGGGAAATAGGCCTTAATGAAGGAGAGGTTGAAAGTTATGAATCTACAGCTATAAATAGGGGTACTGTAGATTGGTATGCATTTGACGAAGATGGCCAAGAATATCTTGAGCATAGTGAAAATAATAAACACCAAACCCCTTGGTCCGAAACAACCATGAGAATAGAATATTCAGAACCAGGTACGCCTACTGTAATGGAATTTCATATGAGAGGGGTTATGTATGATGATGAACATCAAAATGGCTTTTATATGATTAAATATTCACGTAATACGTGGAATCCTAATGGTGGAGAAGATGGTGAAGGTGCATGGAATGATTTACCTGAACTTAATGATTTAAATCAGTGGGCAGGCAATGAAGATGAGCGCAGATTAAATTATTGCATAGTGAATCCTTTGGATGGAAATGGTAATCTTACCGAAACATGGTATTTTTATGATCCTACTCTTGATGAAGGCGAAAGATGGGGAGATGAAGTAGGAGAAGAATTTCTACGCAACGTTCTTTACAACCTTCCACAGCAGGCGCCAGGTGCTCCACCAATCGGCCCTGGAGAAATCCCTGGAGGAGATGAGATAATGGCTGTACCGGATAGAGGTGTTCAGCCTGGCAATCAAATATTAAATAATGTAATTAGCTGGATACAAGATAAGTTCTTTACGCAGTCTCAGGAACCAGATATACCTACACTGGGAGATAGGGCTCCACCTACACCAGAAAGAGATGATATAGAAGAAGCACTATCATCAACTGCCTTTAAAGATACCTACCAATATACTCAAGAATTCCTTGGCGAACCTATAAAAGACTCAGGTTTAATCAATATATATACTTCAGAATTAGGAATAAAGAATCTAGAAGACATATTTATGTTTACAGGGATAGATTCTGATATAAATTCCAGATCTGTAGAAGGACTAGCCAATAGAAATTATGTTGTCCATGATCGTTCTTCAAATACCTGGGATGTATATGCATATCACTATGTTAACAATCTAGATAGAGGAGATTTTAGTGAAAGAGAGAGGAATTATTTTATATATGACCCTGAACTAGGCGGATGGTGGGTACCTTTATATCAGTATAATGTCAGATTTAATAGAGATCGAAATGGTAACATTATAGGTCAGACTACTTACATATATGAATATATTATGGGTCTTGGATTTACGCAAACTACCAGGGAAGAAACAACATTTGTATGGAAGGATGATGTTATTGGTGGCGTGGTAGTGGGTTCTATTGTTGATACATACGAGATTATAGGAAGGACTGAAATAAGAACAGGAAGGAAGATAACAGAAGACATATTCAATGATGAAGGAACAAGGAAACTTTATACAGAAGTTACTTATCTTACCTGGATAGGGGATAATAGAAGAGGTCAATTTCTAGAAACGAATTTACAGAGAATTTATAAAGAAATAGATGCTGAAAAAGGACGCCATCAGAGGATAGAAAATTATGAAAGTATTCCTGGCGCAGAACCAATATACCTTAATACTCAGATAATCTGGAATACTGCAGAGGATGTAAATAGAGATGGTTATTTGGAAAAGGTCAATATTATAGAAACTTGGGAATTAGGAGAACAAGGTGTTTTAGGCATATTAAGCTCTACACAGAAGGTCTGGAAGGAGCATAGAAGGATAGGTGAAAGGCATGCTGTTGTTACAATGACGCTTATTCTTGAAGTACCTGGAAGTGACATAGCTTCTTCAAGGACCATGACTTATAGAGAACATACGCAAGAGCATGGATTAGTTACAGTAACCAAGTTCTACGATGTACCTACATTAGACGTAGAGACTTCTGTAACATATAGCTATAAGGTAGAAAATCAGGATCCTGGATTCAACGAAATTCCAATAATAACTATAGTTGAAAATTATACATCTTTAGATGGCCAGCTTTTACTTGACAGCATACAAAAGCAGTATGCATCAAGGATGGAAAACATTGAAGGAGAAATGAGGTTTATAAAACTAACTGAGACATACCTTGATGCAAATTTCAATGGGAGACTGGATGAGAATGATATCCTTGATTCTGTAACGCATATCTACTGGGATACTATCAGTAATGTAAGAGGCCAGGATGTATTGGCTCAAGTAGTAGAGACCATTGTAGAAGTAGGTGACACAAGGTTTGTAGAATCATTGAAATATATATATAAAGAAAGAAATGTATTCAATGACATTTTAACAGTAACAGAAGTATATGAAGGCCGTTTTGATATAGAAGGCGGTAGGATACTGGTTGGCGTAGAGAAGCAATATGCAATTGTACAGCCAGAAGATGATGTTGTAACAAGGGTTATAGAGAGCTATTCACCAGAATTATTAGATATGCCTATCTCAAGGCAATATATCAGAAAATCAATAGATGTTAGGGGTAATAACCAGGTTGTCCTTACAGAGATAAAGAATTATACGTTGGGACAGATCCTTACATCCACCCAGTATATATATAATAAGCTAGGACAGGATGAAGCAGGTAATAACTTTATTATTACAGTATATGAAACATATGAAATAGAAGAATTGATGACTCAGCGCATGGAGGTCTTTAGGACGTTTGAAGATGATAAGGTAATTACAATATCTCGTATTTTTGATATCCGACCAGAAACTTCTACAGAATTTACAACAGAAATCCGTACATATAAAGAATCAGCAGAGGATGGCGATACCTTTATAGTAGTTACTGAGACTTATGACCCATTTATAAGCATGGTTGAGGCTATTTCAACGCAGAAATCCTACTATGATGAGGTAGATACTACTAGCCCGAATGCCCCTCGTAGGGTTGTAAAGGTGGTTCAGAATTATGAGTTTAGGTTTGAAACTCCAATGCTTACACAGTATATCTATTTTGATATGAGGGCTACAGAAGATGGAGCTAGACTTACTCAGGTAATAGAAAATATCTTTGGTATGGATGGCGCAGGGTTTATGGAATCAGTACAGTATGTTTACCATAAAGTAGAAGTCCCACCTGTATCTGCTTTTGACGCTTCAGTAGGATACCTTAGTATAGTGGGTGAGGGTATCCTTGTAGGAGGAAGACTTATTAAGGTAACTGAGACTTATGTAGGAGATTTTTCTGGCCAGGATACTTTCTTAGTAAGGCGGCAGGAAGAATATTGGACTTTGGAAGATGGTAAAACTATAGCAGTCACTGAGTCTTATGAACCAGGAGTAAGTGCACCGATAAGTACTCAATATGGGTATAAAGAACAAGGAAGGGTAAACAGAAGAGATGCTGTTATTACAGTTATCGAGATAAGAGAATTCGGATTTGAACAACCTGTCCTTACCCAGAAACTATGGAAGGAATTCGATAGAAATAATAACCGTGTTGAAACTCATATCCTGACATATGAATTGGATATGGAAGAAGCTGTCTCAGAGACAATTACATGGAAAGTAAGAGAATCTATTAATGGTATGCATACGATAGTTACTTATACAGATACTTATGAATTCGGTATATATACAAATATGCAGAAGATGTACAACCTATTGTCTGGGCCAGGTGAACTTATAGATGCTATTTTGAAACTTCTTGATGATGATACATCTAATGATAGAGGAGCCCTTAATTACATAAGAAACCTTAGTGATCAAGAGTTAGATTCATTTAGAGATTATCTGGCATCTGTCTTGGGAAGTAGAATAGCAGATAATGTATTAGATATTTTATTAAATATTAGGGCATTACCTGAGCCTACGCGTAGCGTAAGAAGAGTAGGAGTCCAAGAAACCCCTAGACGAGGCATGGATCGAGGTAGGAGAAGCGCAAGAAGCGCTATTCCTGAATTGAGTTCACTAATCAGTGACTTAAGGAGATATATAAATGGTCTTCAGAACGCAAGAACAAATATATTAGATTATGTGACTATTATTGAAAACTACGAACCTTTACTTTCTTTAACTGACTACATATTTAAACAGAAGATTTATTATGATAATGTTAGGGTTTCAGATGGAACTAATAGGGAGAGGGTTGTAAAGGTAATAGAAGTTTATGAATACGGAATAGAAGATCCTGTATTAAAACAACATATCTACCATGATGAGAGAAAACTATCTGATGGAAGCCAGAGATTTATTCAGGTGATTGAAAATATTATAGATGTTGGTGGTGTTGATTTTGTACAGTCAATCCAATATATATATCATAAACTTGAAAGTGCAATTATTGATTTGGATAATTATGAGATAGTTGCACCAAGAGTTATCCTGGTGACAGAGACTTTAGAAGGAGATTTTAGTCAGGGCCTTGAAGAAGGGGAATATCAAGGTGCATTTATAACTCAAATACAGAAAGAGTATTCAATTATTCATGATGGAAAACTAAAGAGATTGACTTTATATTTTGAGCTGGGATTGGAAGAGACACCTATATCCATACAGGCTACCTATAAGGAACCGACTCAAAGACACAGACAAAATGTAGTCGTTACAGTAGTAGATTTTTATGACTATGGTCTCAGAGAATCCTATTCCCAGCAGAAGATATGGAAGTTTATCAAAGATGATCGGAGAGACCCTGTAACAGGAGAATCACAAGGCCGTAAGCTCATAACGCAGATAGAAAACTATGCTATAGGTACATTAGTTTCAGTGCAGAGGACATGGAAGCATTATGATGGAGAGACACTGTTTACCTATACTGTTACCTATGAAGGTGATTTAGATTTGACGGATTCAGGTCTTAATAGTGCTACAATGACAGCTATACAGAAGACTTATAGGAGTGAAGATTTATCCACGATTATTGAAAATTATGAGCCAATGCTAGATATACAGGAGCCTGTTTCCACAGAGAAGATATATTATAGAGAAGTTACTACGGCTATTGGTGTAGATAGGGTTGTAAAGGTGGTTGAACATTTTGAATATGGAATGGAAGGGGCCGTAAGTAAACAGTATCTATATTATGACAGTAGGAGGATTTCTGATGAGGATGAGACTGAAAGGGTTGTGCAGGTGGTAGAGAACTTTATTGTCTCAGGCGGGGAACTCTTTGCTGAATCAGTTCAATATATATATCATAAATACGATGAGTCTGTAGTAGTAAATCCACGAGATCCTGAGGCAACAGATAAGCGCATAGTTACTGTAATAGAACAGTATGAAGGAAATTTTGAAGACGGATTGAATGATCTTGGAGAATTTAATTCAGCTTTCTTGATACAGGTCCAAAAGGATTACTTTATTATTGATGAAGAATATGGTGGAAGGATACTTAAGAAGGTAAGCGCATATTATGATTTAGGAGTATTAGATAAGCCTGTTTCTATGCAGCTCTCTTATAGAACGACAGGAGAAAAAGAAGGTGAAACAGTTCCTATTACTATTATAGAAAGTTTTGAGATGGGGTTTGATCAGGCTTTATCTATTGAGGAGATTTGGAAAAAGGTTATAAATGATGTAAGTAGTCCTATAGATGGCAGTTCACAAGATCAGAAGGTTATTATCCAGACAGAGCATTATGAGTTTGGCCAGCTTATCTATATCCAGCACGAATGGAAGCATAAAGAACTGATAGATGGTAGAGACGTTATTGCTACATATAAAGTAATCTATGAAGGCATTCCGGATGGTGCTCTAGAAGAAGGAGATTTTTCTAATGCTGTAAAGACATTCCAGAGGATATGGAAGACTAAGGAAGAGGATGTTTCTGATCCTTTGAATGAGGATGATAGTTTTGGAGAAAAGATAGTAACTCATATAGAAAACTATGAATTTAGTCAGTTAGTTTCAGAGCAGGTTGTCTTTAAGCATAAAGAGACTGTCAGAAGCGGGAACGATAGATTTGTTACTTATGTAATTACATATGAATTTGGCGTAGAAAAACCTACCTCTATACAGAAGTCATATTATGATGAATTAGATGACTATATAAACGAAGGAAGCGGAGAAGAATCTCCTTCTAGGCTTATAAAGGTAGTAGAAGACTATGAATATGGCATGGATACTGCTTCTTCTGTGAAATACATCTATTATGATGAAAGAGAGATAAATGACCAAGGCGATAGGAGAAGAGTTCAGGTAATAGAATATAGAATCATGGCAGGTGATGTAGATATTGTTGAAACGATTCAATATGTATATCATGCAAAAGAAGATGTAGGTTCAACACAGGCTGCTGAAGATGAAGAAGAGGATCCTTTATGGCCTAATCCTTTTAATAGAGAAGAAGAGGAGCAAAGAGATACTCCAACTGAGAGAATCGTAACTGTTACTATAACACACCAGGGATACTTTGGAGCTGAGAGTGGCATGGATCGAGCATTTCGCACAGAAATCTCATGGCAATATTCTGAGGTTGATGAAAACGATGACATACTAAAGACAGTGGTTGCTACTTTCGATCCTATGTTGGGATTAGATGCGCCTACTTCAGTACAATATAGATATAAACGCAAATCAGACAACGATGAATATGTAGAGAGTGTGGTAGATATTTTTGAGGCAGGCATACATGTCTCTACTCAGGTTTCATGGAAAGAGACAAGGATAGTTGGAGAAGAAGAAGAGGCAAAAGAAAAGTTATTTACTATAGTTGAAACCTATCAGAATGATTTACTTATTTCCACAGAAGAGGTTTGGAAAGATTTAGAAGATATGGTTAATCCTCTAACCAATGAAAATATTGGTTCAAGGATTGTAACTCATATAATAGCTAAAGAATTCGGATTAGTGGTAAGTGAAAGACGTATGTGGAAGACTGTAGAACCTATAAGAGGAGAGAATAAGGTTATTCTATATACCTTAACATATACACCAGGTATTGATTATTGGACTTCATGTGAAAAGAGTTATTATGGATTTAATGAAGATGAAGATAAGTTTGTAAATATAGTTGAAGCTTATGAATTTGGCATAAACGATGCACCAGTTTCTAGGAAAGAGATCTATTTTGACAGGCGCCAGACAACAGGAGGCGAAAGGATAATTAAGGTTATAGAGATATATGATTATAACATTGAAGGGGTGTCTTCTATCCAATATATCTACTGGGACAGAAGGGCAACAGAAGATAGTAATGGCCAGTTAGAACCCGTGAGAATTATAGAAAATCTTACAGAAATAAATGGAACCCCTGTAAGAGAAAGCATCCAGATTATATATAACAGGCTAGAGACTTATCAGGATGAAGAGGGACAAGATAGGGAGAGGTTATTACAAGTAATAGAAAATATTACCTATTATACTGAAGATGGCACTGGAAAGTTCTTAGAATCAATCCAGTATATTTATAAAGCATCTATTAGTAGAAATGGAAGAGATAGAATAGCCACAGTTGTCCGAAACATGCTTAAAGTAGGAATAGAACTATATGTTGATAATGTGCAGTATATTTATATGAATGAGATCGAGGCACTTGATAATAAGCTTGTGCAAGTTGTAGAAAGTTATTATGCAACTGATGAAGGAGAAGAATTTCTGGATTATGTACAGTATATCTATAGAGAAAAGATGACAAAAACTATAGGGCGCCAGACTAAAGAAGTAGTGGTAACTGTAGTTAGAAATAACTACTCTGTAAATGGCAATCCTACTGATGTGCATCTTGAAGATGTCCAGCATATCTATAGATTTACAACAGTATGTAAGACTGATAATAGGCGAAGAGTTGTAACGGTCATAGAAAATCATGTAATTTCTGGAGTAAGTGACATAGTTGATTCAATGCAATATAGTTATAAGAAAATAGAAGCAGGTAAAATAGTTCAGATCATTGAAAATTATGCAAGTGTTGGAAATAGGCCATATTTTGAAAATTACCAGAAAATTTATCATGATGATGTCCAGATAGATATGGGTGGCGATACAAGAAGGGTTAAGGTAGTAAAGGTATATTATATATTAAATGGCCAGCACATACAGGATACAAAGCAATTTATCTATCATGACATGAGGAATGACAGGTTAGTTCAGGTTGTTGAAAACTTTACATCTTATGGAGATGTAAATTCTCCGCAGGAATTTTTCTCATCCGTCCAGTATATATATAAGATTACGGAGGATATAGATGAAGATGGGGATATAGACGTTGTCATGGTTATTGATAATTATGATTATATAGGTCAGCAAGTTTCAGGAGATGGTTTGGATAACAAAGGAAGAGGGACAGGTAGAATAGGTCTAGTAGGTGCTGATGAAATGGTATATATTTATGTGTCACAAGATAAATTATACTGGCAATATAAAGATGCAGATGAAGATGGCACCGAGGAACTTGTCAGAGTTACGCTTTCATTGGATCGCATAGATTTAGATAACAATGAAAGATTTATCCCATCTACCATGAGAGAGACATGGAAGACAATTAATGATGAAGGAGAAGCAGTTGAGCGAAGCGTAAATTCAGACTTTGTATGTCCTTCTGTAGGGCTTTCATGGAGTAGTATGTTATTTAATAATATATTTATAGGTGCTGATGGTACAGGTGTATGGTTGAAATCTACTGTAGAGGATCGCAAGAAAACCTGGAAAAATGTAAGCCTTGACCAGAATAACCCTGATTATAAATTGATACTAGTTACTACACTTTCAGAATATGTGCCTGGCCACGGCTTAATAGTTATGACAAAACAAGAAACATGGAAGCATATAGAAGATGTTGATGGAACTACGAGGTTAGTTACTGAGATAGTTTCGTACGAATTTTATAGCGATAAAGTTATTGTTGATGGAGTTGAACATATTAGGAACTCAGAGTTAGTAACAGGCAGAAAGATTTTATATTCTGAGTGGGACAGTGAGCTTAATGTTGTAAAGCATGTAGAGATTGCAGATGAATTTGTGAATTTTGCTTACAAAGGCGGCAATGGCTATAAAGGCTATATCCCGCAGTCTAAAAAAGAGACAAGATCTTTATATGAAGATGGATACAAGATAGGAACAGAGGTTCGGGATATAAATATGGCTGCCCCGCAGTATTACACCATGCAGATTTACAAGCCTTATAGAAATATAAATGGTGTAAAGATTGGCTACATAACTGAATATTACAATGAATGGGGTGTGGATAGTCGCACAGCAGAATATAATTCCATTACAATATTTAAAAGAGACCAGGATGGCTACCTGGAAGGAGAGCTTGTATTATCATTATCTGAAATAGTTCCAGAATTTAAATATGAAGAGATAACCTATATCCGCACTGAAGAAGAAGGCGATCCAAATGCAGGTAGGATAATTGGTATGAGAAAAGTAACTATGCATGGCCCTAGAATTTTTGGATATACTGATATCGAAGGATTAGCTGATTCAATGCGAGCCAATGAATTTTTTAGCATGTTCCCGGCACAAACCTATTTTATAGAGAATATATACTATCAAAGAGATCCTGTTACTCGTATGAAAGTGGGAACTATAACTGAGAGATGGAATTTAAAGTGGGTTTCATATCTTAATTCGGTAGTTGAACCAGGTGGACATACTATTATTATAAATGTCCTTACAAATGTTGAAAGCCTAAAAGGAATAAGAAACTATGCAACAGGAGAATTTATCAAGACCTATAGAAATGCAAAATTTGTTGATTCACGTGAAGGAGATGTTGGATTAGAATCCTCGGATTACGCAGCATTGAATGATTTATATAATAGCTTACGTAGTTTTAATTTTGGTTCAGCAGGTGAAGACCTGCCTGAAGGTTCTCCCGGTGCTTCTGATAGCTGGGTTCTTATAGATTGCGCAGAGGTAAGATTGCGTTTTGATTGCGGAGAAATCAATCCTGATAACCTTGGACAACCCTTCCTTTATAAAAATAGGTTAATTTCTGAGTATGCCAGAATGTATAGTCAGTTTGGAGGCTGGTTCCAAGCTTCAAAGACATATCAGTATGATGAAGATCCAATGTATAGAGGGCGTATGAGTGGATGGCAGCAGTCTGGATCAGGCGATAATCTGTCTGATACATTGGGTGTTGATAGCTATACAATGCAAGTGGATGTATTTTACGATCAAACATGGGGTTATATCATTGAAATAAGTGCGCATGATGCAAGAGGAGTAATATATGATGCCAATGGAAGTCCTACTTGGTCTGACATCGCCATACCTTACGATCACAAAAATCTAACATATGACTTTATGGGAAGAATTAAAAGTGGTACTTTCATAGAATACAATAAAGATAAAGGCGAGCTTGAAATATATGTAAGGTACGATATGAGATATTCTTCCTCTGGGAAATTATTACATTACGAAGAGGATCACTATAATGAACAGAATGAATTTCTAGAACATAGTGTAATTAATGTGTTAGAGTTTGATAATCTTGGCAATGAGACGAAACGCCAGATAGATGGAGAAGATGCTGATGGGAATACTTTTGATGGGACTATATATATTAGTTACGAATATGATCCATCTGGATTATTGATTAAGAAGACTGTTACAGAAGAGATTGATTTTCATGAGCATAAATCAGGTGCAGGATTAATGGGTGCCCTGACAGCTTTAGGCGCTGGAATAGGGTTTTTGATAGGTGGTCCTATAGGGGCCATTATTGGAGCTGCTATAGGAGCCATTATTGGAGGCGCAATATGGGCTTTTGGTGGATATACTGTAGGAGCTCATTCAAGTAAAATCACAGAATATACATATGATACAGGTCGTGAAAAGAAAGATGTCATAAAAGACCCTGGCCCTGCGATTAACTGGGATGGATGGGAAGGTTTCTTCAGGGTATTTGAGATTGTAGTGACTGTAGCTGTAGCAGTAATAGTTACTGCTCTATGTGCTCCTCTTGGTCCTTTAGCTCCAGTAATAGGGACTGCTGCAGGTAGTCTTACGCGATGGATTCTAAATGATTGCAATATGGATCATTCGCTTTCTGATTATCTTACATGGGAAGACGTTTTTATGTCAGTTGCTATGTGGGGAGTAGCTGAGGCATTAAAGGATGTATTCGAGGCTGTAAAAAAAGTAGTAGGGGGCGCAGAGTGGTTTAAAAAAACTGTAGATTATATTCCTCAGGCATTACATGGAACAGCTATTGGAGTTACTATAGCTTTAACTTATACACTTATTAATTGGGCAGTTACAGGGGAGTTTGAGATTGATGAGACTGCATATCTTATTGCTGGAGCTGGTGTGGCGATTGATGTGATAGGAGGGTTATTCAGACTTTTTAAGGCAACGAAGATATTAAAAGCAATAAAGGAATTTTTATTTGGAGGAGGAGAAGAATTTAAAGGTGTTACATCTCAGCCCGAAGGTTGGGCTGACAATGTAAAAGCCATTTGGAAAGGCTGGGGAGACGTAGGAAACAATATAAGAGGCTTTTTTACAAATCCTGCAAACTTTAAGATTTTAATGAGAAGAGTATTTGTTGGGGTTATTCGTCAGATTGCTGGACAGAAGGTTTATTCAGCTTATCGTGCCAGGAGATTAGAAGAAAAAGGCCTGCGCACAGAGGAAGATACAAGTTTATTACCATGGTTTGCAATATTGGTATTTACCTCAGTTGACTTTACTGGGGCCCAGAATGAACAGGGTGAGTTTGTCCCAGGCAGACTAGATGTCTTTGCAGGAGTAGGAAGGATGACAATATATTTGCTATTTGCAAAGTTTGCTGCTTACAATAGGACAGAGAAAACAGTATTTGGGCGTAAACTTAAAACCGAAGAAGAGGCAATATGGGTGACCATTGGAAGAACTATGGTATCAGAGGCGTTTGAGAATTTTATACACCAGGAGAAAAAGGCTGAGTATGCAGATGCGATTGCTGGACAGAAAGGATATGATATATCCACCAGAAAAATGACTAAAGAAGGTTATGAATATACTAATGATAAAGGAGAAACCTTTAAACTAGATAATCAGCTTGTAACAGTATTTATCCAAAGACAAAAGGTAGATAAAGATACTGGCGAAGTTAAATATTATACTGCGTATGAGGTTATTGATAGTGAACATATTGATTTTGAAGAGGCAATGTCTTTAGATGATGCTGGAGGAAAGATTCTAGGATGTGAAAATGTAGGCGTATTAAGAAATGAGGAAGAAAGGATTATAGGTTACATCTATTTTGATTCTAATTCCAATCTCTTAGGCAAGACAGAAGTTGTTTCTGTGGATTTGCGCGGTAGCCCTGATATAGGCAGATCTTTAATCAGATTCTCCAAGAATGATAATGAAATCGGTCAAATTTTAGTAAAAGTAGAAGAAAAACAAATAACCAAGAAAGAAGATAAGCGCACACTAAGCCTCTTCAAGGATCTCCTGGGAGTTAAAGATATAAGAAGCTTTTCAATATGGCAATCTGATGATGGTATTGAAGATATCACTGGTTTCAGAGGCATGAGTGTATTTAATATTAATCGTGATAAGAAAGGTGATATCACTTCTATATCAACGGCTAGATTTGCCGAAACCCAGGTAGGTATTGTTGGACCTTTTACATATACAATAAAGTTTTTTAATAGTTCTGAATTATCTACAGAGGATTTAAAAGATAATGGTGAGTTTGGCTGGGTAAATGAAGTTAATAATGATTCGAAATTAGGAAAAAAGATTTCTTCTGATGCAAGAATCGCAAGAGAAGTACTCTCCTTAGACCAATCAGAAACTATTCGTACAGAGAAGTATTATGTAGAAACAGAAGAAGGAGACTGGATTTTGGTCCATGGTGATATATTCTATAAAGACTTTTCTACAAATGATTTTCCAACTAAAGATAAACCAAATTATACAGTTACAGGTACATTCTCCAAGAAAGATTTTAATAGGTTCAGCATTGATAATATAGCATCTGAAGGCGTAACCATCAGTATTATTAGGAATTTTGCAAACGCTGAAGGTATTGAAATCACAGAGGTTAATCGCGATGAAAATAGAGAGATAACAGATGTAGATGGAATTATGCGATTTGACATTCAGGGAGAGGATTATCAAGTCGGAATAGCAGTTAATATAGAGTTTGTTCATAAGGATAAATTAGATAACTTCAAAGTAACATCAATTAAAGGAGAGACTGCTTACTATGAGGCTACAGAAGATAAAGGATTTACTGTTTATAAAGGAGATAAGTTTAGCATAGATGAGTTTATTTCTGGAGAGTCTATAGAAGTTGTTGAAGATTTTGCAAATAACAATAAGGTTGAGATTGTAAGTATTGATTTTAATGAAGATGGTGATGTGCATGTAGAAGGGATTGTGCAAGTAGGAAGCGCAGGAAAGAAAAACGACTTTAATATCAATATAGAAGCAGAAATCACATCTGAATCTACCATGCAAATAACATTTACAGCAGGTTCTTTTAAAGAAGTCATCTATTATAAAGATATAGATGAAGATGGAGATAAAGAGCCAGTCCGTATTGAACAATATGAAATAGATGCCTCTACTAATGAATTCGAAGAAGAACCTACCTATGAAGGTGAAGGAACATTTACAACTGACTTAAAGTTTACAGGCACACTTACTAGCAATGGTGAAGATACAAAAGTTACAAATTCAAAGGAATTCTCTATAGATAGCTTTATCTCTAAAGCAGCACCTTCCGAAATCATTGAAACAATCCAGTATCTAGCTGATGAAAGTAACATTGAAATTACATCTATCCAATCAACCAAAGATAATAAGATAGAGGTAAAAGGTGTTGTAAAGATAAAGACCCAAACAGGTACTATTGATTCTAATATCAATATAGAAGCAGAAATCACATCTGAATCTACCATGCAAATAACATTT
>CAZMID010000017.1:6658-9340 GCA_964566255.1 uncultured Planctomycetia bacterium | reverse complement strand
CAATCCAGTATCTAGCTGATGAAAGTAACATTGAAATTACATCTATCCAATCAACTAAAGATAATAAGATAGAGGTAAAAGGTGTCATAGAAGATGTGACTACTATTAAATTCCAGGTGGTTATAGATAAAGATTTTACATCTGGTTCTAATGAAGAAATAGCATCAGATATTAAACAAGAGATAGTACAGACGAAAAAGACAATTTCTTATTTTATGGATTCTTTAGGTATTGAAGTTAGTAATGTAAAAGTTGATGAAAA
Source organism: uncultured Planctomycetia bacterium (assembly GCA_964566255.1). GTDB lineage: Bacteria > Omnitrophota > Gorgyraeia > Gorgyraeales > Gorgyraeaceae > CAZMID01. The sequence continues at coordinate 9,078 of CAZMID010000017.1, read as the reverse complement.
GAAAGATATATCCATAGAAGGTGTTAAAACCATAGATGGTGAAAGTGATTTCACAGTCACCATAAAGACCTTTAAAGATTATTCTAAGTTGATAGATAAAGGCATTGCTATTGAAGGTAAGCCTATAGAGGTAACATTGACAAATAAAGATATGAAATTAATTGCATATTATATAGATATAGATGAGGTTTCTGCAGATGAAGAGGATTTAATGGCAGTCTATGCTGAAAGATATGGAATATCTGGCGTATCAGGCGGGTTTGAACTAATCTCAGATGAAAAGTTTGATTCTGATTCTCAAGGAGAAATAGAGGCATTTATCGAGAATGCAGTATATGAAAAAACTTATGAATCTGAAGATATGGAAGCGGTAAAGCCAGTAATCTCATATGAAGATATAGATACTGAAGAAGATTTAGAAAAGGCAGTATACGAGTTATTGGGAGAAGAAGAAACCGAAGCTCAGCCATTTAGCGTCTTAGGATCAGAAGGAATGGGACTAAGAATTACTACAGAAATGCTATATGAAGATGAGCGAGGCGAGATAAAACAGCCTATTTCATCGGTATTAGTCGTGGAAAAGAAAAAGGACCAAGTACAGGTAGAAGCACCTTCTAAAGATGTTGATAAAATAGAGTTATCAGATGAACAGGTTGAATTTGTAGAAGAGAAGCTTTTAGAATTTAAACCAAACCTTACACAGGAAGATCTTAATGATATGGTAAGGGAGATAGCACCGGAAATAGTAACATTAGAAAACTTTACTGCAGATCTAAAGCTTTCAGAGGTCGAAAACGATATAGAAGATATTATAACTACTTTTGTAGAGTTGAAAGAGTTACAGAATAAGAAGATAGATGTTACGCAAGAAGGGGTTATGAAGGTAGACGAACATAAACTCGTAGTAAATAAAGAAAAGAATATCAGTATAGATCTTAGAGATTCAGACTTAGGTGCATTGGATGAAAACGATGTATATTATACAACCAAAGATGAAGGCAATGGCTATACTTCTATAAAGTTTTATGATAATGAAGGAAACCTTACAAAGCGTGGTTTATTAAAGGAGACTGAAAATGGCGCAGAATTAGTTATAGTTTCTAAAAAGGATGAAATCGAAAATGAAGATGGGATCGTAATAGAATCGTCTTGCGAAATAACCTGTTATGAGATTGATGAAGAAGGAAATATTACTCCCACTGCAAAAGTCAGCTTTAAGTGGGAGAAGGGTGATAAGGATAAAAAAGGCAAACTGACAATAACTACAACAAAGGACGGAGAAGAAGGAACCCCACTTGAATTTGAAGATGTGGATGAAAATTGGGAAGTTATACTTACGGATACAAATGAAAAGGGTTTTGTTGTTGTTTCTTCTGAAGAAAATGAAGATGGTAGTATCTTTACTATCATAACCCCTGATGGTCTTACTATAAAGGTTCATAAAGATGAAGAAAATGAGACTACAAAGATAGAGTTTTCAGAGTATGGCAGCAAAGATACTATAATTATAATGCCTGTAAAAGAAAATGGTGTTACGCAAGAGATATTTGATGAAGATGGCAAGCTTTTAAATGCCGTAGTAAAACGAAGAGATAACGAAGGAAATGAGATAATAGTAGCAGTTATAAAGAAAGGAAAAGTCACTACATTAAAATTAGGAGAAAAAGAAGGCAAGAATTTTATTGTAGAGTTTAAAGTCGTAGATGGAAAGATCTTAGGCGGGACAGTAAAGGCAGTGGATATTGAAGGTACAACTGATGTAGATGATGCAACTGATGTAGGTAGCGTAATAATTGATGATGAAGGAAAGCTCAAGTTTGAACCTAAAGGTAAAGATATTGGGGATTCAGAAAGAACAGATGCTTCTGAGCGTAAGCTTGAGGAATCTACGGAAGAGATTGAAGAGGCAATGGTTGTTCCTGGAAGTGGGAAAAATAAACTTGGTCCTATGGCTCTCTTCAATCCTCTTGCTTACTTAGTTTTGAATGCCATATTTAGCATTACACCTACAGAGGAAGAACTCGCTCTAGAACCAAGAAAATTTGAAGTAGGACCCACTCAATATAATAAAGACGGCAAGCCAATATCTACTGTTTATGTGATGACAGATGAAGATGGTAGACCTATTGACAGCTTTATGCAGATCTATGATGAAGATGGGAAACCTATATATAATATAGGTGACTTCATAATTCTTAGTGGCAAAGATGAAAATGACCAGAAGGTCGAGATAACAGGTGAACTTGACAATGGAGATCTAGTACTTGAAAACGGCGCCTTCATGCACAAGACTGAAGACGGTTATGACATGTATTATGCTGCTGGAGGCTTTATAACCCTTACTGATAGTAATGGTGAGAATCCTCAGAAGGTCGAGATAACAGGTGAACTTGACAATGGAGATCTAGTACTTGAAAACG
>CAZMID010000017.1:0-6558 GCA_964566255.1 uncultured Planctomycetia bacterium | reverse complement strand
GCGCCTTCATGCACAAGACTGAAGACGGTTATGACATGTATTATGCTGCTGATATTATCGGATTTTCTATAGCTGAGGCAGTGGAAAAAGATAGTGCTGAATTTGCTTCTTCGGAGTCTCTTAAGGAGCCATCACAGCTATTTAGAGAAGTTGTATATGATGCAGATTACATACGCGAAGGCAAGTTAAAGATTTTCGTAAATGGACAAGAATATGCTGTAGATAGTAGGATATTAGAAGATAATTCGCTAGAGAGAGGAGAAGGTAAGATAGCTATATTTAAATCAGATGGATCTACAATAATAGCGCTTGGTTCTTTGCCTTTAGTTGCAGATGATGGCGATAACTATGTTATACTTTCTGAATTTAAGCACATTCAGGCCGAATTCACTCTAACAGCAGATGGATTCCTTTTAAGAAATGGTGTTCTTGATTTAGATAATGGACATATGGTGATTAAGCCTGCTTCTGAAGGTACAGGCACAAGAGGAGAAATTCCAAAGACAAAGATAACAGATGTTACTGGTTATTCGGATGAAGATGGAAAGATAAACCTTACAGGTGGGAAGTTAGAGATAAGGGATTATCAGGTGCTATTTTTTAATACTGAAGGTGTTGTTTTTAGAGTAACAAATGGCAAGACATTAGAATATTGGGGAGTTGAACTTATTTTTGGGAGTAGATTGGTAGGAGACGAATATGGCAGATTCCAGATAGATGGTGAAGCATACTTTAGGTCAGACAATATTGCCGGGTTTGAGATTGAAGAGATGTCTGGAGCTCTTCCACGAGATGCTTTGTACGCAACAGTTATGCGTGATGTAGATGGAGAAATTGTAGAGATTCCATCTGATTTTGGAGATTTTATTGATGTGCGGAGTGAACTTCGCTATATTTACGGCACAATAAATAAAGAGGGTGAAGTTACATATAAGTTTGAAAGATTTTTTAGCGAATATGGTTCAGACATACAGGCCTATTTATCTGCAAAGAATTGCAGTTTAGTAGGACAAATTACTAAGCATGGATTAGAACTTACTTCAGGTAGTTTAGATGAAGTAAAAACTGACATATATGGTAGCACAGTTAATTTATCCTATGATCAGCTTGCAGTCAGCGGTACTAAATTAATAGTAAAAGAAGGGTTAAAAGTAAGGATTAAGAATATAAATATGGGGATAAGTTATGATATTTTTGATGCAGTATTTTATATAGGTGCTGAGGAAACTTTAATAGGAGAGCATTACAGGAATGGTAGATGGATAGAGGAAAGGCCAAAGAAAGAATCACAACAGGAGGGTGTAAAAGAAGTTTCAGATGAATCCCAAGCCTCAAATCTGACAGTTGTAACTGTGAGTAATTATAAAGGTCATCCAGATCTTGTTCGCGTTAAGACAGAAGGGAACTGGAAGGTAAAATTTCATGATGCAGAAAATTCAGAGACATTTGGTTATGGGTCTAATATTTATATAGATGGAAGCGATGTTTGGGGTACAACAACAGACTCTGTTGAATTAAAAGGTAGAAATTATGAACATGGAACATACTTATATGTGGATAATAAAGGAGACTTAAAAGACGCAACCAGTGTTTATTCTCCTATAGTAGGTACATTTAAATCTTCTCATGTTGTTGGATTGGCAGATGATGAAAAAGCAGAAACTTTCAAATCATTTAAGGCTGTATATGTGAATCTTTTTGGCCGACGCAAATCTGATATTAGAAACGTAATCATTCCTAATACAAGTGTAAATAGAAATGTATTCTTGGTATCCAAGGTTGTAGTTGGGAACGTTGAAGCTACTATAGGTGGACTTATACCTGGTAAATGGGGCAAACAAGTTGTTAGAGATTTCTGGTTAGATGTTGCTGCAGATGCTCAGTATGACTTCCAAGTTTTACATGATGATTTGTTTAAAAATGCTTATGACCAAGGTCCTATTCTTAGGCGTGTTTCACAGACAGTAGGTTTTCTTGGTTATGCACCTCAATTTATGACTGGCTTGGTAAAAGATGTAGCTCTTACTACGGCAGTATGGAATAGTCCTATAGCACTTTGGAAAGAAGAGGAAATCGGCCATACCCTTAAGGCCTTAAATCCAGTTGACTGGTTTATGCATGGAAGTGAAAGTACATTTATTCTTCCTTCAATGTATAAAATGTTTAGCCGTGATTTTAAAGAAGACCCTATAGGTGCAACTTGCGAAGTTCTTGTTTTAGGCGTAGGAGGGATAAGGGGTGGTGCTTTAAAAGGAAGAGTTGTATTCAGGGCGCTTAGAAGAGATGCTGGATTTGGAAGGATGAGGGCATTCAGGGTATCACTTGCAGAGGGCTTGAAAACCGGTGTAGTTGAAACCGTAAAAGTTCCATTAGATCTAGCGACCATAGGTCTTTGGCGCAGGGCTGGATTTGTTAAGAATTTCAAGATGCCTGTAAAAATAAAGATACCTTCTCTTGGTATTAAAGATTTATTCTATAGATTAAGAGGAAAAGATTCTATTAAGTTGACCGAAGCCAAGCTCAAAAGCGTAAAAGAGCAATACAAGCTTTATGAGAAATGCTATGAAACTGCCAAGTTAGAATTTGAAGATGCTATAGCTTCAGGCAATAAAGGTGTAGCTATAGATGCTAAGATCACAATGGATTATTTTTCTTCTAAGCTTGGCAGTTTAAAATCATCAAAGGCTCGGTTAGAAATAATGAATCATCAGAAGATAGGTTCATATAGCAAGCTTGATTTTAGTAAGCCTGCTCGAGAAGCAAAGAGTAGGTACTATGAAAGAGTTGGAAAAGATCCTGTAGACCTTGCTAAGAATAACCCAGAACTAGCAGAGAGTGTTGCAGTATTATATCCTAGCCTGAGCCGTACATTAGAGTTGGAATTTATTGAGACAAATCCTAGGGTAACCATGGCATTAGTCAAGGAGCGTGTAGGGCTAGAAGATGCTAATGAAGTATTTGAAAATACATTGCTAAAGAAAGAATATGAAGGAGAATCAGAAGATATTATAAACAATCCGCTAAAAAGAAGTGAGGCATTACTTGGTTTAGAGCAGAAAGAACGAGGGACAGGTAGAAATATAGCAAGGGTGGATGAATATGGGAGAGTTAGAGTAGAGAATATTTCTGGAATGCGTAAAACATGGCAAGAGAATTATTATGACCATAAATTTAATGAATTATCTGGAGAGCAGACGTTTTACTCATTAACCAAGTTTACAGCTGAAAAAGGTTCTACATCTAAGTTGTATACACCGGAAAAATCAAAGCTTAAACAGGCTATACGAAAAAGAGCAAGGGAAGAACTAAGGAAGCTAGATAGACAGATAGAGAGTTTGAAAACCGAAAAAGACATTGCTAAAAGAGAATTAAGGACTGCCAATGCGACTGTTCTGGGAGAGGGCGTAACAGCTAAAGATGTAGATATAAGAATAGAATTTCAAGAGATAAAATTAGAAGAGGTGGAAGCAAGATTGAAAGTTGCCGAATGTAATAAGAAGATACAGAATGAAACAAATTCTTCTCAAAAACTTTCAAGATTTAGGGATGAAAAAGCTACAGCTGAAGCACGGTTAGATAATGCTACTGGGCGTTTGACTGAAGTCGATTCAAAAATGAAATCTGTCAGAATAAAAAATATAGATAAATGGATGGATGCAAACGCAAAGAATTTCAACGAGAAAGGTCAAAGGATAAATACAGATAAGAATGATTTTGGAAATAGATATATGGCTAAGAAAGTACGCGAGGCAATAGATGAAATTGATGGATGCAGAGAAGCGTATGGAGAAAAGTGGACTGAAGCCGAAAGAGGGCAGAGAAGATTTGGAGAATGGCTTAAAGACAATGATTTGATTTCTAAGGATCAGAAAACAACAGAAGCTCTTATATCAGTACAGGAAGCGAAGTGGAGCAGACTTTGGAAAAAAGGCCCAGAAAATCCAAAAGGCGAAAGCATATCTTATGAAACGATATATAAAAATATGGATGTTGACAAATTTAATGAAGAATTACAATCAGCAAGAAAGACAATGAGAGCCATAGTAGGAGAAAGGCTAAAACCAGAACAGGCAGCATCTAGTTATGAAAAGTTATACAGTTATATATCCGAAAAAACTGGGCGAGGAAAAGAGTTTACTGTAGCTGAAGCATGGGCATATGGAGAGTGTGTATTTGAGGCACTTTCTAGAGGATATAAACTTTATGGTGCGCAGGAAATGATGTTGGCTCAGTTTTTCAGTGGAAATAATGCTGGAGTAAGGGCTGGAGGAGGAAAGAGTATAGTATTCATAATAGACCAAGGTATAAACAGGCTTTTACTTGGAGAAGAGTTTAAGGGCGAGATTATACTTGAAAGTGAACAAGCCATACAGAAATATGAAAGCGAGAGATTCGGAAATACAAACATTCCTGAGAAAAATCGTCCTACACACAGCCATTTAGCAGAGGCCTTTGATATTGAGTTTAAGAACGGTATAAGGCTATATAGAGAAGGTAAAGTAAGTGAATTAATAGGCGCATTTGAAAATTCTAACGAGGTTGTACTGTTAGATGCTACAACAAAGGGCCATCTATTAAATCAGGCAATAGGGGATATTAAATTGAGAAAGGCCCTTGTTACATCTAATATTATAAGGATAGATGAATTGCATTTACCGATTACATCAAGGACATCTTCAATAATAGGTGCTGAAGCATCAGCTCCTTCAAAAGAAAGGGTAAGTCGTATAGAAACAATTTATGAAGATATTGCAGGTGATATTAAAGATGGCAAAATGCAAAGAAAATATATAGATATGGCAGATTTTAGTAATAGCGTAGCCAGTTTCAATAGAAAAGGAGCACCGCGTTACTATTTTAAGATAGGAGATAGGATCAAGATAAATAAAGCCGCATATGACTATTACTGTGGAGGAAAAGGCGTAGGTAAAAGTTATAAGACAGGCGAAGTACAGTCTGTCCTTAGGGCAATATCTGATGAAAAGGGAAAAGCAGGTTCTTATACATTTACAGATGAAGGTAGAGTATGTCCAGTCAACCATTATGGAGCAAGAGAGTCAAATCAGGTTCTTAGGGATGTAAATTATCAGATAGCAGTGTCATTGAAAGAAAAAGTAAAAGATGTGTATAATTCTGTAAGGGTAAATAAGACTACTATGCAGACATCACTTTCATCTATTTTCAAAAATAAATACGCAGAGATTAATGGTGCATCAGCTACGACAAGTGGCCTGGGATGCCTAATAGGTACTAAGATAGGTTCTGGAACAGTTGATATAAGTACTACGACTATGGACATATCTCTTTATGATGTAGTAAGAGATGGCACAACTAGCCTTTATAGTGATATAAGTACATCTTTAAATAAAGGAAGAGGTATTTTGATAGCTACTAGAGATGCAGGAAAGATTGCTGTAGACTTGAAAGAAAATTTAAGCGTAAATAGTAAGGATATTAGGATTGTTGATGCTAGTTCAGACGTTGATATGGTAAGTATAACTGCAGAAGCAGGAAGGTCCGGCAGAATAACAATTGTAAATGAAAGAGGATGGACAGGCCATAATTACCAGGGTAACATAGATCTTTTTGTATTAGGTGGAGAGACAATACCTGCTACCTTGCTTGCCCAGCTGACGCACAGGACCGGTAGAAGTGGAGGTAAGACAGCAAGACATTTATATGTTGATGCTTCCAAGATAAAGAGTAACTTAGATTATGCCATGACTAAGAAAGCTGAATTATCTAGTGAGAATTTATGGGGAGTGGAGAAGTTTTCTAAATTAGAAGATGTTAGTAAGATGGATATTACTTCTTCAAATAAGGGATTGAATAAGGCATTAGAGCTTAATGCTGAATTCTTAGAGACAGTAGAAGTCTCTGAATCAGTAAAGTTTTCCATAGAAGATGTATTTAGGAATAAATTTGTGATAGAGCCGCTTAAAAATCTACTTGAAGATCCAAATATTCAGGGAACAAGGGCAGAAAAAATTATAGAGTTAAAGCTAGAAAAGGTGTTAAATGAGTTTTCTGAAGAGGCAGATATATTACTACAGAATCTTTCTTTGCGTGGAGGAGAGGGTTTTGTAAAACATGCACTTGAGTCAACTCTTAAAGAAGCAAATAAGATTATGACAGAGCTAAGGAGTGAAATACCTCTTTTAGAAAGATATGCAAGGTTTGAGGTAAGATCCTACATATCTCAGCTTGGCGAGATTGGCAATAAGAATGGAAAGATAAAGGCGTGGGATGAGATCAAAACTAAAAGAGAAATGTCGTTTATGGATACAGATAAGCCAGGAGAAATCGTGGGCATCGCAAAAGGTCTATCAGATAAGATATTATCAACCGAGTCAGGAAAACCTCTTTCTGGGGCCAAAGAGGCTACACAGGTTAGTATTGAGACAGTGACAACTGATTTAAGTAAAGAATCTTTGTTAAAACCAGAAGAGATATCAGATATTTCAGAAGCTGTATCAGAAAATGTTGTAATAACAGGCTCTCCTCTTGTTCCTACAGATAGTTATACAGAGTTTTACAAGAAAAAGTCAAATGATATAG
>CAZMID010000016.1:0-28305 GCA_964566255.1 uncultured Planctomycetia bacterium | reverse complement strand
GACGGCGCGGAGAATTAATGGAAGAAGCGTCTTTAAAAAATCCAGGCAGTATGGCTTCCATTATTGGACTTTCTGTTGAAGATTTAAAAGCTTGCTGCAGTAAGACAGGAGCTGAGATAGCAAATCTAAATTGTCCTGGACAGATAGTTATAACAGGTACTAATGAATCTATAAAATTCTGTATGGAGCTCGCCACAGAAAAGGGTGCAAAAAAATCTATACTTTTAAATGTAAGTGGTCCATTTCATTCATCATTGATGAAAGAGGCATCAGAACTTTTTAAAATAGAACTAGATAAAGTAAAATTTTCAAATCCTGAAATTCCAGTTATAAGTAATGTTACAGCAGACTATGTAAACTCAGCTAAAGACATAAAAGAAAACTTAGTAAAGCAATTGTTCAGCTCTGTAAGATGGGAAGAATCCATAAGAAAAATTTCAAATCAGAATATCGAGGCCTTTCTTGAAATAGGGCCTGGTAAGGTATTAAAAGGACTTTTGCGTAGGATTGATGTAAATCTAAAAGTATTTAACATAGGAAAAACAGAAGATATTACCAAAATACCATTATGAAAAGACGAGTTGTAATAACAGGTTTAGGTGTTATAGCCCCGAATGGCGTAGGGAAGCGTGCATTTTGGGATGCATTAAAAGAAGGTAAATCCGGTATAAGACGCATTACGCGTTTTGATCCAACGCCATTTCCTACACAGTTTGCAGGAGAGGCTGATTTTGACCCGACAAAATTTATTTCGTTCAAACAGATGAAGAGGATGGATAGGACTTCTCATCTTGCAGTCTCAGCAGCAAAGATGGCAGTAGAAGATGCTAAACTTAAAATACAGGATGAGGATCAGGACAGAATAGGTGTTACTATAGGCACGGCGATGGCAGGTCATGGTATGATACTCGAGCAGCACGATGTATTTATGAAAAAAGGACCTATGAAGATAGATACATTTACTGCTATAGCATCTTTTCCAGATGCCCCATCAAGTCAGATCTCTATAGAGCTTGGCATTAAAGGGCCGAGTTTTTCTATTGCAACAGCTTGTTCTTCTGCATCAGATGCCATAGGTTATGCATTTAATGCGATTAGGAATGAAGAACTGGATATAGTTATTATGGGAGGAGCTGATTCTCCTATATTTCCTCCTATATTAGGAGCATTTTGTGTATTAAGGGCGCTATCCAAAAGAAATGATACACCTAAAGAAGCATCAAGGCCATTTGATAAAGAAAGAGACGGTTTTGTATTAGGCGAAGGTGCAGGTATTTTAATATTAGAAGATTTAGAACATGCTTTAAAAAGAAATGCTCATATCTATGGAGAGATTTTAGGTTTTGGCATGACATGCGATGCATATCATATGACTAAGCCAGAGCCATCTGGCTCTCAGGCGATAAGGGCATTGAGACAAGCCCTAAAAGATGCGAATATAAAACCAGAAGATATAGGTTATGTAAATGCTCATGGGACATCGACACCCTTGAATGATAAGAACGAAACATTTATACTAAAAGAGGTGTTTGGTCTTCATGCAAAAAAGCTAGCAGTAAGTTCTATTAAGTCTATGATAGGGCATTTAATAGGTGCTGCAGGAAGCGTTGAATTAATAGGGGCCTTGATGAGTTTAGAAGAAGGGATTGCCCTCCCTACCATTAATTACCAGACACCTGATCCTGAGTGTGATCTTGATTATGTACCGAATAAAGCAAGAAAAATAGATACAGATTTTATCTTAAAAAATTCGTTTGGGTTTGGTGGAAAGAACTCAGCCCTTGTAGTTAAAAAATACCGGAGGTAGATTATGTGTGAGTTATCTTTAGAAGGTAAAGTCGCTCTTATAACAGGTGGTGCTAGAGGCATTGGAAAAGAGATTGCACTGTTATTTGCAGCTCAAGGAGCAAATGTAGCTATATGCGATGTAGAGCTCCAAGAGGCACAAAAAACAGCTACTCAAATCCAGGCTTTAGGCAGAGAATCCATAGCTTTTAAGGCAGATGTTACGGACTCAGCAAGTATTCAAGTCATGGTAGACAAAATTCTTGACAAATTTAAGAAATTAGATATACTTATAAACAACGCTGGAATAACCAAAGACAATCTTATCCTTAGAATGCAGGAAGCAGACTGGGATAAAGTCATAGCAGTGAACCTGAAAGGGACTTTTATCTGTACTAAGATTGTCTCAAAGGTTATGCTTAAACAGCGTTCTGGCAAGATAGTTAGTCTTAGTTCGATCATTGGTATAATGGGTAACTTTGGTCAGGCCAATTACGCAGCTTCTAAGGCAGGTATAATAGGTCTTACAAAGAGCGTAGCAAAGGAACTGGCTCCTCGAGGCATTTCTGTTAATGCAATAGCACCTGGGTTTATAAAAACAGAGATGACAAAGAAACTTCCAGAGGATGTTCAGAAAAAGATGCTTTCAGTTATACCGCTTGGGAGATTTGGTCAATCGAAAGATGTAGCAGAGTTAGCTTTGTTTCTTTCGAGCGAAAGCTCTTCATATATAACAGGTCAGGTAATTAAAATCGATGGCGGAATGTTGATGTAGATAAACGGAGGAGGAAGAAATGGCAGTTGCTGAAAAAGTAAAATCAATAATAGCAGAACAGCTTGGAGTAAAACAAGAGGAAGTAACTCCAGAGGCTTCTTTTATTGATGATCTGGGGGCAGATTCTCTTGATACAGTGGAACTCGTAATGGCTCTTGAAGAGGAATTTGGCGTTGAGATTCCTGATGAAGATGCTGAAAAGATAGCCACTGTAGGCGATGCTGTCAAATATATAGAGGAAAAAGGCAAAGGATAAGTAAAATTTTCCTATTGCCTTTTTTGGTATTAAGGGTTAGAGAAGGAGTAAAGGACTTAACTCCATTCTAACCCTTTATTTTTAAAGGTGAAAAATATATGAAACGTAGAGTTGTTATTACAGGATTAGGTGTGATTTCTCCTGTGGGGAATAATAAAGAAGAGTTCTGGTCATCCGTTGTTAACGGTAAGGGCGGTATTGGGCCAATGACCAGCTTTGACTGCAAGGATTATGCTTCACGCATAGCAGGAGAGGTGAAGAGTTTTACACCTCATCCTATTATTTCAAAGAAGGAATTACGTCGCATGGAGAAGTTTGTACAGTTTGCAGTAACTGCTGCGAAAGAAGCTGTAGATGACTCAGGCCTTGATATATCCAAAGAAGATCCTTTTAAGGTAGGTGTTTTAGTCGGCTCAGGCATAGGCAGCTTAAGGATAATAGAAGAACAGCATAAAATAATCCTTGAAAAAGGGCCTTCGAGGGTAACACCTTTTCTTATTCCCATGCTTATTGTAAATATGGCCTCAGGACATATATCAATAACGTTTAAAATTAAAGGCCCGAGCACCTGCATTACTACTGCGTGTGCTTCAGGAGCTCATTCAATCGGAGATGCTTTCAGGACAATTCAATATGGTGATGCAGATATTATGATAGCAGGTGGCACAGAGAGTTGTATTACACCTCTTTCTGTCGGAGGATTTTGTGCATTAAAGGCGCTTTCCATAAGAAACAATGAACCGGAAAAAGCCTCAAGACCATTTGATAAGGAGCGAGACGGTTTTATTATGGGAGAAGGAGCGGGTGTTGTAATTTTAGAAGAGTTGGAACATGCAAAAAAAAGAAATGCAAAAATTTATGCTGAAATCTCTGGATATGGAATGACAGGAGATGGTTATCATATGACAGCACCTGATCCTACAGGAGAGTGTGCTGCTAGATGCATGTCAAATGCATTGAAAGATGGAAATATGAAGCCACAAGATTTAAGTTATATAAACGCCCACGGAACATCTACGCAATTAAATGACAAAACAGAGACACTTGCAATAAAACAGGTTTTTGGAGAATATGCTAAAAAATTACCAATTTCGTCCACAAAATCCATGACAGGACATCTCTTAGGTGCTGCGGGAGGTGTGGAATTTATTGTATGTTGTTTGGCTATTGAAAAAGGTATTATCCCACCCACGATTAATTATGAACATCCTGATCCAGAATGCGACCTTGATTATGTACCGAATAAAGCAAGGAAGGTAAGGGTTTCCTCAGCACTTTCCAATTCTCTTGGATTTGGTGGTCACAATGCCACTGTCTGTGTGAAAAAAATATAATCCAACCGACTAAAAATACTTGTTATAATTCTTTTTATTTGGTAAAATATTTAGATAATGTATGGTATCTTATTAAGAAATATATATGCTAAATAAACCAATTATATACATATTAATAGTTTTAATTTTTATGTTTTTAATGGCACCATTTGCCCATGCGCAAAAGAAGTCTAAGTGGACGCCTCTTTTTGGCAGAGAGAATAAGAAGGTAGAAGTGAATAAGATAGAAAAAAAGAAGGAATATGTTTCTCCTAACCAAAAAACGCCTTATGAAGAATATTATTTGATGATAAGAGGCAAAATTTATGATATGATAGAGCAAGAAAATGATTTAGACATCAAAGGAGAAGTGGAAGTCCAGTTTACATTAGATAAGAGAGGCATTATAACAAGGGGTCCCATTGTTTTGGATAAGCCAGATCTTAGGCTTGTTCGAGCTGCAGTAAAATGCGTCAAAAAAGTTGCACCATTTCCACCTTTTCCAAGTAATTTAAATAGGGAAGAAATAGAAGTATATATATTAATGAAGTATGAATAGGAACGAGGAGGAAGTTTATGGATTATTTATTGAATGAAGAGCAGGTAATGATTCGTGATCTAGCAAGGCAGGTTGCAAAAGAAAAAATCAAACCCGTAGCAGCTAAATATGACGAAGAAGGTGCATTTCCATGGGATATGGTAAAGATAATGTCAGATAGTGATCTATTTGGCATATATATAGAAGAGAAATACGGCGGTACAGGCGGTGGAGTAATGGAGCTTGTACTTGCAACGGAAGAGCTTTCCAAGGCATGCGGCGGGATTTCATTGGCTTTAGCTGCTACAGCACTTGGTACATTTCCAATAATTTTATTCGGTACAGAAGAGCAGAAGAAAAAATATCTTCCTGATATAGCCAAAGGTAAAAAACTCGCAGCCTTTGCTCTTACTGAAGCAGGTGCAGGTAGTGATGCAGCTGCTATTGCTACAACTGCTGAGAAAAAAGGGGATCACTATATATTAAATGGTACAAAGCAGTGGATTACAAATGGAGGAGAAGCCGAAGTTTATACAGTAGTTGCCTCAGTTGACCGCTCGAAAGGTGCAAGAGGGGCAGCAACTTTTATAGTTGAAAAAGGAACTAAAGGATTTGAATTTGGAAAAAAAGAAGACAAGATGGGTATCAGGGCATCTGCTACAAGAGAACTTGTTTTTACTGATTGTAAGATCCCCAAAGAAAATCTCTTAGGAAAAGAAGGTTTGGGTTTTATAGTAGCAATGAAGACATTTGACCAGTCTAGGCCTGGGGTAGCCGCTCAAGCATTAGGTATTGCACAAGGTGCCTTGGATTTAACAGTTGAATACATAAAAGAAAGAAAACAATTTGGAAGAAGTATTTCTTCTTTTCAAGGAGTACAGTTTATGTTGGCTGATATGGCTACAGAGATTGAGGCAGCAAGAGCCCTTATATATGCAACAGCTCGCATGGTAGATTCAGGTAACAAGAAGATATCCAAAGAATCTGCAATGGCAAAACTTTTTGCATCAGATATGGCCATGAAGGTTACGACTGATTGCGTGCAGTTATTCGGTGGTTATGGATACATGAGGGATTATCCTATTGAAAAATTCATGCGTGATGCAAAGATTACTCAAATCTATGAAGGTACTAATCAGATTCAAAGAGGTGTCATAGCAGCAAATCTTATAAAGGAGAGAGCCTCTTAATAAAATGAATATCATAGTCTGTATAAAACAAGTTCCAGATACAACAGAAGTCAGGATTGATCCTGAGACCAACACTCTCATAAGAAGTGGTGTAGCCTCCATAATAAACCCTTTTGATGTATATGCCATTGAAGAAGGGATTCGCCTAAAGGAAAAATTCGGAGGGAAGGTTACTATTGTTACAATGGGACCTCCTCAGGCAGAAGCAGCATTAAGGGAGGCGATTTCTTTAGGTGCAGATGAAGGGATTTTAGTTTCAGATAGAGCCTTTGCAGGCAGTGATACATGGGCGACAAGTTATACTCTATCGAGAGCGATTCATAAAATAGGGGAATATGACTTAATCATCAGTGGAAAACAAGCAATCGACGGAGATACTGCCCAGGTTGGCCCAGGCATATCTGCTCATTTAGATATTCCTCAAGTTACATATGTAAAAAAGATAGAAGAGATAAAAGATAAGAATATGCGCGCTGAAAGAATGACTGAAGAAGGATTTGAGATTATTGAAACACCACTTCCAGCAGTTATTACCGTCGTCAAAGAGATTAATGAACCGAGGCTTCCTTCTTTAAAGGGGAAGATGAAGGCAAAAAAGGCTGAGATAAAGAAATGGGAAGCAAAAGATCTTGATGTGGATCCTGATTTAATAGGTCTTAATGGCTCCCCTACAAAGGTAGTAAAGATTTTTACACCACCTCCAAGAAAGAAAGGTCAGATCTTAGTGGGAGAGGCAAAGGATATTAGTCAAAAATTAGTTGAGCTATTAAAAAACGAAGTTCTATAAGATATGTCTATAAAAATCATTAATGAAAAGTGTACTGGTTGTAAGCTTTGCATAAAAGCATGCCCTTTTAGCGCCATTAAAGTAGTTAATAAAAAGGCAGTTATAGACCTGGATAAGTGTAATTTATGTGGCGCATGCATAGAATCATGTAAGTTTGACGCAATAGTCCTCACCAAGATAAGTCCAACAGATATAGACTTCCCGAAAAAGATAGAAGAGCATAAAGATGTATGGGTTTTTTGTGAACAGAAAAATGGTGTTATACAGAGCGTTGCGTATGAGCTTTTGGGCAAAGGAAGAGAGCTTGCAGATTCTCTTGGCGTGGATCTATGCGGGGTTTTATTGGGTGAGAATATGAAAAAGGCATCGCAAGATGCTATTCATAGAGGCGCCAATAAAGTTTATCTGGTAGATTCTCTGAAACTTAAACATTATCAGGCAGAACCTTATTCTAAAGTATTAATAAAACTGATAAGACGGTATAAGCCAGAGATAGTTCTGTGTGGTGCGACTTCTACGGGTAGATCTCTTATATCGCGTGTAGCAATAGGAATACATGCAGGGCTTACTGCAGATTGTACTGGCCTTGAAATAGATAAAAAAGAAAGACTCCTTCTTCAGACAAGACCTGCCTTTGGTGGAAATATCATGGCTACAATAATTTGTCCGAATCATAGGCCTCAGATGGCTACGGTAAGACATAAAGTCATGAAGGAAGCAGAACTTAATCCTCATCATAAAGGTAAGATCATAGAAAATAGTTTTGATGGTGATACTTATAGTTCCCGTACAAAACTCCTTGATATAGTAGAAGAGATAGAGGAGACTGTAAACCTTACAGAGGCGGATATAATTGTTTCAGGTGGTAGGGGTTTACAAAACCCTGAGAATTTTAAAATAATAGAAGATCTGGCAAAGGTATTAGGAGGTGCGGTAGGGGCATCCCGCGCCGCAGTAGATAGTGGCTGGAAGACTTATTCTCATCAAGTAGGCCAAACTGGAAAGACCGTGTGTCCTAAGATATATATTGCCTGTGGGATTTCAGGACAGATACAACACTTGGTAGGCATGCAATCATCAGATATAATAGTAGCGATAAATAAAGATCCGTATGCACCTATTTTTAATGTAGCTACTTATGGTATAGTAGGTGATTTGTTCGAGGTTGTACCAGAGCTTACAAAAAAGTTCAAAGAGGTTTTAAAAAAATAGCCTATGTATTTTAAGAGTCTTGAATTATTTGGTTTTAAATCATTTGCTGAAAGAACGCGCCTTGATTTTGAACCAGGCGTAACTGCCATCGTGGGCCCAAATGGATGCGGCAAAAGCAATATTGCAGATTCCATGAAATGGGTACTTGGAGAACAGTCTGCGAAGATGATGCGCGGCGGCAAGATGGAAGATGTGATATTTAATGGCACCGACGGTAAAGAGCCAGTAAATTTTGTCGAAGTTTCTCTTACACTTTCCAATAAAGATAGGATCCTACCAATAGAATACGATGAAGTTACCGTAGGCCGCAGGTTATATCGCTCAGGAGAGAGCGAATACCTTCTTAATAAAACTTCCGTAAGATTAAAAGATATAAGTGAATTATTTATGGGTACTGGCATTGGCACCAGTGCCTATTCGCTTATTGAACAAGGAAGGATAGGTCAGATTTTAAGTTCTAAAGCAGAAGATAGGCGTGAAGTTTTTGAAGAAGCATCTGGAATTACAAAATACAAAGCAAAAAGAAAAGAGGCATTGCGCCGGCTGGAAGATACAGAGCAGAATCTTACTAGGATAAATGATATTATATTAGAGGTAAAACGCCAAATAAATTCTATAGAAAGACAAGCTAAAAAGGCAGAGCGTTACAAGGAAAGATACGATGAGTTAAAAAATATGGAGTTAAAACTTTCAAGAGTAGAACTTGAGATATTAAAAGAGAAATTTTCACAGTTTAATAATGATGCTACTGGACATAAGACATTAGAAAGTGATATCAATGCTAAATTGAATAAGCTTCAAGATGAACTTTCTGAATTAAACAGAAATCGATCTCATGTTGAGCAGAAAAGGATGGATTTTAAATCTAGCATAATAGAGATGGATTCTGAAATAACAAAATCTAAAGATAAGATCTTCCTGAACAAAGAAAGGATAGAAGAGTTAAAGAAGCGACGTATAGACCTCGAGGCTGAGATAGAAAAAAATCAAGAAGCTATTGCATCTCAAAAGAAGGAAGTCACTGCTTTAAGAGAAAAAGTTTCAGCGTTGAAGACAGAGGATTTAAATAGGGCCAGTGTATTATCGCAGAAAGAAAAAAGATTAGATGAAATTTCAAAATCTATAACACAATCTGAAACCAATATATCTACTTCAAAGGCAAACATAATAGATATTGCCTCAAATCAGACTAAATTAAGAAACCAGATAGCAAAGATTTCTACTACTCTGACTGCACATGATTCGAGACTTAAAAGGTTAGAGAAGGAGTTAGCCACTATTCAGGAAGAAAAGGATGTTCTCGACGGTAAGTTTAAAGAGGCTCAAGAAGAGATAGGCGTTATAGAGGAAGAAACAACTTCATTAAAGATAGAAAAAGATAATATCTCTTCAACGATATCTGATTTAAATAGTTCCATAGAAAAATTATTACAAGAATCAAATCAGATTCATAAAGCCTTAGCTGCTAATAAATCTAGATTAGAGGTATTTGAAGAAGCAAAATTAAAGTATGAAGGGTTTTCTTCTGGCGTAAGGGCAATCTTGAGTAAAGATCATTCTGGAGATAGAAAGTCACTAGAGGGCGTACAGGATGTACTGGTAAATCTTTTAAGTGTTAAAAAAGGCTATGAACTAGCTATAGAATCGGCATTAGGGGATTACCTGCAATGTATTGTTGTAGATAATATGGAATGCGCAAGGGGAGCACTAAGTTATTTAAAAGAGAATTCATATGGTAAGACCTCATTTATTCATCCAGAAGAC
The DNA here is from genome assembly GCA_964566255.1 of uncultured Planctomycetia bacterium. Classification (GTDB taxonomy): domain Bacteria; phylum Omnitrophota; class Gorgyraeia; order Gorgyraeales; family Gorgyraeaceae; genus CAZMID01. The sequence goes on along the minus strand of CAZMID010000016.1, from coordinate 18,685 downwards.
TTTAATGATATTGCTAGAAAGATAAAAAATGTAGACTTAAGGGATCCAAGGGTATTAGGTAAAGCTATTGATTTTGTTGAGATAGATGAAAATTATAAAAATATAATGAAGTATCTTTTAAAGGATACTTTTATTGTCAAGAGTCTTGAAGATGGTTTTTCCATTTTAGAAGAGAAATCCATAAAAGGTTATACCTTTCTTACGCTGACAGGAGAAACTATTAAAGATGGCTTTGTTTCTGGAGGAGGCATTGGAGATATAGAAAGTACATTAATAAATAGGGACGCAAAGATAAAAGAGCTTTCTGAATCAATAATAGATCTTGAAGCAAATCTAGGGCGTATTGAAAAAGAAATCTCAAGGGATGAGAAAGAAAAAAGTGATTTAGAAAGCAGTTTAGAGGTTATAACTACTACATTAAATGAAAAAGAGATTTTTCTTGCCAATGCAAAAAGTAGATGTGGTAATATCGAAGAAAATATAAAGGGACTTAATGATGAGATATCTCTTATAAACCTTGAAGTAGGTGAAGTAAGAGGTGAGGTGGAAAGACTTAAAGAAGAGGAGCTTTTAGCTTCGAAAGAATTAGATCGGGCAGAAAAAGATGCTCGTTTGAATGAAGAAACAATAAGAATGAGTGAAGATTCAATCGCTGAATACACAAAGGAAAAAGAGCAGCTTCTTATAGAGATTGCAGAGCAAAGAACTGAATTAGGTTCTGTTGAGAGCAAAAAAGAGGGCCTATCTAATACTTTGAATCTATTAGAATCTTCCTTGAAAGATGTTGAACTCACATTGAAGTCCCGAAAGGATGAGTTAGAAAACTCCGTTGAAAAAGTAAAAGAACTAAATAAGGATGTATTAAGTCTTGAAGGGAATATAAAAAACTTATCCGTAGAGAGGATTGAAAAAAATACAGGCATGGAGGACGTAGAAAAATCTTATTCAGAAATGATAGAAAAAATAGAAGAAGCAAGTCATATATCTAGACAGTCTGAGAAAGAAGTCAATGATTTAAGGTCAAATTTACATGAAGCAGATCTTAAAAAGGCAGAGGCAAATTATAGTATAAATAATCTAAGTCAGCGTATTAAAGATGTCTATAAGGTGGATCTGGGTGAAGTTAAAATTCCTGAAGATTGGCAGAATATGGAGACGGATGTATTAAAAACTGAGGTAGAGGAAAAAAGAACAAAGTTGGATTCTATGGGCACAGTGAATCTAGTAGCCATAGAAGAACATACTGAGCTTCAAGATAGATATACGTTTTTGACTAATCAGCGAGATGACTTAGAAAAGGCCAAGGATTCACTATTAAAGGCTATATCCAAAATAAATAAAACCACAAAAGACCTTTTTATTGAGACATTCAGATCTATCCAAGTAGAGTTCAGGAATTTTTTCAAGATGCTTTTTGGAGGTGGCGATGGAGAGCTTATACTTTTAGATGAGAGTAATATCTTGGAATCTGGTATTGAAATAGTAGCAAGGCCTCCTGGGAAAAGACTTCAGAATATATCTCTACTTTCAGGTGGAGAAAAGGCCATGACAGCAATAGCGCTTATTTTTGCGATATTTAAGGTAAAACCCAGCCCTTTTTGTGTGTTAGATGAGATAGATGCGCCTCTTGACGAGTCAAATGTCGGACGGTTTTCAAAGATGCTCGAGGTTTTTACAAAGACATCCCAATTTATCATAATAACTCACAACAAAAAGACTATAGATATGGCTGATGTGATGTATGGTATAACCATGCAGGAGTCAGGCATCTCAAAAGTTGTTTCTGTAAAATTCCACGACGCTAAAAAAGAAGAAACAGCAAAATCCTCTTCCTAAATTGATAAGGCTATTTACGTAATGATGGATTAAGGGAAGGGTCGTTATATAGTTTGTACTCTTTATAGGCCTTAAGTTTTTTTCTGCCAGAATAATAATCTAATAATAAATCTTCGAGACATTTTAAGAGATCTTTTGAGCGTTCTTTCACTTCTTCTAGCATAATAGAGCATCTTTTTAAATGGTCGCTATTAGCATCTTTGCGCTTAGTTTCCTTTTCAAGATGATAAGTCCTTAATGCTAATACAATAAGCCTGTCAAATATGCTTGCAGGTGTTTCTGAATTTAGGGGGATTGATTTAGTGGATGGTTTAATTCTTTTTTCAATGTCTTTTTGCAGAATTGCATCTATGGAATTCATAAAGTTGTGTCTTTTTTGATTATGTTTGTCAATATTTCTTTTTAGAGAGGCTATATATTTATCATCTACATCTTTACGTCTTGCTTCATCCTCATATCTCCATAGTTGAAAATTTGTAGCAATAAGTTCATTCAGAGTTTTATCTAATAAGGTAGTACTAATATTTTTAAAATTACTACTATATAAACTCTCAATTATATTAGATAGCAATTCAAACCATTTATATGGGTTTAGTATTAGATTATTCATGATAATATTATAACAGGTGTGGACATAAAAAACAATGGTTTGTTTTCTGGTTTTATGGTATTATAATATACTACGTAAATATGGCAAAGATTTTGATAATAAATCCATTTGGAATAGGGGATGTTCTGTTTTCGACTCCATTAGTCTCGCATATCAAAAAGAGAGACTCAAAGAGTTATATAGCTTATATATGTAATATTAGGACAAAAGAAATCCTTGAGACAAACCCTGGAATAGATGAAGTTTTTGTATTTGAGAGGGACGAATACAGAGCTCTTTGGAAAAAATCGAAAGCAAAATGCCTAAGGAAACTCTTAAATTTTTGGAGAGAGATAAAGAACAGAAAATTCGATAAAGTAATTGACCTTTCACTTGGCAGGGAATATGCATTTTTCTGCTGGCTTATAGGTGCAAAAGAAAGGAGAGGGTTTAATTACAAAGGCCGTGGCAGATTTTTAACGTATAAGATTCCGCTTGGAGGTTTTAACGATAAACCAGTTACTGATTATTATTTAGATCTTGTTGATTCTCAGACAGGTATTACTAAGTTAGGTTTAATCTTAATGCCTGATAGTAAGGATGAGGCATATGTGGATAGATTTTTGGATAAAGAAGGAATAAATACCCAGGATTTATTGGTTGGGATTGCACCTGGAGGAGGCGCTGCTTTTGGTAAGAATAAGGCATATTGTAGAAGATGGCCTTGGCAGAAATTCACTCATCTTATAGATAAAATAGCTAGGTTGAATGTAGAACCTATTTTATTATGGGGACCCGGAGAGAAAGATTTGGTAGAAAATATTCAAAGAGAAATTGATAAAAAAGCAATATTAAGCCCTGAAACTACAATAAGAGAGATGGCAGCCTTAATGAAGAGGTGCAAGCTAGTTGTCTGTAATGATGGGGGAATGCTTCATATAGCTGTAAGTCAAGGCGTAGAAACTGTTTCTGTGTTCGGCCCTACAGATGAAAGGGTTTATGGGCCATATCCGCCTTCAGAAAGACATGCTGTAATAAAAAGCAATATAGATTGTAGACCTTGTTATAAACGCTTCAAATTACCAAAGTGTGATACTAGGAAGTGCTTGGAAGATATTTCAGTAGAAGAAGTTTTTAACAATGTTAGCTGTAAGATAGAAGGGAATAAAAGACAATGAAAGTAGATGTATTTACTTTAAAAAGGCAGTATGAGTATATAAAAGATGAAATAAAAGGCCCTATAGAAGAGGTTATGACATCAGGTGCCTTTATTATGGGAGAGGATGTGGGCCTTTTTGAAAAGGAATTTGCAGAATACTGTGGTGTCAAATACGGCATAGGGGTAAATTCCGGTACGGATGCGTTATTTTTAGCTTGCCTTTCTTGTGGGATAGGGAAAGGTGATGAAGTAATAGTAATGCCTTATACTTATATTGCGACAACACTTGCAATATCTATGACAGGTGCAAAACCTGTTTTTGTAGATATAGATGAAAAGACTTATAATATTGACATCTCAAAAGTAGAATCTTCCATTACTAAAAATACAAAGGCGATATTACCGGTACATCTTTATGGTCATCCAGTAGATATGGATCCTTTGGTAGAGATTGCTAAAAAACATAACTTAAAGATTATTGAAGACTGCGCTCAGGCACACGGAGCTCTATATAAGAGTAAAAAAGTAGGTAGTTTTTCAGATGCTAGCTGTTTTTCATTCTATCCTACTAAGAATTTAGGGGCTTTTGGAGATGGTGGAATTGTATTGACGAACTCAGAAAAAATAAAAGAAAAACTAGTTCTATTGCGAGATTATGGAAGAAAAGATAGGTATAAACATATTATAAAGGGCTATAATTCAAGACTAGATACGCTACAGGCAGCTATTTTAAGAGTAAAACTTAAGCATTTGGATGAATGGAATGAAAAAAGAAGAAAGAATGCGACGTTATATACGAAATTATTAAAAGAGAAAAAAATAGATATAATTCTTCCGCATGAAGCAGAATATGCAAAGCATGTTTATCATCTTTATGCTGTGCGTGTGAAAGATAGAAAGACTGTCATGAATGGTTTAGCGGAAAAAGGTGTAAGAACTTTAATGCATTACTCGATACCTATACATTTACAGAGAGCATATAAAGATTTAGGACACAAAAAAGGTGATTTTCCCATATCGGAGAAATGTTGCGAGGAGATACTAAGTCTTCCTATGTATCCCGAATTAAGCGAAGAAGAAATAAAATATGTAGTAGACAAACTGCAAGAGTTATTATGAAATTATTGATAGTAGGTGCCTCAGGTGTTTTAGGAACCAGGTTGTACAATGATACTATAAAAAAGAAATGGAATGTTTTCGGGACTTATTGTTCTCACGAGCATAATGGCCTTTTTTATCTTGATGTAAGAAACAGAAAGAGCATAAATAAGGTTTTTAATTTTTTTAATCCAGAAGTAGTGGTATTGGCAGGTGGTATTACTGATGTGGATTTTTGTGAGATAAAACCAAGGCTTGCTGAAGAAATTAATATAAAGGGCTCTATTGATTTGATAAGAAAGACAAAAGAATATAACGCAAAGTTAGTATTTTTATCTACTGATTATATATTTGACGGAGAAAGCGGTCCGTACAAAGAAGATGACAAACCGTTGCCTATAAATGTATATGGAAGAACCAAATTAGAGGTAGAAGAATTTATTAGAGCTAGTTTTCGAGAATATCTAATAGTAAGAACTGCGCAACTCTATGGCGTAAATCATCGCAGAAAGAATTTTGCTGTTAAGATTGTGCATAACATGCAGAAGAATAAGAAAGTCTATGCAGCAGATGATTTTTATTGTACGCCTACTTATGTGAATTCTTTATCAGAGGGGATTATAAAGCTTATACAGAATCATAAAAAAGGCATTTACAATATAGCAGGAACTGATTTTCTAAATCGTTATGAATACGTGAACAAGATTTCAGATGTATTTAACCTTAAAAAATCTTTAATACAAAAGGTCAAGTTAAGAGATCTGCATCTTAAAGCAAAACGACCAAAAAAGGCTGGATTAAAAATAGATAAAATACGGAAAGAATTAGATTTATCATTGTATAATTGTGACGAAGGATTGAAGCTGCTTAAAAAGGAGATAAAATAGATGATTCAGGTTTTTTCAAATTCTCTTGGTGAAGAAGAAATAAAGGCAATTAGACCTATTTTAGAGTCAAAGTGGATTGGTTTTGGAAAAGAAGCTAAATTGTTTGAAAAGGAATTTAGTGAACATATAGGCTATGAAAGAGTCCTTCTGGTTAACTGTTGTACTACGGCGCTGTTTTTATCTGTAAAGGTTTTAGATATAGGACCTGGCGATGAGGTGATAATCCCTTCTATAAATTTTCCAGGCGTAGCAAATGCAGTGATTGAAGCCGGTGCAAAGCCGATATTCTGCGATGTAGATATGGATTATTTGAATATAATGCCATCAGAGATAAAAAGGCTTAGAAATAAGAATACAAAGGCAGTTTTTTTATTGCATTACGGTGGTCACCCATCCAACATGGATGAGGTGTATAAGTATAGTGAGGGTTTATTCATAATAGAAGATAGTGCCAATTCCATATTATCAAAGTATAAAGGCAGAAATTGTGGAACATTGGGAGATGCCGGCTCTTTTAGTTTTGATGCAATGAAGATTTTATGTATGGGAGATGGAGGAGCGTTTACCGTAAAGAATGAAGAGATGTTAGATAAGGCTAAGCAGCTTAGATATCTTGGCATAAGGAAAAGCCAGACAGGCATAGACTCTCTTAAAGATAGACAGAAAAGATGGTGGGAGATAGAATTAGGCACTACCTCAAATAGATATGTGACTAATGATATACTTTCTGCCATAGGTAGAGTTCAGTTAAAAAAAGTAGATTCGTTTATAAAAAGAAGAAAGGAAATCTGGGGCATGTATCAGGATGGTCTGAAGGGATTAGATTGGCTTGAATGTCCACCTGAACCATTAAAGGATACAGAAAGTTCATATTATTTATATTGGATAAAGGTAAAAAACGGGCTTAGAGATGAACTTGCCAAGTTTTTAGTTGACAATGATATCTATTGTACCTTTAGATATTTTCCTTTACATTTAGTGAAATACTATGGATCTTCTGAAAAATTAAAGAATGCAGAAGCTCTAAACGAGTCAGTTTTGAATATCCCTCTTCATCAGAATCTTTCCGATGAAGATGTTGAAAAAATTATAAAGACAATAAAGAATTTTCCTATTAAGAAAAGATGATATTTGGAGGGCATGATGGTTTGTGATATTGTGATTCCTGTATGGAATTTAAAAGATTATACTGAGCGCTGCATAGAAAGTATTATAAAAAATACTTCATATCCATATAGGCTTATAATGATAGACAATGGAAGTGAGAAGGAAACCAAAGATTACCTTGAAGGCCTTAAGGATGATAAGAGGATTAAGAATTATACCTTGATCCGAAATGAAAAGAATTTAGGCTGTACAAAGGCTATAAACCAAGGTATGGCAGTTTCTAATGCAGAATACGTGTGCCTTCACAATAACGATACGGTAGTAATGAAGGGCTGGCTTACAGAGATGGTTAAGGTGGCTGGACTTTCGCCAGATATAGGCATTGTAAATACAAATAGTAATAATCTTGGATTACACAAACCATGGAACTTATCCTGGGAGAAATTTGCAGAAGAACTTAGAGAAAAACGTTCTGGCGAATACATAGAGATGACCGTAGCAGTAGGTTTTTGCTATCTAATAAAAAGAGAGGTTATAAACAAGCTGGGGTTTTTGACAGAAGAATTTGGGCTTGGGAATTTTGAGGATACCGAATACTGTATACGTGCCTTACGTTATGGATACAGAACTGTTTTGGCAGTAGGGTCTTATGTGTGGCATAAAGAACATGCCTCGTTTGATTTGGTAGATAATTTTGAGGGGATGTTTACAGAAAACCAAAAAAAGTTTTATGAGATGTTTGGAAAACCGCAAAGGATTCTTTATATACTTACTCGGAAGAGAGAAGAATATTTTAAGAACTTAAAAAGCGAAACTTATGAACTTGTAAAGAAGTATAACTGGATATGGGTGATATCAAAAAAGAGTCTAGGCGCAATATCTTTAAATGTCCATTCTAATATAAGAAGTATTAAGTATTCACCATTTTTTTTCAGATTTAAATGCATTTTTAGAATTCTTGTTAAGAAGAAAAAGTTCAATGTTATTTATGTTGACGATAGGATAATTTTTTATATTTTAAAACTTCTAAAGAAATTTCATAAAGCAGAATTAAAAGAAATAAGGTAATAATATGAAGATAGCTTTAATGCATAATAAGAAGAGCCCGAATAATATAGGAGCCTATATAGAAAAGGTGATAGCTCAAAGAGGCATAGAGTGTTCTGTTTTTGGAGTGGAAGAATATTCTATTATTCCAAAGGGATTTGATTTGTATCTTAGAGTAGACCACGGTGATTATAAAGATGATATTCCCGAAAACTTACACCCTTCAGTATTTTATGCTATAGATACACATTTAAAGAAGCCTTACAAGAAGATGAAGAGACAAGTTATGCATTATGATATTGTATTTTGCGCTCAGAAGGATGGTGCGGTGAGGTTTCATAAAGAGGTAAGGGTGGATACGCAGTGGATTCCCTTGGGCTGTGACCGTGAAATTCATAAAAAACTAGATATTCCTAAGAAATATGATATTGGTTTTGTAGGTAGAGATGCTCAAAAATTTGCACGCGGTAAACACCTTGAACTTTTAAAAAAGAGATATCCTAATAGTTTCATAGGGACGTCAGATTATAAAAATATTCCGGAAATCTATAGTGCTTCAAAGATCGGATTTAATTCATCAATCAGAAATGATATAAATAAAAGGATTTTTGAGATTATGTCATGTGGGTGTTTTCTTCTTACAAATTATATCAAAGGCAATGGCTTTAATGAGTTATTTAAAGATAAGGAGCACCTCGTAGTTTATAGAAATGATAAAGAATTAATACAGCTTATTGATTATTATTTAAATAATGATAAGGAGAGGGAGAGGATTGCAGACTCTGGACATAGATTGGCAGTGAATATAAACACTATTTTTCATAGAGTCCAGGCCATGTTTAATTATATCGCCTTTAAGTTTGGAGGCGAGTTTAATAAGTTGAGGATATAGTGGATTATCTTTCTAAATTAGAAAACCAGAGTATTTATATAATTAGAGAAGCGTACAGAGAATTTAAAAACGTTAGTATGTTGTGGTCTATTGGCAAGGATTCTACAGCCCTTTTATGGTTAATCAGGAAGGCATTTTATGGGAAGATCCCTTTTTCTGTAATGCACTTGGATACAGGGTATAAATTTAAGGAAATATATGAATTCAGAGATAAGTATGCAAAGACATGGGGTCTGGATTTGATAATTTCCAAGAATCGGGAAGCTATAGATAGAGGGGTGAGCCCTAAAAAAGGAAAATTTGAATGCTGTACAGAATTAAAGACAAACGCTTTAAAAAAGGCGCTTTCACAATATAGATTCAAGGCATTATATCTTGGGATAAGAAGAGATGAGCATGGTATAAGGGCAAAGGAGAGAGTGTTTTCTCCTAGAGATGATGATTTTGAATGGAATTATAGAGAACAGCCTCCTGAGCTTTGGGATTTATATAAAACAAAGGCAAAAGATGAGGAACATTTGAGAGTCCATCCTTTATTGGGTTGGACAGAACTTGATATATGGGAGTATGTAAGAAGAGAGAAGATACCTGTTGTTTCTCTATATTTTGCAAAAAATAGTAAACGTTATAGAAGTATTGGATGTGAAACTTGTTGTAATGCTGTAAGTTCAAAAGCAGATACTATCGATAAAATAATAGAAGAACTAAAAACTACAAGGGTTTCTGAGAGGAGTGGTAGGGCGCAGGATAAAGAATCAGCTTATATGATGCAGAAACTTCGTTCATTGGGGTATATGTAAAATGAAAGATGCACATGTTCGTTCGATAATTAAGGCATTGAGCTGGAGGGTATTTGCTACAATTGCTACGATTTTAATAGTTTTTCTTTTTACTCGCAAACTTATTCTTTCTTTAGAAGTAGGAGCGATAGAGGTAGTTGTGAAGTTAATCCTCTATTATATCCATGAAAGGGCTTGGTTAAAAGTACCATTCTGGAGAAAAGGTTAGAAAATATGAAAGCTCTTAAATTTGTTATTGTCGGGCATGTTGATCATGGAAAATCCACTCTTATAGGAAGACTTCTCTATGATACAGGATCGATTTCTCCGGATAAGATAGAAGAGGTCAAGAAGACTTCTAAAGATTTAGGAAGAGAGACGGAGTTTGCATATCTTTTAGATCATTTGGAAGAAGAGCGTAAGCAGGGTATTACTATTGATACGGCACAAATTTTCTTTAAGTCAGATAAAAGGCAGTATGTCATAATTGATGCTCCAGGTCACGTGGAGTTTGTGAAGAATATGATTACAGGCGCTTCTCAAGCAGAAGCAGCTGTTTTAATTATTGATGTAAAAGAGGGCATAAAAGAACAAACCAAGAGGCATTCATATATATTATCTATGCTTGGATTGAAAGATGTAATAGTTGTTTTTAATAAGATGGATTTAATAAATTTTGATGAAAAAAGATTTGATATAGTCAAAGATGATATACGGGAATTTTTAAGCTCGATAAATATTGACATAAAAAGTTCCATCCCAATTTCTGCAAAAAATGGGGACAATGTATTTAATAGATCTGAAAACACTCCCTGGTATAAGGGACCTACTATACTTGAGGGTTTAGATTCTTTGAAGGACAGAGTCTTTAAAGAAAGAGAGCCTTTAATATTGCCTGTGCAAGATGTTTATAAGATTGATTCAAAGAGAATAGCTGCTGGAAGGATAGAAGAAGGTAGTATAAAAAAGGATCAGGAGATAAGAATTTTACCTGACAATAAAACTGCAAGGGTAAAATCTGTTGAGAAGTTTTTGGAGAATGTTACTAGTGCTTCTAAAGGAGAAAGTATAGGCATTACGACTTATGATCCAGTTTTTTTAGACAGAGGCAGTGTTATTTGCGGAGGAAGTAAGGAGTTATATTTGAAAGATAGTTTTCGGGCAAATCTTTTCTGGATGAGAAAAGAAAATTTTGACAAAAAGGATAAGATTATCTTAAGGTGTGCAACTCAGGAAATTCTCTGCAAGGTTGAGAAGATAGAAAAAAGAATAAACTCTTCTACTTTGGAGATTATAGAAAAAGATGCAGATATTTTAAGCAATCTTGAAGTAGGGGAAATTGTTATTAAAACCAAAAGGCCTATAGCTGTCAATATATTTAGTAAAACCCCATCTCTAGGAAGATTTGTTTTAGTTAAAGATCATAATATCTGTGCCGGTGGCATAATAACAGGAATATAAAAATACAGTGAGTTTATTTAATAGAAGGCAACGAACCTTTGTTCTCGGATTAGATGGATTTCCTTATTCGCTGCTTAAAAGGCTGTTTGAAGAAGGTTTATTACCCAATATAAAGGAAGTTGTAGAAAGTGGCAGTTTTAAAAGGATGAACTCTGTCTATCCGACTGTTTCTTCAGTGGCATGGGCGAGTTATTCCACAGGATTAGATCCGTCAGGACACAATATCTTTGGGTTTATAGATAGAATTTCTAACCCATTTTCCTTAAAAATATCTACTGCAAGAGATAAAAAAGGAAAGACTCTTTGGAAGGAGTTGTCAGAGCAAAAAAAGAAAGTAATAGTTATAAATGTCCCTTCAACATATCCTCCCGAAGAAGTAAATGGAATATTAATCTCTGGATTTTTATGTCCGGATATAGAAAATTGTGTATATCCGAAAAATATTTCCGGTTATCTCAAATCAAAAGGTTATATTATAGACGTAGATGCATGGCTTATAAAGGAATCCAGAGAAAAATTTATAAAGGTTCTTTTAGAAGCTATGGACAAAAGATTTGAAGTAGCATTTGATTTAATGAAAAAGGAACAATGGGATTTTTTTCAGCTTCATATTATGGAAACAGATAGACTCTTTCATTTTTTGTGGGATGACATAGAAGAAGGTATAGAAAAGTTTAAAGATATCATGCTCTTTTTTGAAAAGTTGGATAATCATGTAAAAGTTTTAAAAGAGAGGCTTTCAGGAAAAGATCGATTTCTTGTTCTGTCAGACCATGGTTTTTGCAGGATCAAGAAAGAGATTCAGTTAAATACATGGCTGGAAAAAGAAGGTTTTTTAAAATTTGAAGATGGCGGAAAAAGTAAACTTGCAGATTATAGTAAAGACAGTGTTTGTTATTCTCTTCTACCCGGTAGAATATTTATAAACTTAAAAGGAAGAGAAGAAAAGGGTTCCGTTGAAAGCAATACTTATAATAAGACACGGAATTTTATAAAGGAGAGATTATTAAAATTAAAAGATCAGGAGGGGCAGCTTGTAATAGAAAAAGTATTTTTCCGAGAGGAGATTTACAAGGGTAACTATATTGAAAATGCTGCTGATATAATTGCTCATCCTGCTAGAGGCTATGATTTAAAAGGAGAGCTTAATACTTCGGATATATTTACTTTATCAAATAGGAGCGGCATGCATACATATGACGATGCCTTTATTTCTGGGATTAATATTGATATAAATTGTGTAAGCTCCATTCAGGATGTTAAAAATATCATTGTAAATCGAAAGAATTCCAAAAGGAAGCTATCCGACGCCGATTCTTTAACAGGGGGACAGTCAGATTTAGTTGAGAGAAGGCTTAAAGAACTCGGCTATATGGACTAGGACTCAAAATGAAAAATAATAGAGTAATTTTAGTAACTGTTGATTCTTTAAGGTTTGACAGGTTAAAAAAGATGTCTCATTTATATTCTCTTAAGGATAAGACTCTTTTTTATAATAATTGTTATACAGCAGGAGAGCCTACTGAATTATCATTTCCTGCAATACTAGGTTCTATTTATCCATCACAAGCGATGTCAACAGTATGCTTCCCTGACAATAGAAGAACTATTGCTGAGGTTTTGAAAGATAATTTTGGTTTTAATACCTATGCAATCAATGATGGTAATCCTTGGTGTTCATCATTTACTGGATATAAAAGGGGATTTAAATACATAAATGATTATCTTTTTGGAAAGGTTCTCAAGAAAACCTTTTTTTCAAGATTCATAAAAAACTGCCTTAATATATTTTATCCCAAGCACCTTAGAGCTTTTATTAGCCCTTATATGTTTAAGCCCAGGACGCACATTAAAGAGATAATAGATGAGGGTATAAAAATTTTGAAGAGAGATGATAAAAAAATATTTTTATGGATGCACTTTATGGATGTACATTCTCCTTATAGGCTGGGTTCAATCCCCTTTGATTTAAGGAATATTAGTTGCATAAAGACCTATAGCAAACTTTCTTCTATACCGAATAAAGTGAAAATTACACAGGAAGATAAATTAAATATTACTAGAATGTATGATTTATCCGTACGATTTTTCGATATTAAATTCAAAAAGTTTTTAAGTTTTTATTTTAAAAATGAGTACGAGAAAGGTACATCTCTGATTATTACCGCAGATCACGGTGAAGAGCTGGGAGAACGTAATAATTTTTTCCATATGGAGAATGTTTTTGAGGAAGTGACACATGTACCTTTTATGATATTCGGTAAGAGTTTGAAACTAAAAGAAATCAACGATTATTGTTCATTAAGGGACATCCCAAAAACGATTTTAGGACTTATTGGTGTAGATGATGACTATTTTTTTGGGAATAATATTTTAAAGGATTATTCGGAATATTCTATATCAGAAACGTTAAAGCCGTGTATGAATATATTGATGGATAAAAAATCTTTTAAAGAAGGTCTTAAGCTAAAGCTTAAAAGTTATATATATGCTTATTATTCTTCTGATAAAACCATCTTTTTTGATAATATATATCTAGATAAGGATTTCAAACAGCTTGACTCTAAAGAGGTACCCCAGGTATTCAGAGATCATGCAGAGAAGAGATATGAATAAAGAAGTAGAAATATGTAAAATTTGCGGATCAAGAAAGTATGATAGTTATCTGAAATTTAAAGGTAAGGATAGAGAGATTGTTATATGTAAAGATTGTAAGACATTTAGAAGTTCTCCGTACTTTGTAATGGATTACCGTAAGCAAGAATTGTATTGCGAGCATTATCTTAAAAACGAAGAGTTTTTTAGAGGATTTGCTAAGGCATTGCTGAATGTAGTTACTAAGCATAAACAAAGAGGGAGATTTCTGGATATAGGATGTTCTGTTGGATTTATGTTGGAAGAGGCCCAAAAGCTCGGATTTAATTCAGAGGGGATAGAGTTAAACGAAGAGGCAGTACGGATAGCAAAATCGAAGGGATTTAAAGTAATAAAGTCCACCTTAGAAGATGCTAAATATGAAGAAAATATTTTTGATGTGATTATGTTGAATCATGTTTTAGAACACATCTTAGAACCGAATGAATTTATGCAGAATATTAAACAACTTCTTAAGAAGGATGGGATATTGGTAATTGGTGTCCCAAATCATGATGCCTTGATGACGCGTTTATATAGAGAATCATGGTATGGGTGGGGAATTCCAGAGCATATATGGCATTTTAATAGGAAGACCCTTTCGTATTTATTGTCCAGGAATAACATTAATATATTGGAGTTAATTCAGAATGGCATGCATTATCTTTTTTCAAAATCTTTAAGAAAAAATACAAGAGCTGTTATAGCAGGTATTGGAAGTTTTATAAGAATGGGTGACCAACTTATAGCAGTTGCTGGAAGATAGGGAGGTATAAGATAAGATGTCGAGAGAAACTGTCTCAGCAGTTTTAATGGTCAAAGATGCTGAAAATATCGTAAGAAATTGTCTGGAAAGCGTTCGTTGGGCAGATGAAATTATTGTAATAGACGGTATGAGTACTGATAAGACAGTTGAAATTTGCAGAGAGTTTACAGATAAAATATATATAAATGAGTTTAAGGGAGATTTTGGCAAAGAAAGGCAGTTCGGAGCTGATAAAGCAAATTGTGATTGGATATTAAGTTTGGATGCTGATGAAGTTGTTACAGAAGAGGCAAGAAAAGGCGTATATGATGTTTTAGAGAGGAAAAACGATCTTAAGTGTGCGGCTTACAAGATCAGGCGGAAGAACCATTTTTTTGGACATTATATGAAATACGGTGGATGGCATGGGTGGTATCTTAATTTTTTTAAGAAAGGCCGTGCTTATTATGATGGCAGAGTCCATCATCTTCTTATAGTTGACGGTGAAATTGGTGAAATAGATGCTGACATATTGCATTTTCCTGTTGATGATTTACATGAATATCTAGATAAACATAATAGATACACTACATTGGAAGCAGAAGAACTTGTAGAGAAAATAGGTGTTATTAGTCAAAAGGAACTTCGCAGGAAATTAGTTCTTAAACCTATTAAAGTATTTTGGAAGGCTTATGTAAAGAAAAAGGCATATAAGGAAGGATTTTATGGGATAGTCTTTTCAATATATTTTGCATTCCATGATTTTTTAAGATGGGCCAAGTACTGGCAACGAGTTAGAGATAAGTACTAAAAAGAGGTACACAATGGTTTCGAGAAGAGTTTCAGTGGGAGATTTTAAGATAGGAGCGAGCGAAAAGGATGCCATAAAAAGTGTCCTTGAAGATGGAAGGATTTCAGAAGGCCGGAAGGTCAGGGAATTTGAAAAGAAATTTGCTGATTTTATCGGGACCAAATCTTCTATCCTCTTAAATTCTGGTACATCTGCTTTAATTGCAGGGCTTTCAGCATTGATTTACGCCAAAGATCTAAACATAAAGCCAAAGCAAAAGATTATTACTACACCTTTGACCTATATTGCTACCAGCAATGCTATACTACTTAGCGGATTCGAACCTATATATGTAGATATAGATAAAAACACCTTTGGGATAACTCCTGAAAATATACGATCTCTTTTAGAAAAAGAAAGACATCCGGATAAATATGCTGTTATTCTGCCTGTGCATCTTATGGGATTTTCTTGTGATATGGATGGAATAAATAAAGTTGCCAAAGAGTATAATTTAAAGGTTATAGAGGATACTTCTCAGGCGCACGGTACTCTTTACAATGGAAAGAAAGCGGGTTCATTATCATTATTTTCTACGTTTTCTTTTTATATTGCTCACAATATTCAGGTAGGAGAGATGGGAGCTGTAGCCACTGATGACACTGAGATGCTAAGGTTAATAAGAAAGATCAAAGCCAACGGCAGATTATGTGACTGTGATGTCTGTAATAGGAATATTCACGGGTGTGTTAAATTAAAGGATTACAAAGGAGAAGAAGACTTTGATCCGCGCTTTACACATACTATGATAGGATATAATTTTAAAACATCTGATTTATTTGCAGCGTTGGGAATTTGTCAATTGGAGAAAGTGAATCTTATAAATGCAAAAAGAAGAGAAAATGTTAAGTATTTAAATGATAGATTAAAGAAATTCGATGAGATATTTCAGTTACCTTCATATTCAGAGGATATTAGTTATTTGGCTTACCCGATTATCATAAAAAAACCAGATGTAATTTCAAGAAGATTTTTAAGGTCAAAATTGCAAAAACATAACATAGAAACGAGGCCATTTTTTGGTTGTATCCCAACGCAACAGCCAGCTTATTCATACTTGAAGAAGGAATATGAAGGGAAACTTCCTAATGCAGAATATATAGGCAAAAATGGCTTTTATATTGGTTGCCATCAGTACATAGAAAAAGATGATTTGGATTACATAGTACATATTTTTGAGAAAATATTAGGTAGTTAAAAATATGATTAAAAAGACATTGTTAAGGATATTAACTGTAGTTATCATTGCGATTTTTTCTTTTATTGCGTTGGAGCTTCTGTTTAGGTTGTATAGAGGTAAGGATTTAACACTTGGTTTAACGCGGGGTAAGGATATTAAAAAGTATAGTCATGGATTTGAACCGAATAAAGGATTTAAGCTCGAGTCTTCCAAGAAAGGTGAATTTGACGTGTGTGTTGATATAAATAATTATGGATTCAGAGGAAAAGACATAGTTATTGACAAAACCGAAGGTATTAAAAGGATTTTTATGGTAGGAGATTCTTTTACATTCGGGGTAGGTGCTGAAGAAGATGAGACTATCCCATATTTATTTGAAGAAAATCTTAAAAAACAGGGGATGGAAGTTGAAGTCATAAATGCAGGGGTAGGACATTCTTCACCAATGATTTATTATTTAAAACTAAGAGATATATATATGAAGTTCAAGCCGGATTTTGTAGTGTTATTATTAGATTTTTCAGATTTAAGAGATGACTGGCGGAATAAAAGACAGGCAGTTTATGATAATAATGGCAGGCTTTTATCTTTTGACCCAAATTTGATAAATGGAAAAAGAGACTGGTGGAGAATTATAAGAAGAAATAGTGAAGTCTGTAAATATATCCATAATAAAATAGTAAGGACAGCACAAAAAATACAGGTGCTAGGATTAAAAACTTACATCAAGGCGAAATTTGAAGGCAAAAGGGCAAAGGCTGTTATAGCGACTTCAAAGGATGTGGATAGCAAAATAGATTCTATAGAATATGACGGCTATTTACTTATGCGTGGCCGCGAAAAGAAGAACTCTATACTTAAACACTGGAAAATAACAGAGGAATATTTAGTTAAGATACGTGATTTATTATATGCTGAAGGAATAGGGTTTGCCCTTACCATGTATCCTTATGGAATACATGTTAGTCCTGATGAATGGAACGAGGGTAGGGTTTATTGGGGATTCGATAAAGATAGGCTATATACAGATAGGTATGCTTTTGATTTAATAGAAGAGACATGTAGAAAAAATAATATATATTGCATAAACACATTGGAGGATTTTTTAAAAGTTAAATCTCAGAAACTTGAGGAAAAATTATTCTTTGATTTGGATGGGCATATGACACCGTCAGGAAACAGTATTGTTGCAAAGGGTATGTCAGATGATAGGACTTTGATAAAAATGATAGAAAACACTGTTATACGGAGGTGAGATGTGGGTGCCGAAAAAACATCTTTATCAGTAGTTACTATAGCGCATAATGAAGAAAATAAAATAGAGGATTGTCTCAGAAGTACATATGGCTGGGCGGATGAACATATAGTTGCGGATGATTTTAGCTCTGATAGGACTGTTGAAATTGCAAAAAGAAATGGAGCTATAGTCTTTCAGAGAAAAATGGACATAGAAGGTACACATCGCAACTGTGCTTATCAGAAAGCAAGAAATGAATGGGTTTTGAGTTTAGATGCAGATGAAACCGTTACAGATGAATTGAAAAAAGAAATATCAAGAGTTATAAAAAATAATAGTGAATTTGATGTTTATAGCATTCCCTTAAAAACTTACATAGGAAAGTATTGGGTAAGATATGGTGGTTGGTATCCGGCTGGAAAGTTGAGACTTTTTAAGAAATCAAAGTTTAGATATGAAGAAGTAAGAGTGCATCCTAGAGTGTTCTATGAAGGGAAATGTGGACATTTGACAAAAGATATAATACATAAAGGTTATTCAGATTTTTCAGACCTTTTTTATGGATTAAACAAGCAGACTAGTCTCGAGGCAGAAAAGTGGTTTAATGAAAAAAGAAAGATTGGAATATTTAAGATGTTTTGGAAGGCAATTGATAGATTTTTTAGATCTTATATTAGAAAGAAGGGTTACAAGGATGGAGTGGTTGGGTTTGTCGTAGCAATGCAAGGGGCATTGTATCAGATATTTAGTTATTTTAAATATTGGGAACTAAAGGAGAAAAATAAAATATGAAAGCGATATTCCTTGATAGAGATGGGGTAATAAATAGAGATCCTGGTTTTGGAGATTATATAAAATCATGGGAAGAATTTGATTTTTTACCCGGAGCAATCGAAGCTATAAAGAAACTGAATAAAAATAACTATGAAATTTTTATTATTTCTAATCAGGCAGGTGTGGGTAGGGGTATTTATTCTCAAAGCTCTTTAGATGATGTTACCAAGAACATGGTTAGAGAGATTGAATCACAAGGAGGATATATTAGGTCTATAAATTATTGCACTCATAAACCTGATGAAGGATGTCCTTGTAGAAAACCTAAGACTGGAATGATTGAAAATGCAACAAAAGGTCTTGATATAGATTTTAAAAATACATATTTTATAGGAGATACAAAACTTGAT
>CAZMID010000015.1:0-28504 GCA_964566255.1 uncultured Planctomycetia bacterium | reverse complement strand
CAAAAATGCCTCTTTCGGATACGCCAATAAAGTTGATGCCATCCTCTAGAGAAAATACTGCCTTCCATGTATTGCCGTCATCTTCGCTTCTATAAATTGTCTTTGTACCTGCTGCATAAATAACACCTTCTTTTGCAGCCACTTCTCTTGTTTCTAATTCCTTGATACCGTGCACGAGTTCCCACTCTTCAGTAAAACTAAAACCATGAAGGCATAAAATAACAATAAAAGATGCTAATAGATAAATAAGACATCTCATAAAAACCTCCTTTTAATTTTAATCTGAAGGGATCACTCTATAATGCGGATTTCATCTGGCTCTAAGGTCTCGGTTGGAGTGTTTTCTTTCAGCTCAGTTAGGGTTTCTTTTAGATTGTTTATTTCTTTTTCAAGGCTTTTATTTTTTTCTTCTAACTTAGAAAATTTACTATCTATTTCTAATAATTTTCGGGCAACAAATTCCTTAGTCCCTTCTATTACCAGCAAATCGCCCTTCTTTTTAATCTTTGTTCCTTTAATAGCTATAACGTTTGTATCGTTTATCTTTATGATTTCCATTCCAGGTGGGACTTCTTCTTCTGTCTCTTCTTGTGCAACAACAAATGCACTAGAAAAGACAAAGAAAAATATTAAAAGAAGATAAAAACTGATCTTCATATCCAATTATAGGAGTCCTTGGATAATCTATTGTGCAGTATTAAAATATTCCAGATATTCGTTATCCGGGCTAAAGATCAATGTCGTATCAACATCTATTGTGTTCTTATAAGTATCGAGTGTTTTTATGAAAGAATAAAATTCAGGATCTTTATTGTAGGCATCTGCATATATTCTAATAGCTTCAGCATCTGCTTTACCTTTTATCACTTCTGCCTTTTTATAGGCCTCAGAGCGAATCTCTTCTAATTCTTTGGCCATTTGTCCTTCTACCTCTCTTTTTTTACCTTGTCCTTCTGAACGATACCTCTCAGCAGCCCTTTTTCTTTCAGATATCATCCTTTCGTATACCTTATCCCTTACATCCCTTACATAATTTATCCTTTTGATTCTTACATCTACTAGTTCAATGCCATATTGAGGGACTATTTCCGAGGCCTGCCTAAGTATTCCTCTAGTAATCGCATCTCTACCTACCCTTATGGTTTCAAGCGCCTCATCAGATGCCTTTATTTCATCCTCTTCTCCAAGAGATGTTGTCTCTATGATTCTATTTGAATTACGCACTGCTTCTACTAGATTATGATTTGTAAGGTAGTCCCTTGTAGCAGAGTCCACTATATCATCTAATCTTGCATGGGCACCCCTTTCATTCGTTACAGACTGCAAAAACTTAAGGGGATCTTTTATTCTCCATCTGGCAGTAGTATCGACCCATATGTATCTTTTGTCCTTTGTTGGGATTTGATTAGGATTCCCGTCCCATTGAAGGAGCCTTTTTTCAAAGTAGTTTGCCTGCTGGATAAAAGGCATCTTTATGTGTAACCCTGCCTTTGTAACAGGATCTCCTATAGGCTCACCAAACTGAGTAATAACTGTCTGCTGTGTCTCATCAACTATATAAAGTGCGCCACTAAAGAAAAGTAATATCACTACTATAAATACACCTATCAAAGAATTTAATATAGCCTTCATCTCGCACCTCCTTTATTGAGCTTCAAAAGAGGCAATATATTTTGTCCTTGTGAATCCATTATATATTTATGCCCTACCTTTGGAAGGATTTCATTCATAGTCTCTAAATATAATCTTTTTTTAGTTACATCCTTTGCTTGTTTATATGCATCCCATGTAGCTATAAATCTAGAAGCATCTCCTTTTGCTGCATTTATTCTTTTTAAGGCATAGCCTTCAGATTCTTTAATGGTCTTTTCTGCCTGACCCCTTGCAGACGGAATAGCCTTATTATAAGCCTCCCATGCCTGATTTATCATCTTTTCCTTTTCCTGCTTTGCTTCATTTACTTCATTGAAAGACGGCTTTACTTCATCAGGAGGATTTACATCCTGAAGCTTTACTGTAACAATCTGTAAGCCTGTCTCGTAAGAATCAAGGATCTTCTGCAATTGATCCTGGATATCCTGGTTTATCTCCACCCTTCTTGTAGTCAATACCTCACTTACAGTATTATTGCCAACAACCTGCCTCATTACTGCCTCAGAAATATTACGTATGGTTTCCCTCTGGTCTCTTACATTAAACAAAAATTTAACAGGATCTTTAACCTTAAACTGTACTATCCATTCAACTACAAGAACATTTAAATCCCCCGTAAGCATAAGGGATTCATCAAAGTATTCCTGTGATGAATATTGGCTTTTTATACCAGGCCTCAAGGTTCTGAATCCAAATTCTTCTTTAAATACATACTGAACTTTTACATTGTTGGCTTTTTCTACACCCATAGGGATTTTAAAGTGTAAGCCGGGATTTGTGGTGCGGATATATTTACCAAATCTCCTTATAACACCTACCTCATCAGGACCTACTGAATATAACCCTGAAAATATAAACATCAATACCAAAAATCCTGCTATACCAGGAAAAAGATACTTCCTGATATCAGGAATATCTGTCTTTTTTGGTTTTTTACCTTTTCCTCCTAATAATTCTTCAGGAGTATTAAAATCCATGGCTTCCTCCTTATTTTAGATTATATAATTGATGGAGTATATGCTACTACTTTGGTAGGATAAAAGCAAGTATAAAATGTAGAGGTAAGTTAGATATTTTTTTTCACTTCCCTATTATCTAACGCTTCTGTATCAGGTAAGATAGTATCTATAGAGTTTATTTCTATTAACTCTACCACTCCATTTTTTACTACTGCATACCCAACACGGTCATGTCCTGCAAAAATAATATAATGGTTATGTGTCAACTGCCAATACCAATTTCCATCTCTTTTAGGAGAATGACTGACTATCAAAATTCCTTTTGGTTGTCCTGTTACTTCAAGACATTCATCTATATTGCTCTGATTGTAATGCCCTCTTGCAAAGCTATTATATATTGCCTGTTCCACAATAAAATTGTCCTCATCTAAAACATCTACAAATTCTATTTCTTTCAAACGTGCCTCTACAATAGGACCTGCGTGTGTCGCAACAACGCCATTAGCAATAACAATCAAAGGGCTAGTTTCAATAAAATCCTCATACAAAGAGATATACTCATCGGCTCTATCGTCAGCTAACTTAAGCAATTTCTCCCTATATAAACGACTCTGCTCTACAATTGTGCCATCTATATCTACTTTTCCAATAGAGTCAGATATATAATCATGATCTCCAAGTGCACAATAGACATTATCTTCATTTTGGATCTTCAGCTCCATTACATACTGCATAATTTCTACTGAAGAATCCATTTCCCGAAGATTGGTCTCGCTATGAACGATATCTCCTAATGTAACAAGCACTGCTTCACCTCTTTGGATCTTTCCAAGATTATCATTATGAGCCAAGATTTTTTTAAGATTATCCAACCTTGCGTGAAGATCACCTACTAAAATAACTTCTTTGTCTTGAGGGAGTTTTGTCAAATCAATTATAGCATCTCTTTGGTATTTACCAATAATGATGGCTTCTAAAAATTTCTCCAATCTTTCCACTAAACGATCAGGATCATAAAATCCTTCCTCCCGCATGGCTCCTTCTATACTGTTATAAAGGCCTTTTTGGCCAACAGGAACTCTTAAGGAATCTTTTGAAGAATATGAATAGACTATGTTGGTAAATAAAGCTAATATGCTTACTGTTAGTACTACGATCTTCAAATTGTAAGGTTTTTTAAACTGTGCCATAATTTTAACAGAAAAATGACCACCGGACAGAACCCAATGGCTTCCCTTTCGCTAGCATATTAAGTATATCACAAAAAAGGTATCTTTACAATAACCTTATCTTCGATATATCTTTCTGCTAATTTCAAATAATACTCTCCTTCTTCTTTTTTCCCATGTTTCATGGCTCCATTTCCATATATAAGGCATTTTTTTTGCAGTTCACGGGCAGCAAGTTTTTTCTGTTCAACACTAAGAGCACCTGATTCTAATATTTTTACAATAGACTCTATCCTGAATCTATCTATACCTTGAGCATAAATAGAAGATACCTGGTCGGGCCTACCGCCGTCCTTTAAAGTCAGAGGCTTATCTATCAAAAGAAACTGAAACCTTGCGCTCACCCTTAACCAAAAATCATAATCTTCACAGCAAGGAAAATTCTCATCAAATAAACCTACTCTATCGAAAAGTTCCCTTTTTATCATTACAGTAGACATGCTCACACTGCATAACGAAAGACATTTATCAAATATATATCCAGGGGATTTTTTATGTTTTTTCTTCTGATTTAATAATTTTCCATTCTTATACCAGATCTCATCCGTATGCGAAATAAAATACTCTGGATTCTTTTGCATAGTTTTTAATTGTAGTTCTAATTTATTTTTATCCCACCAATCATCCGAATCAAGGAATGCTATGAAGTTTCTTTTAGAGTTTTTTATACCAAGATTACGGCTACACGAGACGCCCTCATTGCTTTGTCTGATATATTTTATCCGTTTATCCCTAAAGTCTGTTACTATTTTAGAGGTTTCATCTTCTGAGCCATCATCAACAACAATTAACTCAAAATCTTTATATGCTTGAGAAACCACCGATTCAATTGCCTTTTTTAAAAATACTGCTCTATTAAAAGTGGGGATAATAATGCTAATCATTTACTTCTTGGGTAGGCTTTTCTTATCTTTAAGAGGTCTTTCTGAGCGCCTTTCTTCTCTCGCAACAATCTTGATATATTCTTTTGTCTTTTGGTAATTTTTTCTTTCATTTATTTATAATATTTGCAAAATACCCTGCGCCAAAGCCATTATCAATGTTTACTACAGTTACACCGGGTGCGCAAGAGTTCATCATAGTTAAAAGAGGCGCAATACCTTTAAAACTCGCACCATACCCTATGCTAGTAGGAACTGCGATAACAGGTTTATCAGTAAGCCCTCCCACTACACTGGCTAAAGCTCCTTCCATTCCAGCTACTACAATAATCACATTTGCTTTGGATATATCGTTAGCTCTATCGAATAAACGGTGTATACCCGCAACACCAACATCATAGACTGACTTTACATTGTTTCCCATGACTTCGAGGGTTAATCCTGCCTCTTCAGCCACAGGTATATCACTTGTTCCAGCCGTAAGAATTAAAACTATCTTTTTATTCTTTGGTTTTTTCTTCTTTAAATAAATAATCCTTGCTGATTCATTATATTTTAATCTTGGATGAGACTTTTTCAAAAATTCATATAATTTTTTATCAGCTCTTGTAAATAAAATACATTCATTTCTTTTTAGAATAACATCTAGTATCTTTTTTACATGTTCACGAGCCTTGCCTTCGCAATAAACTACTTCACCAAATCCTTTGCGAATAGTCCTATGATGATCCAAATGTGCAAAGTTCATATTTTTATAAGGGAGCTCTTTTAATAACTGAAAGGCTTTTTTTACAGTAATCTTCTTGGAATCAAGATCTTTCAATAGTTTCTTTATTGATTCTTTAGAATGCATGTCTTATTTAAAAATGAAGTATAGAATAACTACTATAGCTATCCCGGAAAAGATATAAAAATCATTAAAATAAAAGAAGTCTTTTATTTTATCGGCTATATTAGAAGAATGTTTCTGGCGGAATTTTTTTGGGCCTTTCTTGCGGTAAAAATCCAAATCATCCACCTTAAATCTAGTATAGACACCGCCTATATTATAAGAAGGGAGTTTTCCCCTATCAACTATCTTTTGAAGCTCATCTTCCTGAAGGCCAATATAATCGGCTGCTTCTTTATATGTTAAGAATTTTTTAACCATAAAAACTCAAATTATCTTTTCTTCTCTTTTGCTATCCACTGGTCAACTACTACGCTATCAAACTTCCACTCATCATCCTCTTTAAATGCCGGAATCTTACCGGTATCTGCCCATTTTAAGATATTAGGAACTTCTACTTCTAAATATTTTGCAAGTTCTTCTACATTAAAAACCCTTCTTTTGGCACCGCTATTAAGCATTTGACACTTTCCCTGAAGGATAGCACCTGTTTCTATGCTTAAAAGAGGTGCTCTAATATCTCCTACTATATGGGCCTTACCGAGAATCTTCAATTCTTTATCAGCAGTAACATTACCTGTAACCTTACCACCTACTACTATCTCTTCTCCTGTTATATCTGCTCTGACAGAGGCATTTTCACCAATAGTAAGACTTCCTTTTGTATCTAACCTACCTTCAAAATTTCCATTGATCCTTAGATTTACAGGATCCTTGAATGCGAGGGTCCCTTGCATGCTAGCATCAACATCTAGAACCTTTGGTTCGTTTTTGTCTCTTCTAGCCATTTTTCCCTCCCTTTCCCTTTTTATCTTCTATGGGAATCTTTCGTAATAAATAAAGTGCTACCAAAACAATAACTGTAGCTATAGATCCTCCGATATAAAAACCACAACCAATAGCCAGCCCTATACCTGCAACAGTCCAAAGACTTGCGGCTGTTGTAAGTCCTGTAATAGATGTGCTTGAACGAATAATAGTACCTGCCCCTAAAAATCCAATGCCAGTTATTACCCCTGCTGCGAGCCTTGCAGGATCTACAGAGACGTTATTTTTATAAAGTTCGAAAATATATATAGATGTCAGCATCATAAGAGTAGATCCTACGCAGACAAGTATATGAGTTCTAAAGCCAGCTATTCTTCTATTGTGAGCCTCTCTTTCAAAACCAATAAGGCCTCCCAATAATGCCCCTACGACTAACCGAATAATTACCTGTAGATTATCAATCATTTCTATCTCCTATCTTTACAGTTGCATCAAGGCTAGATCTAATACCTTTTTTGTATAATCTATAGCCTAAACCTGCGATCATCGCAGCATTATCTGAACATAATTGAATTGGCGGAAAATATGCCTTAAAATTCTTTAATTTTGATTTTTCTAAAACCATATCTCTGAATCTTGAATTGGCACTCACTCCTCCGCCTATAACTAGCGAATTTACTCCATATTTTTCCATGGCACGCAAGGAATTATCCATAATAACTTTTAACGCTCTTTCTTGAAAGCTCGCGGCAATATCTGGAAAACTCTTTGCGTCCTTTAAGTTATTTCTTCTTACGTGATATAAAACTGCTGTCTTTATCCCGCTAAAGCTAAAATCTAAACTTCCATTAACGCTTCTACAGGTAAATTTTATAGAAGGGTTTCCTTTTTTAGCGAGTCTATCTATTATAGGCCCTCCTGGATAACCCAGACCTAAAATCTTTGCTACTTTATCATAGGCTTCCCCTATGGCATCATCCAATGTATCACCTAAAGTAGTAAACTTATCAAAATCCTCTACTAGGCTAAGCCTTGTATGCCCTCCTGATATCACAAGACCTATAAAAGGAAATGATGGTGAAGCCTTTCCCATCAAAGAAGAATAGATGTGTGCTTTTACGTGGTCTACGCTAACTAGTGGAATATCCAAACTAGAGGCAAATGCCTTTGCAAAAGATAAACCCACTAACAGTGCGCCTACAAGGCCAGGCCCCTGAGTAACAGCTACTACATCTATGTCTTCTATCTCAACACTAGCAGCATCTAAAGAACGGTTTAAAACTCTATCTATATTCTCTACATGATGTCTTGTTGCGATTTCTGGAATTACGCCACCAAAATCTTTATGGTACTTTAAGCTCGAGGAAACTATATTTGATAAGATTTCTTTTCCGTCTTTAACAACGCTTACAGATGTCTCATCACATGAAGTTTCTATGCCTAATACTAACACTTAACCCTCTGATTTATCGCCGTATATGATTATACCTTTCAATACGTCAACAGCGCTTAAAACTTGATTATCGTATTGTGGCTCTTCTTCTTTTTCCTTTTTTTCTTCAGGATCTTTATCTTTTTCTTCTTCTAATAGTTCTTCAAATACAACAAGCTCTTTATCTTCAGAATCTTCTTTCTTTGGAGACTCTTTATATTCTACGACTATATCAGGCACAATACCGCTTCCATGAATAGAATGTCCATTAGGAGTAAAATACTTGCTTGTGGTAAGTCTTACAGCCGAACCATCAGATAAAGGCACTACTGTTTGAACAGATCCTTTACCAAAGCTCTTTGTCCCCATAATAATTCCTCTTTGGTGATCTTTAATTGCACCTGCTACAATTTCAGAGGCAGAGGCACTTCCACCATTTATTAAAACTACCATGGGATAATCTAAATGCGGCTTTTTATTATTTGATTTAAACATAAAATTCTGAGTCTCAACACGGCCTTTTGTTGAAACAATAACTTTACCATTTTCTAAAAACTTCTTTGCTACCTCTACTGATGAATCTAAAAGCCCTCCTGGATTATTTCTGAGATCCAGAATAAGGCCTTTTATTTTTTTCCTCTCAAGGTCTCTAAGGCTTGTTTCGAGCTCTTTATGTGTCTTCTCCTGAAACTCTATAAGTCTTATATAGCCAATGTCATTATCTATAATCTCTACTTTCTTAATACTATCAATCTTTATTATTGATCTTGTGATGGTAAAATCTAAGAGCTTTTTCTCTGATTCTCTTAAGACTGTTATATTGACTTTGGTTCCGGGCTTACCCCTTAATTTTTTCACTGCTTCAAGAAGCGTTAGATCTCTTGTGATTTCTTCTTCTATTTTAACAATCTTATCTCCTGCCTTAAGACCTACATTATAGGCAGGCGTATCATCTAAAGGAGATATTATGGTAAGAAGATTATCTTTTATAGTAATCTCTATCCCTATGCCGCCAAATTCGCCTTCTGTTTCTATCTTCATCTCATTATACATATCAGGCTCCATAAACTGGCTGTATGGGTCTAGAGATGAAAGCATACCTTTTAATGCACCATATATAAGATCCTTTGAAGGTGGCTCCTCTACATAGTCAGATCGTATTATACTTACCGCATCTGAAAAAAGTTCCAACTGTTTATATAAATTATCTGGTGGTTGTTCTTTCTCAGCAAAACTAATTGAACCTATCCAAAAAGATATAAAAAGGCCTATTATAGCTATAATTGCGATAATTTTTTTGTTCATATATCTCCCTTCAATTGTTTTCTTAGCATTTCATTTACTTTGCCTGGTGCTGCCTTACCTTTTGTCTTTGCCATAACTTTTCCAACTAAAAACATAACTGCATTATCCTTGCCTTTTTTAAAATCATTAACAGATTTGGGGTTTTCTTTAACAACCTCTTCTATCACTTTTTGTATCTCGCCCCCATCTGAAATCTGTTCCAAGTTCTTTTCTTTTACTAGCACCTTAGGAGACTTCTTTGTCTCTATTATCTCTATGAGAAGTGTCTTTGCAATCTTCCCACTGATAATACCTTCGTCTATCATTTTAAGCATACCTGTAAAATCTTCTACTTTCAAGTCTAATTCATCTATTGTAAGATTCTTTTCTTTCATGTAAAAAGATATATCTCCCATGAGCCAGTTAGTTACTATCTTTGGCTTTTTATAGACTGATACGCTTTTTTCAAAGTAATCTGCCATATTTTTATCGCTTACGATTATACTGGCATCGTAATCAGAAAGAGAGTATTGTTTCATGATTCTTTTTCTTCTAGGCTCAGGTAATTCTGGTATCTCTTTTTTAATAATATCTAGGAGTTTTTTATTAAAATCAAATGGTACAAGGTCTGGCTCTGGAAAATACCTATAATCATGTGCCTCTTCTTTTGATCTCATGGATTCTGTTGTGCCTTTGGTTGAATCATAAAGTCTTGTCTCCTGATGTATCTTTTTACCATCTTCAAGAAGAGAGATTTGCCTGTCTCTCTCGTATTCTAAGGCAGCCTTTACGCCTTTAAATGAATTCATGTTTTTTATTTCTGTTTTTACACCTAGTTCTTTAGCTCCTTTTTTCCTTATGGAAATATTCGCATCACATCTTAAGCTTCCTTCCTCCATATTACAATCAGAGACATCTATATATTCTAATATAGATTTAAGAGCCGTAAGATAGTTATATGCCTCACTAGGGGAATTTATATCAGGTTCGCTTACGATTTCTAATAATGGAGTGCCAGAACGATTAAAATCTATAAGGCTAGAATCTTTCTGGTGAAAAAGCTTTCCAGTGTCTTCTTCTAAATGAACTCTTCTTATCTTGATATGTCTTTCTTTTTTATCTATTAATACCGCGAGATATCCATTCTGTGATAAAGGTTGGCCAAATTGAGATATCTGATAAGCCTTTGGTAGATCCGGGTAAAAATAATTCTTTCTGTCAAATCGTATAGTATCTGCTATCTGGCAATTTAACACCATGGCAACCTTTGCTGATAACTTTAAGGCCTCTCTATTTAATACAGGAAGTGATCCTGGAAAACCCAGACACACTGGACAAGTCTGGCTGTTAGGGCTAGAACCAAAATCTGTACTACAACCACAAAAGACCTTGCTCTTTGTCTTAAGCTGTAAATGAACTTCTAAACCTATAACTGTCTCGTATGGCATAATTAAAACTTTGGCTTTTTCTTGTGCCAGTCTGTAGCCTGTTCGTAATTATATGCTATTTTTAAAATAGTCTCTTCATCAAAAGGTTTTCCGAGTATTTGAAGGCCTATTGGTAGATTATTCTTTGTAAATCCGCATGGTATTGATACGCCAGGAATACCTGCTAGATTTGCAGATATTGTAAATATATCAGAAAGGTACATTGTTAAGGGATCTTCTATCTTTTCCCCTATTTTAAAAGCTGCCGTAGGAGAAGTAGGCGTAAGTATGGCATCATATTTTTTAAATGCCTCTTCAAAATCCCTTTTTATCAAAGTCCTTACCTTTAATGCCCTTGAATAATATGCATCATAATAACCACTAGATAAAGCAAACGTCCCAAGGATAATCCTGCGCTTTGCCTCGTTTCCAAAGCCAAGAGATCTTGTCTTTTTATACATCTCTATAATAGACTTTGCCCTTTTTGCCCCTAAACCATACTGCACGCCATCAAATCTAGCAAGGTTTGAACTGGCCTCAGCTGTTGCAACTAAATAATAGACACTTACTGCAAAATCAGTATGAGGCAATGTCATATCTTCACAAACTGCACCAAGGGATTCAATATCTTTTATAGCTTTTTTTAAGGCTTCTTTTATATCAGGATCTAGGCCTTTACCAAAATATTCTTTTGGTATCCCTATCTTTAAACCTTTTATTTTTTTCTTTATTGAAGATGTGTAGTCAGGTACTGATGTATCCGCAGAAGTTGAATCCATTTCATCATGGCCTGATATAACATTCATTAATAAAGCCGCATCTTCAACATCTTTTGTAATAGGTCCTATCTGATCTAAACTAGATGCAAATGCTATAAGACCGTATCTGGAAACTCTTCCATATGTCGGTTTTAACCCAACAACACCGCATAAAGAGGCAGGCTGCCTTATTGAACCACCTGTATCTGAACCTAAGCTAAATATAGCCTCATCTGCTGCTACGCACGCACTAGATCCTCCGCTTGATCCACCTGGAATCCTTTCTAAGTCCCAGGGATTCCTTGTAGTTCCATAACAGGAGGTCTCTGTGGAAGAACCAAAGGCAAATTCATCCATATTGGTCTTTCCCATCAGTACTACTCCGGAAGTTAATAATTTTTCAATAACTGTAGCATTATAAGGAGCTCTAAATCCTTCAAGGATCTTTGAAGAACATGTAGTAAGTTCATCCTTAACGCAAATATTATCTTTTATAAAAATAGGTAGTCCCCATAATACACTAGAAGCATCTTTCTTTTTAAGAGAGTTGGATCTTTCCAATACTTTTTCTTTATCAAAATGTACTATGGCATTGAGGGATTTATTTTTCTTAGTAACTTCATTTATAAGGCTATTAGATATATCTATAGGGGATATATCTTCATTATTAAGAAGTCTTATAAGTTCGTGTGCTGTAAGGGTGTTTAATTTTGTCATGTCTCTATTATCTTCTGGACCTTAAATAAATCTTTTTCTTTTGATGAAGCATTTTTTATAACCTCTTTAGCGGGTAAAGATTTTTTTACCTTATCTTCTCTATAGACATTTTTCATTTTAAGCACATGGCTTGTAGGTTCTAGGTTTTTTACATCTAAGGTTTTTAATTTTTCTACATATTCCAGGATACGGTCCAATTGAGCAGTAAAGTGTCCTA
The DNA here is from genome assembly GCA_964566255.1 of uncultured Planctomycetia bacterium. Taxonomy (GTDB): domain Bacteria; phylum Omnitrophota; class Gorgyraeia; order Gorgyraeales; family Gorgyraeaceae; genus CAZMID01. The sequence continues at coordinate 16,290 of CAZMID010000015.1, read as the reverse complement.
GCTCTTTTTCGCTAAGCTCTATCCTTGCAAGATTAGCTACATATTTGACTGTATCTTTTGTGATTCCCATAAAAATACCTCAAGTAGAATTTACTAAAGCTGCAAACTCTTTAAGTGTCAACTCTTCAGGCCTTCTCTTTGGAGATATACCTGAATCTTTAAGCTTTTGCAAGACCTCTTCTTTGGATGAGAATATGGCACTTGAAGATAAAGAATTCAATATAGTCTTTCTCCTCTTTCCAAAAGAAGCTCTTATTATTTTAAAGAGTTTTTCCTCATCCGTCAAGTAAAGAGGTTCCTTGCGAAAAGATATCTTCATAAAACATGAGTCCACTTCTGGTACAGGATAAAACGAACGGCTTTTTATAGTGAATAAAATAGATGGTTCTGTATAAAAATTAACGAAACACGTAATGGATCCATAGTCCTTTGTGCCCGGTGAAGCCACCAGTCTTTGGGCAAATTCCTTCTGTACGGTAATAAATATTGAATCTACTGAAGTTCTATTATCTATAAGATATGTCAATATAGGACTCGATATATAATAAGGAAGATTTCCAACAACCTTTAGATTATGGTTATCACCTTGTTTAAAATTATATTTTAGTATATCACCATGTATTAATTCTAAATTCTTATAAGCTATATTTTTCAATAGATATTTGTATAGCAATCTATCTTTTTCTATGGCTATTACCTTTTTTGCACATTTACATAAATCCTCTGTAAGAGCGCCTAAGCCTGGTCCTATTTCAAGGACAACTTCATTTTTATTTAATCCTACAGCATTTATAATGTTATCCTTGATATTATTATCTATGAGAAAATTCTGACCAAGCCTTTTATTGGGTCTAATATGATATTCCTTAAGGAGATCTTTTATTTTCATTATGAGGAATTTTTACACATACTTACTGCCAATTTTATTGCTTCTTTCATAGAACCTGGATTGGCAATACCTTTTCCTGAGATATCATACGCTGTGCCATGGTCAGGGGAAGTACGCACAAAAGGAAGTCCAAGGGTCACATTGACGCCTTTATCAAATGCTATCATTTTAAATGGTCCCAAACCTTGATCATGATACATGGCTATAACTGCATCCAGTTTACCCTTGTATGCCATATAAAAAATAGCATCGCTTGGTATCGGGCCTTTAAGGCTGGGGATTTTTGATTTTAAGCTTTTAATAAGAGTGATGATAATGTTTTTTTCTTCTATCCCCAACAAACCATTCTCTCCACAGTGCGGATTTAAGCCACACACACCTATCCTAGGGCTTTTTATCTTAAAATATTTTTTTAAATATTTATCTGTCAACATTATAGTATCTTTTATGTTTTCTTTTGTAATCTTCTTTGAGACCTTGCTTAACGGGATATGCCGTGTAACAAGGGTGATTTTTAAATTGCCTCCACAAAACATCATTGCAAACTTTTTAGTATGTGTAAGTTTGGCCAGATATTCAGTGTGGCCCTTAAAAGACGGGTCTAATTTATTTACGAGGGATTTATTTACTGGGGCTGTAACGAGGGCATTGAGGCTATATCTCTTTAAAAGTGAAACTGCCTTATTTATAGCATCAAGGCCCACTTTATCCTTGGGTTTTATAATATAAAAATTCGCAAGATTTTTAATCCCTAGATCTTTTAATGCCTTTTCTGTAACCTCAAGCCCTATTCCCTTAGGATCTCCTGTTGTAATTATAATATTTGGCTTTTTTCTCATCCTACTTTATGGAAATATACGCCTTATCCTTTAATCCAGTCAGCCACCCGTTTAGCTTTTCCTGAAACTTTTGCTGAAAAAGCATTACCTTAATATCCTTCTGTACATCTTCAAGCTTTAGGAGTCCAAAATCTTTAATATCCTCTACCTTTAAAAGATGATACCCTATCTCACTTCTAATGGGTCCGGAAAATTGCCCCTCTTTTAATTTAAACAATACATCATCTATTTCTTTAAGCATCTCTCCTGGCCCGACATATCCCATGTCACCACCCTCATCTTTATTAGGACCCTGGGAATATTTTTTAGCGAGTTCGCTAAAATCTTCTCCCCTTCTAAGTTTATCAAATATGTCATACATCTCCACCCTTGCAAGCTCAAAACTAACCAAATTATCTGCCTTTATCAGGATATGCCTAGTTTTATATCCTTTGCCGCGCTCAAACTCAGACTTATGCCCTTCATAATAAGCCGTTACCTCTGAGGGCTGGACTGTAATTTTTGATTTTATTTCAAAATCAACTATCTTTTTCATCATTATCTGGTCTTTATATCTCTCCTTCAGATCTGCCACAGTAATACCCTGGTCTTCCAATGTCTTAAAAAAAGCATCTTCTGAATCAAAGCCAGATTTAATATATTCTAGCCTCTCTTCTATCTCTTCTTCTACAACTCTTGTATCCAGCTCCTTTGCCCGGCTCAACACAAGCTTATCCTCTACCACTTGTCTTAAAATATCCTTTTTTACGCCTTCCATCTTTTTTAACAGTTCATCACCCTTATAATCATGTACATACTGAGCATATAAAACTGCCAATAGCTGATTTATATCCTGCTGCGTTATAACCTCATCATTTACAACAGCAACAACCTTATTTATAATCTGCGCCTCACTAGAAAGAGGCATAAGTAAAAATGTTACCAAAAATATAAGTTTCATGAAGTTTCGCATAAATCTATTTCCTTTTTAGAGATGCTGCTACTTCGTGCAGCATCCTGCAATATAGATCAAACCCTATACTAGATATATACCCATGCTGCTCTAGGCCAAGAAGATTTCCAGCTCCTCTTATCTCTAAATCCTCCATTGCTATCTTAAACCCAGAACCAAGTTCTTTATAGCGCTCTATCGTCCTAAGGCGTCTTTCTGAAGTTGGTGTTACAAATTGACCCTTTGGTATTAAAAAATAGGCATAGGCCTTATTCTTAAATCTTCCTACCCTTCCTTTTAACTGATATAGATCCGAAAGCCCAAACCGATCTGCACGATTTACGATCAATGTGTTTGCGTTCGGTATATCGATACCGGATTCTATTATAATGGTACATACCAAAACGTCAATATCTCCTTTGATAAATCTTCTCATTATCTCTTCGAGCTCAGTTGATTTCATCCTGCCATGTGCAACGGCAATCTTTATTCCTTTTATGCTTTTAGAGAGCTCTTTTGCAATCTTTTCAATACCATTTATTCTATTATGTATAAAAAAGACTTGTCCTTTTCTTTTTTTCTCTCTAAGAATGGCCTCTCTTACTAAATCCTTATCGTATTCCGAGACAAGGACGTCTACAGGTAATCTATCCTGAGGAGGCGTCTGGATAATAGACATATCTTTAATACCCATAAGGGACATATATAACGTACGTGGTATCGGAGTAGCAGTAAGTGTCAATATGTCTACCAATAAACGCATCTTCTTTAATTTTTCTTTGTCTTTTACACCAAATCTTTGTTCTTCATCAATAATGATAAGACCAAGGTCTTTAAATTTTACATTCTTTCTTAAGATTGCATGTGTACCTATAACAATATCAATAAGACCTTCTTTTATTTCTTTCAAAATACGATTGATTTCTCCGCGGGTTCTAAAGCGACTTATCATCTCTATCTTCACAGGAAAATCCTGCATTCTATTTCTAAAGGTTATCAGGTGCTGCTCTGTAAGTACTGTTGTGGGTGCCAGTATCACAACCTGCTTATTATCCATAACAGCCTTAAAAGCAGTCCTTAAGGCGATCTCTGTCTTTCCATATCCAACATCACCACACAATAATCTATCCATGGGTCTCTTTGATTCCATATCTTTTTTAACTTCTATGGAGGTGCGTATTTGATCGGGTGTCTCTTTAAAAGGAAAATTATCTTCAAATTGCCTCTGCCACTGGGTATCTTTTGAAAAAACAAATCCATCCAATTTAGATCTTTTTGCATCTAGCTCTAAAAGTTCGAACGCCAAAGAATAAATACCTTTCTTGGCCCGCTCTTTTGTTTTTTTCCAAGAGCTACTTCCCAGCTTATATATCTTTGGAGGTCTTTTTTCAAAGCCAACGTACTTCTGTATAAGATGTGCTTCTTCTATGGGTACATATAACTTATCTCCGTCAGCATACCTTACAACTATATGGTCTTTTTCCTCACCTTTAAAATCTACCTTCTTAAAACCACTAAAAATACCTATACCATGCTCTACATGAACCACGTAATCATTTGGCTCAATATCTATAAAAGTCTCAAGTGGCCTTCTCTCGCCGGTTTCAAATCTTTTTATTTTCTTTTTTGGATAGAGACCTATCTTTGGTAGGATTATAACCATTGCGTGTTCTTCAATGGTTTCATTGGAAAGAATACTATAACTCCTTATGGACTTTATTTTTTTCCCGGAAAGTTCAATTCTGACTGGACCTTCAAATGTAGGTGGGAATATATCTATTATGCCACCACGCATGCTAAAATCCCCTGACTCAGAGATTCTGCTGCATCTTTCATATCCATACTCTACTAAACTTCTAGCAAGAGAGGTGTAATCTATTTCTTTTTCTTTATAAATTTTTATTGATTTAAACATTTTAGGTAATAGCTACATCTTACTAGGGGCATCTACACCCAATAGAGACAATGCATTAGAGATCATTAACTTCATTGCCTTTAGAAGGCTAATCCTCGCATTTGTAAGAAGTAAGTCATCTGTAACTACCCTGTAAGAATCATAATAGGAGTGAAAAAAACTAGTGAAATCCTGTAGGTATGCCAATAATCTATAGGGCTCCAACGCCTTGGCAGAGGATTCTATAATCTTTGGATACTGCATTAATTTCTTTATTAATCGTATCTCTTCTGGCTTATCCAAAAGACTCAGATTTCTAAAATCTAACTTCTGGTTCCCTGCAAATTTAATTACATTAGCAATCCTTGCATGGGCATATTGAATATAATATACAGGATTATCCATGCTCTTTGCCTTTGCAAGCTCTAAATCAAAATCCAAATGACTATCTGTACGCCTCATCATAAAGAAAAATCTTGCTGCATCGCGACCCACTTCAGAGATAACCTCTCTTAATGTTATAAACTCTCCCTCTCTGGTAGACATAGGAATAATCTTTTTGTCTCTATAAAGTGTTACAAGTTGGGCTATTAATATCGAAAGAATATTTTCGTCAAATCCCAAGGCCTGACATGCTGCCTTTACGCGATTTACATACCCATGATGGTCAGGTCCCCATATATTTATAATTCTACTGTATCCTTTTTTAAATTTTTCTCTGTGATACGCTATATCAGGAGTAAGGTATGTGTAAGATGAATCTTTTTTAATAATTACTCTATCTTTATCATCTCCGAATTCAGTTGACCTAAACCATGTAGCGCCACCCTCTTCATACAAAAATCCTTTTTTCTTTAAAAGTGATAAAGCGTTTTCTACCTTTCCTGAAGAAGATAGTTTCCTTTGGCTATACCATACATCAAACTTCACACCAAAATCCTTTAAGTCCCTCTTTATGGTATCCATTATTCTTTTGTATGCATGATTCATAAAAAATTCTAAAGGCAAATCTTCTTTTTTCTTTTTCTTGGCTAATTCTTTTGCTATTTTCTGTATATAAGCACCTTTATAGCCATCTTCCGGGAAAGCTATAGCCTTACCAATTGCTTCCATAAACCTTGATCTTACTGAATTGGCAAGGATGTTCATCTGAACGCCTTCATCATTTACATAATATTCGCGTGTAACCTTATATCCGCAAGATTCTAAAATCCTTGCAAGGCTATCTCCTATAGCAGCTTGTCTTCCATGCGCAACAGTCAAAGGTCCAGTAGGATTAGCGCTAACAAATTCTATATGGACTTTTTTCTTTTTTCCGAAATCATTTTGACTAAACTTATCTTTTAAGACGAGGATTTCCTGTAGGGCATTTACTACTGCACTATTAGAAAGATAAAAATTTATAAATCCAGGTGGTGCTATTTTAATATCCTTGATAGCTGTCTTTAATATAGAGTTCTTATAAGAGGAGCTTATCTCTTCAGTAAGTCTTTTTGCAATCTCTAAGGGGGGAACCTTTAATGTCCTTGCAAGACGCATAGCAAAATTTATAGAAAAATCTCCAAATTTTTCCTCTTTTGGAATCTCCAAATAGATATTCAGTAAATCCTTATCTGCAACAGATGGAAAAACTTTTTTCACGCTTAAACTTATTAAATTAACTAATTCTTTTTCTATCTTTAGCATTTTGCTCCTAAAACTGAATAAGGCCAAACTTAGAACACGCTCATACATGCTCTATGTTCAGCCTCAAAATTTAACAGCGGTTCTTTTTAACGCTTTTTCTTTTTATTTTTATCAATTATTCCTATAAAAACCTTTACTATTTTAGGGTCGAATTGCTTGCCTGATGCAGATAGCAGTTCTTCTTTGGCCTTTTTAAGTGATAAAGACCTTCTATAGGGCCTATCTGAAACCATGGACTCATAGGCATCGGCAACTGAAAGTATTCTTGCCCCCAAAGGAATTTTTTCTATTCTTAGTTTAGTAGGATATCCTTTTCCATCATACCTCTCGTGGTGATGGAGTATTATTGGAGCCAATTCACTCAAAAAACCAATCTGTTCCACGATACTGGAACCTAAAACAGGGTGCATAAATATTACCTTCCATTCTTCACTGTTTAACTTAGACGGTTTTCTTAAGAGGCCTACATCTATCCCTATCTTTCCTATGTCATGCAAGAGACTTGCATATTTTAATATCTCCTTATCTTCCTCTGGCATCTTTAATGCATCTGCAATAGACATACAATTTTGCATAACACGCTCTGAATGACCATAGGTATAATTGTCTTTCGCATCTATGATATTAGAAAGGGTCTTGATTGTATTAAAATAACCTAGCTCGGCTTGCTCGTATAGTTTTGCATTTGCAATGGCTATAGCTGCCTGGTTTGCTAGCATAGATAAAAGACTTACGTCTTCAGCAGTATATTTACATATCTTTTTATTATAAACACTCAATACCCCTATTATTTTATTCCTCTGTACTAACGGAACTGTAACTAAAGACTTTAAGCCCTTTTGTTTTGCAAGGTAAAAATGTTTATAGCGTTTTTCTTTCTGCAAGTCATTAATGACATATGGCCTTCTATCCTTGACAACGCGACCTGCAATACTTTCACCAACCCTTAAGGTCTTCTTTATTTTACAAAAATGATTATTTAGTCCATATGCAGCCTCTAACACCAATGTCTCTTTTAAAGGATTCAGAAGCCTTAATGAACAAGAAGAACCATTCATAAGCCTTGCTGCTTTCTGGGTAATGAGTTTTAAGACCTTATCTGATTGGAGGGTTGATGAGATAGACTTTCCAATCTCATAGAGACTAGAAAGTTGTGCTATTTTCTTTTTGAGGGTTTCTTCGATCGCTTTTTTCTCTTTTTTTGGCATAATCTGACTCTCGGTGCATCACTCCATAAACCTTCCAGATTATAAAAATCCCTCGCATCCCTATTAAAGACATGCGTTACAACATCATAAGCGTCAATAAGCATCCATCCGCTGTCTTGATAACCTTCAACACTAGAAACTGACTCTTTTTCCTTCAGGAGAGCTTGCCCTACGTCATCCACGATCGTTTGAGCACGTCTTGTGGAGGAGGCCGATGCAATAATAAAAAAGTCAGTAATATTGGATATCTTTTTCATATCCAATACTACTATGTCTTCTGCCTTTTTAGCTTTAGCAATACCTGCTATAAAAAGCGCCTTTTGTCTTGAATTCACGTATTATTCCGAAAAATGGTAGTTACTTACTTCCCAAGTATGCAATACATACCTGTTGAGCATGAAGGGCATTTGCCTTTCATAGCTTTTCGACCGTTTTTCATGGTCACTTGCTTGGCATCCTTCATTTCTTTCTTCCCTTTGCACTTCACGCAATAACCTTGTGCCATTAGACACCTCCCTTAGGGTTTTCAATTTGTCATAACTTTAGCATAATATTTCAAAATTGTCAAATAATTTTATTATAAGACTCTTGGTATGCAAAGATTTTATATTGATTCAGCGTGGAAATCTTGAGATTAAAATAGCTCTATCTCTATTTTAATCCTATTATAAATAAAAACCCCTGCAACTCATTTGTTGCAGGGGAAGTCTATTGTTATTAGGCTAACTCCTGATTATAAGCGACTATTAAGAACCTTTACTGCAGGGCTGACAGCAATCATATCACTCTCTATTAAACCTATCCCTCGCTCTATTGATTCTCTTGGATTATGATAAAACAGCATTCTTTCTCTCGTAACATTTCCAGCCTTGATGTTTACACGTGGTTTTATCTCTCTTAACTCAGGTAATAACTTAGTGTTAGTTGATTCATTGTGTTTAAATCCTGCTGCAACATAGGCACCGTGAATAAAATGCCAGTCTCCAGCAGAACCACTTCTATGTGAGAAACTAGTCAAAGCACCTCTTTTTAATGACTCTCCAGCTGCCATAAATGTATCATCAGGAGTGCCTATCTGATTAAACTTCAATAAAAATGCATTCAAAGTATGTGGCCTTACTACATATTTTCCACCTAGATTCTCAGCACCTAAAGCTTTAAGATTTATTTCAGTTCCTGTCCTCTTTGACCTTATAGTTTCGTTATCTATCCTTTCAAAAAAGTCTGTATTTTCACTACCTTCTAATGTTAACAGTATATAATCAGGATTTGAAGTTACAGAATCATCACCTAGATGCCAAACTCTCCTGCCATCATAGAATTTTGTGCTTTGATGTTCATTACATCGTGCATCATAAAAATCTCTATCTTCTTCTAATAATCTCGTCATCTCTCTCATACTTGCCCAGTCATTCTCAGCACATATATCTTCAGCTGACCATACAGGTACCCTTAATAGCATATACTGGACATATGCCAACCACTCGCGCTCTGTAAGACGTATACCTTCTTCATTATCTAACCATTCGCTATTATGCTGCACACCTTTAACCCTCACCCCTATTGTAGTACTATTTAATTGTTTTCCTGTTACTAATCCTCTAAAATAAGACTTTCCTGCATCGCCTAATTCTTTTAATAAATCTATAGGTTGACTTTCGCCCTGCAAGTAATAATAGCCATCCTTAAAAAATTCACTGGATGCAAAATCAAAGGCTATCATTATATCCTCGCCCCACTTTGGTCCATTTTCAATACTGTTTACTGCTTCTATCAGATACTCAATATATTCCATATTACTATTAGCAGCTGGTGAATATCCTCCTTCATCACCGTTGGTCGTTGCTAAACTCTTAGCCTTTAGATATTTCTTCATGGCTTTATTTACTGCTACACCCAATTTATTCTGTTCAACTGCATTTAATTCCCTTAAAAATACAAACTGGGTTTCCTGTGTATCCACCTTGGTTGTTGCTGAACCATGGGCACCGGCGTTTAATATATTATAGGTAGCCTCGGGTGAATAAACCGCTTGATCCTGTCCATATTCATCAGTCCAGTACTGATGTAGGGGTATACCCCTACTTTGGGCTACTGCATCAGCAAATGCCCAACATGCTGCTAGTATTACATTGCCACCAACTTCTTCCAATCGCACGGTACCGTCCAACTTCTTCAGCCAGTCTGCTAAACTTTTCTGACTGGTTATATCTACCTCGCCTGCCTCTATTGCTTTTTCTAATGCTGGAATTACAACTTCTCTTGATGTAGTTACAAAATCAGGATTTATGTCTACTTCTCGCACTCCTGTAGAAGCACCTGCAGGTACAGTAGCTAATCCCTTAAATGTTTGTCCTTTTTTATTCCTGAGGATTACTTCCATCTGAATGGTTGCATTACCCCGAGAATCATGAACAGTGCGAGCTGCTATAAACTCTAATATAACATAATCAAGGGTCATATCCTTAACCAACTCACCTATCTTGGTCAAAGAAGGGGCAATGCCTATTTCTACTCTTCCCAGATTTATATCTCCAAAGGCATCAATAAAAGCCCTGTTAGTATCTTTTATTTCATACGTCTTCCAATTACCGCCAATGTAAGGCTTTCTTCCTTGGGTTGGCCCTATTTCTTCAGCTATTTTTATTATAGGTAAAAATTCCTCTACACTGGTACTCTTTCCTCCTACAAGAAGACCGTCCACATCAGGTTTAGATAGATAGTCTCTTGCATTGGTTTTGTCTGCAGAACCACCATACATAATTCTCACTTTTCTTGCCACTTCTTCATCAAATTTATCTTTTATAAGGTTCCTTATATAAAGTGCCATTTCTTGAGCGTCTTTAGGCTCTGCAGGTTTTCCATAGCCACTACCTTTAATAGCCCATCTTGGCTCATAGGCAATAATAGTATTAGCTACTTGTTCAAGAGTTAATCCTTTCAATCCAAGTAAAAGTTGCGATCTAACTACTTTTTGAGATTTATTATCTGATTTCTCTTTACCTGATTCACCCACACATAAAATAACTGTTTTAAGCTTTTTATCATGACCTGCTCTGATCTGCTGATTTATTTTAGCATTGGACTCTCTCTGGAAATTGCCCCTAGGTTCAGAATGTCCAGCAATAATACCACTTGCACCTTCTCCAATAACATCGTCTATATGGACCTCTCCTGTCATAGCGCCTTTTTTGGTAGTAATTCTTTGGGCAAGTATATCAATCGGTAGGGTTTCATCTATTCTTTCTATAGCAGTTTTTACTCTTTCTGAATTATCAACAGGTAGTCTTAATGTGTCCAACGATGAAGAATAAACATTGGTGGTTAAAATAAAAGTGGTGATAATGAATAATGAGACGATTTTGATGTATGGGGATTTAATATCCATTTCTAGCTCCTTTCCTTCTAAGAGGGTTAGTTTTAACAATGGACTAAACTATTTTATAAAGTATTATAAATATAACATAAAATACCCCACCCCGTCAAGGATAAAATTCAATATAATCTATATTTAGCTATATAAGATAACACTTTTTTAGGAGTGATTTTGCTTACTGGATAGGATTTTTTTATTCTATTACGTATATCAGTGGCTGATATATCTTTAGCATTGATGCATAATACGATAAAATTACGCAAATCTCCTTTTATAGGGAAATTGGGTCTTTTTACGACGACAAACTTGCAGAGTTTTAAAAATTCTTTAAGGCTTTTCCACTTACGAAGTTCTTTCAAAGAATCCGATCCTGTTATAAAAAATAACTCTACGGATTTTCCATATTTTTTCCTAAGTAGCTTCATTGTTTCCACTGAATAGGAACGCCCTTTTCTTTTTATCTCAATATCAGAAACTTTAAATTTTTTACTATTTCCTATAGCTAACTTGAGCATATTGTATCTATGTCTTGCAAGAGTAATCTTTGCAGTTTTCTTGTGAGGAGGTAGATTAGTAGGAATAAAAATTACCTTATTAAGGCGAAGTTTCCTTGAAGCTTCTCTTGCAAGGTACAGGTGTCCATTATGGACTGGATCAAATGTCCCGCCTAATATCCCTATTCGCATAATTATAATGAGTGTATTGCTTTATTATGTATACTCTCAACGGCTTCTTGTATTGCCTCTGAAAGCGTTGGATGAGCGTGTATTACACTTGCTAGCTTCTCAGATGTTATACCAAACTGTATACATGGAGAAAATTCAGCTATAAGTTCTGTGGCATGAGGTCCTATTATCTGAGCTCCTAAGATCTTATCATTTTTGTTATTTACAACGAGTTTTACAAAACCTTCTGTCTCGCCTAATACATGAGACTTACCAATAGCAGAAAATGGGAATTTTCTGGCCTTTACATCTAATCCACGTGATTTTGCAGCACTTTCGTTTAATCCTACACTTGCTATCTCAGGATTAGTAAATATACAGCTTGGAATAACATTATAATCTATTTTTGTATTTTTCCTGCACATCTTTTCAACTGCAACTATCCCTTCCCTAGAAGAGACATGAGCCAATAAAACCCCGCCTTTTACATCTCCTGCTGCATAAATATTTTTAATATTAGTCCTAAAAGAAGAATCTACCTTTATCCATCCCTTATTACACTCTATTCCTATCTCTTCTATACCAAGATCTTTAGTATTAGGAGATCTCCCTACGCATACAAGAACATTTTCTGAAGATATAATATTTCCATCAGAAAGATTCACCTTTACCAAACCGTCTTTTTTCTCAACATTTTCTACCTTTTTACCCGTAAATATGTTTATACCACCTTTTTTAAAAATAGTCTCTAGTTTTTTAGAAACTTCTCTATCTTCATTAGGTAACAAACTATCCATCATCTCTACTATAGTAATCTCTGTTCCAAAGTTCTTGAAAATTGAGGCAAATTCACAGCCTATAACACCTCCACCAATAATAATAAGACTCTTAGGAACTTTTTGTAAAGATAATATATCAGAACTAGATAGTATTTGCGCGCCATCAAAAGGGATATTTGGAATCTGAAAAGGAATTGAGCCTGTAGCAATAAGTATAAATTTTGACTCTATGGTTTTATCTCCGGATAATATATGGGTATTATCTTTTAATGTGGCTTTTTCCTTAATCAGGTGTATCTTTTTTGCCTTCATAAGCATCTCTACACCTGAGGAAAGTTTTTCTACAATTTTATTCTTTCTTTCATATACCTTTTTAAAGTCTAAACTAAAATCTTTTACATCTATTCCGAATTCACTTGAGCGTTTTATATTGTAAAGTGCTTTACTGGAGGCCGAAAGCGCTTTTGTGGGAATGCATCCCCAATTTAGACATACACCTCCTACCTTGTCTTTTTCGAAGACAGAGACCTTCATCCCTAACTGAGCTGCCCTTATGGCTGCTACATAACCACACGGGCCAGAACCAATTATCGCTAAATCGTATTTATCCATATCACAATTTTTTTATAGAATTGCGGATCTCAAGGGCGGATTTTTTAAATGCCTTTTTCTCGTCGGAAGTAAGTTTTATTTCTATGATTTCTTTGAGGCCACTAGAGCCTAATACAACAGGAACGCCTATATAGATGTCTTTTTCTCCATACTCTCCATTAAGGTAGCTACTTGCGCACATCGTCCTTCCTTCATCATTTAAAATAGCCTTAAGCATATAAAACACAGCTGCGGAAGGCGAAAAATATGCACTACCAGTCTTTAGGTGTTCGACGATTTCCTTACCGCGGTTTTTGGCGCGTTCCGAAGATTCTTCAAAAACATCTTTTAGTAACTTTTCTGATCTATTAATAGCAACCATTGAATCTCCGTGGCTACCCATCATAAAAATCTTATCATTTTCTACAAAAGCTGTCTTACTCAATGCAATATTTACAAATCTCGCTGAATCCAATACTCCTGCCATACCAATAACACGGTTTGATTCAAAACCAGTCTCCCTCATTACAAGATAAGTCATGGTATCTAAAGGATTGGTTACGACTATAACTATAGAAGAAGGACAATATTCTTTTATATGAGCTGCTATATCTTTAATGATAGAGGCATTCTTCTTTAAAAGGTCATCCCTGGACATGCCGGGTTTTCGTGCAAGGCCTGCTGTAATAACCACAATACCGGAACCCTTTATATCCTTATAATCCTCTGTACCCATTATTTTTACAGTTGAATTAAATATAGGTCTTGCATCAGATATATCCAAGGCCTTTCCTTTTGCTAAACCTGGTAAAATATCTACTAATACTACATGCGAAAGATTTGCATCAATAATCCTTGAAGAAACCATTGCACCAACATTTCCTGCGCCTATAACTGCTATCTTCATTTCATCCTTTCGATTATTGCATCGGCCATTTCACTGGTACCAACTGCTGTAGGATCGTTTCTATCTTTTTTTAAATCATACGTAACGTATTTTCCTTCTTTAATAATGCTACCGACTGCTTCCTCAAGCCTATCTGCAGCTTTTCTTTCTCCTAAGTGACGCAACATCAACACCCCTGAAAGTATCATTGCAGTAGGATTTACCATATTCTTGCCTGCATATTTAGGAGCGCTTCCATGAACCGCCTCAAACAAGGCTATTTTATCTCCTATATTTGCACCAGGGGCAATTCCTAAGCCTCCAACCAATCCAGCACACAAATCAGATAATATATCCCCATATAAATTAGGAAGCACCAAGACATCATACAATTCTGGTTTTTGAACAAGCTGCATGCACATATTATCTACGATCCTATCCTCAAACTCAATCTTACCCTTGTAAGATTCTGCTACTTCTCTTGCAGACCTTAAAAATAAACCATCTGTATGTTTCATTATATTGGCCTTATGTACAGCTGTTACTTTTTTTCTTTTGTTTCTAACTGCATAATCAAAAGCAAATTTTACTATCCTTTTTGAAGCTTCTACAGATATAGGTTTTATACCTATCGCGGAATTCTTTTTTATCGACGAGGAACTTAGGTTTTCTATATACTTAATAGTATCTTTTGCTTTTTGAGAGCCTTCTTCAAACTCTATACCCTTATATAAATCTTCTGTATTTTCTCTGACAACTACTAAATCTATATCCTGATACCTTGTTTTTACACCTTTATATAATTTACAAGGTCTTAAACACGCATATAAATCTAAAGACATCCTTAGCTGGACGTTTACAGATCTAAAACCCTTGCCTACAGGTGTTATAATAGGTCCTTTTATGGCAACTTTATTCTTTCTTACAGAATCTAGAACCTTATCAGGAAGAACTGTACCAAATTTTTTGATAGCCTCTTCTCCTGCAATTTGTTCCTCCCACTTAATATCTACACCTGTTGCATCTACACAGCGCTTTAAAGCAAGGCTTACTTCCCTTCCTATCCCGTCTCCTGGTATCAATGTTACTTTATGTGACAATGTCGAGCCCTCCGTGTTTTTTATAAAGTGCGATTATTCCGCCTTCTTCAATCAATGTCTTTTGAAATTCATTAAATGGTTTTATTTTGATTGAGTCCTTATTTTTTAAATCTATAACTCTTCCTTTTTCAATGTCCAACTCTATCAAGTCCCCATCTTTTATTGAACTGGTATTACATTCTATAAGCGGCAACCCTAGATTAAAGGCATTTCTATAAAATATCCTCGCGAAGCTCTTTGCTAGGATAGCTTTGGCCCCTGCGTATTTGATGGCAAGAGGTGCCTGCTCGCGAGACGATCCGCATCCAAAATTTTCTCCAGCGACGATAAAAAATGGACTTCCTTTAAGTTTCTTAGAAAAATCTGGCTTTATGTCTTCGAATACATGCTTTGCAAGTTCATTTGGATCCTGTATAGAGAATTTATATCTCCCAGAAATAATAAGATCTGTATTTATATCGTTTCCAAATTTATATACAATACCCTTCATATCTATTCCTCTGGATGTTTGAGGTATTTTTTCATGGTCTCTTCGCTTATAATATTTTTTTCGCAGAGAGTTTTTAAAGATTTATCCATAGTATGCATGCCGTATCGAGCGCCCGTCTGAATATGAGTCAACAGCTGTTCTGTCTCGTGCTCACGGACAAGATTTCTTACAGCAGGAGTGGCAATCATTACCTCTGTTGATAGGATCCTGCCGGGCTTATCTTTTCTTGGTAAAAGCTGCTGACAAACAATACCCTGCAATGTCTCTGATAATTGAATCTTTACCTGCTGCTGCTGATAAGGAGGAAATACATCTATAACCCTATTGATTGTCTGCGATGTATCAGGCGTATGTAATGTTGCCAATACCAAATGTCCTGTTTCAGCTGCGGTTAAGGCCGTAGATATCGTCTCTAAATTCCTCATCTCCCCTACAACTATTACATCGGGATCCTGCCTTAATGTATGGATTAAAGCAGTAGAAAAAGATCTTGTGTCTGAACCAACTTCCCTCTGTTTAATAACACTGCGTTTATTCACATGAATATATTCTATTGGGTCTTCTATGACAATAACCATTGCCTCCCGTTCGCTATTTATGAGATCTACCATTGCTGCAAGGGTGCTAGTCTTACCTACTCCTGTAGGTCCTGTGACAAGAACTAAACCATGCATCTTCATGGAAAGAGTAGTTACAACTGGAGGAAGTCCTAATTCTTCAATATTTTTTATACGAAGAGATATCATTCTGAATGCGGCTTCGATACTTCCCCTCTGCATATGTACATTGACCCTGAATCTATTCAATCCAGGGATCTCAAGAGAAAAGTCAAACTCAAGCTCTCTTTCAAATATAGCCTTTTGCTTATCACTTAAAATACTATATACCAGTCTTTTACAGTCTTCTTTTTTTAGTTCTGGAAAATCCGGCAAGGGCTGAAGGTATCCTTCTATCCT
>CAZMID010000014.1:0-29754 GCA_964566255.1 uncultured Planctomycetia bacterium | reverse complement strand
AGCCTTGAACCGAAGCCCCAGTAAACGGCGGCCGTAACTATAACGGTCCTAAGGTTAACATAAATGCTAGCCTGCTCTATCAGACATGATAGAGAATAATAACCAACTATATGCGGGAAACTCCTCACACAGATATTGCTACTAGCTTGGCTTTTTAGTCGGAGCAGTAAAAATGCAATATACATGGGGACAATCCGCAGGGAAGTCAAAGGAGGTAAAAATGACCCCTCAGAGACCAAACGTTGGAAACGCTGATAGTTTTCAAAAGCTCAACGCTGACTGGATAGTAGGTTTTGTCGATGGCGAAGGATGTTTTCATATAGGAATAAGTAAGCATCCTGAAGTAAGTTTCGGCTATCAGATATTACCAGAACTGACAGTTGTGCAGCACAAAAGAGATTTAAACTTGCTTCACCAATTAAGATCTGCGATGAATTGTGGAGTCGTTAGACAAAATCATGGCGATCGATATTGTTGGAGAGTTCGTAATCTCAAAAATTTGACAGAAGTGATTGTTCCATTTTTTGAAGAACACTCGCTTAGGTCAAAAAAAGCTGTTGAGTTTTATAAATTTGCAAAGGTAGTAAGGCTTATGGAAAAAGGAGCACATTTGACAGAAACAGGATTTAATAGAATTTGTCAAATTGCTGCTAAAATGAACCGATGCGAACGTGAAAATATTAGGTTTAAGAGAGAGTCCATCCCAGAATGAAAATTTTGGACATGATGAGCGAAATTCCTTGTCGGGTAAGCAAATGCAAGCCCGTACTGGCTTATAACGGTGGAGCCTTCAATATTGCGATATTTCAAGGGTATCGCGCTAATATTAAGGTAATACCGTGGGAAGTCGTTCGCTTTTACAGCGGATTGACCCCGTAACGACTGATGGCTTAATGCCTGAGATAGTTACGTTTCTTACTAACTATCATACGCCAGAATCTAGTGTTTTGAAATACTAGATTAAGATATAGTCTGCACCTCTAGAAATAGAGGAATAATGCGAAGTTCCGACCCGCACGAATGGTGTAACGACAGAAGCGCTGTCTCAACGAGAGGCTCGGTGAAATTGTAGTAGCGGTGAAGATGCCGCTTACGTGTAACGGGACGAAAAGACCCCGGAACCTTTACTGTACTCTGGTATTGAATTTTGATCAGATCTGTGTAGCATAGTCGGGAGGCTTTGAAGCGCGGGCGTTAGCTTGCGTGGAGCCAACAGTGAAATACCGACCTTATCAAATTAAGGTTCTAACCTTTGGCTGTTATTCAGTCAAGGAACAGTTCCAGACGGGCAGTTTGACTGGGGCAGTGACCTCCTAAAGAGTAATGGAGGTGTTCGAAGGTTCCCTCAGCGCGGTTGGCAATCGCGCATTGAGCGTAAAGGTATAAGGGAGCTTAACTGCGAGACATACAAGTCGAGCAGATACGAAAGTAGGACTTAGTGATCCGGCGATGGAACATGGAATCGTCGTCGCTCAACGGATAAAAGGTACTCCGGGGATAACAGGCTTATCTTGCCCAAGAGTTCATATCGACGGCAAGGTTTGGCACCTCAAATATGGGGTGGTATTGCAGAAATGTGATACAAGTATTGGCTTATAACGGTGAAACCCTCACCTAAAAGAAAGGCGGGTAATACCGTGGGAAGTCTGACGGAACACGAAAAAGCGATAATTATAGGATGTTTACTTGGGGATGGTGCAATGCGTTGCAAAAAGAATGCATTGCTAGAGATCAATCATTCAGCAAAGCAACAAGCATACGTTGATTGGAAATACAATGTATTGCGCAGAATGGTGATAACACCTCCAAAGTTAAGAAAAGCAGGATTTAATAGGATTGCTTGTAGATTTACGACGAGAAGCTTGTCAGAATTGACAAAGCTTTATAGGCAATTTTATGTCGATGGATGTAAAATTATTCCAGAGGATCTTGTAATTCATCCTGTAAGTCTTTCTGTTTGGTTTATGGATGATGGTTGTAAAAGTTATAATGCTGTTTATTTCAATACTCAAAAATTTGACATTGAAAGCCAACAGAGATTGAAGAAATTTCTGAAGGAGCAGCATGGAATAGAATCATCTTTAAATAAAGATAAGATCTATTATCGTTTGAGAATTGCAGTAAGTAGCGTGCAAAATTTAAAGTCTATCGTAAGACCTTATATTTTGCCATTCTTTAAATATAAACTTCCGTCATGACCCCGTAACGACTGAAGGCTTAATGCCTGAGATAGTTATGTTTCTTACTAACTATCACACGCCAACCCTTCCTTAACTGCAAGAGAAGGAGAAGATATAGTCTAACCCCTTGCGAAAGCAGGGATCAGGTTGCGATGTCGGCTCATCACATCCTGGGGGTGGAGAAGCTCCCAAGGGTCCGGCTGTTCGCCGGTTAAAGTGGTACGTGAGCTGGGTTCAGAACGTAGATAATTACTGCGTCTCTTAGGAGTAATCCTAAGATGTTACATCGGCTTATATCGGTGGAGCCCTAATCTATTTCAGATAGAGTAGATGGGTAATACCGAGGGAAGGTTAATAAAATGATTAAATCATATTTTACTCTTAGTTATTCAAATTGAATAAAAGAGTAAATTAACCCCTGTAACGACTGATTCTGCAGATTGCAGAAGAGATGGTAATCGAGTATAAATGTTATGGTTATCATAATACGCCGACTCCCAGAAATGGGATGGAGATATAGTCTATGCCACGAGTAATCGTGGAGATACATGCGTAAGACAGTTCGGTCTCTATCTATTACACGCGCAGGATATTTGAAGAGGTCTGTCCCTAGTACGAAAGTGCTACTGATAAGGGTAACCTTATCTGACAATCCAACTAATAACGGTGAAGCCCTAATTCAACATTGATCCTATCCTCGGAAAGTAGCTTCTGATTTCAGAAGTGAGGGTTGAAAGGGTAATACCGTGGGAAGACTGGAGTTTATAATGGATAATGCGACAAAAGCTTATATTGCAGGATTTCTTGATGGCGATGGCAGCATTATGTTGCAGATCAAACCAAGAAAAGATTGTAGATATAAGCATAGAATAACTTCAACGATTTGTATGTACCAAAATAGTAGTCAAGAGAAAAACTTGAGATCAATACGAGATCAGTTAAAACTTGGCTATATTTCAAGGCGTAACGACAGGATGTCGGAATATCGAATAGATGGACATATGTCTGTAGCTAAGGTATTAAAAATTCTTAAGCCTTATATTTTATTTAAGAAAGAACAAATAAAATATATGCTACAAGCAGTGTCGCTTTTACAAAAACGAAATCTGACACCTAGTGATTTCTTGAAAGCATGCAAATTGGCTGATAAAGTTGCATCGTTTAATTATTCAGTTTCTAGAAAGCATACTTTTGAAACAGTTAGGAAGAGTTTTCTAAAACAAAAGCTCCTTTCCCCGTAACGACTGAGGTTTAAAAACCGAGATGGTAATGAGTATAAAAAATCTAAATTACCATAATACGTTGGCTCCTTGTTAAATCAAGGATGAAGATATAGTCTGATCCTTATAGAAATATAAGAGTTATCGACGAGAGGACCGGGATAGACGAACCAATGGTGTTCCAGTTGTCATGCCAATGGCAGTTGCTGGGTAGCTAAGTTCGGAAAGGATAAGCGCTGAATGCATATAAGCGCGAAGCCCTCTCTAAGATTAAATATCCCTCCCCCTTGTGGGGATAAAGCACCTTGTAGATGACGAGGTTGATAGGCCGGGGGTGTAAGGCCCGTAAGGGTTTTAGCTGACCGGTACTAATCTGCTGAACGGCTTGACCGCTTATTAGTTTAAGAGTCTAAAATAATTTCAAGGCATTAGTGAATTTTTCCGGAGTGACCTTTCTGGAGGGGACACACCCGTTCCCATTCCGAATACGGTAGTTAAGCCCTCCAAGGCCGATGGTACTACACTGGCAACGGTGGGGGAGAGTAGGTAGTTGCTCCGGTTATATATTCAGGGCGTTCGTTAAAAGCGAGCGCCCTTTTTTGTGACTTCTAATATACTTGTATAGCAGCTATATTTGTGGTATACTTTATATATAAGTATATACATTAACTTAAGTCCTTAGGAAGGCTTATTTTTTGTCCAGATTATGATGAAATTTGATAAAGTATTCAAATTTAAGATTCTTTACCTAGTGATAGGTGGACTGCTTTTATTTAACAGTAGCCTCTATTCCTATCCTAAAGATACTCTAAGGGTCCAATCTTCATTTCAAGATCCAGAAAATAGTAAAAAGATAGACGAAGCCTTCCTGAGAGAAGCATTAAAGTCTACACCTGTTAAAGAAATAGCCTTAAGTGCCCAGTTTAAAGTATTAACAAATGGCAAATTGGGTATAGTTGTAAGAATACCTAAGACAAGAGAAGAGACAAGGACTGTTTTAATAAAATGGGGCTTTAATACGTGGATGCAAGAACAAGATCTTGAGCGACTAATAGATAGAATTCACGCTGGTAAAGAAGAAGGTGCGAAAATATTTAAGGAGAAATTACTATACTCAAAGGCTGTCTGGGGTGTTATAGAATTAGCCGATATTGAGATGCTGGAAGAAACGAAAGAGGGTAACACTTCTCGCACGGAGAAAAAAGTAGATATCCAGAAAAAAGCAGATAAAGTTTTATGGCAGGCAATAAGCGATCATTATAAGAAAGGGGAAATAGATAAGATAAAAGAAATACTCAATCAGCTTATTCAAAAGACACAAGAAGAGATTTGGAGTTATGGCGTCTATTATGAAGCTCTTTCATTTAGTGTAAACTGGGGCGTTGATTATTTAGAAGATGGTGCTATAGATGTTCGTTTATTTGATTTTTGGGAAGTGACTGATAATAAGGAAAAAGCCATTGAGAGACTAAAGAAACATATCGGGCAATTTGATAAAACATGGGAGATAATGGGCAAAGAGCACACTTTATCAATACTTAATTTAACTGATGAAGGCATCGCTAAATGGTTTTTGGAAAGAATAAAAGAAGAATTTACTTTAGATAAGCTGAGAGAATACTGGGATAAAAAAGTAGGGGAATTGGAAACACCAAAGACCAGTGCACAATTATTAAAAATAAGACAGAATATTTTGAATAATTTATAGTATACAAGTATATAAATTTCTTAATTTTTGAATAACATTTCCATCTTTACTCCCACCTTATTTTATGCTATAATCAAAAACTAGTCAGAGTCAATTTCTAAACCTTACAATCTTAGGAGGAGGTTCATTTTGGCAGCTTATACTATAAAAGATATAAGAAATATAGCATTAATATCCCACGCAGGGAGCGGAAAAACAACCCTTTCAGAAGCAATCTTACATAATGCAGGTGCATCCAACCGATTTGGCAAGATAGAAGACGGAACTACCTTAAGTGATTATAGTGATGATGAAAAAGAACGAAAAATATCTATCAATGCCAGCATCCTTAGTTTTAATTACGAAAATAAACATATAAATATTATAGATATTCCAGGATATGCAGACTTTATAGGAGAAGCAATAGCTACATTACGCGCAGCTGATAGCGCTATAGTCTTAGTAGATGCCTGTGAAGGCGTAGAAGTAGGTACTGAGAAGGTATGGGCTATGGCAGATAAACTTAATTTACCGCGACTCATTTTAATCAATAAGATGAATAAGGAAAATATAGATTTTGATAAGACAGTCGAGGACATTAAGGAAAGACTTGGAAAAGGGTGCGTATTGACTGCGATGCCATTAGGAAGCGGTGCAAACTTTAAAGGGGTTGTGAATCTTTTAGATAAAGCATCTATTGAGTCTTTGAGTGGAGAAGATAAAGATAAGGCTTCAAAATTAAGAAATGAGCTTATAGAAGTAATCGCAGAAAATAACGATGAACTTTTAGAAAAATATTTAGAAGGAACAGAGCTTTCTTCAGAGGAAATAACAAAAGGATTCAAAAAAGGTGTTTTAGAAGAGAGTATATTTCCTATATTTTCAGGGGCATCTATCTTAGATATAGGGGTAAAAGAGCTTTTATCCGGAATAATAGATGTATTACCTTCACCTGATGAAGGCCCTCTTAAAAAAGTAAAAGACGCAAAGTCAAATGAAGAAAAAGAAATCAAACCAGATCCTAATGGTCCATTTGCAGCACAAGTATTTAAATCAATAGCAGATCCTTATGTGGGTCAGCTTAATATATTTAGGATATTTTCAGGGAGACTAAAACCAGATACGAATTTTTATAATGTGACCCAGCAGACAAAAGAAAGATTTGGGCCTCTATTAAGCTTATTCGGTAAAGAACAAAGGCCTGTTACAGAGGCAATAGCAGGAGATATAATTGCTGTATCAAAATTAAAAAATACTTCTACGGGAGATTCATTGTCTGATGAAAAGAATCAGGTAGTATTTAACAATGCAGTATTTCCTGAGCCGGCTATATCATTTTCAGTAAAACCAAAGACTCGCTCAGATGAAGATAAAATTTCCAGCGCTCTTCATAAGCTTTCAGCAGAAGATAGGACTTTTGTGGCAAGAAGGGATGAACAGACAAAAGAGCTGATTGTATCAGGGTTAGGGGATTTACATCTTGATATAATGATAAACCGCTTAAAGAAAAGATTTCATGTGGATGTTGATAGGGGTACCCCAAAGGTAGCCTATAAAGAAACTATTAAAAAATCAGCAAAGACACAGTTTAAATATAAAAAACAAACTGGTGGTCATGGACAATACGGTGATGTCTGGATTGAAATAGAACCATTAGAAAGGGAAAAGGGATTTGAATTTGTTGATAAGATCGTTGGAGGTGCTATTCCCAGGAACTATATACCGTCAGTAGAAAAAGGCGTAGTAGAGGCAATGGCTTCAGGTGCAATAGCAGGATACTCAATGGTGGATATGAGGGTTACTCTCTATGATGGTTCTTATCATGATGTGGATTCTTCTGATATGGCTTTCAAGATAGCGGGCTTAATGGCACTAAAAAAAGCTGTAACGCAAGCCCAGCCAATTTTATTAGAGCCGGTAATGGATGTAGATGTTGTGGTGCCCGATGAATTCATGGGAGATATTACAGGTAACTTGAATTCTAGGCGTGGTAGGATCGCAGGCATGGATGTCCAAGGAAAGAATCAGGTTATAAAAGCAAAGATACCTCTTGCAGAGATGTTTAAGTATGCATCAGAACTTAAATCTATGACAGGAGGAAGAGGTTCATATACAATGAGGTTTTCTCATTATGATGAAGTACCTCAAAAAATAGCACAGGGTATTATTGCAAAATATGAAGAAAAGCGTAAGTTAGAACAGGAAAAATAGGAGGTAATTCGTGTCAGGTCATTCAAAATGGGCATCCATAAAACATAAAAAGGCTGCCACAGATGCAAAAAGAGGCAAGATTTTTACAAAACTAATAAAAGAGATTACAATTGCAGCGCGTCGAGGCGGAGGAGACACTAATACAAATCCCCGCTTAAGAACAGCCATTGATAGGGCCAAGCAGGCAAATATGCCTCAGGATAATATCGATAGAGCTGTTAAAAAAGGAACAGGGGAATTGGAAGGCGTATCTTATGAAGAGTTTACTCTTGAGGGATATGGAAAAGGTGGAGTGGCAATAATAGTAGAAGTGGTAACTGATAATAAAAACCGTACTACTGCAGACATAAGAAACATATTTTCTAAGAAGAGTGGTAATATCGCAGGTGCAGGTTCAGTATCCTGGATGTTTGAGAAAAAAGGCTACATAGAAGTAGATAAATCCGTTGCATCTGAGGATGATGTAATGACTATAGCCCTTGATGCCGGAGCACAGGATATGGAAATAGATGACCAAGTCTATGCGATAACTACTACTGTAAAGGATTTTGAGGTAGTTAAAAAGGCCCTTACAGATAATAAGATGCCTCCAAAGAGTGCAGAGATTACAATGCTTCCAAAAAGCACAATAAAACTTACTGGAGACGATGCAAAGCAGATACTTGCACTTGTAGAAGCACTTGAAGATAGCGATGATGTGCAGAATGTATATGCAAATTTTGATATACCGGATGAAGCAATAGAGGGTAAGTAGCTTATGCGTATTCTTGGTATAGACCCAGCCTTGGGAATTACAGGATACGGGTTGATTGAACTATCTGGGAGAAATTTGAAAGTAGTAGAAGCAGGTGTTATATCCAGTAATGCCAAAAACAAAATGGAAAGACGCCTCTCAGAAATACACACAAAAATTGCAAAGTTAATAGAAGATACAAAGCCTCATGTGGCTATTTTAGAAGAATTATATTCACATTATAAACATCCAAGGACTTCCATTATGATGGGCCATGCACGCGGAATAATTTGTTTGGCAGTAGAAGAAAAAAAGGTCCCATTAGTAAATTATCCTTCTACAAGGATAAAAAAATCTATTACTGGTAAGGGCCATGCTTCAAAACAGCAGGTACAAAGGACTGTAGCATCATTATTGAATCTAAAAAAGATTCCTGAGCCAGTAGATGTAACAGATGCATTGGCTTTAGCTATTACACACGCACATGTAAGTTTACATAATATATGATCTGTAGAATATCAGGAAAATTAGTTAATAGGCGTGAGAATTCAGTAGTCCTGGATGTAAATGGACTTTCTTATGAGGTCATGATTCCAGAATCAGTAATGAATTCTCTAGGAAGCCATACTCAAGAAGACGGAATAGTCTCTTTAATAATTTATCATTACCTTCAGGTAGAGCCGTCCAGGAGTTATCCATTTCTTATAGGATTTTTGAATGAAATAGAAAAGGAATTTTTTGAAAAATTCATAACAGTTTCAGGTATTGGGCCAAAGGCTGCTGTAAGGGCTTTAAAAGTACCTATATCTACGATCGCTCAAGCAATAGACGCCGGTGATGTGTCATTCTTAAATTCCCTTCCTGGCATTGGAACGCAGCGCGCAAAAGAGATAGTAGCAAAACTTCAGGGTAAAGTAGGTAAATTCGGACTTATTCAAGATGGTGAATACGTAAAAACTTCTCTTAAAGGAAAAGAAAACATACAAGAAGAGGCCTTGGAAGTATTACAACAGCTTCAATATAAAAAGATTGAGGCAAAGAATATGGTCCAGAAGGCTCTTACTCGCAATCCAGATATAAAAACAGCTGAAGAATTGTTAAACGAAGTATACAAACAGAAGACTAAAAAATAAAGGTGGGCGCTATGTCCAAAGAAGATATAAATAAGGAGCGTATTCCATTAATAACGCCTCAGGAAAATGAAGAAGAGGTAGTTTTTAATATATCTCTTAGGCCTGAGCGCTTAGAGGATTTTGTAGGTCAACATCATACAATCGAAAACCTAAAGATAGCCATTCAGGCAGCCAAAAAAAGAAATGAAAACCTTGAACATATATTACTTTCAGGGCCACCTGGTTTAGGAAAGACCACGCTTGCTCATATACTTTCTCATGAGATGTCCAGTAAGATTACTGCTACGTCGGGTCCTGCCATAGAAAGGGCAGGGGATCTTATAGGTATCCTTACAAATCTTGGAGATGGAGACATACTTTTTATTGATGAGATCCATAGGCTTAGTAAGGTAGTGGAAGAATTTATGTATCCTGCTATGGAGAATTTTCAGATAGATTTTTTGATAGATAAAGGTCCATACGCTAAGACAATAAAGTTTAATCTAAAAAGATTCACCCTTGTAGGTGCTACTACACGTTCAGGGCTATTATCTACGCCTTTAAGAGAACGATTCGGGATATTTTATCATCTGGATTTTTATGAGGTAGAGGATCTAGTAAAGATAGTCAATCGTTCTGCAGAGCTTTTAGAATTGAAACTGGATCAAGAAGCTGCACTTGAGATTGCCAGGCGTTCACGTGGCACACCAAGAGTTGCCAATAGGCTCTTACGCAGGGTTAGAGACTATAGTGAAGTGAAGAATAAGAAAAAGATAGATAAAAAGACTGCAATAGAAGCCCTTGATTCTCATAGGATAGATGAAGCAGGCCTTAATAATATCGATAGAAAGGTTTTAAAAGCAGTAATTGATTTTTATGATGGAGGGCCTGTTGGGATAGAGTCTTTAGCAGCAACACTCAATGAAGAAAGCGATACTATAGCAGATGTAGTAGAGCCATTTTTATTAAAGATAGGTTTTATTAAGCGTACACCCAGAGGTAGGGAAGTTACAAAACGAGCGTATGAACATCTAAGCATCCCTTATAAAAAAGAAAGCCAGAAAGAATTCTTTTAGATGAAGCTACTATTACATATCTGCTGCTTTCCTTGTGCATTATATCCAGCAAAAAAACTTCTCGGTACTAAATTTAAAGAAGTAACAGGCTTTTATTATAATCCTAATATACATCCACCTAGTGAATATAAAAAACGTAGAGATGCTTTGCAGGATATGGAAGAGCAATTAAACCTTAAAGTAATATACCCTCCTTACGAAATGGAAGAATATTTTAAAAAGATCTCTTCTAACAAAAATTCTCTTGAAAGATGTAGGCTCTGTTGGGAATTGAGACTTCTAGAGACGGCAAAGTTTGCAAAAGAGAATAATTTTGATAGTTTTACGACTACGCTTTTAATAAGCCCATATCAGAATCACGAACTTGTAAAAGAAATATGCCAAAAGATCTCTCGCGAGAATAATATAGATTTTTATTATGAGGATTTTCGTAAAGGCTTTAGAGAGTCTCAGGAAGAAGCAAAAAAACACGATATATATAGGCAAAAATACTGTGGGTGTTTGTTTTCTGAGCTGGAGAGGGTAAAGTTAAGCTAATGTTTAATATAAGTAGTTTTGGAAAAATCCTGGTATTTTTTGGAATAGTTTTAATAGTAGTAGGGATATTATTTACACTTGCACCCAAGATTCCCTGGATAGGTAGGCTTCCAGGCGATATATACATTAAAAAAGAGAATTTTACTTTTTACTTTCCAATAAGTACTTCTATTCTTTTAAGTATCATCCTTTCTTTAATATTTATACTAATAGGTAGACGATGGTAATCCGTAAGATATTTATCCCATTTTTCATTATTTTAAGTGTTACTGTATATAGCTATAGCATGTCACAGGTTCCGCCTCATGCACATAATCCTGTCCGTGTATTAGTATTAGAGGATGTTCAAAAAGTAAGATTAAAGGTAAAAGGACCTTATAGGATAATTGATTTTAAAGATAGAACTGTTCTAAGGAGAGGTAAGAACCTGAAAAAATCCATTATATCTGTAAAAAGTATTTCCTTAAATGGGGTAAGGGTTTTACCCGAGGGTAAGGCGCGTATTTATATCGATGATCGCCAGTTTCGTGGAAATATCGATATTATAAAAGACAGAAAGAAAAACACCCTTTTTGTGGTAAACCATATAGATATCGAAGATTATCTTTATGGGGTATTGTATCATGAGGTTTCGCATCGCTGGCCAATAGAGGTCTTAAAGGCACAGGCAATAGCTGCAAGGACATATGCCCTTTATGAAAAACTTGTTACCAAGAATAAATATTTTGATTTAGTGTCAAATGTATATTCTCAAGTGTATGGAGGTCGTACTTCTGAAAAAGGACGCACTACAAAGGCAGTAAATCTTACAATAGGTCAAGTCCTGACATATGACGGTAAGATATTCCCAACTTATTATCATGCTACATGCGGGGGAGAGACATCTGATGCAAGTACCTTGTGGAATATTAAAATACCTACGTTAACGGGCAGGGTTTGTAATTTTTGCAAGTCTTCACCTCATTATAAGTGGAAAAAAGAATTAAAGCTCAATTATTCTTCTATAGAAGTATTAAAAAGAGATTCATCAGGAAGGGCATTAGAAATATTACTTAAATCCAAAGGTAAAAGCGCTAAATTAACAGGTAATAAATTTAGATTAATGATAGGACCTAATTTAATAAGAAGCACGAACTTTGAAGTTAAGAAAAAAGGTAAATATTTTGTATTTAGAGGTAGAGGCTGGGGGCATGGCATAGGTATGTGTCAGTGGGGTGCATATGGCATGTCAAAAAGAAAATGGCCCGTAGAAAAAATCCTAGAATATTATTATCCTGGTTCAGAACTTGTTATATGGGAACAAAAATGAAGCTCATAGATTTTGATTATAACCTGCCAAAAGAATTAATTGCACAATTTCCAAAAGAAAAAAGAGATACTTCAAGGCTTTTGGTTTTAGATAGGCGCACAAAAAGAATAGAACATAGGTTTTTTAAAGATGTCCCTGAATATTTTAATAAAAGTGATTTACTTATATTAAACGATACAAAGGTTGTACCTTCCAGATTAATCGGTAAAAAATCTACAGGAGGTAAGATAGA
Organism: uncultured Planctomycetia bacterium; assembly: GCA_964566255.1. GTDB lineage: Bacteria > Omnitrophota > Gorgyraeia > Gorgyraeales > Gorgyraeaceae > CAZMID01. The sequence goes on along the minus strand of CAZMID010000014.1, from coordinate 17,457 downwards.
AGCATTAATTTTATATACAAATGAAAATCATAAAAAAGATAAAGAGTATGAAGTTTTATTAAAACCTACAAGAGGTTGTAGAGCTGGAAGTAAGTTAATATTCGGAGATGGAAAGCTGGAGGCTAAAGTATCCAGAATAGAGAATAATAGAAGATTCTTAAAATTTAATTCTAATAATGGAATCGATGGGTTGTTGGATACATTAGGACAAATGCCGCTCCCGCCATATATAAAAAGAGAGCCGGATCTTTCTGATAAAGATAGATATCAGACGATTTATGCTTCTAAAAAAGGTGCAATTGCAGCTCCTACAGCAGGCTTACATTTTACAAAAGATATATTATCCGATATCTCTAAAAGAGGGGTAGATATTAACTATATTACGCTCCATGTTGGTTATGGTACGTTTAAACCAGTAAAGTCACCTGATATAAGAAATCATAAAATGGAAAAGGAATATTTTAAAATAGAAGATAGTCTTATTGAAAAGATAAAGGGTTGTAAAGGTAGAAAAATTGCAGTAGGTACTACAAGCTGCAGGACCCTTGAGACTGTAGCTAAAAAAAATATTAATCAGGGCTGGACAGATCTATTTATTTACCCAGGGTATAAATTTAAAATGGTAGACAGCCTTTTAACAAATTTTCATTTACCAAGGACGACTCTTTTGATGCTTGTAGCTAGTTTTTGTGGAACTGAACTTTTACTTAAAGCATATAAAGAGGCAATAGATAAAAAATATAGGTTTTATTCTTACGGCGACGCGATGCTGATACTTTAATATGTTTAAAATAACACATAAATGTAATAAAACTAAAGCAAGGGTGGGGTTATTAAAAACACCTCATGGTACTATTGAGACACCTGAATATATGCCAGTAGGTACTCAGGCTACAGTAAAGGCTCTTTCTAACGAGGAAGTTAAATACTGTGGTGCACAGATTATTCTGGGGAATACATATCATTTATATCTTAGACCTGGTATGGAAATTATTAAGAATGCAGGGGGCCTGCATAAATTTATGTCATGGGATAAGCCTATTTTGACTGATAGTGGTGGTTTTCAGGTATTTAGTTTAGCAACGCTTATGAAGGTAAAAGAAACAGGTGTTGAATTTAATTCCCACGTCGATGGTTCAAAACATTCCTTAACGCCTGAAGATGTGATAAGATTGCAACATGAATTAGGAAGCGATATTATGATGCCTTTGGATGAATGTCTTCATTATCCTTGTCCAAAAGATAAGGCAGAGATATCTTTAAATCTTACTAATAAATGGGCAAAAAGATCAAAAAAGGCTTTAAGTAAATTAAATTCCAAGGCGCTTTTATTTGGTATAGTTCAGGGTAGCACCTATAAAGATTTACGGAGGATTGCTTCAGAGGGATTGGTAGATATAGGTTTTGATGGTTATTCTATAGGAGGATTGAGCGTAGGAGAGCCAAAGGACCTTATGCATGAGATGATGGAGGATTCGATTAAATATCTACCAGAAGGTAAACCCCGATATACAATGGGTGTGGGTATGCCGCAGGATTTTTTTAATGCTATTGAGATGGGTGTTGATATGTTTGATTGTGTGGTCCCTACCAGAAATGGCAGGAATGGAGCAGCTTATACAAATGAAGGTAGAATTATTGTAAGGAACGGGGAATTTTCTAAAGACACCCGTCCCCTTAGTGAAACATGCGATTGTATCGTCTGTAAAAACTATACACGGTCTTATATAAGACATCTATTTAATACAGAAGAAATCCTAGGATTAAGACTTACATCTTTACATAATCTATATTTTTATGTAAACTTATTAAGAAGGATTAGAGAGTCTATTAAGGAAAATAGATTTAGTGCGTTTAAAAGGGAATTTTTAGGTAAAGATAAAACCTGGTAAAACAAAAGGAGGGGTCAATGAATCCGAATGTAGCTCAGCCAAGTGCAATAGCAAGTCTTATGCCCATTATATTCATATTTGGGATATTTTACTTTTTACTTATAAGGCCACAACAGAAAAAACAAAAAGAACACGGAAAGATGATAGGGGAACTTAAGAAGAATGATGAGGTAGTTACAAACGGCGGTATACACGGAACAATTACGAATGTAAAAGATCAAACCTTGGTACTAAAGATAGATGAGAATGTTAAGATAGAAGTCAATAAGACAGCGGTTGCATATCTTAAGAAGAGTCGATAAGTGAATTTATCCGCCTGATGCGGACTCATTCAAGGAGGAAGTAATGACGAAAAACCTACAGTGGAAGATTCTGGTAACTCTCGGCGTAATAATTATTGCTTTATTAGGCATGTTACCATTAAATCAAAAGATAAATTTAGGCCTTGATCTACAAGGTGGTATGCACCTTGTTTTAAAAGTAGATACTTCAAAGGTTCCTGAAGATGCGCGTGAAGATGCACCTAATAGGGCACTAGAGATAATCCGTAATAGGATAGATCAATTTGGAGTAAGGGAGCCTCTTATCCAGCGTAAAGGAAAGAATGCTATCGTGGTGCAACTTCCAGGTGTAACTGACAGGGAAAGGGCAATAGAACTTATAGGTAGAACTGCACTTTTAGAATTTAAATTAGTAGAAGATGATGAAGAATTAATTAAAAGGGCATTTTCGTCCGTTGAAGGTAAAACTGAAGAAGAAAGTGAAATAGAAACTGAAGAAGAAAAAGAGGAAAAAGGATTCCTTGAAGGTTATGAATTAAAACAACTCGAAAAAGAAACCCTCCTTATCCATAAAGATGCAGTACTAACAGGAGATACACTTGTCTCTGCAGAGGTAAAGTTTGATCAGTCAAGGTTTAATGAACCTTATATAGCCCTTGAATTTAATTCTAAGGGGGCGGCTGTATTTTCCGAGGTTACAGGAAATAATGTCGGAAAGCGTCTGGCTATTGTCCTTGACGGAAAAATCCATTCAGCACCACGGATAAATGAAAAGATACCTTCAGGTAGGGCAAGTATATCAGGAAGGTTTACTGTAGAAGAGGCAGGGGACTTGGCTATTATACTTAGGGCTGGTGCATTGCCTGCTCCTATTTATATTGAAGAAGAGCGTACTGTAGGATCTTTATTAGGTAAGGATTCTATTGAAAGTGGCGTAAGGGCTTCTTTAATAGGTGTTGTATTGGTTTTAGGTTTTATGCTTATATATTATCTTTTTGCAGGTTTTGTAGCAAGTATTGCAATGGCACTGAATTTTTTGATAGTTTTGGGTGCTTTAGGATGGCTACATACTACATTAACTCTTCCTGGCATAGCTGGCATGATACTTGTTATAGGTATGGCAGTAGATGCTAATGTTTTAATATATGAACGTATACGCGAAGAACTTTTAACAGGAAAACATATTAGAAGTGCTGTAGCAGCAGGATATAATAAAGCATTCACTGCGATATTGGATTCTAATATTACTACGCTTATTGCAGCCGCACTTTTATTTAAATTCGGAACAGGGCCTATTAGAGGTTTTGGAGTTACACTTTCAATAGGTATTTTGGCCAGCATGTTTACTGCAATATTTGTTACGAGGATTATATTTGATCTTGTAACTTCCAATAAAAAGTTTACAAAACTTCCTATGCTTCAGCTTTTCAAAAAGACAAACATTGATTTTATAAATAAGAGATGGATTGCATATGGAGTTTCATTACTGATTATATTAGGTGGAGCAGGTATTTTCTTTGGAAAAGGTGAGAATGTATATGGTATTGATTTTACAGGTGGCCATATGCAGGAGTATTCTTTTAGAAATAAAATTAAAATAGAAGACATAAGAAACACCCTTTCAGATGTTGGTATAAAGGATGCAACTATCCAGAGGGTAGGAGGTAAGAATCAAGTTTTAATAAAAACATCAGAAGATACTGCAACCCAGATAAATAGAGTCTTTAAAGAAAAATTCACAGATAATCCAAGCGATCTTTTGCGTGTTGAAAAGGTTGGTCCTTCTATCGGAAAACACCTCAGAAAAAGTGCAAGGCTTGCGATATTATGGAGCCTTATTGGTATATTGATTTATGTAGGGTTTAGATTTAAAAATATTGCATTTGCAGCTGCAGGTGTAATTGCGCTTTTTCATGATGTATTTATTGCTATAGGTTTTCTTGTGGCGACTGGAAGGGAGTTAAATCTTGGGATAGTAGCAGCACTTTTAACTATAGCAGGTTATTCTATTAACGATACGATAGTTATATATGTAAGAATCCGAGAAAACCTAAAATTATACCGTAAGGCCAAGATGAAAGAAATCATAAATATGAGTATAAATCAGACTCTTTCTAGAACGGTCCTTACGACTTTAACAACTCTTTTGGCAGTTACATCTATATTCCTTTTTGGTGGAGATGTTTTAAGAGATTTTTCATTTACGCTTTTAGTGGGTATTTTATCAGGTATATATTCGACGATATATATAGCATCCCCGCTTGTAATATTCTGGTACGCTAAGCGCGGAAGATAAATATAAAATTATGGATAAATTTAAGCAGATACGCCGCATCCTGATTATAATCCTTGCCTTTAATTGGCTTATAGCATTTAGTAAGATCATTTATGGCGTTATGACAAAGTGTGCCTCGATGACTGCTGATGGATTTCATTCATTCGGAGACGGTGCATCTAATATTATAGGTCTTATAGGGATTTGGCTTGCTTCTAAGCCAAAAGATGAATCTCATCCATACGGACATAAAAAGTTTGAAACCTTTGCTACATTAGGTATAGCAGTAGTATTATTTTTAGCTGCATACGATATCCTTAAAGATGCATTTTTAAGAATATTTAATCCTATAACTCCTGATGTTACAAGTTTAAGTTTTATTATTATGATAGTTACTTTAATTATCAATGTATTTGTAATGAGCTATGAACGCAAAAAAGGCCGAGAATTATCCAGTGATATATTGATATGTGATTCTATGCATACAAGGAGCGATATCTTTGCTTCGTTAGTTGTTATTGGTACATTGATTTCCATAAAGATGGGGTTTACGTTTTTAGATATAGTTGTTGCTTCTTTTATTGCTATATTAATTGCAAAATCAGCCATTGAGATATTAAAAGCTTCATCTGATGTTTTATGCGATGCGAGTATTTTAGCAAAGACAAAAGTTAGGAATATTGTAAATCAATTACCACAAGTAAAATCTATCCATAATATAAGGACAAGAGGAAGAAAAGACGATATCCACGTCGATCTACATGTAATTATTGATTCCAAGATGCCCGTCGATGATGCTCATAAACTAAGCCACAAAATAGAATCTACCCTTAAAAACAAGATACCTGGCGTAACAGATGTCAGCGTCCATTTAGAGCCAAGCAAATGAAAAAGTGGAATATCAGACAATCTGATAAAAGCCAACAAAATACTTTGGCTGATGCACTAAGTGTCTCTGGAATCATTGCTCAACTATTAATAAATCGCGGTATTAAAAATATTGAAGAGGCAAAGACCTTTTTAAGGGGAGATGTTTTAGAATTATATGATCCATTTTTAATGAAAGGCATGCATGAGGCAGTAAATCGCTTAAAGAAGGCTATTGAAAAAAAAGAAAAAATCCTTATTCACGGTGATTATGATGTAGATGGTGTAACTTCTATTGCACTTTTAATTATTATACTGCGTAAATTTGGAATAGAAGCGGATTATTATATACCTGACAGGCTTTCCGAGGGTTATGGTTTGAGTGAAGAGGGAGTTAAGTATGCAATAGATAAAAAAATAGATCTTTTAGTTACTGTGGATTGTGGTATCAGAAGTTACGAAGAAACATCCATCCTTAATAAGCATAATATAGATGTAATAATTACAGATCATCATGAAGTAGGTAGAACAATACCTCACGCACTTTCAGTTATAAATCCTTTACAAAAAGATTGTGCATATCCTGATAAGGATCTTTCAGGTGTTAGCGTTACATTTAAATTATGCGAGGCTTTATGTAGTGTTTTTCATATTGAAGATATCTGGAATCACCTTGATCTTGTAATGATGGGTACCATTTCAGATGTTGCGCCCCTCGTCGGAGAAAATAGAATTTTCGTTAAAGAAGGGTTTAAGATATTAAATAACTCAAGCGCTAATAAAGGTCTAAGGGAACTTGTTGAAGCAAGTAGCCTAAAAAATAAAGTTTTAGGTTCTTTTGAGGTAGGATTTATATTGGGTCCTAGAATAAATGCAGCAGGCCGGCTCGGTTCAGCAGAAATAGCAGTCGAACTTTTATTGACAGAGGATGTAGGTAGAGCAAAACTTCTAGCAAAGAAATTAAATGAAGCAAACCGCGAAAGACAGAAAATAGAATCATCTACATTGAAAGAAGCAATGTCTAAAGTAGAGAGAGAAATAAATTTTAAAGATCATAAAGTGATAGTTTTAGATAATGAAGACTGGCATACAGGTGTAATAGGTATAGTCGCATCCCGTATATCAGATAGATTTTATAGGCCTACTATACTTATTTCAAGAAAAGACGGTCTAGGTAGAGGTTCTGGCAGATCTATTAAGAATTTTCATTTGTTTGAAGCGCTCATGGGGTGCGAAGATATATTAAAAGAATATGGAGGGCATAAATATGCTTGTGGTCTAAGCATTTTAGATAAAAATTTAACTAAATTTAAGAATACAATAAATGATATAGCAGAAAACGTTTTAGTTCCAACAGATCTTATTCCTTATATTGATATTGATATGGAAGTGCCTTTAAGTTCTTTAGATGAAGGGGTTGTCAAAGATATATCAAACTTAGAGCCTTTTGGTTCAAGGAATCCAGAACCTCTATTTTGCTCAAAAGATTTAAAGTTAACACGACCTATAAGGATCTTGAAAAATGAACATATAAAGATGTGGGTTACAGATGGTAGTAAGAACTTTGAGGCAATAGGCTTTGGCCTTGCCAAAGATAGTGATATAGAATCCATCCTTAGAAAATGCCCTAAGATTGATCTTGCCTATACAGCTTCTTTTAATACTTGGCAGGGAATTACGAACATTCAGCTAAAGATAGAAGACATTAAGCCTTCTGAATCTTCCCAGCTTTAATGCAAGAAGTGCAGACCTTTACCCTTTTGGGTGAACCTTTAAGGATTATTCGTATAGTCTGTAGATTCGGTAGGAACCTTCTCTTTGATATACCCGTTATCTTTTTACCAACACCGCCTTTAGCCTTAGCAAGACCTCGTCTTGCTATAGTTTTTCCAGCGACTGGCCCTTTTCCGCATATTTTACATACTCGTGACATACATAACTCCTTTTTATTGAGATTAGAATGATAACATAATATAATATGATATGCAAGGGAAATTATGGATAAAGTAAGAAAAGCTTATAAATTGATGGAGTCTTGCGTAGTGTGTCCGCGCAAGTGTAAAGTTAATAGACTTAAAGGGGAAACAGGCTTTTGTAAGGCATCTCTTAAGCCAATGGTTTCAAGCGTTCATGCTCACTTTGGAGAAGAGCCACCTATTTCTGGATTTAAGGGTTCAGGTACTATATTTTTTACACATTGTAGCCTTAGATGCGTATTTTGCCAGAATTATCCTATAAGTCAGTTGGGCGAAGGAAGAGAAGTTACAGTAAAAGAACTAGCTAATATGATGCTAGGACTACAAAAACAAAATTGTCATAATGTAAATTTTGTTACTCCCAGTCATTACATGCCACAGATCTTAGAAGCAGTTTTAATTGCAAGAGATATGGGTTTAAAGCTTCCTTTAGTTTATAATTGTGGTGGTTATGAATCTTTAGAAGCACTTAAGATTTTAGATGGCGTGATTGATATCTATATGCCTGATATGAAATATTCTGATAATGAAATCTCAAAAAAGTATTCATTTGCAAAGGATTATTTTGAGGTTTCTAAAAAGGCTGTTAGGGAGATGTACAGACAAGTCGGAGATTTGAAGGTAGAAAAAGGAGTTGCCAGAAAGGGACTTTTAATAAGACACTTGGTTTTACCGGATAATTTAGCCGGGAGTAAAAAGATCTTTGATTTTATCATAAAAGAGTTATCGCCTGATACATATGTAAACATCATGGCGCAGTATTACCCGTGTCACTTGGCTAGCAAATTTCCAGAGATATCTAGACGAATAACACATAAAGAATATATAGATACGTTGAGGCTTGCAAAGAAAAAGGGTCTTTCAGGAGGGTTTAGACAGGTACTTTCTACTATTGATAGGGCTAGAATTCCTGAATGGACGGATGATCTTAGAGAATGAAGTTTTCATTGCTATAACTTGTTATCTATGTTATAATTACAACATATAGATAAAGTATGCTTTTTACAAGGAAAGGGCTATTTTTTTAATACTATTATGCTACCCATTAAAAAACGATTATCAATTCGGATAATAAATTTAATTATTGGAGTAATCTTTCTATTCTCAAATCCTATCCATGTATTAGCTATAGATTTTCATAATGCTTTGAGACCCAAGCACCAATTCTGGACCAAAGAAGGCGAAGAGCGCCACAGAAAACTTCAACTTGAAACATTAAAAGAGCATTATGGTTTTGAAAAAGTCTATACAAAACAAGAAAGTTTAGAAAAATTAAAAGAGTTAGAAGTTAAAACAGTGCGTAATTTTCATGTTTCTGATGGTATGATGATGTATTTTTCTTTAGAAACAGTTAGAAATATGATTGGGGATAATATAGTAGTATTAGTTGAAATAGCTGGCTGGAATGAGGTAACATTTGCATTTATTTCTCCGACGCATGCACATGGAATGTCGCCTTACGATGCGAGACGAGTAAAGATTCAGGGAATAACATTACCAGGTGGAAATGCAGTAACAGCACTTAATATCGCTCCTATTTTTACAATGGAAGAAGTAGAAGATCTTATTATTAGGGTTTCTAAAGGTTCTGATGATATGGATGCTTTGGGCGTATTAGAAATGCTTGAAGACACTGAAACTTATGATTTAAATCAGTTAAAGAAAATGCTTGAAAAAGGAAATAGTGTAGAGAGCCGTATGGCAGCAGCTACAATATATCTACGTGGTGGGCAGTTTAGGATGGAGGATGTAAAGAGAGTGCGCATAAGAGAAGCTATATATAGCTTAGAAGGTTTATCAATTTATTCGGATTCAGAGATAACATTATTATCTATTCTTTCTGACTTAGGTTGGATAGAAAAGTTAAGCTCAAACAGTTCTACACATTATTTTTATAAAATAGATAAAGAGAATATTAATACGGTTGTTATTGATGGAGAAAAAGTTATTAGAATGTCTACATATGACCCAGTTTTTTTCAAACAATTGAAAGATCAAAAAAAGAAGGTTGTTATTATAGTGACTAATATTGAACAGATGGAGCATCTACGACGAGAACAAATAATAATAAATGCAGGTTTAAATAGGGATGTATTTGTTGTAATGCTTACAGAGAGCAAACAAATTGCTCAATGGGAGTCTTTTAAAATAGCTAATTTTGATCATAGCTTATATTATGATCTTGGTGAAATTATAGGCGATCCTAAGAACGTGCTGTTTCGTGAGATAGATATAGTTAATGCTGTAATCAATAAAAAAGAATTGCTTAGAGCTATAGCATCAGGGGTATAATAACTATATATTTTTTAATATAGGGCTAAGTCTTTAAAAAGACCTAGCCCTTTTTATTTAAACCAATTGACCCTATAATATATATTTGATATAGTGTATACGATATGAAAGATTTAGGTGTTTCAGCGCAATTTATTAAGGGTGTAGGCCCATCTAAGATAAAACTCTTAAGCCGACTCGGTATAGAGACAGTAGGGGATCTTTTATACTGTGTTCCCAGGAGATATGAAGATAGGAGTAAGATTAAAAAAGTAAATGAAGCTAAATCTGGAAATATTGAAACAATAAAAGCCAAGGTTCTTACATTTGGAGATAGAACTACAAAAAAGGGTATGAATATATTTAAGGTGGCTTTTGGAGATGAAAGTGGCGTGATTCAAGCAGTTTGGTTTAATCAGCCGTATATGAAGGATAGATTTAAAGTAGGTCAAGAAGTTATTCTTTATGGTAGAGTAGAAAAACACAGTCTTTTACAAATAAATAATCCAGAATATGAGATTTTAACAGGCACAAAGGATGATTCTATACATATGGGTAGGATTGTACCTATATATCCTCTTACTGAAAGCCTGAATCAACGTTGGTTTAGAAGTGTTTTAAAAAATACAATAGATAATTATATAGATAGTATTTTTGATATATTACCATACGATATAAGAAGAAAAAATAATCTAATGGTCCTTAAAGAAGCCGTTAGAAATATCCATTTTCCAGTAAGTGGTATAGTTTTAAAAAAATCAATTTATAGGCTTATATTTGATGAGTTTTTATTATTACAGACTGGAATTGCTTTAAAAAAGTCTCAGATAAAAGTAGATTTAGATGGGAATAGTCATAATATTGAAGGAAATTTAATAGATAACTTTAAAAAGATATTGCCATTTGAATTTACAAAGAGTCAATCAAAGGTCATAAAAGAGATAGAGCAAGACATGAAAAATCCTAAACCCATGAATAGGCTCTTACAAGGGGATGTTGGTAGTGGAAAAACCATAGTTAGTTTATGTGCAATTATAATAGCTATTCAAAATAAGTTTCAGGTAGCTTTAATGGTCCCCACGGAAATCCTCGCACAACAACATTATAATAACATAAAAGAGCTATTAGAAGATTTCGGTGTAAAGATAGTTTTATTGTCAGGAGATTTAAATACTAAAGAGCGTGAAAGACGTAAACACATGATAGAAACAAATGAGGCGGATTTAATAATAGGGACACATGCATTAATTCAAGAAGGAGTTAATTTTAAAAATTTAGGTTTAATAGTTATAGATGAACAGCATAAGTTTGGAGTAATGCAAAGATCCCTTTTAAAATCAAAATCCAAAAATCCGGATATTCTTATTATGACAGCTACACCAATACCAAGGACTTTGGCATTAACTTTATATGGAGATTTAGATATTTCAACAATAGATGAACTTCCTCCTGGTAGAAAAAGTATAAAAACTATACATTTTAAAGATACAAAAATAGAAAAAGCATATAAAATCGCAGAAGAAGAGGTTAGATTAGGTAGGCAGGCTTATGTAGTTTATCCTGTAATCCAAGAATCTGAGAAAAAAGATCTTAGAGGCGCTAAAAACATGCATAAAGAATTAAGTAGATTATTCCCTAAGTTAAAAGTAGGGCTTTTACATGGAAAAATGAAATCCCACGAAAAAGAAAACACTATGAAAGATTTTAAGGAACGAAAAATAGATATTTTAGTTTCAACTATTGTATTAGAAGTAGGCGTAGATATATCGAATGCCTCCACGATGATTATAGAACATGCCGAAAGATTCGGGTTAAGTCAACTTCATCAGTTAAGAGGTAGAATCGGTAGGGGAAAATATATCTCTTATTGTATTTTGGTTGCAAACCCTAAAAGTAGTGAAGCAGAAAGACGAATAGAGGCAATGCTTAAAACACAAGATGGGTTTAAAATAGCAGAAGAGGATTTAGAGATACGTGGACCAGGGGAGTTTTTTGGTACAAGGCAACACGGGCTTCCAGAATTAAGAATAGGTAATATCGTTAGAGATAGAGATATTTTAGAGACTGCAAAAAAAGAGGCATTTGAATTAGTAAAAAAAGATAGATTTTTAAAGAGCCCACAGAATAAATACATCCGAGAGACTTTAAAGAAAAAATTCAATATGAAAGATTTAGAACTTGCTACTATAGGATAATATGCATATAATCTCAGGAAAATTTAAAGGTAGAATTATCGAGATGCCAAAGGGGATAAGGCCTTCATCGGATAAGGTACGCGAGTCCCTCTTTGAGATACTTAAAAATAGAATAGAAGGAAGTAAGTTCCTGGATCTATATTGCGGTAGCGGTGCAATAGGTATAGAAGCCTTATCTAGGGGTGCAAAAAGTGTAAGTTTTGTAGATAATAGCTATAATTCTATAAAGATATTAAAAAAGAACCTTAGTGCATTGGATATATTAGGTCAATCTATTATAAGTATATACCAGAAAGATGTATTAAATGCAGTTAAGCTGTTTAAAGAGGGTTTTGATATCATTTTTATTGATCCGCCATACTATAAAGAGATAGCCAAAAATACCTTGATGGCTATATCCAATTATGATATACTGGCTCGCAATACTTTGATAGTAGTAGAGACGTATAAGAAGGATATTTTGCCTGAAGAGGTAGGTATTTTAAAGAAGTTCCGTGCCTCTATCTATGGCGATACAAAACTGGAGTTTTTTAAATCATGAAAAAGATAGCCGTATACCCCGGTAGCTTTGATCCTATAACGTATGGGCACTTGGATATTATTAAAAGGGCGCTTAAGATATTTGATAAGGTTATTGTAGCAGTTGCACACAATGCTGAAAAAGAGCCTCTTTTTAATATCGAAGAACGAGTCAGTATGCTTAAAAGATCCTTAAAAGGCTTAAAGGGTATTGAGGTAGATGATTTTAAAGGACTTGTCGTAGATTATGTAAAAAGAAAAAAAGCGACAGTCGTAATAAGAGGGCTTCGCATGATCTCAGATTTTGAATATGAATTTCAGATGGCATTAACTAATAGAAAACTCTCTAAAGATGTAGAGACTATATTTATGATGCCTTCAGAATCATATTCATATTTATCATCAAAACTTATTAAAGAGGCAGCTTCATTGGGTGCAAATCTAAAAGATTTTACCCCTAATTTTATAGAAAAGAAGATTAAAGAAAAACTAAAATGGAATTTATAAATAAGATTTACGAAAACGCAAAAAAGACAAATAAAAAAATACTACTTCCCGAGGGAGAAGAGCCGCGCGTCTTAAAGGCAGTAGATATTATATTAAAAAATGGTCTATGTACTTTAGCACTTATAGGGGATCCTAGTAATATAGTAAAGATTGCAAAAAAAGATGGTGTTGACTTAAAAGATGTAGAGATCATTGATAATAAAAAATATAAAAATCTTGATAAGTACATTGCACTTTATTGTGAACTCAGAAAGCATAAAAAAGTAAAAGCCGATGAGGCACGAAAAATTATATTAGACAATCCTGTTTTTTATTCTGCGCTTTCTGTTTCAGCAGGGGAATTTGATGGGTTTGTGGCAGGTGCATCTACTACTACCCGCGATGTTGCAAAAGCAGCTATATACTGTATAGGATCAAAAAAAGATATTGCAACTATTTCAAGTTCTAGTATTGTTGTCTCACCCGATAAGAGTTTTGGATCAAAAGGAGTTTTTATATATGCTGATGCAGGTATTGTCCCAGATCCTACATCAGAGCAGTTAAGAGATATTACACTTGCATCTATAGACCTAGCACGTTCATTATTAGATGATGAGCCAAGGGTTGCGATGCTAAGTTATTCTACAAAAGGAAGTGGAGGGACTAGTAAGAGCATAGAAAAAGTTAAAGAGGCTACTAAATTAGTAATTGAAAAATATCCAGGTTTACTTATAGATGGAGAGATACAGATTGATTGTGCATTAGTGCCTGAAGTTGCCAAAAGAAAAGATCCTAAGAGTAAAATAAAAGGAAAAGCTAATATTTTGATCTTTCCTAATCTTGATGCTGGAAATATCGCCTACAAACTAACAGAGCGTATTGCAAAAGCGCGTGTTATAGGCCCACTTCTTCAAGGCCTTAAAAAGCCTGCAAGTGATTTATCCCGTGGATGCAGTTTTCAGGATGTTGTAGATGCAGTAGCTGTTACAGCGATTAGGGCACAAAGCACTTAAATTTCATGATAATACTTGTATTAAATAGCGGAAGTTCTTCAATAAAATATAAGCTCTTTGATATAACTCCAAAAGGCGAGAAGCTTTTAAATAAAGGTTCTATAGAAAGAATTGGTCAAGATGTCCCTGACCATAAAGAGGCACTCAATCAGATCTTGGGAAAATTAAATACAAAGATTGATGCCATAGGTCATAGAGTCGTGCATGGAGGGGATAAATTTAAAGAATCTACTTTAATAGATTCAAGTGTCATAAAGGCAATAGAAGACTTTAGTGAGCTTGCTCCTTTACATAATCCACCGAGCCTTTTAACAATAGCTGAATCTATGAAAGTTCTTTTAAATATTCCTCATGTAGCAGTATTTGATACTGCATTTTACCAGACAATGCCTGAGAGTTCATTCTTATACGCAATACCGTATAAATTATATGAAAAATATAAGATCAGAAAATATGGATTTCATGGGACGAGCCATAGGTATGTTTTAGAAAAAGCCACCTCTATTTTAAAAAGGCCTTTAGGTAAACTTAAAGTTATTACATGTCACTTAGGGAATGGCTGCAGTATGGCAGCTATTAAAAATGGCAAAGTTATTGATACTAGTATGGGATTTACGCCTTTAGAAGGCCTTGTTATGGGTACGCGTTCAGGAGATATAGATCCTGCGATAGTTCCATATATAATGGAAAAAGAAAATATGGATGTTAATAGGGTAGTGGAACTATTAAATAAAGAAAGTGGTCTTTTAGGTGTATCAGGTATTAGTAATGACATGCGGGAAATAGTAAAGAATGCGAAAAGCAATAAAAAAGCAAAACTCGCACTTGATATTTTTAAGCGTAGAATAAAAAAATATATAGGTTCATATATAGCTATAATGAGTGGAGTTGATGCAGTGGTTTTTACAGGCGGTATAGGAGAGAATCATCCAAATATAATGAAAGATATCTGTAAGGATGTAATTTCAAAAAAAGTTAAGGTATTGTCTATTCCTACAGATGAAGAATTAATGATTGCTAGAGATACTTATAAGATTTGTAAATGAAGATACACGTAGCTGATATACCCGATGAGGGTTTAAGACTTACAGAAAAAATTGATTTTCAGGAAAAGTCCCTTGATGTGAATAAAGATGTAGGGGTTTTTCTTGAATCTATAGATGTAACTGCAGATGTTAAAAAGACGGGTCAAAATGTTTTTGTAAATGTAGTTTTAGAAGGACCTTGTGAATATACATGTTCAAGATGTCTTAGTAAGTTCCAGGGTGTAATTAAGAAAAAATTTAATGTAAATTATGAGGTTGAGCCTGACGGTATCGTGGAAGTGGATGAAGATATAAGACAAGAGATTATCTTAACTTATCCAATGAAAGTTCTGTGTAAGCCTGATTGTAAGGGCCTATGTCCTAATTGCGGTCAGAATCTTAATGTAGCTAAATGCGAATGTAAATAGGAGGTTACAAAATGGCATTACCAAAAAGGAGACATTCAAGTTCAAGGCAAGGAAAAAGACGAGGAGAGCAGAAGGTAAAAGTTCCAAATTCATCTATCTGTCCAAATTGTAAGGCACCAAAATTACCGCATAGGATATGTGGTGCATGCGGTTTTTATAAGGGTAGACAAGTTATTCAAATAAAGAAGAAAGAAGAAAAGGAGAAGAAGTGATTAGAATTGCTCTTGATGTAATGAGCTCTGACAATTCTCCGCTTTCGGAGATAGAAGGAGCAATTGCAGCAGCAAAAGAATTTAATTACGAGATTACTCTGGTTGGGAATAAGGACCTTATAGAGAAAGAACTAGAAAAATATAAACCTATTCCTAAGAATATATTAGTCTATCATGCGTCAGAAGTTATAGGTATGCAGGAGCAGCCTGTTTTAAGCGTCAGAAGAAAAAAAGATTCTTCAATAGTAGTTCTTGCAAATCTTGCAAAGGAAAGAAAAGTAGATGCTATAGTCAGTGCCGGTAATACAGGAGCGGTGGTATGTGCTGCAACTCTTAAATGTAGACTCCTTCCTGGTGTAGAAAGGGCTGGTATAGGAGTTATTATGCCGACTTTAAAATCTACCTCACTTATGATAGATGCAGGAGCCAATATAGATGCAAAGCCCAAACATCTTTTGCAGTATGCAATAATGGGGAGTGCCTATGCAGAATATATATTAGGAAAAGCTTCTCCTACAGTAGGGCTTTTGAATATTGGAGAAGAGGAATCTAAAGGTACTGGTTTTTTAAAAGAAGCATTTAGAGCATTAGAACTTTCAGGACTTAATTTTATAGGTAATATAGAAGGTAGAGATATTTTTATGGGAGATTGTGATGTTATAGTTTGTGACGGACTTGTAGGTAATGTTGCGCTTAAGGTTTCTGAAAGTACTGCCCATGCAGTTGTAGAGATGTTAAAGAGAGGACTTAAAAGCAGTTTTCTTTCAAAATTATCAGCTTTATTAGGAAGAGGAGTTTTTTATTCATTAAAAAGAAAAATGGATTATGCAGAATATGGCGGTGCACCTTTATTAGGAATTGACGGGACGTGTATAATATGTCACGGCTCTTCAAGTTCCAAGGCAATAAAGAATGCCATACGTGTTGCAGGAGAAGAAGTTGCAAAGAATGTGAATCAGCATATCATTGAAAAGGTTTCACAATAGAAAGGATTCTTTAATGGAAGATGTAGGGATATTAGGGTTAGGATGCTATTTACCATCAAAAAAATTAACCAATAGTGATCTTGAAAAAATGGTGGATACATCAGATGAATGGATTATGACCCGCACTGGTATTAAAGAGCGGAGGATTGCGCCTAAAGAGATGGCTTCAAGTGATCTAGGAGTAGAGGCATCCAAACTTGCTATAAAAGATGCTGGATTAAAACCAGAAGATATAGATCTAATTATTACAGCCACTATTACTCCGGATATGGCATTTCCTGCGACGGCATGTATTATTCAGGATAAGATAGGTGCAAAGAATGCTGCTGCCTTTGATATAAATGCTGCATGTTCTGGTTTTGTATTCGGTATGATTATGGCAAAACAATTTGTAGATACAGGTTTATATAACAATGTATTGGTCATAGGTGCAGAAAAATTAACCAGTATTGTTGATTGGAAGGATCGTTCTACATGTGTTTTATTTGGAGATGGTGCAGGCGCATGTGTCATTGGTAAAAGTAAAGATAAAAGGATACTTTCCAGTTTTATGGGCGCTGATGGTTCAGGCGGACACCTTTTAAATGTACCTGCAGGCGGATCTAGACAACCCGCTACAGAAGAGACTATAAAAAATAGACTGCATTTTCTTAAAATGGAAGGAAACGAAGTATTTAAGATTGCTGTTAGGATAATGGTAGAAGCAGGTGATAGGGCAGTAAAAAAGGTAGGCCTTAAATGTGATGATATAGATTTATTAATACCTCATCAGGCAAATATAAGGATTCTTATGGCAGTTGCAAAAAGAATGGGACTACCTGAAGAAAAAATCTTTCTAAATATAGAAAAATACGGAAATATGTCTGCAGCTTCTACCGCAGTAGCCTTAGTAGAGGCCGCTCAGCAAAATAGGATTAAAAAAGATAATAATGTTGTTTTAGTTGCCTTTGGAGGAGGTCTTACCTACGCAGCTTTAGTTATAAAATGGTGATGAAAAAAGTATCTTATATTTTTCCAGGACAAGGCGCACA
>CAZMID010000013.1:0-31180 GCA_964566255.1 uncultured Planctomycetia bacterium | reverse complement strand
AAAGAATTATTGGCTTCTTTCGGTGTAGATCTTAAGGGGCTTGAGGCAAAAGAAGGTAAGACTTTCCGCTGGGAAGGCTCCTACTTAAAAGACCTAAACTGCGCAGAGACGATAAATACGCAGTTAAATGTTTTTGCAGATTTTAAGCCAAACATACCAAAAGAATATATGGACAGTAAGATATTGTTTCTTGCGAATATAGATCCTGACCAGCAACTATTTATATTAAAGAATTTTAACGATAATACAATTGTTGGTTGTGATTCCATGAATTACTGGATAGAAAATAAATCTTCTTCATTAAAAAAATTGATGCAAAAGGTTTCTTTTGTATTTCTTAATGACCTAGAGGCAAAACTTCTTTCCGGTGAATCAAATATTTTAAAGGCTGGTAAAAGCCTACTTTCACTAGGACCAAAGTTTGCGATAGTAAAACGTGGTGAGTACGGAGCGATTCTTTTTACAGAAGATAATGTTTCTTTTATGGCTCCGGCATATCTTTTAGAGAATGTGTGTGATCCTACGGGTGCAGGGGATACATTTGCTGGTGGGTTTATGGGATATCTGGCCAATAGAGATAAAATAGATAAAGAGAGTGTACAAAACGCACTTCTTTATGGTTCTATAATGGCCTCTTTTGCCGTTGAAAGCTTTAGCGTTGATAGATTTAAGGGTCTGAAAAAGAAAGATATAGACTCCAGGCTTGATAGATTTAAAGAATTAACGCGGGTGTAGTTCAATGGTAGAACACGAGCTTCCCAAGCTCGAAGCGTGGGTTCGATTCCCATCACCCGCTCCAGAGGTAAAAGTTGAAGATTCTTAAAAAAATTACTAAAATATTAACTTCATCTAGCCCAAAGAAGGCATTTTATGCAATGGTTAAGTGCTCTGATTGCGGAGAAGAGGTAAAAATAAGGATAAACCGCTCTTCGGATTTTCAGATAGCTTATAATTCTAATAATCCAGAGCATCGCTATACAATAAAAAAGGAACTTTTGGGAAAAAATTGCTTCAATCTTATGGAACTGATTCTCGCTTTAACAAAAAATGTAAAGGTTTTATTTGCAGATACAAAAGGTTGTGAATTTATAACATTTGAAAGAGAATAATGAAATGAGTCATCAAAGAGCCGGAATACTCAACACCTTGATACATCGCATCAATTCCTTTTCCGAAGGATATAGGCAGAATATAGCCATTATAGGTGAGCCTCTAGCAGGTAAGACCTCTTTAATAAAAGAGCTCCTTTCGTCAGACCAGATAAAAAAAGATGAAGTTATACCTATATATCTTGAGGTAAAGATAGAACCTTTTGATTTTTGTGCAAAGAGGCTTATAAAATCTGCATTGTTTCAGCTTTTAAAATCAGACCCTGCTTTAGCAACGCCAAGTGAAACCGTATTTCTAATAGAAGATATCGGAAGAAATTACCCTAAGACCGCCCAGATTTGCATGAGGGTCTTACAGGACACAGAAAAAGGAAGGTTTGAGGATGCATATTCCTTTATGATGGATATACCCTCTGTAATATCCGAAGAGAGCAAAAAAAGGTGCATACTTATATTAGACGAATTCCATAATCTGCATAACTTTAACTTAAAGCATCCTTTCGGGACATTGGCCAGAAAAATCATGATACAAAAAGATACAATGTATCTTTTGTTAAGCTCAAAAAATACAATTTCTCAGAGGCTTATTAATGAAAAGTTATCAATGCTTTTTGGTAATTTTGAAAAAATAATATTAGCACCTTTTGACCTTAATATGGGCAGATCCTTTCTTAAGAGACGGTTAAGCGAAGTAAACCTTCCTCAGGTATATCTTGATTTTATAGCCTCTTTTACTGGAAATAAGCCTTTTTATCTAGAGGCCCTTTGTAACGAGATAGAAAGGTCTCTATTTTTTGAAAAGATTTCCCCTGAAGACCATACAAGTATCGTAGAATCCGCTATAACAGAAGCTCTATTTAAAAAAACCAGCCTTATAAATCAGTATTTCTTTAATTTATTGTTTAAGATCTCTGGGGGAAAACTACTTTCAAACTCAAGTGCGGTTTTAATTGCTCTATCATCTGAGAATAAAAAACAAAATGATATAGCAAAATCCTCAAAATTACAGTTAAGGGATGTCTCTAAGATATTAAATAGGCTTATTGAGATGGATATTATTGCACGCAATGGCTCATTTTATAGATTCAAGGATAAACTTTTCTGTTTTTGGCTAAAATCAGTGTATCTAAAAAGAATTATGTCTTTTAGTATAGATGAATCTCTTGAAGAAACCCAATTTAAAAAGGAGGTAGCAAATAGTTTGACTTTATTTGTAAAGGAATTCGAAAAAGAACTATCCTCCAGGATAGGAGATCTCTTTAAGCTCTTCAGAAACGATATAATACAATTGAATGGCAAAAAGCATAAATTTATATCATTTGATGATGTTCAAAAAGTAGTAGATGGACCTTCTAATACAACAAATATCCTAGCACTAAACGGAAAAAATAGATGGCTATGTAGTATTAAAAAAGAATCTGTAACAGAAAATGACATTACAGAGATTATAAAAAATATTAAAAAAGAAAAAAAA
Source organism: uncultured Planctomycetia bacterium (assembly GCA_964566255.1). Taxonomy (GTDB): domain Bacteria; phylum Omnitrophota; class Gorgyraeia; order Gorgyraeales; family Gorgyraeaceae; genus CAZMID01. Next base: position 28,597 of record CAZMID010000013.1, on the reverse strand, counting down.
GTAAATAGGATCAATAGGCAAATCATTGTTTCTCTTGAGGGTATAAACGAAAACGCATACCTTATGGCGAAAGAGGCAAAGTTCTGGGTGTGGGACCTTGAAAGCCTTAATGTACTGCTAGAATTATACGGAAAACCTCATATAGGATAGCAAAATGAAAATAGGCGTTGTATCTGACACTCATATACCTTTAAGTAGCTGTGAATTACCGACTGAGCTTTTAACTGCGCTTAAAGGATGCGATTTGATAATCCACGCAGGAGATCTGATAGATATATGCGTACTTGAAGCCTTAAAAAAGATATCAAAGGTAGAGGCCGTCTATGGAAATATGGATCCTCAAAAAGTAAGAATATCTTTACGGGATAAAAAGATATTGAATATCTGTGGGAAAAAAGTATGTCTCATGCATGGTGATGGTAATCCTGAAAAACTTATACCACTTTTAGAAAATGAATTCTCTGAAGAAAATCCCGATATCGTTATATTTGGACACTCTCATAAGCCTATGAATAAATATATAGGTAAGGTGCTATTCTTTAATCCTGGAAGTCCGACAGATACTGTATTTGCACCTTACAGATCTTATGGTATTATAGAGATTGCTAAAGGTAAGATAAAATCAGATATACATAAGCTATAGGAAGGATATATGGATAAATTATGGGCTCCATGGAGAAGTAAGTTTATAAGAAAAAAGAAGAAAGGACCTTGTATATTCTGTTTAAAACGAAGAAACTCTAAAGAAAAATATATTATAAGAAAGTCTAAATTCTCATTTGCCTTATTAAACATATATCCGTATAATAATGGACATTTGATGGTGGCACCTTATAGACACATAAAAGACCTAAAAGGTCTTAAAGACGCAGAACTTTTGGATATGATGAAATTAGTAAAAAACATGCAGGTACTCCTTGAGAAAAAATTACAACCCCATGGGTTTAATATTGGGGTCAATACTGGAAAAGCAGGTGGGGCCGGATATGAAAAACATGTACACATTCACATAGTACCAAGGTGGATGGGGGACACGAATTTCTTCTCGGTTACTGGGAATACAAAAATTATATCTCAATCATTGGAAGAATTGCACAGGGTATTAACAAAATAATAATATATGCTTACGCGTCAAGATATAGAAAAAAGAGAGAGAAAGTTACTCGCGCCTTATGCCATGTATAGCAAGGATACAAAAGGCAGAAAATACCCCGAGAAAAAACCGGGCTACAGATCTGTTTATCAAAGAGATAGAGATAGAATCATTCATGCTACAGCTTTTAGGAGGCTTGAATACAAGACTCAGGTTTTTGTGAATCATGAAGGAGATTATTATAGGACAAGGCTTACGCACACATTAGAAGTAAGTCAAATTGCACGTTCAATTGCAAGACAACTTGCATTAAATGAAGATCTTGTGGAGGCCATAGCGCTTTCGCATGACATTGGCCATCCGCCATTCGGACATGCAGGCGAAGATACGCTCAGCATCCTCATGAAAGATAAAGGCGGTTTTGATCATAACCTTCAGGGTTTAAGGGTTGTGGATGAATTGGAGCAGAGATACCCTGATTTTCCTGGTTTGAATCTTACGTGGGAAGTTAGGGAAGGTATTAATAAGCATACAACTATGTTTGATAAAGGAGAGAGACTCGTAGAATTGGAACCAGAGGCTTCTCCGACCTTGGAAACCCAGGTAGTTGATATATCAGATGAAATCGCTTATGATAATCACGATATAGATGATGGTGTAACTTCTGGACTTATAGACGAAAAAGAACTATCCAAAATAGACTTATGGAAAGAAGTGTCTCTGGATACAAAAAAGAAGAAGAATCTTTCAGGTAAAATAAAAAAGTATCAAATCATACGCTCTCTTATAGATAGACAGATAAAAGATTTGGTAGCATCATCAGAAAAAAATATCAAAGATGCTTCAATTAAAAAACTTTTGGATGTAAAGACGCATCCGGAAAAACTAATTACTTTCTCCAAGAATATGCAAAATAAAAGAACCGAATTACGAAAACTTCTAGCAGAAAACTTGTATAAGAATTTCAGGGTCGTACGCATGTCGGATAAAGCTCGAAGATTTGTAGTAGAGCTTTTTAATACCTATCTTGATAAGCCGGAGCAACTTCCGCCATCTGACCAGAAAAACATAGAAAAATTTGGCCTCCACAGGGCAATCTGTGACTATATAGCAGGAATGACCGATAGATATGCCTTGGAGGAATATAAAAAACTATTTAACCCTTATGCACGAGTCTAACAGAGAAGAAAAAAGAGAATTCTTATTAAGGTTTCAGAAATCTACCTCCATGGAAAATTTCAAAACAGTCTATTCAGAAATCATGGGGAAGAAATTAAACTGTTTATTTATTGATATAGAACATAATCTTTTAAATAATGGCAAAAAACTGTCTCAGCATATTGTAATTTTTATAAAAAAGATAAAAAAATCTCCCACCGATAGGGTTTCAGCCTTTAATTGCTCCTGTAATAAAGTATGCCTGTCTGTGCCAATAGCACAGGGTGATAATCTTTATGGCTATATATTGTTGTTGCACCTAAGATGCTTACCAGATAAAAAAGATCTTTTATCAATGAAATCATTTATAGACATTGCCTTAAAGGAATTCCAAAAGGAACAAGAACTCACCAAGTTATATGACACGATAAGGCCCAGGGCAATAGCGCTTTCTACTATACATACTATACACAGACTCCTAACATCAACGCTTGATATGGATGAACTAATAGAAAGGATCGCAAGACTTACTTTGCAGGTAATGAGGTCAAGACATTGCTCTATAATGCTTATCGATGAGTCAAAAAAATACCTTATACCTAAAGCTATCATTGACTTGAAAAACAATAAAAGCGCTACTCATAAAAGACATAAAAGAATAAAGCTTGGTGTTAAAGCTGCAGGAAAGGTTGGAAAAACAGGAAAGGCCCTTCTTTCACATAACTCTATATATGTGCCTTTAGTAGAAGAAGATATAATCGGTGTTATATGTGCCAGGAATAAAATGAATAACGCATCCTTTAATAAATTTGATCTGGAAATACTTCTTACATTGGCAGAGCAGGCAGTAATTGCCATTAAAAATGCACAGTTATACGAAGAGCAGAAAAAAATGGCTTATGGCAGCATAAAATCTCTTGCAACTCTCTTGGATACTAAATCTCCACATACATATACCCATTCTGAAATATTCGTAAAGGTAATTCTCGCTATCGCGGAAGAGATGAAACTCCCAAGAAAAGACATCAGAAACCTCCGCTATGCAGCGCTCTTGCCTGACACAGGAAGGTTCAGCATACCTGATGAGATATTGAAAAAACGCGAAGGGCTTTCAAAAAAGGAATATGCTATTGTCAAAAAACAGCACCTCGAAAGCCTAAAGATATTACAACCTTTGGAATTCTTAAAACCTGCTATGCCTATAATCATTCATCATCATGAAAGATATGACGGTACTGGATATCCCAAAGGTCTAAAGGGGGATAAGATTCCAATAGGTGCAAGAATTATGGCGGTAGCTGATGCATTTGAGGCAATGATTTCTTCAAGACCTTACAAAGATACCAAGATAACCATCTCTCAGGCCCTAAAAGAAATAAGGCACAATAGAGCATCTCAGTTTGATCCTGATGTAGTAGACGCACTCATAGCAGTTTCAAAAAAACCAGAATTTAAAAATATATTTCAATCCCCTACTTCATGAAAGACATAAAACATTTATTCAAAGACTCTCTTACAGGAAAAATAATTCTTTTCTTCAATGAGAATCCGCATTGCATTGATACGGCTAAGGGTATATCCATATGGTTAGGCTGTGATGCAGAAAATGCAGAAAAGGTCTTGAATAAATTAGTAAAAGAAGATATCCTTATGAACCACAGGGTGGCATCCACCGATGCCTATTCTTATACAAACAAAAGATCTATTACAAAAAAGATTGAAAAATATATAAAAAACTTGTAACATGACTAAAAGATTTTTTCAGGATAAAAAAGAAAAGGACCTTTTTGAGGATTTTCAAGCGGCTGATAAACAGATAAGGAAAAAGGTAAGACTTAACTTGCCTCGCTTGAAAAATAGAGTAAGCCTTTCTTATGAAAATATAATTTTTCTTGCTATAGGCTTTGTAATGGCATCCGTGATCTTGTTTTCTTTGGGTGTCGAAAAGGGCAGAAACGATTCTAATGGCGCAAAAGTAGTAAAGCATAGAAGCATAAAAGAAGAAAAGGCCAAAAAAATAGTTCCGAAAAAAGAAATAAAAAAAGAACGTTCATCTCAAGATAAATACATTATACAACTGGCAGCCTTTAAAGAAAAAAACTCTGCAAAAAAAGAATTAAGGCAATTAGAAAAAGATGGCTATACTGGAGGCATAAAAAAATCAGGAACTTATTACCAGCTTTATATTGCTGGTTTTACTAGGAAAAAAGAAGCGGAAAATGTGGTTAAAAGTTTACAGGAAAAATATAAGGATTGCTACGTTAAAAAATTATAAAGGAGGAACATAATGTCACAACATCCGAGTCTGAAGACTTCGAAAGCAGGTAGAAAAATCAGAAGCGTACTAAAAAGGTATGAGAAATTCTTTGCCCTAAAAGAAAAAGGCATCTTAAAAGATGGTGCTTCTATCTTTGGCATGCCAAAGTTTAAGATAGTAAGGACTAAGATAAAGAAGGAAAAGGCAGAGGAAAAGCCTGAAGAAGCAGGTGCAGTTACTACTGAAGCAGGTGCAGCTGCTGGAAAGACTCCAGAAAAAGAAACAGGTAAAAAAGAGGCTGCTGGAAAAGCTGATAAGGAAAAAAAGCCAAAGGGAAAATAAAGGACTATCAATGATAAGATTTTTACTATACATCATAATAATGGGTTTTCTTCTGGGAAATACCTCATTTGCAGAAGAAGCCAATAGTCTACCAAAAGCAGGCTTTATAAAAAATAATGGTACCAATATCAGGGCAGGAGATAATGTAAATTTTGAAAGCCTCTATAAATTAGAGAAAAATGACCCTGTAAAGATTGTTGATAAGCGCTACAGTTGGTTCAAGGTAAAGCTGCCTACTAGAGCCCACATATACATTAAGAGTGACTATATTGATCTAACACCCGAAGATAATACCATAGGCACAGTCAATGCAATACGTGTAAATCTCAGAGCAGGACCTGGTACAAAATATTCCATATTAACTCAAATTTCAAACCCAGAAACAGTTCAGATAGTTTCAGAAAAAAATGGTTGGTATGAAATAAAGCCTTTTAAAGAGACCTATGGTTGGATACACTCTAGCCAAATAAGCTTTGCTACAAAACTCATAAGATGAATTTTATAATCACTTTGTCTATATTTTTTCTTGCTGTTATAATCCATGAATATGCCCATGGTTGGGTAGCATGGAGATTAGGGGATTCAACAGCCAAGGATGCAGGTAGACTTACCTTAAATCCCCTTGCACATATTGATCCAGTAGGTACGATATTTCTTCCTCTCATGCTTCTTATAACAAGGGCACCTATTGTGTTTGGTTGGGCAAAACCAGTGCCAGTAGATTTTCGTAGCCTGCAGAATCCAAAAAAGGATATGGTGTGGGTAGGGCTTGCTGGTCCATCTGCAAATATAGTCTTTGCTATTCTTTTAGCATTTATATTAAAATTCTTTACACTTACAGGGTCTCATTTATTTGTGGCACTTTTAAGTTCGGGTATATTAATAAATCTTGTTCTAGCAGTATTTAATATCCTACCTATCCCACCTCTTGATGGTTCAAGGGTCATGATGGGTCTATTACCAAGGGGCTTGGCCATAAGATATGCAAGGCTCGAGCCATATGGTTTTATGATAATATTTGGCCTACTCTTTTTAGGCATCATAGGAAATGTCATCTGGCCTATAGTTATGTTTTTAGGACGGGTATTGGGTGTAAGTATATGAGAAAAATACGTCTAAATTTAGGAAAAAGAAGTTATGATATCCTTGTAACTTCTGATGAAATATCCAAACTCGGCAGTTTTATTAAAAAACTTAATATAGGTCGTGACGCTGTAATTATTACTAACCCTGTTATAAAAAGACTTGTTGGTAAAAAGGTAGAAAAATCCCTCTCTTTAAGCGGCTTCAGCGTAAAATTTGAAATCATCCCGGACACTGAAAAGGCAAAATCAGAAAAACATTGCCTTAAACTCTTAAACAATATCTCCAAATTTGACAATTCCACTAGAAAGATATTTATTGTGGCCCTAGGAGGAGGAGTTGTAGGAGATCTAGCAGGATTTGTTGCCAGTATATATAGAAGAGGCATTCCTTATGTACAAGTGCCGACAACACTACTCTCGCAGGTCGATTCTGCAATAGGAGGAAAGGTTGCGATAGACTTGAATGTAGGGAAAAATCTTGCAGGAAGCTTTTACCAGCCACGGTTTGTTTTTAGTGATGTAGAATTATTGAAGAGCCTACCCAAAAAAGATCTTATATCGGGTTTGGCAGAGGTTATTAAATATGGCGTGATAAAATCTCCTGAATTATTTGAAACACTGGAAAAAAACTATACAAAAATACTTAAAGGCGATAAGAAACTCTTACAATATATCGTATATACATGTAGCCTTATAAAGGCCAAGGTAGTAGAAAAAGATGAACATGATAATAAAAATATACGCGTAATATTAAACCTTGGGCATACCATAGGCCATGCCATTGAATCAGCGAGCCACTATGCTAAATCCTATAGTCATGGACAGGCTATATCTCTGGGCATGCTTTCTGCTGCGATTATATCAAGAAAACTTAACATATTAGATGAAAAAACCTGTACAAGGATAAAGAACTTGATAAAAAAAATAAACCTTCCAACTAGATTAAAAGGCCTAAAAGTAGAAGATATCTTTTCGGCTCAGGAACATGATAAAAAATTCATCCATGGAAAAAATAGATTCGTCCTGCCAGTTAGGATAGGAAAAACAATTGTCAAAGAAGGTATTCCGGTTTCAATAATAAAGCACTCCATTAGTAAGTTATTATGAGTATCAAAAAAGATAAAGAGCGCCTCAAGAAACTCAAAGACCTGGAAAAACTAATAAATTATAACTTTAGGAACAAGGAATTATTAAACCAGGCCCTTACCCATAAGTCTTACGCCAACGAAAAATATAAATCAAAAGCCAACGACAATGAAAGATTAGAATTTCTAGGGGATTCTGTCTTGGGCATCATTATTAGTAAAGTCCTTTATGAGGAATGCCCGCAATGTGATGAAGGAGTTTTAACGAGATACAAATCACAGCTCGTCTCAGGTGCTACGCTTGGCAAAATAGCAAAAGACATTAAAATTGGTGAATTTGTTCTTTTGGGAAAAGGAGAAGAGGCCTCTGGCGGAAGAAAACATTTTTCCAACCTATTGTGTGCATTAGAGGCCTTGATAGGGGCTATATATCTAGATGGGGATTTAAAGTCAGCTTCTAAGTTTATAAGAAAAATACTACATCCTGAGATCCAGCTCGTAAAAGAAGGGAAGGGCTCAAAAGATTACAAGTCAATACTCCAACAGATTGTCCTTAAAAAGTTAAAGAGCACACCTATCTATAAAATAATTTCTGAAATAGGTCCTGACCACAAAAAACATTTTATAGTTGAAGTCTTAATATCAGGAAAAAGGTTTGGGGTGGGCTCAGGTTCCAATAAGAAAAGTGCTGAACAATTATCAGCTAAAGAAGCGATAGCTGCCTTAGAATCAGAAGGCGAATCATTCTAACTCCAAGATAATCTCTCCTCCATTGTATCCCTCAATCTTTATAAAATCCCTAGCTATAATCTTGACTTCTCCATTCAAGAGAGAATCGCCTTCTCTAACTATCTTATTGTTTACAATAGCCCATTTATCCTCTGGACCATAGACAATGCCATTAAGTTCTGCGATACTGTCTAGCTCTAATGTTGGAAATGGGCTCTTTTGATAAATAGGAGATAGATCTGATGAAGGTTCTTCTAATGCAGTCGCAAGTTCTTCTGCATTCATGGTAGGTTCATTTAACATTGTCATATATCTATATAAAAACATAGAACCCAATGAAGATGCAATAAAGACCAAGGATGCTACTATAGCAATCTTCCATTTTATATCAGAGGGCTTGGGGATATTCTGAAAAGTTTTTTCACTTTTCTGAGGGAAGGGGGTAGTGGGTTTGGTTTTTATTTCAAATCCTTTTCTTGCCTTTTTAATAGCATCATTTATTATGCTCATTCAAATATCCCCTCGATCTCCTTGGCACTCTTTTTTACCATACGACTATCAATGTCTTCTTTTTCAACTGCATATCCTGCTAAAAGTGCCTTATCGCATATAATATTTATAAGCCTTGGTATGCCCCTGGAAAACTTAAAGACTTCATTTATAGCATCTTCTTTAAAAAATTTCCTGCCGTTAGCGCCTGCTACATTAAGCCTATGATTGATATATCCGCTGACTTCATCTTTACCGAGGGGTGTTATATGATATCTGATTGCTATCCTTTGCCTGAGTTGCTCCAACTCGCGAGATAAAAGCTTTTCCTTTAGTTCAGGTTGACCTACCAAAATAATCTGAAGGAGTTTTTCTTTTTCTGTTTCTAGATTAGAAAGTAGCCTCACCTGTTCAAGCATGGAAGGCCTTAGGTTCTGGGCCTCATCTATTATGAGGACAACATTATTATTACATCTTGCCTGCTCAAGAAGGAATCTATTTAATTCATTGAGCATACTGATCTTACTTTTATTTTTTAACTGTATACCAAAATCTTCTACGATGGCCTGTAAGAGTTGATCTTCTGCTAGATTAGAATTTAATATAAAGGCTGTTTTTGTGTGGTCATCCAGGGTATTAAGAAAGGCCTTGCAGAGTGTGGTCTTTCCCGTACCTATCTCTCCAGTGATCTCCAGAAAGCCCATTCTTTCTTCAATCCCGTATTGCATGTGAGAGATGGCTTCCCGATGTTCTTTACTGAGATATAAAAAATTAGGGTCTGCTGTAACGCTGAAAGGTTTTTCAGTTAGTTTATAGAATTCAAGATACATACTGTTTAAATTATAGCACCTTTAGCAAAAAGTAGCAAAGAAAAAATCTTACAAGATTTAACTTGAAAAACTATGACCTTTCATATATAATCTTTCTTTGAATAGGAGGGAACTATGTGGAGTGGCATAAATAGAAGAAAGTTTCCAAGAGCAGAGTACCCATGTAAGATTACAGTTAAAACAAAGTATCATCCTGACAGCATAACATCACAGACTGAAAATATAGGTATTGGAGGCATATGCGTAATACTCCCTAAAGACTTAGGGATATTTGCACCTGTTGAGATACAATTGGATTTATTGGATGGTCAACCAGTTGTAGCATGCGATGGTACGATCGTATGGATAGTAAGGTCAAAAAAGGATAAAAACTCAGATTACGATACTGGCGTAGAGTTTACAAACTTAAAATCAGATGATGAGTCCAGGATCACCTTCATAGTAGATAAGATCTTAGGAAGAAGCAATTCTAATTAATTATATAGTATTTCTTTCTGTTTTGGCTACCTGAGTACCTTGACAAAAACCCACCCACCAGGTATACTTCTTAACACTATGGCTCAGAGGAAAAACACACAAAATATAGATAAAGTCTCTATGCTCATAAGACTTATTAATAGAGACAGAAGATATGACCCAGAGTCGTATTCCTTTGTCATGGCTGCCCTGGATTTTACCAGGAAAGGTCTAAATAGAAAAGGTCATGTTAGCGGTCAGGAACTCTTGGAAGGGATAAGGGGATATGCACTTGAAGAATTTGGGCCAATGGCTAGGACTGTTTTGGGACACTGGGGCATAACAACCACCAATGATTTTGGTGAGATAGTATTTAATATGCTGGATACTGGTTTATTGGGTAAGAGTGAACAGGATTCAAAAGAAGATTTTAATAATAGATTTGATTTTAAGGCCGTCTTTGATAAAAGCTTCAAATACACCACTCATTAATCTCCTTTTTTAAAAATTTTCCTTGAGTTCTATTTAAACCTATATTATAATAAAGATACTGTGAGAAAGATATTATCCATAACTTTATTTATATTGTTAGTTTGTAGCTTTCAAGTCTATTCAGAAGAAAAAAATCTATCTTCTGAAGTTACAAGCATAAACCTTGAACAAGAACTCTTTATGATCTCTTCTGGTAAGGACATAGGAATAGAGATGGGCGATAATGTTATCGTCTCCAGAGGCGATGAAAAGATTGCTGAGGGCTATGTAATAGGCGTAAAGGAAAACATCTCCGCTATAGAAATATCCAAACTAGAAAAAGATAAGGAAATCATCGTAGGAGATAAGGTAGCTGTTCTAAAGAAGTCTAAAAAAGTAGATATCGCTCAAGAAAAACCAGTAAAAAAGCCAACCAAGGTTGTAAAAAAATCTAAGTGGACAGTCCTAGGCGGAAGATCCAGTGCATCTCTAGGTTCAAGACCGAGTAAAAGTATACTATCTAAATGGGGGGCTAAAAGTGTGCCTAGAGGATATACCTCGGATGTTACTGAGAAAGCCCAAGCTATAAGTGTAAGTATAGATAAAGATACCAACACAGTATTTTCTTATGCAAGATTGGTTTTAAAGGAAAATGGGTATTCAATTACTTCTTCTAATAGGGCGACAGGGATTCTTTTAGCAACTAAACCATTAAAATTATCCTTACTGAATGAGCTCTGGGCAGATGCAATAGCTGCTATCGACCATAACATTGTAGCCTCCTTTGATGTAAAAAAAGAGGGAGATTCTTCAAGTCTAACAGTTTCATTTTTTAAAGAGCATTCTCAAAAAGGAAAACATATAAAAAGACCTATTATGATGGGTTCAAAATATTATAGCGAGTTTAAGTCATTAGCTTCTGAGATTAAAAAACGTTCTGAATATTGAAAAAGATAAAAAGAACTGATTCTTTATTAAAAATATACAAGCTATTATATAAAAAATTCGGGCCTAGGCATTGGTGGCCTGGAGATACAAAATTAGAAATTATAATAGGCGCTATTCTTACTCAGAATACAGCCTGGGGCAATGTAGAGAAAGCAATAAAGAACTTAAAGAAAAATGATCTTTTAAAAGTAAAAAAGCTCTCCAGGGTTTCCAGGAAAAGACTTGCTGGATTAATAAAACCCAGTGGTTACTACAATATAAAATCTCAGCGGGTGAAGAATTTCCTGGATTTTCTTAATACATCTTACAGTGGGAGCATAAAGAGAATGTTTAAGGAGAGTGCAAAAAGCTTAAGAGAAGAGCTTCTTAATGTAAAAGGCATAGGTCCTGAGACTGCAGATAGCATATTATTATATGCGGGTAAAAAGCCTATATTTGTAGTAGATGCCTATACAAAAAGGATCTTTTTAAGGCATAGATACATAGATGAAGATAGTGATTATCAAGATGTACAAAGGCTCTTTGTAAAGAATTTGCCTAATAATGTAAAATTATTCAATGAATATCATGCGTTAATAGTTGAACTAGGCAAGAACTTGTGTAAATCAAAAAAACCGTTGTGTAACATTTGTCCGATGCGAGGAGTAAAAAATGGCTGATGAAACAAAAGAAACGAAACCAACTGGAAAACCAACCAATTGCAAGAAATGCAATAAGCACCTTTCAAGAAAATCCTGGTATTATAGAAATAATGAATATTACTGTACCAAGAGGTGTTGGAAATTAGCTACTGCAAAAAAGAAAGAACCTAAGAAAGCATAAAAGATATGATACAAGAACGCCGTAAAGAACAAAGGGCGAAAAGGCAGCTTCCACTTAAGATTGCCGAGAATGCCTTTGACATAATAACAGAGACTGTAAATATAAGTCCTTCAGGCACTTATTGCCGCGTGACAAGGCTTCTGCCTTTAATGTCAAAGATAGAATTGGTGCTTCTTGTACCTACAAAGAATAATGGTAAACATGCCAAAAAGATTAAGTGTAGAGGCGTAGTTGTAAGGACAGAGCCTGTAATACTGCAAGATGTTGAAAAGGCACATTATAATGTAGGTATATTTTTTACGGATATATCAAAGAAAGACCGGGAACTGATTGCTTCTCATGTAGACGCAAAGACCACAGATGAAATTGAAGTCCAAATAAGCAATTAACCTATGGGCAAGGCTAAAAAGCCTCAGCGTGTAAAACTAGTAATAGGACTGCTTACAAAACATAAAAAACTCTTCGATTGTTCCGAAGAGTTTTTTGCTAAGAAGTTCGGGGAGATAGACTATAAAAGTCCTGATATTTTATTCAATCACACAGATTATTATAAAAAAGAAATGGGTCACCCCTTAAAAAAAAGATTTATCTCTTTTAAAAGACTTATCCAACCTCAAGATATAGCAAGAATAAAACTCCTTACAAATTCTCTTGAAGAAAAACTCTCCAAAAAAAGTAACAGTTCTTTAAGTCGAAAGATCAATATTGATCCAGGGTACATAACAGACTCAAAACTCATCCTGGCAACCACAAAGGATTATTATCACAGGATATATCTGAGCAAAGGGATATATAGCGAGGTTACTCTCAGCTGGAAAAAAGGTACCTTCCAGAGCTTTGAATGGACATACCCTGATTACAGGACTGATGAATATATAAATATATTAAATACCATAAGAAATTCCTACATGAAAGAGAGGAAAGGTGTCTAAAAATAAGGAAAAGGTTTTTCTTAAAAAGCTTTCTGATTGGTCCGAAGAAAACATACAAAAGGCCTTTTTAGATATATTTCGCGCCCTAGAACCAGAGAGCTTCATAAAAAAAGATGCCTTTACTGGCATAAAGCTTTCATTTGGGGAAGAAGGAACATCAGGTTATATAAAATCTAACTGGTTAAAAGAATTAATAAAAGAACTAAAACAAAAAACAGAAAACCTTTTTATCATCGAGACCAACACGCTTTATAGAGAAAAAAGGTCTAATGCCATAGGGCATCTTCATGTTGCCAATATGCATGGTTACAATATAGAGAATTTGGGCATACCAATTATAATAGCAGATGGCCTTAAGGGAATAGATGGTCAAAATATAGCGATCCGCGGAAGCCATTTTGAAAATGTTAAGCTTGCAAGGGGTATTTGTGAAACTGATATTTTGATTTCTATTTCGCATGTAACTGGTCACTGTGAAGCAGGTTTTGCAGCTTCACTTAAAAACCTGGGTATGGGTTGCGCATCTCGTGCAGGTAAATTGCAACAGCATTCTAAGACGCTTCCCGAGGTAACTATTGAAAAATGTATCAGCTGTGGAGATTGCATGAGTGTGTGTCCTGTAAATGCAATAGGCCTTAAGAAGAAAAAAGCTATATTAGTAAAGGAACGATGCATTGGTTGCGGAGAATGCACTGTTGTATGCTCCTCCGATGCCATTGGTATAAAATATGATGAAAATGCTGTAAAGTTCCAGGAAAAAATGGTAGAATATGCCTTAGGCGTCAAAGGAGCTCTTAACTCTAAAATAGCCTGTATAAATCTATTATACAACATAACAAAGAACTGCGACTGTATGTCAAAGAATGAAGAACCTTTTGTATCTAATATAGGTATTATAGGAGGATTGGACGCTGTGGCAGTTGATAAAGCAACTCTTGATATCATAGGCATAGATGCATTCAAAAAGATCTTTCCTGAGATAGATCCTATGATACAGATAAATCATGGTGAAAAAATAAAACTAGGCTCAACGCAATATGAACTCTTGGAGGTGTAAGCTATGCCTTCCATGTACGTTATCACATTAATATTACTTTCCATATTAGTGCCTATCTATATACTTCTCCGAAAAAAAGAAAAAAGAATAAAAGATGGTTTGATCCACGGTAGAGCCAGTAAATTCTGGATTCTAAGGGAGAGAAGGAGGTTTGTCAGGTTTAGCGATGAGATAAATATAAGATACAACTTTCTGGGTAAATCATACGACCCGCACTATTCAAAAACAACCAATATATCTTCTAGGGGTATCTGTATCCTGACTTATGAAAGATTGAGGGATAATGGCTATCTGGATTTAGAAATGGAAGTTCCCAATATGACAAGGCCTATAAAAATAATAGGACAAGTCGTATGGACAAAGGACCTCCACAGGCAAGATAGGGAGGGAAGACGTCTATTTTATGCAGGTGTAAGGTTTTCTAAAATAAATCCAAAGTATGAAGCATTATTGCTAACACATCTGAGTACATTAAAAAGAATCGAGGTATAGTTAGTTTATGGTAATCACTTTATTGGGTACTGGTACAGGAGTTCCTTCTCTTCACAGAAACCCTCCCTGCATCCTTATGAAGCTCAATGATAAAAGCGCTGTTTTTGACAGTGGGGCAGGCTCTTTAAAAAACCTTCTTAAGTTTGGGGTAGATTGTCTTAATCTGGATTTTATCTTTTATACGCACTTACATCTGGATCATGTATCTGAATTCGCTGCAATACTCTTTGCAGCAAAAATACCCCCAGCCATAAGAAAAAAAGATCTGACTGTTTATGGACCAAAGGGTCTAAAAGAATATTACAAAAACATCTGCCAGCTCTACAAAGAGACTCTATATACTGACGCGTACAAAGTAACCATAGAAGAGATAGAAAATAAAACTATCGATATAGAAGGCTTTAAAATCTCTACTAGGACTCTTGAGCATCATGGAGGATCAATGGGGTATAAGATATCCACTCCTAAAGGAAAAACCATAGTGTATTCAGGAGATACTGATTACTGTGATGAAGTTATAGAGTTTTCAAAGGATGCGGATCTACTTATCTTAGAATGTGCCTTTCCTGATGAGATGAAGATGAAAGGGCACCTGAGCCCTGCGACTGCTGGAAAGGTTGCTTGTCAGGCTAACGTAAAAAAACTTGTCTTTGTCCATATGTACCCAATATGCGACCAGTATGACTTAATAGGTGCGTGCAAAAAAGAATTTAAGGGTGAAATTGCAGTAGGTAAAGACCTAATGAAGTTTGAATTAAACTAGACAGGAAACCTGATATGTTAGACGAAAAAAGAAATTATCTAAGGCGAGAGGCAAAACTAAACTTTACCTATAAAGTAAAAGGTTCCGACACAAAAGAAGAAAAATCTATTACAAAAAATATAGATTCTGGTGGGATATGCGGGTTAGTAGACGAAAAGATTAAAAAAGGGGTCTGGCTCGAATTAAATATCTATTTACCAACAAAAGAAGAACCTATTTCTGTCATAGCCAAGGTAGTATGGACTGCGGATAAAAAAGATGACAAAATAGATGTTGGCATTAAATTTGAGGAGATAGATCTTAGAATGAAAACAAAACTATTAGAATACCTTTCTGGATCTAACCCTTCTCAATTAAGGGGGGAGATATGATATCATTTGAGGAATTTAAAAAAATCAGTATAAAGATAGCAAAAATAAAAGAAGTCAAAGAACATCCTAATGCGGATAAACTTTATGTAGTAAAGGTAGATATCGGTGGAGAGGAAAGAGAGCTCGTCGCTGGCATAAGAGAAGCCTATAAGCCGGAAGAATTAAAAGACAAGCTTGTAGCAGTAGTAGATAATATGAAACCTGCTACTATTCGAGGCGTAGAAAGTAACGGTATGATACTGGCTGCTCAAGATGGGGAGAATTTGGCTGTTATTTCTCCTGATAAAAAGATTTCTCCTGGGGCAACAGTTAAATAATATATGGTTATTGGTCTTACAGGTCCTAATGCTTCGGGAAAGGGTGAAGTAGCTAATTATATAAAATCAAAAGGGTTTATTTATTATTCCCTTTCGGATATACTGAGGCGGGAGGCAAAAAAACAAGGGATTAAACCCCTGCGTGAAAATCTTATAAAATTAGGCAATGACTTAAGAAAAAAAAGTGGTTCTTCGGTTCTAGCAGATCTTTTAATGAATGAATTATCAAAAGATGGAAACTGTATAGTAGATTCCATAAGAAACCCGGATGAGGTGTCTACTCTTAGAAAAATACCTGGTTTTACTATGTTAGGCATAGATGCCCCTTTAAAAAAACGCTTTGAAAGAAGCTTAAAAAGAGAAAGACCCGGAGATGCAAAGACTTTGCAGGATTTTATAGAAAAAGAAGAAAAAGAAAATAAAGAAAATCCTCAAAATCAACAGCTTAAGAAATGCCTTCTGATGGCTGATCTAGTTATAATAAACGATTCTTCAATAAAGGAACTTCATAAAAAAATAGATGAAACACTCAAATAAGACAAATAGACCTGATTGGGATGAATATTTTTTAAAGATGGCGCACCTTGTGGCTGAAAGATCTACCTGCCTAAGGCACCATGTAGGAAGCATCATCGTCAGAAACAAACACATCCTTACAACTGGATATAATGGTGCGGCAAGAGGCGTTAAGGACTGTTTAAGCCTAGGATGCCTCAGAAATCAAAAAAATATACCTTCTGGAGAAAGACATGAGATATGTCGGGCAATACATGCAGAGCAAAATGCTATTATACAGGCGGGTTTACACGGAATAGATATATCAGGAGGAACTATATACTGCACTCATTCTCCATGCATACTCTGCGCAAAAATGCTGGTAAATGCTAAGATAGAAAAATTTATAACTTGCTCTGAGTATTCTGATAAAAGTTTCAAGGCCCTTTTTAACGAAGCTGGCGTGAAATACAAAGTTATAGACCAGCCAAAGCTAAAAATAACAATATTGGAGTAAGCCATGAAAGAGAAAAGAAGATTTATAAGATTTGCACTATCTTCGAAGATAGACTATATCGTCCAAAAAGAACCAAAAGTAGAAAAAATGGGAATGACTAAAAATGTAAGTGCAGAAGGCATGCAACTCTTGACCGAAGAGAAGCTTGACACAGGGAAAAAAATAGACTTCAAGATATTTACGCCTGATGCATTGAACCCTGTTCACTTAAACGGTAGAATCTTGTGGTCAAAAGAAATATCTAAGGGGGAAAAATTATCTTACTGTTCGGGTATCGAGTTTGGAAAAATTGAGGAAGATAATAAAACCACGTTCTTAAAGTATCTCTGTGACATGATGTATAAAAAGATAGGTAAACTTGAGGAAGGAAGGGATTGATATGGGTAAACTTGAGAAAAAAATAGCAGAAGATCTTAAGGAGGCTATTAAAAATAAAGACGAGATACGCAGGGCTACCTTGCGCATGATAACCGCCTCGATTCAAAATTTAGCTATAGAAAAAAAATCGGAGGAGGTCAAAGACGAAGATATCCTGAAGATAATACAAAAGCAAGTAAAACAGCACAATGACTCCATAGAAAGCTTCAAAAAGGGCGAAAGAAAAGACCTTGTCGAAAAAGAAGAAAAAGAATTAAAGATATTAAAAACATATTTGCCTGAACAAGCCTCTGAACAGAAAATAACCGAAATAGTAAAACATATTATATCTCAAACATCTGCAAGTTCAAAATCTGACTTTGGCAAGGTAATGAAATTAACCATGCAAGAGTTGAAAGGGGCTGCAGACGGAAAGACCGTAAGTTCCGTTATACAAAAACTACTGTCAGGCTGATTTAATGTCAAAGTCTTTTATAATTTTATTTATTGTTCTTTCTCTTGTATTATCTGGTTGTGCGACTATATACAATCCTGCGACTGGCAAGCAAGAATTTATCTTTGTAACTACAGAGATGGAAGTCTCCATTGGAAACACACTTGCCAATAAGATCTCAAGGCAGTTTGATATAAGTAAAGATCAAAGGAGAATTAATCGCGTAACCAAGATAGGAAAAAAGATCGCTAAAGTATCTGATCGCAAAGACCTCAAGTATCATTTTAATGTAATAGAGGATGAGGATTTGAATGCCTTTACGACACCTGGCGGATATATTTATATAAATTCCGGGCTCATTGAAAAAGCCACAGATAGCGAACTTGCCTGCGTAATAGGCCATGAAATAGGCCATGTTGCAGCACGGCATATCGCAAAAAAGATGCAGGCGCAGATTGGTTATGATATACTAATGAATATTGCAGCCAGTAAAAGCGGCATAAGCGATCTACAGCGAGCTGCCTCCATAAGTTTTGACCTTGTGATGCTCGGTTATTCAAGGGAAGATGAACTTTTAGCAGATTCTCTCGGAGTAAAGTACTCTTATAAAGCTGGCTATGATCCATACGCGATGATAACATTTTTGGAAAAACTAAAAGAGACAAAAAAAGAAGGTGTGGGATTTGCTTTTCTACGCAGCCACCCTTACATATCCAAAAGAATAAAGACATTAGAAAAAGAAATCCCTGCTATAAAAGAAAAAGTCAGTAATAAATCTACTCAAATCAAAGCACAAAAACGTCCTAATGCAGTACCTCGTTCAATAGATATTGTAAGGCCTTTAAAGGTAAAGTGCCCTGAGTGCAAGAAGATCTTCTCAGGCAAGACCAACTATTGTCCTTACGATGGCACAAAACTGGATTAAAAAAAGGGGGTAGTTTATGCATGTCGGAATAGATAGGCGGGTATTTGAGCGCATAAAAGGAGAGCTTGGCGTCAGATACAGCCCGCAAGGAAGCGACAGAGAGTTCTGTACCACCACCAGAAATATAAGTGGGGGCGGGATGAAGATGATGTTGTTGAAAAAATTAGCCCTTGGTACCATGCTGGACCTTGAAATCTTTAGATATGATACAGATATAAGAACAAGGTGCAGAGGAAAGATCAAATGGGTAGATGAAGATCTCTCTGAAGCAGGTGTAGAATTTATAAACAGTAAGCTTCTCTATATAGGCAGATTTATCGACTTCCTGGAAAAGCAAACAATATAAGGAGGTTAGTTATGACAAAGTGCAAAAAAGCTAACGAACTGCTTATCACTACCGAAGATAAGCCAGGAATGCTGGCAGAAGTAAGCTCTGTAATGGCCTCACAAGGTGTAAATATCGCAGCTATATGCGGCTATGGAATGGAAAGTAAGGCTATTTTTATGATGGTTACCGGCGATAACGCAAAAGCAAAACCCATAGCACAGTCAAAAGGATGGAAGGTAGACGAAAGTGATGTTGTTATAGTTGATCTCATCGACAAAATAGGTGCGGCAAAAGAAATAGCAGATAAATTAAAGGCCAAAAATGTAAATCTTGATTATTGCTATGGCACTACCTGTTCATGCGCACCAGATTGTTCATGCAGATTAGTTTTAAAATCAAAGAATAATGACGCGATAATTGCTGCGTTAAAATAAAGATTAAAAAGAAATGAAAAAAATAGGTACCATAATACTAATATTAATATTTCTATCTATAACACTTTCTATAGCGAAAGATGTTATTATAAAAACTTCTGTTGAGCGGATAGTATCTTTGGCAACAGGCGGCCTGAAACTCAAAATAGGAAGCTTAAGGGCTAGCATCCCGCAGACCATCATTAACATCAACAGCATGGTCATATTAAATCCGGATCATTTTAAAGACAAGATAATGCTAGATATACCTCACATAGAAATAGACTATGACATTTCTGCTTTACTAAAGAAAAAAATACATCTATACAAAGTAAGTATTGATCTTAGAGAATTTACAATAGTAAAAGATAAAAACCACAAGACAATCCTAAATTATATAAAAAGTGATAATAAAAAAACGGGGAAGAGAAAAAAGAAAGCCAAAAAGTCTCGAGATTTGCAAATAGATGAATTAAATCTCAAGATAGGCAAGCTTATCTATAAAGATTATTCTATGCCGGGGGAACCGTCAGTATCAGAATATAATATTAATATTGATAGCCGTTATAAAAACATTAAAAACGCCAATCAGATAATAAAACTGATAGTGGCAAGAGCTGTCATAAATACAGCTGTAGAAAACCTCTTGGATGTTAGAGAACTTGATGATATAGCTTCGGATAAACTGAAAACCGGTAAAGAAGTGTTAGAAAAAACAGTAAACGAAATAAAAGATATCTTCAAAAGCCCCTTTTAATAGGAGAGTAGACATGGCTGATAACTCTAAGGTTTTCAAAGTGTTAGGAAAGATTGTTATTACACTAATAATCATACTTATAGGCATAAATGTCTTGTACATGATGACTCTATGTTCAACAAGGCAATGCTCAATAGTAAATGTATCTACAATAGTTTTACTGTTATGGGCAGGTGCATTCTGGCTGGTTGTAGTGAGGCACTCCTCTAATAAGAGCAATAAAAAATAGTTTGCATAGAAGACATATCTATGCTATAATTATTATTAAATACAATATCTAAGCTATAAAACGACCGTCGGAAAAAGGGTCATTTTTTTGTCCACATTATGCTGAACTTAAAAAAAGCGCACAATTTGAAGATTGTATCATTACTTATATTTATAGTATTCTGTCTAAATACTTCGGTATATAGCTTAGATATACATGCTAAATCGCACCTGCGGCCCAATCTTTTAAGTGACTCTAAAAAAGGAATCGAAGATATGTTAACTTCCATGCTTGAAGTTTCAGAAGAAAATTGGCTTAGATGGGTTTTTCTTAAAGCATGGTCGGAAAAAACTTCCGAAGAAAGGCGTCAAAGATACGATCAACTAGCTGAAAGCTTTGGTGAACCCCTTATGTATGTAAATATAGACATGGACACTTTCATCCTACAAAAAGCCAAACAGCTTATAGATATTATTAATTTTCAGCCAGGCGATACAATGCTTGAAATAGAAAGTGGACTTACGGGTATAGGATTAATTGCTGCACTTAAAGGTGTAAAAGTAGTCATACTTGAAAGTGACGGTTACCTGGCAGACGCGCTTAGAACTATGTCTGAGAGATGGCGTAGTTCAATAGAAATAGCGGGAGGGGAATTTAAAGTAATTGAAGGAACTCTCCCATTAAAATATGTCGTTGATCAGCTGAGAGAAATTAATTCTGATGGATTTGATGTTATCTCTTACAGAGATAGAAATTTAGCTATACATGAACCTACCTCTGTAGATAACATGATAGACCTAAAAAATCCATCAAAAGGGGTATTTTATATCTCTACAGATTATCCTTTTTTCTCCAGAAAAAATCATACCTTCAGGCAATTATTAGATACCACTATTAGACAATATGGAATCCGCGTAACTGAATATATTGAAGCCCCTGCCCCAGGATCCATGGGGTTCCCTAAGGGAGCGATATTACGTCTCTCGCCAGACAATAAAATAGTTCCTTTATATGACAATAAATCTGGGGGTGGAGCAGCTGAAATGCTCTATGAAGAATGGCAGAAAAAATATGATAAAAAAGCAGATATCTTACTTTCTATCTTTGGTCAAAGGATGCTTGAAAATATAGAAAGAGGAAAGTTTATTGAAAGAGTTTTAGATATAGCTGTAGAAAAAAACTTGATTAACACCGATAGAAAATTTACCAGATTCATACGTTATTTTTCAAATATTATTGCACCAGCCATATGGAAGGATATTTTTAATATTCAATCTTCTATAGAGGATTATTCTCCTTCTAAACCATTTCCGTTCAATGATATATCTGATGAATTTCTTTACCTATTCATAAAAAATAAAATTCCGTGGGAAGATTTACACTCGACTTATTATTTAATTGAAAAATATAAAAAAGATGTTGCTTCTCGGAATAAAGAACCAGATTATAATCAGTTTTTTAAAATGCTAAAACTTGAGGTTAAGGCAGAAACGCAAACTGTTGAAGAATCCGAGATTATCCTTGACATAACATCGTCTGGAGAAATATACTCTGAAATCCCAGATAATAACATATCTCGATCGTTAGAAGTAATGATTGACAGGCGTACTCTTTGGTATGACGTATACATTTCAACAGATGATAAAGAATTCTTAAGGGAGTTGGGAACTATTGCCAAGGTAAACAAACCATCTCAGCTTGTCTTTTATTTTAGTGTTACAGAAATAAAAGACGATGAAGGAGTAAATCGCTCATTGGGATTAGAGTTTCAGCCCATTGTCCGTTTACAAAATAAACACCCTGAAAAACTTAAGACTTTTATGGCGCGAGTTGAAAGATTTGCCTACTGGTTATTACAAAACTGTTCACAAAATTTAGCTTTTAGTGACGAAAGTTATGAACGCATAAACTTACTGACTACAGAACAAAAAGTTATCCATAGAGAAATTTATCCACCAAGTACAGGCTTACAATGGTACACTTATTCTCCACAAAAAGCGGGTTTTAGAATTATATCGTGGAAAGGTAATACCCCACTGTACATCCTTAATCCCAAAGAGATATCAATTGACATTAACTTTTTGTGGGAACTTCCGGTAAACATATCATCACAAGCACACCTTAATCAAAAACCAGAAACCTCTTTGACAGACTTAGTTGATAGCCTAGAAGCTAGTAACGACAGTCTATAACATCTTACCCCTTGAAAAGCCACCTTAAAAGAGTTATCATAACACCATGCCAATAGACATATTATTCTTAGGTGGTGCCTCTATAGATCTTATCCAAAATAAAGGGTCAAAGTCCAAATCTATTGCCTCTACAGGCGGTTCTATCACTAATTCAGCTGTTATAGCTGCCAAATTAGGTCTAAAAGTAGCTATGCTCTCTAGAATTGGCAAAGACTCCTTTGGAGATCTTGCTATACAATTTATACGCTCTTTAGGTATAAATACTAAAGGTATTATACAAGACTCTGATATTCATACACCCATTGCAATAGCAAGCATTGATAAATCTGGTAATTCAAAATATACCTTTTATAAAAATTCTCCTGAGGATTCCATAGTACCATTGAAAAGTGTACCAAAGAGCCTTTTAAGAAACCCTAAAATCTTCCATTTCGGTTCAAGTTTCTCACACCAAAAAGGCACTTCAGAAGAAGCCTTAAAATATGTAAGACTTCTCAAGAAAAGAGGGGTATTTATTTCATTTGATCCAAATCTCAGGCCTTATACCATACCTGATAAAAAAGACACCAAAAATAGAATCCTAAAGCTATTAAAATGTGTGGACTTGGCCAAGCTAAGTCAAACGGACCTTTGGTTTTTAACTGGGCAGAAAAACCCTAGAAAAGGCCTTAAAATCCTTAAAAAACGCTTCAGGTGCCAAGTAATATTGACTCTTGGCTTAAGGGGCTCAGTTTATCTAGATTCAAAAGGTAGGCTTATTAAAGTGCCTACTTTTAAAGTTAAAACATCTGATACCATAGGAGCGGGAGACGCCTTTACAGCAGGTCTACTTTTTAGGCTAATTAAAATAGGAGAGAGGTCCTTTTTTAATAAGATCAAACCTAACCTTATTTTTGCATCAGCTGTATCGGCTATCATCTGTACAAAACCGGGCGCAAATAAGGCCCTTAAAAATCTGCGGCAAGTAGAAAAATTCTTATCTACATTGCAGCCATGAAAAAATCTTTCCATCGCCCTATCTGACCCTGATCTAATCAGAAAGTTAATGGAGTATAAAAAAATAGTAACAGGAGAGTCCTGGGGAGGATTTAGCCATAACCCATTTTATTACAACGAGTTATAGTAAGTAAAAATTGCGTACATAATTGTACAATTTGACTATTTCACAAAATGTGATATACTTTAAATGAAGGGAAAAACTGAATATATACTCCGAAAAAGGCAAATCATCTGAAAGGATGAGGCGCAAAGCTAGGTGCCTAAGTGAGTAAGACTCATAGGGTTGACCGGTTACCGTAGAACAAAGAAGCCTTATCCTTTTAGAAGTAGAGAATCATGAAGGGATAGGGTATTTTTTTTGGACTCAAGAAAGGTGATGTAAGATGTATAAGATGAATGATGAAAACAAACTTAATAATGATAATAGCGGATTAAAAGCAGGTCGGGTAGTAGTCAATCTTACTCGTGAAGAGCTGGAGTTTATAGATAATATAGGCAGGGATGCTCTATTTAGCACAGGAAAACGCCTGACTAACAATAAAATTATCAAGGCTTTTATTGATGTCATGATGGAGATAAAGATAAATGGTGAAGGGTTGTATAGTAGCGAGGAGCTAAAAAACAGAATCCTTGTAAAATTGAAGATAATCAGAGAAAGAAGACTATTTCCCCGGTTCAAAAAAGAAGTGGCTGCTTCATGGCGTAAATTGTCCTCAAGTGAGAAATATAAAGAGGCTTTAACAATAGAGACAGGCGAGGGAGGATTTAGGATAGAGATAGAAGAGGGCAGGGAGGTTGGAGAAGAACTTGAATTTATGATAAATGATCCTAATGAGCCTTATAAGCCTATCAGAGTATTTGGTTGTATTTCCTGGATCAAAAGACGAGATGAAGATGGTAAGCTAGAAGCAGGCATCAAGATAAAGCATATTCCAGAAAAGGATAGGCCTAAGTTTAGTAGATTACTTTACAAAGAACTTTATCCTGGTTTATACAAGCCTAACAAGTGATCCTACCCCTATTACTCTAAACCTAAAGATCTTTAAAAGAATATCTTCTCCTAATCAAACCTCTATATCCTATATCAATATCTACTCTTAGTAAGGCTTTCAATGTCTCTAGACATACTATTAGGGATGGTTTTAAAGACTTAGAGAGGTAGTTATTTATTGGTGCTTTATTGTGTTGTTAGTTGGTTGTTTATATTATGTTTTATTGGGAGGGTTTGGGGCCTTGTCTGTTTCGCAGCAAGGCGTTAAAAAGAGATGGGGATTAGATGTTGTTGTAGCTTTGGTTAGGTGGGGCAGAGTAGACGAGGGGAGAGGTTGTTAAGAGAGGGATTTGATGAGAGTAGGTAGAGAGGAGAATTCTTGTTTTACTTCTTAGCTTTCTTCTTATTTCTTTACGCAAGAAACCGCCCATTGATAAAATCTAGTTGCGGTTTTTACGATTTCAATAGCTTCAGTCTGGTATATACTACGTCTTTCATATTGTATAAGATTTTTCTTTGCAATAATCTTTTTTAATAGAATACTTTTCTCTTTACTTTCTGGCAGAGTAATAGATCTTACTAAATCGCATACATCAAAGTGATCTTGTGATATTGACCTCAAGCCTTTTTCATATACACAAATAGCATCAGCTGATGAAATCGCGCATTGGATAGCTAGTGTGCTTGCAGCATTGTAGTTATTGTTTTCTAGAGCAGATAACATTTGAGCATGATTATCCTCAGCTTTTTTAAGATAATCTATCGCAACATATTTTCCTTCTTGTTTAACTTTTAATTTTTTAGCACTCATATTATTTAAGATCTATAGGATCTTTTCCATAGATAATTGAATAAGATTTTATTAACTTTAAAACCGGGGGTTGTTTCTTTTTAAGGCGTTCAAGGAATTCTTCTTTTGTCTTGATATAGCTATCTAGACTAGCACCAAAGTAATCATGGAATTCTTGTGAGATATTTTCTATAAATATTTCTTCGATTTCTTTTTTGGTAATTTTATTTTTAGTAATAATCGCTATATCAACATCACTTTTTTCATTAGTTGTACTTGATTGTAAGCTCCCATATAAGATAAGGGATATCATTTTATTTTTTATCTTTTTTTCTTTTATTTTCTTTTTTAAGAAGTCAAAGACATCTTTTTTAATAGAATACTCTTTTTTGAAAGCAGGGATGAGTATGTTTTGGACTATTCTGTTGCTTGAATTGAGTCTATATATATGTTGTCGTCCAATAATTTCTCTTTTTAAGATATCTTGATTATATAGTTCTTTAAGTGCAGCATGGGCTGCAGGTGGAGTAATATTAATTAATCTGGCTATTTCTCTGCCAGAACCAATAAAGTCTTCTCTGCGAGAGGTAAAAAGCCGTATAATTTTTACCTTCGAGTTCGTATTTAATATATTGTCTAGTGATTTTTCAATAGCCATATTGTTAACCTCGCTTTACATATGTTAAGTATACTTAACATATGTAAATTTGTCAAGTAGTTTGTGTTAGCGAACTTAAATATATTTAAGTTCGGGATGTGAGGTGTATATTAAGTATGACCTTATACCATCACCCTCTCTTATATATAATCTTACCATTCTTACCTATATCCTATATCAATATCTACTCTTAGTAAGGCTTTCAATGTCTCTAGACATACTATTAGGGATGGTTTTAAAGGCTTAGAGGGGTAGTTATTTATTGGTGCTTTATTTTTAGAGGATTAAGATAGTTCTTAGTCCTTACTAGAAGACAGTAAGGCGTGTTTTAAAGATGGGGACTAGATGGAGGGAGGATTTGGTAGGGTGGAGAGAGTATGCGAGGCAAAGGTTGTTAAAGAAAGTAGTTTGGAGAGAGTTGGTTGAGCGGAATGGAGCTATTGAAGTTTCGGCAGTCTTGACAAAACTAGGTTTATAAGGTAATATATAAACACAATTAAATATCAGTCCTGTGTTTCAAGGGGGAACCTGGACGTTAAAAAAGTAAAACCTTCACAGAGAAAATTCTGTGAGGGTTTTTTGTTTTTATGGATCCTCGGTCGTATGTTCGAAGGGGTTCACTGCGACTTTAAAATAATTAAAACCTTCTTTGTTAAGCGCAATTCCGCGCTGACCACTAAAGGAGGTTTTTATGTTTGTAGTCAGGTTTTTAGATTCATCCTTATATTTGTAGTATTTTTAGTAGTTTACCTTCCTATTGCTTTAAATCCAAAGATATTTGAAAGAAAATCAGTTTCTAGTGTGTCTTATATTATAGAAAATGATATTGTAAGTGCTAATATTATTGACTATTAAATGAAGGAAGTATAAAATAAATGTAATTAGACGAAGGTAGTAAGTAAGGAGGTTATAGATTATGAAATCCAAAAAGAATCTTCCATCCAAAGGTGAAATCGCGATCTACCAAACTAAAGATAAGAAGGTTAGGTTAGAAGTAAAATTGCAGGAGAAGACAGTTTGGCTGACACAAAAATGGATTGCTAAGTTGTTTCAGATAGATAGAAGCGTTATCACAAAGCACCTGCGTAACATCTTTAAAAGCAAAGAGTTAGATAAAAAATCAGTATGTGCAAAATTTGCACATACTGCAAAAGATGGTAAAGTATATCAAACTACGTTCTATAATTTGGATGCAATTATTTCTATAGGTTATCGCGTTAATTCAAGGCGTGCTACGCAATTTCGTATTTGGGCTACGGATATTCTTGGAAAACATCTTATAAATGGTTATACTTTAAATGAATACCGTCTTAAGGAAAAAACGGATAGGCTTGAAGCCTTGCAAAAATCCATAAGACTCATTGGTAACATTAAAGCACGCAAAGATCTTGACTATAAAGAAGCAATAGGATTGTTGGAAGTCATAAAGGATTATAGTTATGGTCTTGAATTATTAGATGATTATGATAATAAGAGACTCGAAATTAAAAGGATATCCACTGAAGAAAAGTTTAGGCTTGATTATAAAAATGCAATAAGAGCCGTTGGTAAGCTAAAGGAAAACTTTGGCAGTACGCCGCTTTTTGGTATAGAAAAAGATAAATCATTTAAAGGTTCAATAGATGCTATATATCAGACTTTTGATGATAAAGAATTATATCCGAGCGTCGAAGAAAAAGCAGCTAATCTTTTGTATTTTATAGTAAAGAACCATTCGTTTGTAGATGGTAATAAGCGTATAGCTGCTTCTATATTCTTATGGTTTCTAGAAAGAAATAGTTTATTATATAGAAGCGATGGAACAAAACGCATCGCAGACAACGCTATAGTAGCTCTTACTTTAATGATAGCAGAAAGTGACCCTAAAGAAAGAGATATTATAGTAACATTAGTAATCAACCTTATAAATAGAAATAATTGATACACCTCTCTTATATATAATCTTACTATTCTTACCTATATCCTATATCAATATCTACTCTTACTAGCCTTTCAATGTCTCTAGATATACTGTTAGGGATGGTTTTAAAGACTTAGAGGGGTAGTTTTTTATTGGTGCTTTATTGTGTTGTTAGTTGGTTGTTTATATTTTTGTTTTATGGGGAGGGTTTGGGGCCTTGTCTGCTTCGCAGCAAGGCGTGTTTTAAAGATGGGGACTAGATGGGGTGAGGATTTGGTTGTTTGAGGAGGTGGGAGGAGAGGGAGGGGTTAAGAGAGGTGGTTGAAGAGGTTTGGCAATGAGGAGTTATGGATTAAATAAACTTGAGAGTTTTTAATATTAAGTGTATAATTAATAGTAAGAGGAATCCTTATGGATTTGATAAAGAGAAAATTAGTTTGTTATACAATAGGTCATTCTACATATGAAAGCGAGACTTTCGTTAGGCTATTAAAGTTAAATAGTATACAGTGGCTTATTGATATTCGAAGTGTCCCGTATAGCAAACATAATGCTCAATACAATAAAGAAAATATAAAAGTTTTCTTGGAAAATAATGGAATATCATATATTTTTATGGGTAATTTGCTAGGTGCCAGATATACTAATCCCGAATTATTTTTTCCAGACAAAGAAATGGTTGATTTTAGAAAAGTGAGAGAGGGAGTTGAGTTTAAGCATAGTATAGATGTAGTAATAAGGGGGCTCAAAGAAGGTCATAAAATATGTCTGATGTGCTCAGAAAAAAATCCTTTCGAGTGTCATAGATTTGTCCTTGTTTCTTATGCCTTAGCAAAAAAAGGAATTAACGTAAAACATATTCTGGGAAACGAGATCATATCTAATGAAGCTCTAGAAGAGCAATTGTTATCAAAAT
>CAZMID010000012.1:0-32440 GCA_964566255.1 uncultured Planctomycetia bacterium | reverse complement strand
ATTCCAGTAGGCCCAAGGGCAACACAAAGGCTTTTAGTTTTAGAAAAAGATAAAGAAGGAGAAGTTTCTAAAAGGGATGTATGTGGATGCGTTTTTGTCCCATTGATAGGTAAATACGGTTATGCAGGAAAGACTACTTAGTTTTTTATATTCCTTTGGCTTATCGCCAAAGACAATGATTCTATTTTTAAGCACCCTGCCTGTTACAGAATTAAGGGCCTCTATACCTATAGGGATTTTGTTATTAAAGCAAGACGTGAGGTTAGTATTTTTTTATTCAGTAATTGGTAATATCTTACCAATTGTACCTATATATTTTTTATTAGAGCCGATTTCCAAGAAGCTTAGTAAGACTAAGTATATGCGTAGATTTTTTGAATGGCTTTTTGAAAGGGCTCATAAGAGGAGAGCCCTTATAGAAAAGTATGAAGCAGTTGGTCTTATGCTTTTTGTATGTATCCCTTTTCCCGGAACAGGTGTATGGACAGGGTGCATGATAGCTTCTTTATTGCGCATGAAGTTTGTACCGACATTTTTGGCTGCTACACTAGGGGTTATTCTAGCAGCAACTATTGTAACAGGACTTACTTTATTAGGAAAACTCACTTGGTGAAGAAATGATACATATTTATACGGGAAAAGGAAAAGGTAAGACTACCGCTAGCTTTGGCTTAGCAATGAGGGCAAATGGACAGGGTCTCAAAGTTATTATATTTCAGTTTTTAAAACCAAAATCATTTATCTCTGGAGAAGAAAGCACCCTAAAAGATATAAAAGGTATTGAACTAGTAAAGTTTAGCCAGATTCACCCAATGTTTAAGACCTCTAAGGGTAAAGATTTAAAAAAGACCATTGAGAAGGATTTTGAAAAAGTTAAATCAGCCATCTTAGGCAAAAAGTATGATATGGTTATTCTGGATGAAGTTATAAATATTTTAGATCAAGGATTTATTGGTAGGGGTAGTTTTTTAGAATTATTAGAAAAAGTACCAGAAAAAGTAGAGCTTATCTTGACGGGAAGGGGTGATACTTCATTTATAGAAAAGTATGTTGATTATGTTACGATAATGACGGATAAAAAGCACCCCTTTAATGAATTTAAAAAAGCAAGAAAGGGAATAGAATATTGAAAAGAATAGTTTTTTTACTTTTATTTTTATTTATAGCTACTATATCTAAAGCAGACTCATATAGAATTGTATCTTTAGCTCCTTCTACCACAGAAATCTTATTTACTCTGGGTCTAGGAGATTCTGTCGTCGGTATAGACGAATATTCAGATTATCCTAGTGATGTAAAGTCCATTGATAGGATAGGGAATTTTGCAAGACCTAATATAGAAAAGATTATTTTATTAAGGCCTGATTATATTTTGGTTAATACTGATATAGCTAAGGATACATTTAGTTATCTAGAAGATTTAGGTATAAAGATTATAAAGGTTTCACCAAAGAGTGTGGATGAATTATGTAATGAGATTGAAATGCTCGGTGCTACATTTGGCAAAGAAAATCAGGCAAAATCCATAACCCAAGATATAAGATCGAGAATTAGAAAAGTTTCTAGAAGCATAGAAAAAGATAAACCCAAGGTATTTATCCAATTATTTGATGATCCACTTGTTACAGTCTCTTTTTTTATAGGAGATGCTATAAGACTTGCAGGAGGAGAAAACATTGCATGGGATGTGAAAGATCATGCAGGACTTTTTAGCGTAGAGCAATTGATCGAAAGAAACCCTGATATAATTATAGCTGTAGGATTTTCAGAAGGTATGCTATTACCATCATCAATAAGTGCAGTAAAGAACAACAGAATTTATAAAGATATGAATCCAAGTATACTTTTAAGGCCAGGTCCCAGGATAATAGATGCTATTGAGGAATTGAATAAAATCTTTTATGAAAAAAGTTAAGCCACTAAAATTAATATTAATTTTAATATTTTCTCTTATAGGACTTATTATCTTAAGTATTTTTATTGGTCAGGTACATATACCTATGGATAAGATATTCTATGATAAATACTTAGATATTTTAAGATTGAGATTTTTTAGAATTATTCTGGCTATTATAGCCGGGGGAGGCTTGGCTTTATGTGGTGTGATAATGCAGGGTATATTAAGGAATCCCTTGGCAGAACCATATATTTTAGGTGTTTCTTCTGGTTCAGGTCTTGGTGCAGTGATAGGGCTATTATTTTTCTCAAGCACTATAGGGCCGAATATTTTAGCATTTATAGGAGGTATACTTACAATAATTCTTGTTACTCGTCTTGCTAGAATGGACAGGAGGCTTTCTCCTGAGAATATGATTATTTCAGGAATACTTGTAAATGCCTTATTTTCAAGTTTACTCATGTTTTTTATTTCAAATTCATCAAGTACAAAGATACATTCTATAATGTGGTGGCTTCTTGGGAATCTACAGGCTTATAAAGGTATAGAGATACTTATTGTAGGAATAGTAGTTTTTGTAGGATTTTTAATAACGTCTATTTTTTCAAAGGAATTGAACGCACTATCACTAGGAGAAGAAGAGGCAATTCATTTAGGTGTGGATATAGAAAAAGTAAAAAAGATATTTTTATTGGTTTCAGCTTTAGTTACAAGCATTATTGTCTCAATGTGCGGTATCATAGGTTTTGTAGGGTTAATGATGCCACATCTTACAAGGAGGCTAGTTGGACCTGACCATAGGATTCTTATTATAACGTCTATCTTGACAGGTTCGGTATTTCTTGTGTTGTGCGATCTAGTCTCAAGGACTGTTATGGCACCAAAGGAAATCCCTGTAGGTGTTATTACAGCTTTTATCGGGGTACCATTTTTTATTTATGTTTTAAGAAGATCAAGAAAGGTATATTTTAAATAATGTTACGTTTTTCTGGGGTTTATAGTGGTTATTCAGATATCGAGATTTTAAAGAATATTACCTTTAATATAGATATAGGTAGTTTTGTGGGTATAATTGGTCCAAACGGTTCTGGTAAATCTACGCTTTTACGTACTGCTACAAAGGTACTCATACCTTTTAAAGGTGAAGTTTATTTAGATAATAAGAATTTACAAGATATTTCTTTGAAGGAAATGGCAAAACTTACTGCCGTTGTACCACAAGATACATTGTTTATGTTTCCATTTAGGGTGTTGGACGTTGTTCTTATGGGTCGTATACCTTATATAAATAGATTGGGATTTGAGTCTAAGGGGGATTTAGATATTGCACTTAGTTCGTTAAAGAGTGTGGATGCTTTACATTTAAAGGATAGATTTATAGATGAATTAAGCGGTGGCGAGAGGCAGCGCGTTATTATAGCAAAGGCATTATCTCAAGAGCCTAAGGTTTTATTTCTGGATGAACCGACCACACATTTGGATATAAGTCATCAGATAGATATATTTTCCTTACTCAAGAGTTTGAATAAAGAAAGAGGTTTGACTGTTATTACAATATTACATGATTTAAACCTTGCATCTGAATATTGTGATGAATTAATTTTATTAGATGAGGGGAGACTGAAAAAACAAGGTCTACCAAAGGAAGTTCTGGATTATAAGACGATAGAAGAGGTTTATAAGACACCTGTTATTGTAAAAGAAAATCCACTTACATCTCGTCCCCATGTTTTTCTAATCAAACGTTAAAAATTTTGTTGACATAGTACAAGAATTATTGTATAAAATATACAATTAAATATTTTTATACTGTTTAAGGGAAGCTGGTGAGATTCCAGCACAGCCCCGCTGCTGTAATAGGTTACGAAATTTGCAAAAAGCCATTATCCGCCAGGGGCGGATGAGAAGGCGCAAAGAGTAGATTGATCCTTGAGTCAGAAAACCTTGTAGTATATTTTTCTTATAGATCTTGCGAAGGGCGAGAATATGGGAATTTTTCAAAGGCAGTAGTCTTTGGAAGATAATAGAGGATGAAGAAACGAGGGTCTAATCCTTGATGCAGAAATGTATCAAGGATTTTTGTTTTTTAAGTACATGAAAGGAGAAATTATTGTCAGGTTTAATATCAGGGTGTTCTTGGAGTAGCGGTAAGGATAGCTGTTTTGCTTGTTATAAGGCAATAAAAGAGGGTTATAAGATTAAATACCTTTTAAATTTTATTTCCGAAGAGTTTAAACGAGTGAGCTTTCATGGAACACACCGTAAACTCGTTGAAAAACAGGCAGAATCCATAGGCGTAAAGCTATTACAAAGGGAAGTACCTAAAGATTTATATGAGAAGACATTTAGAGAATCTTTGCGATATTTAAAGTCACAAGGTATTTTTACCCTGATAGCAGGAGATATATATTTACTTGATTGTAAAAATTGGGTTGAACGGGTCTGTGACGAAGAGGGCTTAAAGGTAGTAGAGCCTCTCTGGGAGCGTAAATCAAAAGATGTATTGACTGAATTTGTCGATAGTGGCTTTAAGGCAATAGTTACAGCTACGCAGGCAAAATTGTTAGATAAAAGCTGGATTGGCCGCGTAATCGACAAAGATTTTATTCAGGATCTAGAGAAAAAACAAGGTATTGATTTATGTGGTGAAAATGGAGAGTACCATACCTTTATTTTTGACGGACCTATTTTTAAAAAGAAAATTGAGATCCTTAAAACTAATAAAATCCAAATAGGTAATTATAACTTTTTGGATATTCAGGAATATAAATTTAAAGGAAAGGATAAAAAATGATTAATAAAACTAGAAAAGTTTTTAGTTTAATGTTAGTTTGTTTATTGTTATTAATTTGTACTGAAATTAGATCGGAAGAAGTTGAAGAAAGAAATTATTCTACAGATCTAGAAAAGATAGTAGTTACTGCTTCCAAGATAGAACAGGAATATAAGCATTCCACACAGAATATAAGTATTATTACTAAACAAGACATTGAGGGTAGTGGTATTACTGAGATTACTGAAATCTTAGATCTTTTGCCTTCAGTAAATATACTAGAGTATGGTTCTTACGGCTCTACAAGGTCTGTACATACGAGAGGGGCATCTAGCAGTCAGACCATTACACTTATCGACGGAAGAGTTGTTAACACCCCTAGAGACGGTGTTACAGATTTTAACCAGATACCTCTTTCAAATGTTGAAAGAATTGAAGTCTTACGTGGTCCTGCCAGCAATATGTATGGGGCAGGCGCAGTAGGAGGAGTTATTAATATAATCACTAAGTCTGGAAAAGAAAAGATGCACACTGAAATATTAACTAAGGCCGGATCTTTTAGTACAAAGCTTTCTTCTTTATCGCATGGACATAAGATTGATGATTTTGATTATTTTATATCATATGATTATCTAGCTTCAAAAGGACATAGAGATAATGGTGATTATCTGAGTCATAATATAAATACAAAGTTAGGTTATCAATTGAATAATGATAATCATATTAGCATGTCTTTGGGAAGCTACGGTTCAGAAGCAGGTTCACCTGGCTTAATAACTTCACCAGATATTGATGATCAGCAAGAGACGTTAAAAAAATATATTGATATAACGTATAATGGAAAATTCATTAAAGACCAGAATATAAATTTAAAGTTATTTCATAATTTTGATAGGTTTGAATTTACTGAGACATTCGAGCCTCTTGATAGAAATACTCATCAGACAGGGATATATGGCGTAGACGCTCAACTCTCACATACATTTTTTGATGTATTTCGTACAGCTATTGGTACTAGTTATCAAGAGCACAGACTTAATAGTAGTAGCACTAATAAACATACTTATAATTTAAAGAGTTTTAACTTTGAATCAGAAGTTGATTTTTTGGATAATGGAGCTTTAAAATTAGGGGTTCGCTGGGATGATTATTCAAATTTTGGAGATAAGTTGAGTCCGAGTGCAAGTTTTAATCTCTGGATGCTTGATTCGATAAAGCTACATGGTTTGATTGCAAAATCTTTTCGTGCACCTACATTTAATGATCTTTATTGGCCAGCTGGTGCTTGGTCAGAAGGAAACCCTAATCTTAGTCCAGAAGAGGCACTTTCTTTTGAGACCGGAGTAAGCGGGTATTTTTTGAACAAGTTTAAAACTGATTTTACTTTTTTCAGGACGAATTTTGAAGATTTAATAGAATGGATTCCTAATAATGCTTGGGTATGGATTCCTCAAAATACCAGTTCTGCAACAGTAAAAGGGTTTGAACTAGAGACAGAATTTGCTCTAAGAGAGCATATTAAAGCAAATTTTAACTATACATATTTAGAATCTAAGAATAGAGATACAAAGAATTGGTTAATATATCGCCCTCGACATTTATATAAATTGAGATTGATTTACTCGCCAACTCCTAGGCATGAGTTTGGTTTAAGTGGTATATATAAAACAAAAAGATATGCCAATGCAACCAATACGAATTTTCTTGAGAGGTGTTTTGTAATGAATTCAAACTTTACTTATAAAATGACTGACTCCAGTGAATTTATTTTAGAGGCAAAAAACCTCCTTGGTAGAGATTATCAGGAAACAAGAAACTATCCCATGCCAGGAAGATCTTTTTACACAGGGCTTAGAATAAGTTTTTAGTAGTTTGACAAAATGAAGTGCAATTGCTAATATAGATACAAATGCCTGATAATAGTACTTTCAAATTTGCACTTTTAGCTTCTTTATTATTTCACTCTATATTTTTCTTAACTATTCCAGAGATACCATTTTTACCCTCAAAGAGGTCTTTAGGAAAAATAAAGATTACTTATTATAAGATAAAAGAAGAACCAAAAAAGAAAAAGACATCCTCCAGAAGAAAGAAAAAACCTATAATAAGAGAACTTCCTAAGGTAACAAAAGAAGATCTTCTTAAGCCACCTAAAGATATTGCAAAGAAAGCCAAAAGGGTTAATAAAGATAAAAGAAGTATCGTAGCACTTGAGAAAGTAAAAGAAAAAAAATTCGAATCAGTTGTAAAGGAAGAAAAAGATAGAGCAAAAAAAGTTAGTTATATAAATTACTACCGTGCAATAAGAGAAAAAATAAGAAGATACGCTGATAGGAACTATCCAAAGGCCAGAGATTTAGGTGAGGGTGAGGTGTTTTTGAAGTTTGTTGTCTCCTCCAATGGAGAACTTCTTCAAGTACGGGTAGTTAATAGAAAATCAGTCAAGGATCCAGACCTAAGAGAAGTTGCTATAAATAGCGTAAGGGATGCAAGTCCATTCCCACCATTCCCAAAGGGCATGAGCCAGTATCAGATTAGCTTTAATCTGATAATGTCCTTTGAGCCAAAAATATAAAAAAATACTTGACAGGATTTTGTGTTTAGGCTATTATAAATGTCCCATTATTAGCACTCATCAGGTTAGAGTGCTGATAACATTTAACCAAAACCAAACACTAATATAGGGAGGTGTTTATATGTCGATTCAACCTTTAGGAGATAGGGTGCTTGTAAAGCGCCTAGAGGCAGAAGAAAAGACCAAAGGCGGGATAGTACTACCTGAATCAGCAAAGGAAAAGCCTCAAAAAGGGGAAATCGTTGCTGTAGGTAAAGGTAAGGTTCTAGAAAGCGGTAAGGTAGAGCCATTAGAAGTAAAAAAAGGAGATAAGGTCCTTTTTGGTAAGTATTCTGGGAATGAGATAACTTATAATGAAGAAGAGCATCTTATTCTGAAAGAAGAAGATATTTTGGCAATAATAAAATAAAAAGGAGGTAGTTTGATATGCCTAAACAATTAGTTTTTAGAGAAGAGGCAAGGAGTGCTATCGCAAAAGGGATAGATGTCCTTGCAGAGGCTGTAAAGGTTACGCTCGGCCCAAAAGGTAGGAATGTAGTGCTGGATAAAAAATTCGGCTCTCCTACTATTACAAAGGACGGTGTTACCGTAGCCAAGGAAGTAGAGCTTAAAGATCCATATGAAAATATGGGCGCTCAGCTTGTAAAAGAGGTTGCTGAGAAGACCAGTGATATAGCAGGTGATGGTACTACTACTGCTACAGTCTTGGCCCAGGTAATCTTTAGAGAAGGCTTAAAGAATGTAACAGCAGGAGCAAATCCTACTGCTTTAAAGCGCGGCATAGAAAAAGCAGTAATCGAGGTTATTGACAATCTAAAAAAGATGTCAAAATCTATTAAAGACAAAAAAGAAATTTCCAATGTTGCTTCAATAGCAGCAAATAACGATTCTGCTATAGGAGAACTTATAGCAGAGGCAATGGAAAAGGTTGGAAAAGACGGTGTCATTACTGTAGAAGAAGCAAAGTCAATGACAACCAGTCTTGATGTTGTAGAAGGTATGCAGTTTGATCAGGGTTATTTATCACCTTACTTTGTAACAGATGCAGAACGTATGCAGGCAGCCATTGATGATCCTTTTATCCTTATTCATGAGAAAAAGATCTCTGCAATGAAGGATATGTTGCCTTTATTAGAGAAGATTGCCCGTTCTGGCAAGCCTCTTGTTATAATAGCAGAGGATGTTGAGGGAGAAGCCCTTGCAACATTAGTAGTTAATAAATTAAGAGGTACTCTTAATTGCTGTGCAGTAAAAGCACCTGGTTATGGCGACAGACGTAAAGCAATGCTTGAAGATATCGCAGTTCTTACAGGAGGTAAGGCTATTACAGAGGATCTTGGTCTTAAATTAGAAACTATTACCCTCGAAGATTTAGGAAAAGCAAAGAGGGTAACTGTTAATAAAGAAGAGACTACTATAGTAGAGGGTTCTGGTAAGAATGCTGATATAAATGCAAGAATAAGTCAAATAAAAAGACAGATTGAAGACACAGATTCAGATTACGATAGAGAAAAACTTCAAGAGCGCCTTGCAAAGCTTGCAGGTGGAGTAGCAGTAATAAATGTAGGTGCTGCAACAGAGACTGAAATGAAAGAGAAGAAAGCTCGTGTTGAAGATGCCTTACATGCTACAAGGGCTGCAGTTGAAGAAGGTATTGTTCCAGGTGGTGGAGTAGCATTTTTACGCACCATATCTAAACTGGATGAACTGAAGCTTGAAGGAGACGAAAAGGTTGGCGCAAACATAATAAAGAAATCACTTGAAGAGCCAATTCGTCAGATCGTAAGGAATGCTGGATTAGAAGATTCAGTAGTTTTACATAAGGTAAGGAATGAAAAACAGAATGTAGGATTTAATGCTGAAAAGGATCAATATGTGGATATGATTTCCGTAGGCATTATAGATCCAACAAAGGTTTCAAGGACGGCTTTACAGAATGCAGCTAGCGTCTCAGCACTTTTATTAATGACAGAGTCATTAATAACAGATATACCTGAGGAAAATAAGCCAGGTCCTGCAATGCCTCCAGGCGGCATGCCTCCAGGAGGAATGGGTGGGATGTATTAATCCCTAACCTAGTAAAGTGCGATACAATTGACCCGCGGGTGAATAAGTCACTCGCGGGTTTTTTATTAATTGACTTAAGATATATATACTGATATAATAATCCTAAGTATAAATATAACAAGAAGTAACGAATATTAAGGCCATGGGAGAGAGATGGCTTTTTTCTATCTATATTATGGCAATGTTTAATAAACTCTACAATTTAAAAATTATATTAGTAATAATAGTTTTATTATTGCATATAGATGTAGTCTATGCATTACGTCTTCAGATTGGAGGAGGACTTCCCCGCGTAGAAACAACTATAGATGAAGAAGCTTATAAAGAAATAGCTGGTTTACCAGTTACATATACAAATGATTTTGAAAAAACTGGTTTAAGAGTTAGCTGTATTCAGTTTATGAATCAAGGTTTTATAAATAACACGTCGCACATGATAGAAATAGTATTAAAATTAGCAGAATTAGGTAATGATGCACCTGATTTAGTAATTTTTCCTGAGGTTGCAGATGAATTTATAACCAAAAATGAAGCTGACCAAAGAGAAAAAGAATTCAAAGAACTAGCTGGAAAAACAGACCTTAGTATTGGGTATTTTTGTAACATATATTCTCCCGAAATAAATATACTTTATTACATTATTAAACCTGACGAAGTAATTAAATTTAAAAAATTTTTCTATGAAAATCGGGTGGTTTCTATAGGTGGGTATAAAGTAGCTATTTTAATTTGTTTAGAAGCGCATTCGCTTGCAGAAAATAATGTAGGAGGAATAGAAATTGTTTCTAAAGATATAAGAGAGCATGAGCCGGATTTATTGATTATACCCGCATGGATTAGTAAAGATCTTGCCAAGAAGTCCCTTTATGGTCTTTATGAAAAATTCGGGATACCAGTCGCATTAATTAATACACTAGACAGTTCTATAAAAGCTAAAACATCTTTTGTTATTTCTGGCAATCCAGAAGAAACAATCTCTTTATCGCGTGATAAAGAGAGGATTTTAATGGTAGATATGCCCGAAACTCAATTCCAACCCTTAAAAGGCCCCTTTAGAGTTGATACAGAAGAAGGCAGGAGGTTATGTTATGTAAATGAAGTTACTAATCTTGATGAGAAGAAAAAAACCTTAGAAGGTTATTTTAAGTCAACAAGAGGAACTTTCTTTGAGGAATCAGCATGGAGAAAAGATATAGATCGCCATCCATATGGCACACTTTTAAAACTAGAATCAGATGGGGAGATTTTAGGAATGGCGTTATTTTATAAAGAGAATTTTACTAAAAGTACACCATATTACTGTTTAGATCTGATAGAAATATCTGAAAAATATAGAGAACAATATAATCTAGGGGAGATTCTTGTGGCTAAGATGATAGAAATAATTAAT
Organism: uncultured Planctomycetia bacterium; assembly: GCA_964566255.1. Classification (GTDB taxonomy): domain Bacteria; phylum Omnitrophota; class Gorgyraeia; order Gorgyraeales; family Gorgyraeaceae; genus CAZMID01. Next base: position 21,738 of record CAZMID010000012.1, on the reverse strand, counting down.
CGAGATCCTGAAATAGGCGATAAGTTAGCAGAAGTTAATCCGTTTCTTTCCAGAGAATATTGGATTGAAAAAATAAAAGCAGTCCCTGTAGATGATGATATAGTAGCTATTTATGCTTCAGGGGCCCGGGAAATCCTCCAAGAAGCAAAGAATCGTATTGTCAATACTCTGCTCGTAAAGACAAAGCTGGGTAAAACAAGACTAGGAACTTATGAAAAATGGGGATTTCATGGGCGAGCTGCACAAGCTGTTAAATATACCATAGAGGACTACAAAAAGATTATTAATGAAGAATTAGGCAGCGATTTTAAAATAACTGTTTTTGCAAGAAATATAACTAAGAATTTTGAAACTGGATGGTGGGATCTTTCTGACTTAATTTCTTTTGGTCGCCTTCACTTATATAAAAATGATGGAATAGAAATAGATTTAGAATGGAAAGGTAATTTACCAGAGGAAGTTGTAAAATTTATTATAGAGAATATTAAAAGAGCTTTTGAGGACGGAGACTATGCTTTTAAGGAAAAAAAATATATTATAAAAGAGGAACCTTATCCTCATATCTCAGATAGCGTAGGAGAACTTAAAAACCTGATTTCAGGTTTAAAATCAGGAAAGATAAAGATCCCTCCTAAAAATCATAATAGAGATTTATAAGTCACTTGACATTAGAGCTATATTCTTGTATGATACAAAAAATAACTTAATTATTATATATATGGAGGTAATACAATGGGTATGTGGGTTGGTAGAGGTCGAAAGGCTCGCAGATGCTATGGTTTTGATGAGATAGCGCTTGTCCCAGGAAACATCACAATAAATCCTAATGAAGTAGATACTAGCTGGCAACTTGGTAATAAAAAATATAAAGTTCCTATACTTGCTGCTGCAATGGATGGAGTAGCAGATGTAAACTTTGCAGTCAAGATGAGTAAATTAGGCGGTATAGCTATTTTGAATTTAGATGGTGTTCAAACCCGGTATGATAATCCAGATGAAATCCTTAAAAAAATAGCAAAGGCATCTCCTGAAGAAGCTACAAAGTTAGTCCAATCTTTATACGTAAAACCCATAAAAGAATCCCTTATTGCAAAAAGAATAAAAGAGATAAAGAAAAAAGGTGCAACAGCTGCTGTAAGTACTATCCCGCAGAACGCAGAGCGTTTTGGTAAGATTGCTCAAGCATCAGGTGCAGATATATTTTTAGTTCAATCCACTGTTATAAGCGTAAGACATGTATCTAGTGAATATAAAGTAGTAGATCTTAAAAAATTCATTAAATCAATGAAGATCCCTGTTATCTTAGGGAATTGCGTTACATATTCTGTTACGCTTGAATTAATGAAAGCAGGTCCCAGTGCGATTTTAGTAGGAATTGGACCAGGAGCAGCATGTACCACTAGAGGTGTTCTTGGAATTGGAGTGCCACAGGTAACAGCAACTTCAGATGCCGCGGCTGCAAGAGATTTTTATTATAAAAAGACTGGTAAATATATTCCTATTATTACAGACGGAGGAATGGATTCAGGCGGAGATATTTGTAAAGCATTTGCAAGTGGTGCTGATGCAGTAATGGTAGGTTCAGCCTTTGCAAGAGCAAAAGAAGCACCTGGAAAAGGATATCATTGGGGAATGGCTACTCCTCATGCTAATCTACCTAGAGGGACAAGGATTCGAGTAGGTACTACTGGAACACTCGAAGAGATTCTTCTAGGTCCTGCAAGACTTGATGATGGATCTCAAAATCTTGTAGGAGCTTTAATGACCTCCATGGGAAATCTAGGAGCAAGAGATATAAAAGAGATGCAGTTAACTGAAATCATAATAGCCCCATCTATTAAGACCGAAGGAAAAATAATGCAACGCGTTCAGAAAGTTGGTATGGGGAAGTAAATAAATGCTTCATTCTGATTTTGTACATCTTCATGTTCACACCCAGTACAGTCTTCTTGACGGTGCCTGCCTTATAAAAAATCTAGTTGATTCTGCAAGACGCATGAAAATGCCGGCCCTTGCCATGACTGACCATGGCAATATGTTTGGTGCCATTGAATTTTATCAGACCTGTATGCGCAATGGCGTAAAGCCCATTATAGGTAGTGAAGTGTATCTAGCCCCGAAAAACCGCCTTGATAAGACTATTTATACAGGCGGGGAGACAGCAAATCACTTAATACTTTTAGCAAAAGATGAAGTAGGTTATCAAAACCTAATGAAACTCGTCTCTATCGGCTATCTAGAAGGATTTTATTATAAACCAAGGATTGATAAAGAAGTTTTAGCGCAACATTCAGAAGGTTTGATTGCGCTTTCAGGTTGCTTGAAAGGTGAATTTGCAAGACTAGCCCTTGAAGGAAAAGAAGAAAGAATAAAAGAATTAGCAGGTATATATCAGGAGATCTTAGGAAAAGGTAATTTTTATTTTGAATTACAGGATAATTCAATTCCTGAGCAGAAAAAAGTAAGAGAGTCCCTCATAAAGTTAGGAAAATCTTTAGGTATAGAAGTTGTTGCAACAAATGATGTCCATTATGTCAGTAAAGATAGTGCTCATGCCCATGAAGCCCTTCTTTGCATTCAGACGCAGACTACATTAGAAGATCCAAATCACATGAAACTCCAGACAGAAGAATTTTATCTTAAATCCCCCGAAGAGATGAAAACCCTCTTTAAAGATATACCAAATGCAATTACCAATACTATCAGGATAGCTGAAAAGTGTAATCTTGAGTTAGATTTTACAAAGACATACTTGCCGCATTATGCAGTTGAAAAAGGTGTAAGAAGAGAAAAATATCTAAGTGAATTATGCCATGAAGGATTGAGGAAAAGATATCCTAATATAACAGATGATATAAAAAAGAGACTTGAATATGAACTTGATGTAATCAATAAATCCGGTTATACGAGTTATTTTCTTATAGCATGGGATTTTGTAAGCTATGCAAAAAGTAAAGGTATAGCAGTTGGACCTGGCAGAGGCTCAGCTGCAGGAAGTATTGTCAGTTATACCTTAGGGATAACTGATATAGACCCATTAAAATATAATCTTCTCTTTGAAAGATTCTTAAATCAGGAACGCGTTACAATGCCCGATATCGATATTGATTTTTGTTACGAAAGAAGGAGTGAAGTAATAGATTATGTTGTAAAAAAATATGGACAGGATAATGTTGCCCAAATTATAACATTTGGCACAATGGCTGCAAGAGGAGTGTTAAGAGATGTTGGTAGGGTTATGAATATGCCTTATGGCGACGTGGACAAAATAGCAAAACTCGTACCCTTTGATGTTAATATGACTTTAGAATTAGCACTTGATCAAGAGCCAGAATTAAAAAGTCTTTATAAGCAAGACCCAAGAGTAAAAGAACTCATTGATACTTCAAAGCATCTTGAAGGCATAACTAGACATGCCTCTACTCATGCAGCAGGTGTTGTTATTAGTGAGGATAAGCTTGCAAATCATGTCCCGCTTTTTAAGACGAGCGATGATCAGATTTCTACTGGATATGCAATGACTTCCCTTGAAAAGATTGGTCTATTAAAGATGGATTTCTTAGGGTTAAGGACTCTGACAGTAATTGAAGAGACATTAAAAATAATAAATCGTGTAAATGGAATAGATTTAAAAGTAGAAGACATACCTATGGAGGATATTAAAACTTATAAACTTTTAGGTAAGGCCCAGACAATGGGTATATTTCAGTTAGAATCTTCAGGCATGAGGGATCTCTTAAGAAAACTCAAACCTGAAAAATTCGAAGATATCGTAGCACTCCTTGCACTTTATAGACCTGGTCCAATAGGAAGTGGAATGTTGTATGATTTCATGAAAAGAAAACATGGCGAAGTAAGGGTTAGATATGACCACCCGCTTCTTGAAAATATCTTAAGAGAGACTTATGGGATTATCGTTTATCAAGAACAAGTCATGATGATCGTATCAAGTTTGGCTGGCTTTTCGCTTGCCCAGGCAGATCTCCTAAGACGAGCCATAGGAAAAAAGACGCCTGAGGTGATGGATCAACAGAGAAGGGCATTTATAGAAGGTGCACAGAAAAATAAAATTGATAGGTCTGTTGCAGAAAAAATCTTCAGCCTGATAGAACATTTTGCGGGATATGGATTTAATAAAAGTCACTCTGCTGCATATGCAATGATATCTTATAGGACTGCATTTTTAAAAGCAAATTATCCAGTAGAGTTTATGACGGCACTCCTGACGAGTGAAAAAGATAATACAGATAAGATGGTAGAGTATATAAATGAGCTAGATCGCATGAAAATAAAAGTATTGGCCCCTGATGTAAACGAGAGTTTCGCGAACTTTACAATGGTTGGTAAGGATGCCATACGCTTTGGCTTGGGAGCTGTTAAAAATGTAGGATCTACTGCGATAGAATCTATTATTAATGCAAGGAAAGAAGAAGGACTTTTTAAGGGCTTGAGTGAATTTTGTGAACGTACAGATTCTAGACTTGTCAATAAAAAGGTATCAGAAAGTCTTATAAAATGTGGTGCCTTTGATAGTCTAGGATTAAAAAGGTCTCAAATGATGGTAATGCTTGCAAAGGCAATAGATAGAGCAGGGGTCCTGCAGAAAGAAAAATCCTTAGGGCAGATGTTGCTTTTTGGCGAAGGTGGCGTCAAAGAAGATATCCCTGATATAAAGGAGTGGCCTGAAAGCCAACTTTTGACTTTTGAAAAGGAAATGATCGGTTTTTATATAACAGGTCATCCTCTTGCAAAACATGAAAAGATTTTAAGGGAATATTCAACAGCCTCAAGTAGTAAACTTAAAAATTTACATGATGGTTCAAGCATCAGATTCGGAGGTATAATAAATAAAGTAAAAAATACCATTACCAAAAGAACCGGGGAAAAGATGGCAATTATGATGATGGAAGATTTAGAAGGTTCCGTCGAGTGCTTGGTATTTCCAGCTTCATATAAAAATGTTTCAAAGTTTGTAAGGGTAAATCTTGGAGTTTTTGTAAGCGGAAAATTAAATCTAAGAGAAGAACGTCCTAAGATAATCGTCGAAGATATGATCCCTATTGAGAATGCACGAAGCCGTTTTACAAGGGCAATATCCATAGACCTTCTTTCGCTTGATACAGAAAACGAAACCTTTGAAAAATTAAGAAGTGTCTTTGAAAAACATAAAGGTAATATTCCGATCCATCTTAATGTTTCAACCAAGACCAATGGTTCATACCGCATAGTAGTCAATGAAGACCTTTTTGTAACTCCTACCGATGATATGCTTGGAGAACTGGAAGAAGTAGTAGGCACCAGTCATATCAAATTCGAAAAAAACTAAGATCATAGTCCAATTTTTGTTTGACAATAGTTTTAGCTCGTGTTACACTACCCCTTGTAATTAAACTAGATACAAAAAAAGGAGGTCGTAAAATGACAAAGAAGGATATTGTGCTTAAGATCGCAAATGATACAGATGTAAAGCAGATAGACGTCAAAAAAGTTGTTCAGATGACCTTTGATGTTATCGTCGATGCCCTATCTAGAGGCGAGAAGATCGAGCTCAGGAATTTTGGAGTATTCAAGACAAAATCAAGAAAAGGTCGTATGGGCAGAAATCCTCGTACGGGCGAGCAGGTTCCAGTTGAACCGAAAAAAGTAGCTGTATTTAAACCAGGGTTAGTAATGAAGGCAAAAGTAAAATAATATGTTAAAGGCATTAAGAGGGACAAAGGATATATTGCCTAATGAAGCGACTTTCTGGCAACAGATAGAAGCTTCTGCCAGAGATATATTTTCTATATATGGGTATAAAGAGATAAGAACTCCCATTATAGAAGAGGCATCTTTATTTGTAAGGAGCATTGGAGAGGTTTCAGATATAGTACAAAAAGAGATGTATGACTTTACTGATAGGGGTGGAAGAAATATAGCCTTAAGGCCTGAAGCAACGGCTTCCATTGTAAGAAGCTACCTTGAAAATTCCATAGGACAAAAAGAAGGTTTTACTAAATTATTTTATATAGGACCTATGTTTAGAAGCGAGAGGCCTCAAAAGGGAAGGCAACGCCAGTTTCATCAAATAGGCGTAGAGGCCATTGGTTCAGATAGCCCCCTTATTGATGTAGAAGTGATTTTATTAGCAGTTAGGTTTTTAGAGAGTATTGGAATAGAAGATTTTACCTTAAAGATAAATAGCCTTGGATGCTCTAAGGATAAATTAAAGATAATGGAAGGCTATAGAAAAAGCATAAAACCTCATTTAGGAACTTTATGTAATGATTGTAACCAGCGTTATAGCAAGAATGTACTTAGGATTTTTGATTGTAAGGATGAAGCATGTAGAGATATTGTAAATAGTATTAAAACTGAAAATTCTTTATGTAAAGACTGTTCAGACCATTTTGAATCTGTAAAAAAGACGCTTAAAAAATCAGGCATTAATTATAAAATCGATTCAAAGATAGTTAGAGGACTAGATTATTACACAAAAACAGTATTTGAGATCACTCAAAAAGACTTAGGAGCTAAAGATGCAATCTGTGCAGGTGGTAGATATAATTCTCTTATAAAGGATATGGGTGGAAAGGATACTCCTGCAATTGGTTTTGCATTTGGAATTGAAAGATTAGCTCTAGCTATCAAAAAAGATGCCTCTTCTTTAGGGCCTTCTTTAGATGTTTTTATAGCAGTGCCAGATAAAGAGTTATCTCCAGAGGCATTTACATTAGTGAATTCCTTACGGGATAAGGGCATTTCATGTGATATAGACTATGAAAATAAAACTTTAAAATCACAGATGAAAAGATCAGAAAGGCTTTCTTCAAAATTTACTGTTATTTTTGGAGGAGATGAATTCAGCAAGGGTAAAGTAGTTCTTAGAAATATGAAGAATAGAACTCAAAAAGAAATCGAATTAGGAAAAGTCTATAAGGAGATACAAAAAGCTATATGAAACGTACACACACATGCGGAGAATTAACAGATAAAAACATTGGACAAAAAGCAGTTCTTTTAGGTTGGGTACATAAAAGACGTGATCACGGAAAGATTATTTTTATAGATATACGTGATAGGTCTGGTGTAACACAGATAGTATTTTTCAAAAATAAGAAGGCAGAAGAGTTGCGCAGTGAATATGTGATTGCAGTAAAAGGGGCTGTTCAAAAGCGGCCAAAAGGAACTGAAAACCCTAAGATTATAACAGGTCAGGTAGAGCTCGCAGTAGAAGAACTCACTATAATGAACCCATCTCTTACGCCTCCCTTTGAATTGGATGGTGATATGGATACATCAGAAGAAGTAAGACTTAAATATAGATACATTGATTTAAGAAAGTCTGAAATCCAAGAAAAGATATTTTTACGACACAGAGTTTGTAAGTCCATGAGGGATGTTCTGGATAAAGAAGGCTTTATCGAAATCGAAACCCCAATACTAACAAAGTCCACACCAGAAGGAGCAAGAGACTTTCTGGTGCCTTCTAGAGTAAATCAGGGGAAATTCTTCGCTCTTCCTCAATCACCGCAGCTTTTTAAGCAGCTATTGATGGTATCTGGATTTGAGAAGTATTTTCAGATCGCAAAGTGTTTTAGGGATGAGGACCTTCGTTCAGATAGACAGCCTGAATTTACCCAACTGGATATGGAGATGTCTTTTATAGATGAAGAGGATATTTTTAGTGTGACAGAGGAGATGCTTTCTTTTGTATTTAAAAATACTTTAGGGAAAGATCTTAAGATTCCCTTTCCAAGGATTTCCTATGAAGAGAGTATGAAGAAATATAAGTCAGATAAGCCGGATTTGCGCAAAAAAGGTAGTAACGACTTTGAGTTTTTATGGGTTTTAAACTTCCCGCTTTTTAAATTCAGCGAAGAAGAAAAAAGATGGGATATGGAACATCATCCTTTTACATCACCCATTGAAGAAGATATTTCTCTTATAGAGTCATCACCTGCCAAGGTTCGCTCAAGGGCGTATGATTTAGTTGTAAATGGTGTAGAGATTGCCTCAGGCAGTATAAGAATTCATTCTAGAGAACTGCAGGAGAAGATTTTTAAGCGCATAGGCATGGATGCAACACGAGCAAAAGAAAGATTTGGATTTTTACTCGAGGCATTTAATTACGGTGCACCTCCACATGGAGGAATTGCCTTTGGTTTAGATAGGTTGTTGGCCTTAATGTCTGGTTCTGAAAGCATTAGAGAGGTAATAGCCTTTCCAAAGACTCAAAGGGCGTTTTGTCCTATGACAGAAACACCTTCTTCGGTGGATGAGGCTCAGCTTAAGGATTTGGGAATAAAAATTCAAACCGCAAAACGTAAAACCAAAAAATAAAAAAGGAGGGTTTATGAAAAGGTTTATAGGTTATGGATTAATTGTTATAGCTTTTCTTATGACTGGTTGCGCAATGAGAGTGAAGAGTTATGATATGGATAGAGTCGATCAAGAGATTAAAGGCAATAGAGGCATGTTAAGAGGAACTGCTTCAACTCCTGCAGAGACAACGACCAAAAAGACCAGGAAGGTATATGACCTTGAAATAGAAATGCCCTCCCTTTTAGATTTTAAAAACTTAGAACCAAGACCAAAAAGAAAAAGAAAAGATATAGAGCTATCTGGAAATAGAGGTTATATGCATAAGTCTAGTGATACTAGGTTGAAGGCACAGCCTGCAAGAAAAAGATCTTTATTTTTTGGACGAAAGCCCAAAGTAGATTCTTCTGCGCAAATTAAGGAGAAACCCGCAGAGGTGATAGAAGAGATTTACGTAGTAAAGAAAGGTGATACGCTTCAGAAGATATCAAAGGAGTTTTACGGTACTACTAAAAGATGGAAGAAGATTTACGAGGCCAATAAAAAAGTTTTGAAAGGACCTGATTTTATAAAGAAGGGGCAGAAGTTAGTAATACCTATGGATTAATGCATGGAAAAAGTTGTAGCTATACGTAGCAGTGATGAAGCAAAGGCGCTTTTTGGAAAGTGTGATGAAAATCTTAGACTCGTAGAGTCAAGATTTTCAGTAAAGATTGCATCCCGCGGAGAAAGCTTAAAAATTAGTGGCAAAAAAGATGCAGTTGAAAAAAGCATACATCTTTTTAATGAGCTTCTATCTATCTTAAGGCGTGGCGGTATCATAAAGAGGGACGAGATAGCTTATTCTATAAATTCATTGAAGAAAGATTCACATTTTGATCTTAAAAGTATTTACCTTGAAAAGATAGAGGTTTCTTCTAAAAGGCAGTTTGTAAGCCCAAAGACAGAAGGTCAGAAAAAATATATAGATGCTATAAAAACTTCAGATATTGTATTTGGCATAGGTCCTGCAGGTACTGGCAAGACTTATTTGGCAATGGCCATGGCAGTCAATGCCTTAAAAAAACAGGATGTCAGTAGGATTATTCTTACACGACCTGCTATTGAGGCAGGAGAAAAATTAGGCTATTTACCAGGAGACCTTTATGCAAAGGTTACGCCGTACCTTAGACCTTTGTATGATGCGCTTTATGATATGATGGAAGTAAATAGGATTCAGGATTATATAGAAAGAGGTATTATAGAGGTTGCGCCTCTTGCATACATGAGAGGTCGTACCTTAAACGATTCTTTTATAATACTTGATGAGGCGCAAAATTCTACCATAGATCAGATGAAGATGTTTTTGACACGCCTTGGTTTTGATTCCAAGACTGTAATAACAGGAGATGCTACGCAGAGTGATTTACCTTCCAGTAGGGAATCTGGCCTAAATCATGTTCAAAAAATCCTTAAGCATATAAAAGGCATAAAGTTCGTTAATTTTACAGGTAGAGACGTAGTTAGACATCCTTTAGTACAAGAAATAATAAAGGCATACGAGAAAGAGACCTAAGATATGGAAAAAATATTAAACAGTAAAAAAATAATTAAAAATCCTAACCTTGCAACTCATATTGCTATAGCATTAGTAATGTGTCTTATCCTGGTGGTAATAATGCAGTGGGATAGAGGACTTTTTGAGCCAGAGCTTCGTGAAGGAGACATAGCCTTAAGAGCAATCTATGCACCATATGATTTTACTATGAAGGGAGAGATAGATGTAGAGGCCACAGAGGAATATAGAAGAAAGGCAGTGCAAGAGATTCTTCCTATATATGTCTTTGATGCCGAGATAGAAGAAAACGTTTTAAATAAGGCAAAATCTATCACTGATTTATTATCTGGCTCAGAAGAAACACCTGGTGCAAAGACTGAGGAAGAAAATAAGATAAAAGAGGCTTCAAATTCTTTTAAAATATCAGGGAGTTTGGCAAAAAATATCTTAAAATTAAAAGACCATGAGGAATTTTTTGTTCATGTCAAAGAAGTAATACATAAATTTATGGCTGTAGGTATAATTTCTACATCAGACTATAAAGATCTTAAGGACAGGAAGATAAAAACGATCAAAGTAATAGATAAGGTTGGTGATATTGAAGGCGCAAGAGATGTAAACGACCTTTTTACACTGGAAGAATTAAAAAAAGAGGTTGAGAATTTTTCTTCTTCTGTTGTAAAGGATAGAAAAACCCGTTCAGCTGTTTCGGATCTTGTTAATACGATTTTAACAATTAATGTGATATATGGTAAGGAAGAAACAGAGTTAGAGAAACGTACTATAGCAGAAAACATCGAGCCCATTCATAATCTAATAGAGATAAAAAAGAATGAAATAATACTTAATAAGGGTGAGCGAATAGTAAAAGAACATATTTTGAAGCTCAAGAGTATTAAAAAGCGGGTCTCACCAGCCGTAAGATTGAGTGGTTTTTTGGGCATTGCAATACTGTTCGGACTTTTTGTGCTCCTTATAGGTTTTTATATCAAGTTTTATGAACAGGATTTATTGGCAGGAAACAAAGAATTACTTTTACTTGCTGTTATTTGTGTTTTGATACTCTTTGCAGCAAAAATTATTGTAGTCTCACCTTGGCCGAGTAGTCTTATTCCAGTTGCGGTAGCTTCGATGCTTATAGCGATATTAATAAATCCACATCTTGCAATTATAACGACATGTTTTTTGGCTGTATTGGTTGGTATGATTGCAGGGAATAAATTGGATATTGTAGGTGTGTCTTTGGTTGGTGGTATGGTGGGTGTATTTTCTATGAAAGGAGTAAGGAAGCGTTCTCAGGTAATAGCAGGGGGTCTTGCTATTGGAGTTTCAAATATGAGTTATATTATAGGAATGGGCCTTATAAGATCCCTCGATTTTAATATCTATATTACAGAGTCAGTTTTCGGATTGGCAAATGGCATAATGTCCGCAGTTATTGTAACAGGTATTCTGCCTATTTTTGAAAATACATTTAAGATTACTACAGATGTAAGCTTACTCGAACTATCCGATCTAAATCATCCTATATTAAAGGAGATGGTTATAAAAGCACCGGGCACGTATCATCATAGCCTTGTAGTAGGGAACCTTGCTGAAGCTGCATGTGAAGCAATAGGGGCCAATTCACTCCTTGCAAGAGTCAGTTCATATTTTCATGACATAGGAAAGATAGAGAAGGCTTCTTATTTTAGCGAGAACCAGTCTACTGGGGATGTAACGCATGATAAGCTTTCACCTACTATGTCAAGTCTCATTATTACTAACCATGTTAAGAATGGCGTGGAACTAGCAAGGAAGTATCAGCTTAACAAAAAGATCATAGATATAATAAGAGAACATCACGGTACCGGCCTTGTTTTTTACTTCTTTAAGAGGGCATTAGAAAAAGTAGCAGATGAAAAGATTGGAGAACAGTCTTTTAGGTATCCTGGTCCTAAACCTCAAACAAAAGAAGCTGCAAGCGTACTTTTGGCTGATTCAGTAGAGGCTGCCTCTCGTGCCTTAGAAGATCCTACGCCATCCAGGATAAAGGGTCTTGTAAGGAAGATTATAAACAATAAATTTATAGACGGGCAGTTGGACGCGTGTGATTTAACCCTTAAGGATCTAGAAAAGATAGCAACAGTATTTACTCATATCCTTACAGGTATATTCCATACGCGTGTAGAATATCCTGAAGAGCGTAAGAGTTCATGAGAATTGATATTCGAGATTTACAGGACAAAGTAAAACTCGATAGATTAAAGATAATTAGGTGTGCCAGATCTGTATTAGAGAATATGCAGGAAACCGATTCAGAGTTAAGTTTGGTATTTGTAACAGATTCATACATTAGAAAGTTAAATCGCAGATACCGCAATATAGATTCTAAGACAGATGTCTTGGCCTTTTCAATGAGAGAAGGAGTAGGTCTTTCAAAAAAAAGTCCGATTCTCGGAGATGTGATAGTTTCAACTGAGACTGCGAAGAAAGAGGCAAAGAAAAGACATATTCCCATACATAAAGAGGTGAATCTTTATATTGTGCACGGCATACTTCATCTTCTAGGTTATAATGATGAGAAGCCTATTGACAGAAAAAAGATGAAAAGGAAAGAAGCGGAACTTCTGGAGGATGTGTGAGGCAACAAAATTTAGTAACGAGTTTTAATTCTGCCATAGAAGGCTTTATCTATGTTTTTAAGTCTCAGCGCAATATGAGATTGCACTTTCTTATTGGACTTTCGGTTCTTATCCTCGGTATTATACTAAATTTTACATATCTTGAATTGATAGCATTGTGTCTTACAATAGCATTTGTTTTATTTACTGAGATGTTTAATACTGCTATTGAACACACAATAGACCTTGTCAAAGAAGAATTTCATCCACTTGCTAGGATAGTAAAAGATATCTGCGCAGGCGCAGTTTTATTAAGTGCACTATCAGCAGTTATAGTAGGTTATATTTTATTTGCTACTAGGCTTAGCGTCAGGGTAGAGGACAGTATAAATAAAATAGGAGAGGCTAATTGGCACATTACCTTTATAATACTACTTGCAATTTTGACGCTCGTAGTTTTAAGCAAAGTGCTTTTACACAGCGGGACGCCTTTGAGGGGTGGCATGCCGAGTGGTCACAGCGCAATGGCTTTTTCTATATGGGTAATAATTTCATTTCTTTATCCAAAGGGTCTTGTGATTTTCCTTGTATTTATTCTTTCATTCTTAGTTGCAAGGAGTAGGATTAGAGACGGAGTCCATTCTGCATTGGAAGTTTTAACAGGGGCTTTATTGGGAATAGTAGTAACGCTTTTAATATTTCAAGTTTTGAGGTGATAATATGTTTTCCAAGATAAGGGCAAATTTTCTGACAGGTACGCTGATAGTAATACCTTTGGTTATTACTTTTTGGGTCCTTTATTTTATAATAGACAAGTTTAATTTTTTGCTGCTTGAGCCTATTATAAGCGTGATGAATAAATGGGTACCTGAAGAGAGCTTGGAGCTTTTGACAAACATCACCGCATTCTTTTTATTGTTAGGTTTTTTAACGTTTGTAGGTTTTGCAACAAGAATAATTATACTGAAGAACGTCTTTGTATTTGGCGAAAAGGTTATATATAAAGTCCCAATGATAGGCACTGTTTATAAGGCGATAAAAGAGATATCATTTGCTTTTTGGGTTCAGAAAAATACTATTTTTAAAAGAGTGATTTTAATGGAATACCCGAGAAAAGGGATGTATCAATTGGGATTTGTCGTATCAGAGACAAAAGGCGAACTTCAGAAAAAGACGAATAAATCGCTTCTAAATGTTTTTGTACCTACGACGCCAAATCCTACTTCTGGTATGTTGGTATTTATCCCGCAGGAAGATACTATATCATTAGACATGTCTGTTGCAGAGGGGATGAAGATGGTTATATCAAGTGGGGCAGTTATACCAAAAACTAATCATGGCTATTCAGAAAACAGACGCGATACTTTTAAAAAAGAGAGACCTTAGAGAGACTAGTTTTATACTTACCTTTTTTACAAGGGATTTTGGTAAGGTACATGGTGTTTTAAAAGGAGCAAGGGGTTCTCGCGCAAGAAGCGGTATTAATCCTTTATTTTTTAGTTTAGTTCACATAGTCTATTATGAGAAGAAAAAAAGTGATCTTTTTATTGTATCCCAGTGTGAGCCGCAAGAGACCTTTCTTAATATTCTGAAGGAATGGGATAGGGCTTCTGTAGCATATTATATGCTGGAACTTATAGATACTTTTATAGAGATAGGTGAGCCATCAAAAGAGATATTTGAAAATTTATTGGATAGCTTAAAGGGCTTGGACACCAAAAAAGAATCAAGTGCCGTAGCAAGGCTTTTTGAGGTAAGGTTTTTAATAGCACTGGGCTTGTGGCCTGGTAGCGAGAGTCTCAAATTGACAAAAGGGGCTTTATCAACTCTTTCATGCTTTGAGAATTCTACAAGAGATATTTCCTCAAAGATTAAGTTAATAGGGGAAGTAGAAGCTGAAATAAAAAATATTACAGCTAAGATAATAGAGGATAATTTAGATAGACCCCTTAAAACAGCGAGAATATTTCAATGAAAAAACTATCATTTATTGAACTTGTTGGAGAACTGAATAGATTCTGGGGAAAATTAGGTTGCATCTTAGTAGAGCCAGTTGATACTGAAGTTGGAGCCGGTACTTTTCATCCAGCTACTTTTTTTAAGTCATTAGGAAAGGATAAGTGGCGTACCTCTTATATTCAGCCTTCAAGGCGTCCAACTGACGGTAGATACGGAGATAATCCTCTGAGGATGCAGCATTATTATCAGTATCAGGTTTTGGTTAAGCCAAGCCCCAGAGATATAAAGCATATTTATTTGGAAAGCCTAAAGGCATTAGGCATTAATACAAAAAAACATGAAGTAAGGTTTGTAGAAGATGACTGGGAATCTCCTACTCTGGGTGCTTCTGGACTTGGATGGGAGGTATGGTTGGATAGTTTAGAGATAACCCAATTTACTTATTTTCAGCAGATAGGTGGTATGGAATTAGATCTTATATCGTGTGAGATTACATACGGACTTGAACGTATATGTATGTTTGTGCAAGGCAAGACAAATGTCTTTGACATAGAATGGCAGAATGGACTCAAATATGGAGACATCCATAGAAAGCAGGAAATAGAATATTCAAAATATAGCTTTGAAGAAGCAGACATAGAGCTACATCTAAAAGGATTTGAATCTTTTGAAAAAGAAGCAAAGAGATTATTAACTAAGGGGCTTATCTATCCAGCATATAGTTTTGTTTTAAAGGCCTCTCATGCATTTAATCTACTTGATGCACGCGGGGCTATAGGGCAGAGTGAGAGACCTCGTTATATAGGAAGGATAAGATCCCTTGCGAAACAATGCGCAGAATTATATCTTAAGACATGAATAAAAACTGTAGAGATTTTTTGCTAGAGATAAATGTTGAAGAATTACCAGTAACTTATGTTAGACCTGCATTAGATGAATTAAAGAATGCGTTTCAGAAAGAATTTGCTTCTAATAGCATAAGTTATGGGGATATAAATTCTTCAGGGGGAGCCAGGGTGTTAACTTGTTATATAAAGGATGTTTCGCTAGAGCAGGAAAGACTTTCTAAGGAAGTCCTTGGCCCACCTAAAAGAGTTGCATTTGACGATAAAGGAAACCCTACGAAAACAGCATTTGGTTTTGCAAAGTCTCAGGGCGTAAAGCTAGAGGATCTGAAGGTTAAATCAACCCCAAAAGGCGAATATATCGTCATAGAAAAGGAAAACCAAGCTCAATCTACAAAAGATGTTTTATATCGCATCATCCCTAATATTATAAAGAATATCCATTTTCCAAAGAAAATGAGATGGGATGATTCTAATATATATTTTGCAAGGCCCATAGAATCAATATTAGTATTATTTGGCAAAGATAGCTTAGAGATTAAAATCGGCCATATCCCCCAGAAAAAAATAAATCCAATATTTCCAGAAAGATACCTAAGATCTATACGTAGAGATTATATAGTTGATCCAGATGATAGGAAGAATCAGATAAAAAGATTGATCTTAAATAAGCTGAAGAAGCTTCGTTCGGATGATTATGTTGATAGGAATCTTCTGGAAGAAGTTAATTTTATGGTGACAGAACCCATTGTGTTTTCTGGGAAGTTTGATAAAAAATTTCTGACGCTACCAGAAGAAGTACTTAAGGCTAGCATGTCAAAATATCAGAGACTTTTTCCTGTAATGAGAAAAGGTCAACTCGTAAATCATTTTATAGCTGTAATAGATAAAAAATCCCATAATATAAGAGCTATCCGAAAGAATTATGAAAATATCCTAGAGGCAAGGCTCAAGGATAGTTTATTTTTCTTCGACGAAGATACAAAGATTCCCTTATCAGAAAGCCTCCCTCAATTAAAAGACTTGATTTTTCAGAAGGATTTAGGTAATATGTCCGAAAAAATTAATCGCCTGCAAAAACTTTCTTATTTTATTTGTGAAACATTGAATCTAAAAGGCGATTTAAAGTCAAATGTTGAAAGGGCCGCACTTCTATCAAAGGTAGATTTGGTTAGCCATATGGTAGGAGAGTTTCCGAGTCTTCAAGGTATAATGGGTGGAGTTTACGCCTTAAAGAGCAATGAGAATAAGGAAGTAGCTTTAGCTATAAAAGAACATTATCTACCTCAAGGAATGGACGATAAGTTACCAGAGACTTTAGAAGGCGTAATCCTTGCATTGAGTGATAGGATAGATAATGTAGTTGGCTTTTTAGGAATGGGGGTAGGAGTAACAGGAAGCTTTGATCCATTTGGCATAAGAAGAAATGCTCAAGGATTCATTCAGATAATAAAGGATAAGTCTTTAAGGATAAATTTATATGAATTGGTTCAAAAATCTATTGAATTATATCCTGATAAACTAAAAGTATCAAAATTAGATTTAAAAGATAAAGTCATCTCTTATATTAAGGAGAGGATTGAATTTTTAATGGGAGACGTTAGGCCTATTGAATTGAAAAGGGCCGTCTTAGAAGTAGATTGCTTTGATATAGTCGACATATTTAACAGGATAAAGATACTTTCATTGATTAAAAGTGAAAGTTATTTTTTAAAGGCAGCGAAGGTAGTAGAAAGGACTAGTAATATTTTAAAGGGTTCAAAGCTAGAAAAATTCCCTAAGGTAAATGAGAAGCTTTTAAAAGAAGAACCTGAAATTAAAGTCTGGAAGACATATTTAAAAGCAAGAGATAGGATCAAGTCACTTGTCGATAAAGAAGAATATAAGAATGTAACTAAAGAATACGGCGAGGTATTTTTTGAAGCGTTACATGATTTTTTTGATAATGTACTTGTAAACGTAGAAGACAAATCTTTAAGGCTAAATCGTCTTTCAATGATGAAAGAAATAAATTCTTTATATATAAATAAAGTAGCTGATTTAGCGAAATTACCACAGATAGTGGTGAAATAAAAAGGGAGGTTAGAAAGATGTCGAAGTTGGTTTACTTCTTTGGTGGGGGGAAAGCAGACGGAAAAGGAAGCATGAAAAATCTTTTAGGCGGGAAAGGTGCAAATCTCGGAGAGATGGCAGGTCATAAGGATTTAAAATTACCTGTTCCACCAGGATTTACGATAACAACAGAAGTGTGCACTTATTATTATAAAAATAAAGGGAAATATCCAAAGGATTTAAAAGAAGAGGTAATTAAGAATTTAAAAAAAGTAGAATCTCTTATGAAAAAAGGTTTTGGGGACGAGAAGAATCCACTTTTGGTCTCTGTACGTTCAGGCGCAAGAAAATCAATGCCAGGCATGATGGAGACAGTTTTAAATGTAGGATTAACTGAGAAGACCATAAAAGGCCTTGTTAAAGAAACCCGCAATGAAAGATTTACTTATGATGCATACAGACGTCTTATAACCATGTATTCAGATGTTGTCATGGAAAAGTCAGCCGGCATTGAACCTGAAGAAGGAAAAGGGATCCGAAAACAATTAGAAGCCTTAATGTCTTCAATGAAAAAGAAAAAAGGTGTAAAGACTGATACAGATTTAAATGCCAAGGATTTAAAAGAATTATGTTCAGCTTACAAGAAAAAAGTAAAAGAAGTTTTAGGAAAAGATTTTCCAGATGATCCATATGAACAATTATGGGGAGGGATAGGTGCAGTGTTTTCGTCATGGAATGGAAAGAGGGCAATAGCTTATAGAAGGATTGAAAGTATTCCTGATGAGTGGGGCACTGCAGTAAATGTTCAGACTATGGTCTTTGGAAATATGGGGGAGGACTCTGCAACAGGAGTTGCTTTTACAAGGAATCCAGCTAACGGAGAAAATAAATTCTATGGAGAATACCTTATTAATGCACAAGGAGAAGATGTTGTAGCAGGTATACGTACGCCTGCCCCAATTAATTCTTATTCATCAAGTGGACAGAATAAAAATCTTTTGACTCTTGAAAAATTTCTACCAAAGATCTATAAAGATCTTTGTGATATAAGAACAAGGCTTGAGAAGCATTATAATGATATGCAGGATATAGAGTTTACCATTGAAAAAGGAACTCTTTTTATGCTTCAGTGTCGGGTAGGTAAAAGAAACGGCCCAGCTGCAATTAAAATGGCAGTTGATATGCTCAAGGAAAAGCTTATTGATAAAAAGACGGCTGTAATGAGAGTAACACCAAGTCAATTGGATGAGTTATTGCATCCAATTATTGATCCAAAGGAAGAGTCAAAGACAAAACCATTGGCAAAGGGCTTACCTGCTGGGCCAGGTGGTGCAACTGGACAAATCGTATTTACTGCAGAAGATGCGGTTAAATGGAAGAAGCAGAATAAAAAGGTAATCCTTGTGCGTGAAGAGACTAATCCTGAAGACGTAGAAGGTATGCGCGCAGCTGAGGCAATTCTGACTGCACGAGGAGGCATGACTTCACATGCAGCATTGGTTGCTCGTGGCTGGGGTAAGTGCTGTATTGTAGGATGTGGTGAGATTTCAGTTGATGCTGGAAAAAAGGAATTTTCTGTAAATGGCAAGGCACTTAAAGAAGGAGAATGGGTTTCATTAAATGGTACCAAGGGCACTGTTTATAAGGGACAGTTTCCTATGATAGATGC
This sequence comes from uncultured Planctomycetia bacterium, assembly GCA_964566255.1. GTDB lineage: Bacteria > Omnitrophota > Gorgyraeia > Gorgyraeales > Gorgyraeaceae > CAZMID01. The sequence continues at coordinate 2,772 of CAZMID010000012.1, read as the reverse complement.
AGGAAAAGAAAATAAAATCCTCGAAGGATTTCTTAAAAACTGTGATTCTTTACGTAGGCTTAAGGTCAGGACCAATGCAGATACGCCTGAGGATGCTAGTCGTGCAAGAGGATTTGGTGCAGAAGGAATAGGTCTTTTTAGGACAGAGCACATGTTCTATGGAAAAGGCGCAGAAGAGCCGCTTTTTAAATTACGCAAGATGATTCTTTCAAAGACACTTGAAGAAAGAAAAAATGCCCTAAAAGAACTTTATAAGCATGTAAAGTCTGATATAAAGGGAACCTTGGAGGCAATGGAGGGATTACCTGTTACCATAAGACTTCTTGATCCTCCATTACATGAATTTGTGCCTCACCAGAAGAGTCAACTTAAAAATCTTTCTGAAAGTCTTGGTATAACTATAGAGGAGTTGGATAAAAGGGCTATAAATTTAAGAGAGACTAATCCTATGATGGGTCATAGAGGTGTTAGACTCGGGATTACTTATCCAGAAGTTACCGAGATGCAGGTTAGAGCGATTCTTGAATCAGCAGCAGAACTCATAAAATCAGGGAAGAAGGTTTTTCCTGAAATAATGATTCCTGTAGTGTGCGATAAGAATGAATTGATAAAACAAAAAAGTATTGTTGAAAAAATTTATAAAGAAACTCTTAAAAAGTATAACCTTAAAACTATACCTTATATATTTGGTACCATGATAGAAATCCCAAGAGCAGTGCTTGTTGCTGGAAAGATAGCAGAAGTTGCTGAATTTTTCTCTTTCGGCACAAATGACCTTACTCAGATGGGGTTTGGATTCTCAAGGGATGATATAGGAGGGTTTTTACCAGAATATATTAAGGAGAGCATTTTACCTGATGATCCGTTTCAGACAATCGATCAGGAAGGAATAGGAGAGCTTGTTAAGTTTGGGATCGAGCGAGGCAGAAAGGCTCGCAAGAATCTAAAGGTTGGGATTTGTGGAGAACATGGAGGAGAACCTAATTCTATTGAATTCTGTCATAACGCTGGCATGGATTATGTTAGCTGTTCACCTTTTAGAGTTCCTATTGCAAGGCTAGCAGCAGCCCAAGCTGCAATAAAAAAATGACTATGGATACAATAAAGCTTTATCTAAGGGCAATAAAGGATATTTCGCTTTTAACTCCTGAACAGGAAAAGTCCCTAACTCGTAAAATCAGAAAGGGAAATTCCAGAGCTCGTAAGAAAATGATCCAGTCTAATTTACGACTTGTTATAAATATTGCAAAGCGTTATTCAAGGCTGGGTGTACCTATGATGGACCTTATAGAAGAAGGAAACCTTGGCCTTATCAAGGCTGTTAAAAAATATAATCCTAATAAAGGGTATAGGTTTAGTACTTATGCAGCATGGTGGATAAAGCAATACATAACAAGGGCCATTGCGAATCAGGGAAAGACTATAAGGATCCCTGTCTACATGACAGAAATAATAAATAGATGGAAGAGGATAACAGAGCAGCTTACTCAGAAATACGGTAGACGCCCTAAGATAAAAGAAGTTGCCAAGAAAATGAAACTTCCCATAAGAAAGGTCAGGGAGATCAGTGAGGTTGCTGCAAAGGTTTCATCATTGGATGCGCCTATCGGTGATGATGGTACAGGTCAATTCATGGACTTAATAGAAGATGAAGGAAGTTCTTCTCCTATGGATAATGTAACTGAGACCTTAAGACGTGAAAGAGTAGGTAAATTACTCAATCGTATGAATGAAAGAGAAAGAAAAATATTAAATTTAAGATTTGGTTTGATAGATGGTACGACTCATACATTAGGAGAGACCGCGAAGGTTTTTGGCATAACAAGGGAAAGGGTTAGACAGATAGAATCCGCAGCCCTTGAAAAACTAAGAACATATATCATTCAACAAAGCGGAGAATTAGGAGAATACTAAAATGACAAGTTTAAAAGATTGTATCCGTAATATCCAGGATTTTCCAAAGAAGGGGATTCTTTTTAGAGACATCACAACACTTTTAAACGATAAGGATAAATTTAAAGAAGTTATTGATATCCTAACAAAGCGTTATGCAGATAAAAAGATCGATGTAATTGCAGCTATCGAGTCCCGCGGTTTTATCTTTGGAGGGGCATTAGCATATAAATTAGGTTCAGCATTTGTGCCTGTAAGAAAAAAAGGAAAATTACCTTATAAGACTTTTAGTGCAACCTATTCTTTGGAATATGGTGAAGATACGCTTGAAATCCACGAAGATGCTTTTCCAGCTGGTTCCAGAGTGTTATTGATAGATGACCTTTTGGCAACTGGTGGTACAATGAGTGCAGTAACAGATCTTGTAAAAAAGGTAAAAGGAGAAATCGTAGAAATAGCTTTTGTCATAGAACTTTCAGATTTGAATGGTCGGGCAAAACTAAAGGACTTTCCAGTCTATTCAATGATTCAGTACTAGAGTCCCAGTAGCTCAGATGGATAGAGCACAGGTTTCCTAAACCTGGGGCCGGGTGTTCGAATCACCCCTGGGACGCCATGGAGAAAAAAATGATTGATTTACATACACATAGTTTATTAAGTGATGGGAGTCTCTTGCCAAGTGAATTGGCAAGGCGCGCAGAAGTAAAGGGCTATAGGGTTATAGGCATAACTGATCATGCGGATTCTTCAAATATTGAATTTGTTATAGATGGTATTTTAAAAGCATGTAAAGATATAAATAAAAACTGGAAGATAAAAATAATTCCAGGACTTGAAATTACTCATATGCCACTTGAATCAATAAAACCTGCTATAAAG
>CAZMID010000011.1:0-36475 GCA_964566255.1 uncultured Planctomycetia bacterium | reverse complement strand
AGCATCTGCGCCTCTATTACAAAATCCTTATCATCTAATGCAGGATCACCAGGGTTACTATCATCATCTATGCCATAATTCCATTTACGATCTGGAACACCATTAGGATTATCTATATCTAAACCATTAATAGGATTACCTACAATCAGCACATCTAATGGTACATATATATCCCCTCCTGCTACTTGGTCATACCAGTATCTATCCATAGACCCTCTGAGAACCCCTAAATTTGTCAAGGCCTCTGCAGTCTTTGACCTTACAAGTATCCTCTGATATTGAGGTATAGCCATTGAAGCAAGTATGCCTATTATAATAACTACTATAAGAAGCTCTAAAAGGGTAAAACCTTTTTTCTTTTTTATCATATATAAAACCTCTTGTTTGCGTTTACTTTATTTAAAAAAATAATTAATAAGGCCAATCTATCCATGGAGCATCATCATCATCGTTAGGGCCGTCTAAAGCTATCCTTCTACCTTCTTCATCTATCCTTATCTGGTTATCAACTAAAGTTAAAGGATCATTTACGGCTAATCTTTCAGCTATAGCAGTATATTGAGTATCATCATCATCATAATCTAATAGTGAAAAAGTCCAATAAGTCTCAGCTCCAGGAAAATCATCTAGTTCATCCGAATCGTCTGTATATCCTCCGTTTTCAGCTTTATATATAGCCTGGATAGTTCTTATTTTCCCAAGCCCTATATAAGCCTCTGTAGCTTTAGATTTCTCTAAGGCAGACATAAATTGAGGTATAGCTATAGCAGCTAAGATACCTATAATGATAACTACTATAAGAAGCTCTATAAGTGTAAAACCTTTTCTCTTCATATGACTCCTCCTTTTCTTTTTTATCTTACCCAATTAAGATAAAAATAAACTTACTAAAAGTATACCTTATAACGTTACTATGTCAAATATTTTTTAACATATATTATATTTACCTTATTGCACTGGATAAGCTGAATATAGGTAAAAACATTGCCATGACAAGAACTCCAACTACAATCCCAATAACAACTAATGCTATTGGCTCAAACATTGCTGTAAGTCGTGCTACAAATGTATCCACCCTATCTTTGGAAAATCTGGATATCTTATCCAGCATCTTTCCTAATTCTCCTATTTCCTCTCCTACGCCTATCATCTGCACAACAAGCGGGGAAAACAACTCATGCTCCTCCATTGTCTGGGACATACTCTTGCCTTCCCTGACAGATGTAGTCACCTCCTTGAGCGATATCTGCATTATCTTATTATCTGCGGTTTTCTCAGATATCTCAAGTGCATGTAATACCGGAACTCCACTTTTAATAAGAGTAGAAAGGCCACTTGCAAACCTTTCTATAGCTACTTCCTTAAGCAATGACCCGAAAACAGGCAAACTCAACTTAACCCTATCAAATCGGATCCTACCAGTTTCTGTAGATATATACTTTCTGAGGATAAAAAATACTGTCACAAAACTTCCTAGCATAACCAAAAAGTATCTTCTAAAAAGATTGCTTGATGCAATTACTACCTGAGTAAGAAGAGGGAGTTCTACGTCAAAACCTTTGAATATATCAGCAAATATAGGTATGATCTTTATTAAAAATACTGCTATCGCACCTGTTGCAAGGCATACAAGTATTATCGGATAAATCATTGCAGAAACTATCTTCTTTCTTAGGGCGTCGGCCTCTTCTAAATATTTGGCGAGTTGCTCAAGGCTCAAAGGAAGATGTCCGCTGGCCTCTCCTGTCTGAACCGTATGAATCCAGAATGAAGAAAAAATCTTCTCATGTTTCTTTAACGCATTATGAAAGGTACCTCCAGCTTCAATATCCTTTATTATTGCTTCTACAGCATCTAAGAGAATGCGAGATTCTATCTGCTTAGAAAGTATATATAGGCTTTTTATTATAGTGACACCTGAATTCAAAAGCGTTGACAGTTCCACCGCAAACATTATAAGGTCAGCGGATCTGATATTGCGATGAAAATGTCTCTTTTGAGATGTTTTATTTTTCGGCTTTTGCTCAACAACTTGCTCTACAGATACTGCAAAAAGATCTTTTGACCGTAAAGATTTTATTATCTCTTCCTTTGAACCAGCTTCCATAGTCTGTTCTATAGATTTTCCTGAGCGGTCCCTTGCTACATATTTGAAAAGGCTCATATATTACCTCTTACACTGTTATACTTAATACTTCTTCGATACTCGTAATTCCTGCTTCTGCCTTTCTAGTGCCAGCATCCTTAAGAGACCTTACACCTAACTCCTTTAACACACCCTTAATCTCGCTAAGCGTAGATCCTCGTGAAATCAACTCTCTTAACTTATCATCTACTACTATTAGTTCAAAAATAGCTATCCTTCCTTTGTAGCCAGTATGGCTGCACTCGTCACAACCCTTTGCCCTGTATAAAAGGCCTTCTTTTATATTGAAATCTTTTTTTAGTTTAGATGTTGTCTCGTATGCCTCTTTACACTCGGAACAAAGTTTTCGAATAAGCCTTTGAGAAGCCACAAGGACTAAAGATGGGCTTATTAAATACGGCTCAATACCTATATCTACAAGTCTTGATATAGCGCTGGCAGCGTCATTAGTATGTAAAGTCGTCAATACCAGATGCCCTGTAAGAGACGCACGTATACAAATCTGTGCTGTCTCACTATCCCTGACCTCTCCCACCATTATTATATCAGGGTCTTGTCTTAAGAGAGAACGCAATGACTGTGAAAATGTCAATCCTATCTTTGGCTGTATCTGAACCTGATTTATACCCTCGATCCTGTATTCCACAGGGTCTTCGACTGTTGAGATATTCTTACGTGGGCTTTTTATTTCATTCAATGCAGCATAAAGCGTGGTAGTCTTTCCACTTCCAGTAGGCCCTGTAACCAGGATCAATCCATGAGGGCGTGCTACCATCTTTTTGAAACTCTCAAGGTGACTTGCCTCAAAGCCAAGCTCATCAAGATCCAAGAGTGTCTGCGACCTATCTAATATCCTCAATACCACCTTTTCTCCATGCACAGCAGGTATTGTAGATACACGGATATCAATATCTTTGCCTTCTACCTTTACAAAAAACGCCCCATCCTGAGGCAGGCGGTGCTCTGCTATATCAAGATTTGAAAGGATTTTTATTCTGGAAACAATAGCCGGTAAAAGTCCCTTTGCAGGCGGAGGAACTTCATAAAGCTTCCCATCTATCCTGTACCTTATATTTACCTTATCTTTAAATGGCTCTATGTGTATATCACTGGCTCTATCTTTTATGGCCTGTACAATAAAAAGGTCTACAAGTTTTACTACGGGAGCCTCTTCTGCCTTTGCTACTAAATCATCAAGACTAATGTCCTTCTCTGTAGTATGTTTCTCTGCCTTAACATTCTCTAATTCATATGAATCGCTTACTGTACCGCTTAAACGATGCTCTCTTTCATAAAATTCATCTATGGCTTTATCTAAATCAGACTTGGTAGCTATAAGAGGGTTTATCCCGCATCCTGTCATATATTTTAAATTGTCCATTGTAATTAAATCCAATGGATCCATAAATGCAACAGTCAAAGATTGCAGATGCTTTGATATAGGTAAGACTTTATGAAGGCGGGCAAATTCCTCAGGTATTAACTTTGCAAGATCCTGGCCTTGAGCAGCCTTTAAAAGACCCTTATTGTAAGAAACATATGGAATACCTAATTGCTTTGCCATGCTAACTGCAATATCTTTTTCTGTGGCAAGCCCGAGGTTTACAAGGACATCTCCAAGCCTTGCCTTGTCCTTTTTCTGAACCTGAAGCGCCCTCTGCAGGCCTTCTTTTGTAATAACCTTTTCCTTAATAAGTATTTGACCTAGTTTTTCACTGGATTTCTTCATAGATATTATAAACTATCTCCCTATTAGATCTAAGACAGATGAGATCTTCTTATCCCTTACTGCCTTTGGTTTTTCCTGTTCGCGCTCAGTAACATCTTCAAGGACATATGTACTTTCTTTAATAATGTGAGGGGTAATAAATATGAGGAGCTCTTTATCTACTTCATCTTTTGACTTATAGCGAAATGCCAGGCCTAAAAGAGGGATATCCCCAAGAAAAGGAATCTTTTCAAAACCATAAGTATCCTGTTTGGATATAAGCCCTCCTATAATAACAGTCTCACCATCCTTAACCATAACAGTAGTAGAGGCCTTTCTGGTCTGCGGATCTACATATGTATCATCACCCTCTGCAAAAAAGCTGGATAGAACTGGCACTATCACTGTGGGTTCTATGTGCATAGTAATGTACCCGTCTTTATTTATCTGTGGCGTAACCTCCAGGGTTATGCCTGTAGATTCAGTAACTGGGTTTGTACTTGTAATAGAGGTCTCACCCGTAGATGTAGTAACTGTCTCAACTGCTACTACAGTTTCTGCAGTCAGCTCTATAAGGGCCTTTTCATTATTTAAGGTAAGGATCTTTGGTCTTGCTAGGATCTTTGTATCAGTATCGCTTAACACTGCATTCAAGGTAGCTGTAACACCTGACATATTAAAACTGCCTGTTGTGGTAATCCCTTCTCCTACACTACTATCTTTACTAAACCTGCCCCTAAGAGGTGCTATGGTAGCTGCCACAGGACCTGTATAAGCTCCAAAAGATCCTGACCAGTTTACACCAAGTCTATCAGCAGTAGTGGTAGAGGTCTCTATTATCTCTGCCTCTATCATGACCTGCTGTGTCCGCATATCCAATCTCTCTAAGACCTCTTCAATAATACCAAACTGGCTTGGGATATCTGTTATGATAAGAGTATTAGACCTTTTATCTGCTATCATCTTACCATGCTCAGAAAGTATTCCCTCTATAACTGAAAGGAATTCTGCTTTTTGATCTTCTTCATCAGTTTTGTAATCATCTTCATCGTCATCTTCGTCATCTTCTGAGGGAGGGGCTAAGAGTTGAGCATATTTTAATTCATATATCTTTGTTATGGTCTTGATTTCTGGTTTATCAGATTGCTTGACCATAAAAATATTACTACCTTCACCTCGTTCATACGTAAAGTTATTCGCATCCATAAGATATGTGATAGCATCTTCTACTCTGACATTATCAAAATAAATCGTAACAGTCTGATCTGCTATATTCTGGCTTGCTACAAAATTCAGGCCTGACTGCTGAGAAAAAACCTTTAAGATTGTCCTCAGGCTAGCATCTTGAAAATCCATTGAAATCAGGTTATCGGGATTCATCTCCTGGCCAGAAAAAAGATCTTCCCTTTCTCCCTCCGCAGTAATAGCAGGACATACTATAAAAAGGGTGAAGATAAAAACTATAAATAATCTCATAATTTTATTCATAAGTTAATTAAGGGTTTTGGTCTTACAACAAACTCTTTTCCTTTATACCTTAAATGGACCCCATCCTTAGTCACATCCTCGATCTTAGCACCATATATCACGTCATCCACATTATATATCTTCTTATCTATAACTGCCTGAGGCCTTGAACTATTCCATATCATGCCTTCTACAATCATTACAGGCAGAATGATTTCTTCTTCAACTACTATTTTTTTCTCTCTTTCTTCTAAGGGACTTTTAAATGGTATCCTTTTACCGATAGCAGCATATTCAACTCCATATTCATCATGTGCTATGGGTTTAATCCCTTTTTCTTGTTGCGGTTTTTTAGTAAATAACTGTGTAGGGAAAACACTCCCTTTTTGTCCTTTTTCTGTGAATTTACTTACAGCAATAAAAATAGCTATCACAGAAAGGACTGCTACAGCTATATATTCCATTTGTTGTTTCTTCTTTTTAGTATCTGCCATAAAATTATTTTAAGACAACTGTACTTATTATAATATTCGCCTTAACATCAAAGGGTTTGAATTTCTCTTTCAAATTACTAAAATCCTCATCAGCATCTATCCTTTTCATGTTGAGGGATTCTACTCTAAAAAATTTTTCTTCTGACTCCACCTTGGATAAAAATTTGCCGAGTTTATGGTAAGTAGCATACACATCTAGTGCAACACCTAATTTAGTATAAAGGTCTTTCTCTTCTAATGGGGTCTTCTCAATAGAAGATACCTCTATCCCTTCTTCTTTAACTATACGTGAAATCTCTCCTAGCATCCACGAAGAATCTTTTGCATCTAGAGTCCTTTTTTTATAAAAATCCAAACGCCTTTCTAATGAATTTATTCTGCCAATAAGGGCATTCTTATTCTTCTCAGCTGATATCTTAGATCTAACTTCCTTTGTGTTGCTATTAAAAGGGATGTAAATAAATGCTATACCGATAAATACTGCAACAACAATTATTGCTACAAAAGCTATAATTATATTATTAGGAATATTTTTTATATCTATCTTCATAATAAAACCTATAGCCCCTCAAAAGATATTTCAAAACTAGCAACCTTTTCACCTTCAAGTTCAGATTTTTCTACTGAAAGTAACTTGCCTTGTCGCATGCCACTATTTATAGCACTAGATGCTTCTAAATCAGCTAAAAAGTCTCTAACAGTATCTTCCTCTTTCTTACCCTCATCTGAAACACAATAACCATTTATATTAAAGTATCTCATAGCTAGCTTAGGATCTTTTTCGTTAAGGGTCTCCCTAAAATCAAGTTCTGTTAGCCAGAGATTATTAGGTACTAATTCTGTAAGCTCATTCAGCTTAGCTGTGACATAAGTCCTTTTGGGTATCATACCCTCCAAAAGATCTATTCTTTCTTTGATATCAGCTTCTACCTTATTTAATTTTGTTATATTATCTGTTTTTAATGCAATTTCTTTTTTTATGTTCGGCCTTGAAGATATAGTAATATTTAATTCACTTGTAAGAGGCTCCAGTGCTTGCATGGATAATACCTTCAATATAACTAATAGTATTCCTACAACCGATGCTTCTAAATATAAAACTTTTAAAAATTGATCTCTCTGCTTATAATCAAGTAATCCTTCTATACGAAGCGTCAAATCCAGAGAAGATTTTGATAGCCCACGAAGGGCCAAGGCAAATGCAATGCTAAGTTTAGAAGGAGTTTCTTTTTCAATGTTTATACCTTTTAAAGGGTCTCCGACTTCTACTGGTATACCCAATTCTTTTCCTACTAGATGCTGTAAATCCTCAATAGGCATTAGGCTATCAATAATTATCTTATCTATGGGTTCAGAAGGAAACTTTTTTTTGTAAAAATCAAGTGAAAGCTTTATATCAGAAATAATCTTTTCAGATGTAGCCTCAGCTGAAGAAGCCTCATCTGGTTCCAAAGAAACATCTCTTATTATGTAAGGTACACCTTTTCTAAGGATACTTATATTGGCTGTAGTGATATCTAAATTAACTATCAAAGCATTCATGTCGGTATTTATCTGCCCAGAGGCATTAAATACCCTAATAAGACTAAAAGGTGCCGGCTCTATAATAGCTGACTTTATACCAACACTCTGTAATAGTTTTATAAAATGTCTTATTACATTCTGTCTTACAGCAACAAATACCACATCCATATCGTTTGATGAAGGCAGATTCTGAAATACCTTAAAATCTGAGATTATTTGTTCCATAGGCAAGGGTATATAACGTGCTGCCTCAAAATTTACCGCTGTATTCCATTCTCCCTTTGGTATCTTTGGCATCTGAAAAGAACGCACCATAACATCTCTGCCAGAGATACCAAAAACTACATTTAATGGCTTTATATTATTTTCTTTAAAGAGTCTTCTCATGGCATCTACTATATAGTGATCCCTTGATGTTTGTTCTTTATCTTTTTCAGTAGCATTTTCAGGATATATATAGGTCTTTCCGGACTTAACTAGTTTTGGACCCTTTAGAGTGCCGCTAAGAACTGCAAACTCCACACTATTCTCCCCTATATATAACCCTGTAATTGTCTTTGTATTAATCATACAAAAAACCCTTTATTTCTTCTTTGAACTGGCCTCTACCATTTGAGAACTAAGCCACTTATCAATCGACTCCTTGTCAAACCTCCAGACATGGCCCACTTTTATCCCTGAGATCTTCTTCTGATGGAGCCAATTATAAATGGTCTGCTTCTCAAGCTTGAGGTATTTGGCCAATTCCTCTGTATCCATGAGTCTGGTCATCTATAACACCCCCTAATATACTTACCTAAACTTAGATAGAATAAAATATACCCTAAGGAACTTACTTTGTCAAGGGTAGGCGGGAATTTGAGGTTTTTAGTAGGTTACTGTAGAGCGGATGGTCTTGCGGTTGTTTTCATCAGGAGGTAATACCTGTATCTCTATATCTATATCTTCAGGGATCTGTTCAGTAGGATGTAATACATGAAGCATCCCATCATCAAAATCTATATCTTCACCCTCATCATCTTGGCCAACCTTGATCTTCCAATAAGCATAGTGGATACCTGATTCTGCTAAGGAAAGGGCCCTTAACCTCCTTATCTGTCTCTCACTAACACTCGCATAGTTATATGAATTTAATAGAACTGCTATAACTATGATGGAAAGCAGTAAAAGCAGAGTCAAGGTTATAAAAAGAGCTATACCTCTACTCTTAGAGTTATTAATCATAATATATTGTTTCCTATTGTTAAAGGGTTACTGTAATTCCTCTATCAATTCCTCAATTGATGCAGATATCAGCTTCCAGCGTTCTTGGCTATGAATAGTGTATTTCTGTTTTCTCTTCCAGCCAGTATCTGATTTCTGCCAAAGATAAAGGCACAACCTCTTATTGCCCCATGACTCGATCAGAACTACTGCTGACCACCAGCCAAAACCCTTACTGACAGTCCTATGGTCCAACACCTTCAGTGGTGGGCCTATAGGCAGCTTTTCTTCTGATGTTGATCTTTTTCCTTCAGGCATATAGCCTCCTTTTGTTATGAAGATTCGTCTGACTTTTTATTAAAACTCTCACACCTTGGGCATTTAGATATTACATCGTGCGTACTATCTACATACACATATGTACAGACATTACACTGCCAGAAAAACCCTTTCTCCTTTAGAGAAACCAATGTCTTGAGTTTTTTTCTTTCAAAAAAAAGCCACAGTACCAATATCAGGCATACTGTAAAAATAAGATATATTGCAATTGCCAGGGAAAATTCTACCTTTATCATCACCGATCAAAGACAAGCCTTACCATGCCTTCTTGTGAAATGCCTTGAGATTCACCGATTGGTGCAAACTGCCATTTCCTTACATATCTTAAAGCCATCTGATCTACCTCAGAAGAGCCGCTGGATCTAAGACAATCTGGCGATTCAACAAACCCATGCCTTGAGATTTTAAACCTAACAGTAACGCTTAAGTCAGAGTTAAATTCAGTTGGCAATATTTGTTCCATTGGTAAATCCGGCTTATATAGAAGCTTTCTGTGTTTTGCTGAACCAGATACCAAAAGACCTTTAAACCTTATTTTAATCTTAGGTTTTTTCTTATAATATAAGCTAAAACCGCTCTTTTTACTCTCATTTTCAAAAAACACAGTACTGTCTTTATCTGAAATAGAACTTACAGATTTTAAAAGGCCTTGGGGCGATGTCAAGCTAACTGGTGATGGTGCAATGTCACTATCTTTCTGCAAGCTAAACGATCTATCAGGAACTGTACCGACTTTTTCCAAGATTGAACCAAGAAAACATATCTCTGTAGAATTCTCTTTTACGCCCCCTGATGTCAATACAGGAGATACAGAAAACGCAAAAAGCACGTGCCACGACGCAGAGATAAGTATTGCTATATTTAAGTTACGATCTCTTAATAAACGCGTAAGAAATTTCAACCTCAGCGGGCCTCCTGATTTGTAGCTATATTTACCTGAGTAACCCCGATATCTCTACAAAAGTCCCATATACTAACAACCTTACCCAAGGCCACACCCCTATCTGCCTTTATTAAAATAGGCTTTTGTTTATTAGGCAGTCTCTTAAGTTTACGTTTCAATTCAGCAAGGGTTATTGGTGCCTCATTCAGATAAAATCTATTATCTGAGGTCATTGTAATCACAAGTGTATTATCTTGTACCACCTCACTGGTTACTGCCTTTGGTAGGTTTATCTTTATCCCTGGCTGAAATATAAAATTCGACGTCAGAAGAAAAAATATAAGAAGCAGAAACACACAATCTATAAGCGGAGCTATATCAAGCTGACCCTTTTCAAATTGGACATGGCGTTTAAGTCTCATAATTACCTCGATAAAATATTTGTAACTTCAGTTGCGCTTCTCTCCATCTCAAGAACAAACTCATCTACCCTATTCACAAGGTAGTTATATAAAACAACTGTGGGAATAGCTACGATCAGACCTGCTACTGTAGTCAAAAGTGCCTCCCAAATACCTCCAGCCAAATCCCCTGGACTTACTGGGTTAAAAGAAGCTGATTTTTCCTGTATTATCTGAAATGCCCTCACCATACCTGTAACAGTACCCAAAAGTCCTAAAAGAGGGGCTATATGAGCTATAGTCGCTAAAAGGCTTAGATGCTTTTCAAGTCGAGGCACTTCCTGGTGGCCTGCGTCCTCAATAGACTCTCTTATCTCCTGCCTAGACCTATCATGCTTCAATATGCCGGCCCTAACTATGTGTGCAATAGGCCCAGGTGTCTTTTCGCAAATTTTTATTGCCTCTGCGATTTTATTGTGTCTCACTGTAATCTCTACATTATTCATAAAATCCTTTGTGTCTATCTTTGCCTTATAGAGATGATAAAACCTCTCTATGACTATAGCGACTGCAAGTATAGAACAAAATATAATTGGATACATTACAGGTCCACCTTTTTGAATAATTTCAAACATATTTCCTCCTATCGTTTATTCCTTCTTATCCAGCTCAACCTCTCCCTTGCATAGGTTGCCTCTTTTACATCCATTGTAGATACTTTTTCATAAAGCTTTTCTGCCTCATTCCATTTTTTTTGTTTTTCAAATAGTTTTGCACAACCTAGCTGTGAATCAGCTACTATGCGTATAGAATCAGGATAAATATAACCAACCTTCATATATTCTGAAACTGCAACATCAAACTCTCCCAATTCTTCATAAAGCCCTGCTATAGTATATTGGATATAGGCATTAAAATCACCGCGCCTAGAATCCAAGGCCTGTTTATAATATTCAATACTTCCTTTAAAATCCTTTTCCTTTTTTAAGACATCACCCAGATATTTGGAGGCAACCTTTGCGTATGAAGTCCCTTTGTAATCCATCATGAATTTTTTAAGGGTCCCTTTTGCCTCTGAAAATTTTCCTTTTTTGATTAATATTTCCGTAATCTTAAGGCCTGCTACCGGGATCAACTCACTATCCGGATAATTCTCTCTTAATCTAGTCAATGCCTTTATGCTTTTATTTTTATTGCCTTCTTCATAAAAAATAATGGCCGTTCTGTACGCAGCATCATCTGCCAAAGATCCTTTGGGATAAGTTTTAATTATATCACTGAAATACCCTCTTGCATTTTTGAAGTCCTTTTTATCCATGTAATATTCAGCGATCCAAAAACGCGCATCTTGAGCCAAATCATCTTCAGGGTACCTTGCAATAAACTGCTCAAATTGGTTCAATGCACGTTTTACATCTATCATCTTGTAATAACACCAGGCTATTTCATACATTGCCTGTTTAGAGGATTCTGACTCAGCATCACCAGACGATATCTCCTTGAATATGTGCAAGGCCTCCCTGTAATTAGTAAGGTTATAAAAAGCACTGGCCAGATGAAACTTTGCTTCCTGTTTATACTTGGTGTCTTTATAATCTTTTAGGAATTTTTTGAGCTCCCTAACAGAAGAGCTGTAATCACCTTTTTTGAAATAGGCTACAGCCAAGCCAAACCTTGCATCCTCTGTGTTTTTTGAATCAGGGTAGTTTTTTAATAAACTCTGAAAAGATAATATCGCCCCTTCGTATCTTTCCTTTTTGAATAATATGCGGGCTATTTGATACTGGGCATAATCAACATATCCAAACACTGCATCAGGATTTACAGTAGCCTCTTTTAAAACCATATCATATACACCTGCCGCCTTTTCGTATTCCCCTATTTGAGTATATGCATCACCAAGTCTACAATACGAAGATACGCGGTAAAAATCACTGCTGGAGCTTTTTACGGCAATACTGAATTCATCTATGGATTCATGAAATCTACCAAGCTTAAAATAAATCCAACCCAGATTATATCTCATATCATCTGAATATTCACTGGAAGGAAAGACGTCTAGTCCTTGTTTAAAAACATCCAGTGCCTCTTCGTATAAATCAAGCTTATAAAGCATTTCTCCTTTACCTAAATAGGCATCATCCACCCATTTACTATCAGGGAAATCCTTTATAACTTCATCATAATATTTTAAGGCCTCATCGAATCTTTTCATCTTACTAAAAGACTCTGCCTGTCCAAAAACTGCAGAATCTATAATAGTACTATCATGTGCGTCTTTCTTTAATCTTTCAAACTCTCTAGCAGCATCTTCATATTTATCCATCTTCATATAGCTCCATGCCTTTCCGTAGAGGGCCTGAGCATCTATATCCGAATCAAGGCCTGAGCTAAGAGAATCTTCGTAAGACTGGACTGCCTTTTTATAATCACCTAAATGATAAAAATCCTCTGCAATATAAAAATGTGCTTTTTTAATATTCTTTGAATTCTTCTCTCCTACAATAAATCTTGACAATACTCTTTGCGATTCATTATATCTTTTAAGTCTATATAATATCTCACCTATTTTTAATTTAACTTCGGAAGATAATTCACTGGATGGGTGCTTTAATAAAAAGTTCGAGAATTTATCTAAGGCTTTCTTATATTCTTCCTCTTGGTAAAAAGACCATGCAATAGAATACTTTGAATATGATATGAATCTAGATTTAGGGAAATCGCTCAATACCTTACTATAAAATTCTCTTGCCTTTTCAAAGTCCCTGGTCTTAAAATAAATCTCTCCCTTCCAATACAATGCCTCATCCCTTAAATGAAGGGCGTCTTCAGAATTTATTATTGAATCAAGCCAGCGTATAGCATCATTATATCTAGCAAGATGCACTAAGGATTCACCTAATAAAAGCTTGGCATAGAGTGCATTTGTATCTTTTGGGTTTTCAGATATGAATTTTTCAAATGAGTTGGCAGCTACTTCATAGAACTCATCTTGGAATGATTCCTTGGCTAGTATAAAATCGCTATTGGCTGCCTGGGCTGGAAGAAATGTTCCTAAAACTAATATAGAGGATAATATAATATATATTGGATATATATAAGTGGCATTACGCATCTTGGATATAAATATAACACTTGGGAGGCATTTATGCAAGAGAAAAGTTTTTGAACTCTCCTCTTAAGGCTATGGCAATAGCTTCGTACTCATCCTTTGCGCCAAGTAAAAGGCCTTTCTGTATAAGCTCCTCTGAGGACACTGGATCACCAAACCTTATCTTTATAGGATGTAATTTAGGAAAACGCTGTGTTCTTGGCCACGCTTCATAAGCCCCTTCAATACACGTAGGCACCAAAGGTACATTTAATTCCTTTGAGATTATACCTATACCCTTCTTAAACTCTTTTAGCTTACCATCTATAGAACGTTCCCCTTCAGGAAATATACAACATACCCTATTATGCTTTAAAATAAAGCATGTTGCCTTCATTGCCTCTACTATTTCAGTAGCATCTATAGGAATAATTCTTGATCTTTTTACAAGATTCCTTATAATCGGGAATATAAAATATCTCCTGAATGCAATAAAAAATAGTTGTAACTGAATTTTAAACGGTACCCCAGCTGATACAATAAAGCCGTCCAAAAAACTCGTATGGTTTACACATAAAACATATGGACCTTTTTTAGGAATCTTTGACGAGCCTTCTACCTTGAGTTTATAAAAAATCCTGAAAAATATATCAATACTTCCTTTTACTAAAACTGTAAGTATATAATCAAATAATCTGGGTCGGAGCAATATCTTTTTCTTAAATTCATCTGACAGGGGCTCTTTTAAAATATCTGGCCATGAAATAGCCTTTGTATCTTTCTTGGAGCTTCCTTCTTTAAGTGCATCTTCGATCTTTGAAAGAAGGTCCTTTACAGTGAATATCTCACCTGCTACCATCTCTTCAGGTAAATCTATATTAAAGTGCTTTTCAATTGCACACAAAAGTTCCACCCTCCCAAGTGAATCAACCCCTAAATCAAGCTCTATACTGTCACTAAGGTGAACTGGGGAAGTGATTTCAAGTGAGTCTTTTACGCAAGATAAAAGTTCTTTTGCCGTATCAGACTCTAATAGTTCTTTTTCTTCAAAAGAGATGTCTTTTTCTTTTTTATCTTCGTCTAAAATAATAGGAAGGAATTTTTTCTCAACCTCATATCTTTTTATCTTTCCTAGAAGTGTTCTAGGTAGATTTTCTTTTGTAACAGTAAAACCGACAATATGTTTATAGTTAGCCATATCCTTGGATAACACCTCAAAACTATTTTTTAGAACCTTTCTGAGGTTTATTTCGCCTCTTTCCTTGAAGAATTCAAAATCCGGTACTACTACTGCATGTAGATACTCTATATTGCCCCTTCCCTTCTTTTTTAAAACTCCCATTACACACATCTCTTTTACATAAGGAGTCGTGGAATAATGCCTTTCGACCTCTTCAGGATAAATGTTTTTTCCTGAAGTGAGTACTATAACCTCTTTACTCCGTCCTGTAATATAGATATAACCCTCTTTATCCATGTACCCCAAGTCCCCTGAATAAAACCAGTCGTCTTTAATTACTTTTTTGGTTTTTTCCTCATCCTGGTAATAGCCCTTCATGACATTCGGGCCCTGGATGGTGATCTCACCTACATCATCTACATCTTTATTGACGATATTTATCTTTACATCCGGGACAGGTTTACCAATGGAGCCGATCTTTTGTTTTTTTAATGGATTAAAACTTGCAACAGGAGAGGTTTCTGTTAGACCGTAACCTTCCAGTACCTTAATACCAAATCTAAAAAAATCCTTTGCTACATTCGCATCGAGTTTTGCTCCTCCTGATACAAAAAAACGAAGTCTTTTTCCGAATGCGTTCTTAAACTTACGTAAAAATATCCTACTAAGGCCAAGCCTTGATATAAGTTCTATATATAACCTTACTAAAGTAGGTAGGGCTTCTATCTTTTTCATTATCTTAGAATGCATCATATGCAATATCTGAGGAACAGCAATAAACATAGTGGTATTAGTTGTCTTTAAATATTCGACTAATTTTTCTGGCCAATCAGATGGGACATAAACAATCTTAGAACCTTTAAAGATCGGTGTAATAAGCGTAGCCATCAATGGATAGGAATGATAAAGCGGCAATAAAGATAATATTATATCTTTGTGTGAAAAAAGTTTGATTTTGTCTAAGGAATTAAAATTTGAACACAGATTTTTGTTGGTCAGCATGACCCCTTTTGGAACATCGGTTGTACCTGATGTATATAGAATAAGTGCTAGTTCATCTGGAGTTATCTCGGTAGTATTAAAATTTTTAGGAACTACTACATCAGTTGGAAATGGAATAAATTTACCATCTTCTTTTTCAAGATCGACGACGATAATCTTTTCAACACCATCAATCTCCCCAATAAACCCACATGAAGCTTGGTTTTCCTTGGAGATAAAAATACACTTTGGCTTGGATTCACTAAATACGCTCTCTATATTCTTCTGGGGCAATCTTGAATCTAAAGGAACTGCTACTAAACCTAAATAACTTAATGCAAAAAAAGTAATACACCACTGGGGTCTGTTTTCCAGAATAATACCGACCCTGTCCCCTTTTTTAAGACCTAATGAATGTAGGAAAAAAGCTAGTTTTTCAACCTTTTCACCCAGCTCTTTGTAAGAAATCTCCTCTTCTTTAGAAGATAATCTATTTTCAATGGCAATTCTATCCTTAAAACGTCCTACTGATTTAATAAAATTATCTTTTAGGCTGTAACTAATTTCTTTCATGGCATCACCATCTGAATGCTGTACCTACACCTAAATATCTTTCTTTCTCTTTAATAAAAGATTCTATATACATAATGCCTTTTTTATTTAAGATCTTTTTTGTCAGTTTCAAATTCAATTCTTTTTTACCAGGTAAAAGTTCTAACGTGATACGTTTATTTCTTTTTAGGTTCCATCTACATCTAAAGATAACGCCTCTTTTAATGCTCTTCTTTTTGGATACATTTACTATTATATCAAACTTTATATAATGAAGTTTTCCTTTTTTGATTATATTACCGAGGGAGCTGGTAAAATTAAACCCTGAATGGGTATTTCTATCTAAGATATACCCAAGTCTATATCTTTTCTTAATGTCCCAATATCCTTTTAATTTAATGCTATTCTTTTTAACTCCACAATTATAAATTATCTCATTATTTTTATTTAATTTCCATGCACTTAATAGAGTTAGATTATCAGTTTTAGAATTTTCTTTTTTTACTGAAAATCTAAGTCTATTATTTTCATCAACGCTCCATGAGCCATCAAGCCTCATTAAAGAAATCTTCTTCTTCCCATCAGGCCTCTTGGAACTAATAAGAAAGACTATCTCTTTTCCGTCAATGTTTATAAGTTTTGTCCTTAATCTAAGTCGGTTCCCCTGGCACTGATTGTTCCACTTATTCAAAGTAAAAATAAGATTATTCTTTTTACCAAGAGAGTATTTGCCTGAAAATTCTATCTTTTGTGGTGTAGATATTCCGGATGATTTATAGACCTGGTAACGAAGGGAGTTTTTCTTATCCACCTTAAAATAACCGCTTAAGACTCTGCGGAATTTTCTGAGTTTAGAAGATTTCTTTGGGCTTTTAAAGATAAGCCGATTATGCGGGTCTACTTCGTATAAGACTTTATCTTTCATAGACTTTTCAAGAAATCACGAATACTTGAAGAATATAAGCGTCCTGAATCAATAAAACAATCATTGTGATTGCCTGTAAGAGTAATATGTCTTTTGGGTTTAGGGGCCTCTTTAAAAAGTTTTATTGATTGAGCGAATGATATTACATCATCATCTTTACTGTGCATAATAAGCTTTGGAATGGAAATTTCTTTTATTTTAGTAAAAGAATCGAACTTGGCATTAATTATAAATGTAGGAAACAATGGATAAAGTTCTCTTGCAACATCTTTTGTGGAACTAAAAGCGGATTCTGTTATTAATGCTTTTATATTTTTCTTGGTGGCGAGATCTATCGCAACTGCACCTCCCAAAGATTCACCATAAAGTATTATATCTTTAGGATCAATCCTCCTTTTAGAAACCAAATAATTGTATATACTTTCAGTATCCTTATAAAAACCTTTTTCAGATGGCCTGCCAGTACTATTCCCATAACCTCTATAGTCAAAGATAAAGACATCAAGGCCTAATTTATTCAATATCTCTATTTTTTCTATTCTATGGCTTATATTACCGCCATTTCCATGGAAGAATAAAAGGGTATATTTAGAATCCGTTGCAGGAATAAACCATGCATGGAGCTTTATACCATCACTTGTATCTATATACACATCTTCATAAGAAAGCTTCATTACCGTCGGTAAACATTCTATCTCTTTTGTAGGAAAATAAAGTGATTTATACTCAAAATGGCGTAAATACACCAATATAAAAATCACTATAATAAGTATAAGAAGAATATTCTTTATCATATTAAGTTAGCTACAATTCCTCCTAATACAGCTACATCTTCTGTAGGAAAAATATTTTTTATACTATAATTAAATACCATGTTGCAATCTGCATCAAATTCTTCATCCTTTGCCCAAAGGATAATACCTATTCTTACTTTTGGGAACACCCTTATTGAAATACCAGCAGTACCTGTATTGATTCTTTCTGCATTTAAAACATTGCATCTTTCAAATATACCAGTTGGATTATCTCCATATTTTTTAAGTATTGGTATAATTGTCCTTTTATGAAAGGCTGGAAAATATATCTTTCCTCCATCCATCTCTTTAAAAGATATCCAATTATCTTTTTCTATATCTAAGATTTTGTCTTCATTTGCAAGGTAATGAAGAATAAGAATCTTATAATAATCCTTTGCGTCAATATTACACGAAAGAGAAAAGATTCTTTTATTAGAAAAATCTACTTCATATTCATCACTTAAGAACTTTACATGAAATTTATCTTTTCCTAAAGCAACTAATTCTTCCCAAGCCTTCTTTAAAGAAACTTCATATCCCATAAAACATCAATACATTACTTTCAATAAACACAAACCTTTAGCAGGTGCAGTTTGACCTGCTAAAGGACGGTGTTTTTTAGATAAAATCTCTTTCACCTTATCTGGCCTTATCTTACCCCTTCCAACATCTATCAATGTACCAACAATATTACGAACCATATTGTATAAAAAACCATCTCCTTCTACGTATATCTCTATTAGAGGAGAATTTTTAATTATCTGTAATGTTTTAATAGTCCTTACTGAAGATACTTTCTTTTTACTGCTTGCTTGGAATGATTTAAAATCCTTTTTTCCTACAAAATATTTTGAGGCTTTCTTCATTGCGTTAATATCAAAATCATACGAAGAAAAAGCACTAAATCTTTGTAGTATTGGAGATCTAGTATCTCTATTCATTATTCTATATCTATAGATTTTCCCTTTGGCATTAAATCTTGAATTGAAGGATAATTTTACAACTTCTGCTGATATTATAGCTATATCTTTTGGAAGACGATGATTTAGGCCTCTTTTGATATTAATTAAAGGAAGGTGGGATTTTATCCTAAAATTTGCAACTTGAGCTTGGGCATGCACACCTGAATCAGTACGGCCTGCACCAATAAGGTTAATCTTTTTTCCAAAAAGCTTTTTTCCAGCTTTTTCTATCTCTTCCTGGATTGTCTTAAGATTTTTAGAATTAGCCTGGGACTGCCATCCTGAAAACCGCGTGCCGTCATATTCTATTGTAAGGCGTATATTGCGCATCATAGAGATGCTAAATTACTTGATTAACTCTTCTGCGATCTGTACTGCATTAAGTGCTGCACCTTTACGAAGATTATCGCTTACGATCCAAAGATTGAGGCCATTTTCTATTGATTCGTCCTTACGGATTCTACCGACATAAGTAACGTCTTTTCCTCCAGCATCTATAGGAAGGGGGTATTTTTCCTTTGATGGGTCGTCTATAACTTCAACTCCAGGAGAATTCTTTAGGATTTTAATTGCTTCATCTACAGATATCTTTCTCTCAGTCTCAATATTTACTGCTTCTGCATGTGAAACCACCACCCCTACACGCACA
The DNA here is from genome assembly GCA_964566255.1 of uncultured Planctomycetia bacterium. GTDB lineage: Bacteria > Omnitrophota > Gorgyraeia > Gorgyraeales > Gorgyraeaceae > CAZMID01. The sequence continues at coordinate 17,173 of CAZMID010000011.1, read as the reverse complement.
CAAGTAGCAGTAACATTAATACTATCATCCTCCATAATTTTTCTGGTCTCATTTACCATCTTCATCTCTTCTTTGGTGTATCTATTATGTAAAAATACGTCTATGTGAGGAATGACATTAAATGCAATTTGGCTAGGTAAAACTTTTTTTACTTTATCTGAGGATATCTTTATTTCCTTTTTCTTATTTTTTATAAATTCCTCTGTCTCAGAAAAAAGCTGATCCACTGCTTCTTTACCCCAACCAGAGGCAGACTGATAAGTTGAAACAACAATGCGCTTTATCTTAAAAGCATCATGAAGTGGCTTTAATGCTACAACCATCTGTATAGTTGAACAATTTGGATTTGCTATAATTCCTTTATGCCTTTTTATAGCCTGAGGGTTTACTTCAGGAACTACCAAAGGAATTTCTTTATCCATCCTAAAAGCACTTGAATTATCCACTACAACTGCACCAGCTTTTACTGCAAAAGGGGCAAATTCTTTACTGATGCCTGCACCTGCAGAGAATAAAGCAATATCTATACCTTCAAAAGAATCTTTTGTAAGAACTTCTACTTTATAGTCCTTACCGCAAAACTTTAAAGATTTACCTTTAGATCTACCAGATGCTAAAAGTCTAATGTTTTTAACTGGAAAACTTCTATCTTCCAGTACTTTAATAAATTCGCCACCTACCATACCAGTGGCCCCAACTATAGCTACATTATATTTTTTACTCATAGACACCTCACAACTAAATCTCCAACTTCACTTGTAGAATAACCCATTTTACCTGCTGAAAGACTTTTTAATTTTTCACCAGTTACTTTCATGACAGATTTTTCAAGCATTTGAGCCGATTTTTCCTCACCTAGATACTCAAGTAACATTCCCAAAGCACAAATGGCTGCCAAAGGATTAATAACATTCTTTCCTGTATACTTTGGAGCTGAGCCTCCTATTGGCTCGAACATAGAAATCCCTTTGGGATTGATGTTTCCTCCTGCAGCAATACCCATGCCACCCTGAATCATTGCACCCAGATCAGTTATAATATCACCAAACATATTATCTGTTACAATAACATCAAACCACTCAGGATTCTTTACCATCCACATACATGTTGCATCTACATGAGTGTAATCTGTTTTTATATCTGGGAATTCAGTTGCCACTTCATTAAATGTCCTTTCCCATAAATCCCATGCATAAGTAAGGACATTTGTCTTACCACAAAGAGTTAATTTTTTATGTTTATTTCTTTTTCTGGTATATTCAAATGCAAATCTCAAACACCTTTCAACGCCTTTCCTGGTATTATGAGAAATTTGAAGCGCTACTTCATCTTTTGTGCCCTTATTCTTAAACTCTCCCATGCCCTTATAAAGGCCTTCTGTATTTTCCCTTACAACTACAAAGTCTATATCACTAGGACCTTTATCCTTTACAGGTGTCCATACACCTGGATATAGTTTTACAGGCCTTAAGTTTATATACTGTTCAAAATGAAACCTCAGTTTCAAAAGTATACCTGTTTCTAATATACCTGGCTTTACATCAGGATGGCCTATTGCACCTAAAAATATTCCATCCATCTTAGATAGTTCTTTTAAGACTGAATCTGGTACAAGCTCTTTTGTCTTTAAATACCTATCTCCGCCAAGATCATATTCTTTAAGCTCATACTTAAAGTTATTTTTCTCACTCAATGCCTTTAAGACCTTCAATCCTTCCTTGACTACCTCAGGTCCTGTTCCGTCTCCTGGAACTACAGCTATTTTGTACATTTATTTTTTCTCCTTTTTATCCATTTTAAAAGCCCACCTGATTTTATTATCTCCTGTATAAATTTAGGTAATGCCTTAGCTTCATAAAGTTTATTTTCGGATAAATCCATTACGATTCCTTTATCTAAATCTACTTCTAGATAATCTCCTTCTTGTAAATCTCTGGTATTTTTTACCTCAAGTATAGGTAAACCTACATTTATAGCATTTCTATAAAAGATCCTGGCAAAGCTCTCTGCTATTACGCAACTTACTCCTGAAGCCTTTATAGAAATCTGAGCATGTTCCCTTGAAGAACCGCATCCAAAGTTTTTTCCTGCAACTATAATGTCACCTTTTGAGACCTTTTTAGAAAAATCCTTATCTATATCTTCCATACAATGCTCGCCTAGTTCACGAGGATCCTGCGTATTCAAAAACCTTGCAGGTATTATCTCATCTGTATTTACATCGTCGTTGAATTTCCAGACCTTACCTTTAAACTTCATCGGGATGTGCGATCCTTCCTTTTATTGCGCTTGCTGCTGCTACAGCCGGGTTAGATAAATATACTTCACTTTCAGGGCTTCCCATTCTACCACGAAAGTTTCTGTTGGTAGTAGCAATAGCACGCTCTCCTTTTGCTAAAATACCTAAGTGCCCTCCTAAACATGGTCCACAACTAGGAGTAGAAAAAGCAGCACCTGAGGTTAAAAATATTTTAGCAAGTCCTTCTTCTACTGCCTGTAAATAAATCTTTTGTGTAGCTGGAATTACTATTAAACGTACACCTTTTGCAACAGACTTACCCTTTAAAACCTTTGCAGCTATCCTTAAATCAGTAATCCTTCCATTTGTACATGAACCAATTACTGACTGATCTATCTTTACCTTTTTAAATTTAGAAACACTTCCTGAGTTACTCGGTAAGTGCGGCGCTGAAACCTGAGGCTCAATCTTATTAACATCATATTCATGAACTTCAGAATACTTTGCCCCTTTATCACTCTTAAAAAATACACCTTTTATTTTTCTACCTTCAGTTGTTATATATTTTTTAGTAATTTCATCTGGTTCAATAATACCTGATTTAGCGCCTCCCTCAATCGCCATATTGCACATTGCGAATCTATCATCCATACCTAATTTTGATATAACCTCTCCTGAAAATTCCATTGCTTTATAAAGCGCACCATCTACACCAATATCTCCTATGGTATGTAATATTAAATCCTTGCCAGTAACCCATTTATTTAACTTTCCATAATAGATAAATTTTATACTCTCTGGAACCTTAAGCCATACGCATCCTGTTATGTAACTCGCTGCTAAATCAGTTGAGCCAACCCCTGTTGAAAATGCACCTAATGCCCCATATGTACATGTATGAGAATCTGCCCCTATAACCAGGTCTCCTGGTGCAACTAAACCCTTCTCGGGTAAAAGAGCGTGTTCTACACCCATTTGTCCTATTTCAAAATAATTTTCTATTTTCTGTTCCTTTGCAAAATCCTTTAAGATTCTTGCCTGTTCAGCACTCTTCTGATCCTTTGCAGGCGTAAAGTGATCCGGCACTAAAGCAATCTTTTTTCTATTAAAGACTTTTTTAGTCTTTGTAGATTTGAATTCTTTTATGGCAATAGGGGCTGTAATATCATTACCTAGTGCCATATCTACTTTCGCATAGATAAAATCCCCTGGTGCAATAGATTTTTTATTTGTATGATTTAAAAGTATTTTTTCTGTTATTGTGTTTTTCATATATCAATTACCATTGCAACTTCTTCGCAATCCGGAAACTTCACACACTTTATACATTCTGACCAGATTTTATGAGGTAGTTTTGAATGTTTAATTTTTTTAAAACCCATTTTCTCAAAAAATGCTGGAACATACGTAAGGGCAAATATTCTTTTAATATTAAGCTTCTTCGCATCTTCAAAAATGGCTTTTACAAGCATAGAGCCAATATGTTTTTTCTGTGTTGATTCTCCAACTGCCAAAGACTTAATCTCTGCAAGATCTTCCCATGTAACATGAAGGGCTGCACATCCTAAGATTTTACCACTATCTTCATAAACAAAAAAATCCCTTATATTTTCATATAGTTCATTCAAAGACCTTGGAAGCATCTTATCTTTTTCTGCATAAAAATTTATAAGATCCTGAATAGACTTTATATCTTCTAAAGTGGCTTTTCTTATCATACTATAAAACCGTACCTTTTGGTATAACTACTATACCCGAATCAGTTATTTTAAAACGCTTTCTATCTTTTTCTAAATCAAAGCCTATTTCCATCTTTTGAGGAACCCTTACATACTTATCTATAATAGCCCTTTTTACTTTAGCGTGTCTTCCAATATCTACGCCTTCCAGAATAATAGAATCTGTCACTTCTGAAAAACTATTTATCCTGACGTTAGAGGATAGTACACTTGATTGCACTTTACCACCGCTAATAATACATCCATTAGAAACAATAGAATTTAATGCCATACCAGCTCTATTAGGATCTTCATGGCCAAATACAGTTTTTGCAGGGCCAAACTGCTCATGATACGTCCTGAAAGGCCAGGATTTATCATAAAGATTAAAAACTGGTAATACTTTTACTAATTCCATATTAGCTTTATAATAACCATCTAAACTACCAACATCTCGCCAATAACAAGGTTTATTGGTTTTTTTATCTACAAAGTTATATGTACATATCTTAAATTTACCAAGCATATATGGAAGTATATCTTTAGCAAAGTCATGTGAAGATTTTTCATTCCTGGCATCTTCTGAAAGTACTTTTTGTATTGCATTAGCCTTAAATACATATACCCCCATAGAAGCAAAAACCTTCTTAGAATCCTTCAATATCTTTGAATCTTTTGTAGGTTTTTCTATAATATTTTTAAAATTACCATTTTTATCTATTTCGCAAATTCCAAATTCATATGCAAGTTCTTTAGGTACTTCTACAACGCCCATTGTAAGATCTGCATCTTTTTGTCTGTGAAAATCGAGCATCTCTCTATAGTCCATCTTGTATATATGGTCTCCTGCTAATACTAAGACATCTCTGGGGTTTTCATCTTCAATCGCATATATATTCTGATAGATAGAATCTGCTGTTCCTTCATACCAGCGATCATCTACTCTCTGTTGGGCAGGTATAACATCTATATATTCCCCTAATTCCCCATTTAATACATTCCATCCCCTAGCAATATGCCTAGTAAGAGAATAGAATTTATACTGAGTAAGGACATGTATCTTCCTAAAACCAGAATTCATGCAATTGGAAAGCGTAAAATCTATGATTCTATATACCCCACCAAATGGAACTGCTGGTTTAGTCCTGTCATTTGTAAGAGGAGAAAGTCTTTCGCCTCTACCTCCAGCCATTATAAATGTAAGCACATCCTTCAAGATAGCCTCCTAGATAGAAGTGTATTATACAATAATCTCTTAGGAAATGCAAATATAAGCAATAGGAAGTTTAAGATATGGAGTCTAGTAGCTTTTTGGTATAGCTATGCTTTGGGCTTTTGAAGATCTCTTCGCACGACCCTGATTCTACGAATTTGCCTGAACGCATCACTATGAGCCTATCACAGATAGATGCGATCACTCCAAGATCGTGGCTTATAAATAGATATGTAAGATTTTTCCTTTTCTGTAAACTCATTAAAAGATTCAAAATCTGTGCCTGAATAGATATGTCAAGGCTCGATATGGGTTCATCACATATTATAAATTCTGGATCAGTTGCTAAAGCCCTTGCAATGCCAATACGCTGTTTTTCCCCACCAGAAAGCTCCTTTGGGAGCCTATTAAAATAACTTTCTGATAGGCCTACCATTTCTAAGAGTTCAATGACCTTGACCTTTCTTTTATCTTTTGAGAGATTTTCATGGATGATATAGACTTCTTCTAGTATTTCTCCAATCCTCATACGAGGGTCTAAAGACATATATGGGTCTTGGAATATTATCTGTAGTTTCTTACGCATACTGCGCATGTTTTTATAAGATATCTTCGATAAATCTTTACCCTTATAAAAAACACTTCCTTCATCTACGCCTATAAGTCGCAAAATAACCTTTGCGAGCGTGCTCTTTCCGCATCCAGATTCTCCTACAAGGCCTAGGATTTCTCCTTTATGGATAGAAAAGTCTACCCCATCAACTGCTGTCTCTTTCGTCTTTGGAAAAACTTTTCTTAAATTATTTACCTTTAATAATTCCATTTGATATTAATTCCTCTATCCTTATACAGCGTACATTATGTCCAGATGAAACATCCTTTAAATCAGGTTCTTCTTTCACGCAAGCATCTATCTTAAATTTACATCGAGGATGAAATTTACATCCTCTTGGTAGGTCTAAAAATAAAGGTGTTTTTCCTTCGATGGCATTAAAAGCCTTCTTTCTATGCTCTATTGAAGGGATTGATTCTATTAAACCAATTGTATATGGATGCGACGGTTTAGAAACTATTTCTTCTTTAGGTCCTGCTTCTATAATCTTTCCAGCATACATTACATACATTCTATCTGACAGTCTAAAAACTGTCCTCAAATCATGGGATATAAATAGAATTGATAGATTCATTTTATTTTTTAATTCCATTATTAAGTCTAAGATTTGCTTTTGAATAGTGACATCCAATGCCGTTGTTGGCTCATCCAGCACCAATAAATCTGGTTTAGAGGCAATTGCCATAGCTATCATAACACGCTGTTGCATACCACCTGAGAGTTCATGCGGATAGATCTTCTTTTTGCCAATGATCTTATCAAGGCCTACACTTTTTAATATCTCAGCAATCGACTCATCTACATTGTTCGTCTCTGGCAAGACCTCTTTCAACTGATCATAGACTGTGAAAACAGGATTTAATGAACTGAATGGCTCTTGAAATGCATACGATACTTTTTTTCCTCTAATTTTTCTTAAATCTTCTGATTCTTTAGTTAATAAATCCTGACTTTCAAATAAAATCTTACCGGAAGTGATTTTACCTTTCTCATTAGATATAAGTTTAGTTATTGATAAGCCTACTGTGGTCTTTCCGCAACCAGATTCACCTACAAGACCAATACATTCACCTTTTCTAATATTAAGGTCGACTCCTCTTACAACTTCAACTAATCTCTCATCAACTTTATAGCCAATCTTTAAATCTTTTATCTCTAAAAGCATTATGACCTCAAAAGTTTTTCTCTAATACCTTCGCCAAGTAAATTATAACCTAGAACAGTTATAAAAATCGCCATCCCAGGAAATAGCATCATCCACCATGCCACTCCCATTACAGATTTTCCTTCACTTAAGATATTGCCCCAACTGGGTGTTGGTGGTTGAACCCCTATCCCTAAAAAGCTCAAACTGGATTCTACTAAAATTGCAGCTGCAATTCCTAAAGTAATACTTACTAAAACTGGTGCCATTGCATTTGGAATTAAGTGTCTAGCAATGATCCTTACATCACTTGCACCAATTGCCTTCTCAGCGTATATAAAATCTCTTTCTTTCAAGCTTAAAATTTCTGCTCTTATAAGACGTGCTACACCCATCCAACTAGTAACACCAATTATTACCATAATATTTACAATATTTGGTTCTAAAAGTGCAATTACGGCAAGAATTAAAAAGAATGTTGGAAAACAAAGCATTATATCTACAAATCTCATAATAAGTACATCCACCCATTTTCCATAATAACCTGCTAAAGAACCTAAAAATATACCTATAATAGCTGAAATACCTACTGCTATTAAACCTACAAGTAAAGATATGCGAGTACCAAAGAGCATACGACTAAATAAATCTCTTCCTAAACTATCAGTTCCTAAGATATGAGCTTTTGAAGGTGGCATTAAGATATTTTCAATATCTATTTCCCCTGGATCATATGGAGCAATAAATGGTGCAAGGATTGCAATAACTCCAAAGAAAACTACAATAACTATCCCAAAAATCATTAATTTACTCATATCAATCTTCTAATTTTATACGTGGATCAACTGCTGCATACGATAAATCTGCTAAAAGATTCCCTAAAAGTGTTAGAGCTGCACCAATAACTAAAACTCCCATAATAACTGGATAATCCCTTGCCATTACTGATTCATAAAAAAGCCTGCCCATCCCAGGAATACTGAATATAGATTCAAAAATGACGCTTCCTCCTATAAGACCTGGAATAGATAATCCTAAAATAGTTACAACTGGTAATAATGCATTTCTTAAACCATGCTTATAAATAACATCTTTTTCTTTTAAGCCTTTCGCCCGAGCAGTCCTGATATAATCTTGTTTTAAGACGTTTACCATGTTGCTTCTCATATAACGTGAAATCCCAGCCAGTCCTCCAAAGGCTGAGACAAATATAGGTAATGTTAAATGCTTTACTATATCAATAATCTTCTCAAAAAAACCAAACTTATCAAATTCAAGGGATTTTATACCTGATACTGGTAAAAGACCACACCTAACACCTATAAGATCCATAAGAATAAGACTAAGCCAGAAGGTTGGTATAGCAAAACCTATAAATACAAATAAAGTCATACCTCTATCATAAAAACTACCTTCTTTAACAGCTGATGAGACACCTATAGGTATACCTATTAATAATATCAAAATGATTGATGCTAAATTTATACCGAGTGTTATAGGAATGCGTTCTGCTATCTTTTTTATAACAGGTCTTGAATCCATAAATGAAGTTCCAAAATCAAACTTCACTAATCTTTTTAACCAATCTATGTATTGAGTGTGTAGAGGCTTATCTAACCCATAAAGATGATTAAGCCTTTCTCTTGCTTCAAGCGAAACCTTTGGATTAAATTGCGTCTGGAGATCTGTGGGTTTTCCTGGGGCAAGATGAATTACTGAAAAGGTAATAATAGTTATACCAAGTAAAAGTGGAATTAACCCTATAATTCTACGGAAGATATATTTAGTCATTACCTTGTATATTTTTGTTCAGTTTTAGGAGAAAACCATTTTATAAAATTATGACCTATACCACCTGCACCAACTTCAATTCCTTTAAAACGGCTATGAACAATAGGAAGACTCTCTGCTACATATAAAAATAAATAAGGCTGCTCCTCATATAAAATCTCATGGACTTTATGATATATCTTTTGACGTTTCTTTTGATCAAATGTACGTCTACCTTCTAAAAGAAGCCTATCAACTTCTTTATTTTTGTAACCTACAAAATTAAATTCTCCTTCTTCTGTCTTTGACGAATGCCATATATCATACATATCAGGATCCATCGAAAGGCCCCAACCCAATAAAACTGCATCAAATCTCCTTTTATCTATAAATTCACTAACAAAAGAACTCCATTCTATTATCTTTATCTTTACATCAATACCAACTTCTTTTAAACGACGCTGTAAGATTTCAGTTGCCAATTTACGCTGCTCATTACCCTGATTTGTAATAATGGTAAATGAGAATTCATGATTATCTTTTTCTAAAATTCCATCTCCATCAGAATCTATCCAACCTGCTTTTTTTAAAAGTTCTTTTGCTTTATTAGGGTTATATTTGGGTGCTTTTACTTCTTTATTATGTGCCCAGGATTCTGGAATAAATGGTCCTGTAGCTACTCTACCAAGTCCGAGAAGAATTCCTCTAATAATCTCTTCCTTATCTACTGCATAATTTATGGCTTGTCTTACCCTTATATCTTGAAACTTCCTATCATTTAAATTGTATCCCAAATACGTATACCCAAAACTTGGATATTTGAATTTTTGGAAATTTTCTTTGAAGAATTTACTCTGTGTCTGTCTTTTAAACTGCAGTGGCGTAAGAGATGAATAATCTACTCCTTCAGAACGTAATTCTAAAAATAAAGTTGCCTGATCTGGTATGATCCTATAAATATACCTATTAATATATGGCCTACCTTCAAAATAACCATTGTTTGATGTAAGCTCTACCTTCTCACCTGTCTTCCATAGTTTAAATTTATATGGTCCCGTACCAATAGGAGAGCGTGAAAACTCTGTATTATTTAAATCTTCTTTTTCTAATAGATGTTTGGGCATTATATTCATGCCCCAACTGGAAAGTCCCGGTGAAAATGCTTCTTTATACACTACCTTCAATGTATAATCATCAATTATTTGAAGTTCTTTAACCATTTCAAAGTCACCACTATAAGGAGTTCTTATATCTGGATCTATTAGACTTTTATAAGTAAATTCTACATCTTTTGCTGTAAAAAGTTCTCCATCATGCCATAAAACGTTTTTTCTTAAATAAAAAGTAATCTCTATTCCATTCCCTGAAACATCCCATTTTCTAGCAAGGTCTCCTACTAGATTTAAGTCTTTATCATATTTTACAAGGCCATTAAAAACCAACCCACAGATAGCACCTGATGCACTATCAGATGCTAATATCGGAACAAGTGTCCTTGGTTCTCCAATAGAACCTGATACTATTGCATCTCCATAATCAGGCCTAAAGCCTAATAAGATAAAAAGTATAAACAAAAAGGCCGCCTTTTTAAAGACGGCCTTTATTTTCCAGATGGTATCCATACAATAAAGTTACTCTTTCTCTACGTTATCAGTATCCTCTGGTATTTCCTCTACATCTGGTATTACAGAATCTAATTCTTCTGTATCTATAGTCACTTCTTCGGTCTCTTTAGCTTCCACAGGCTCTACTTCTTCTGTAACTTCTTCTATATTCACATCAGGTATTGCAAACTTATCTATAACAGATTTAGATCTATTACTTGATATAATCGCTAATGAAAGACATGTAATTATAAACATAATTGCACATCCAGCAGTCATCTTTGTAAGTACAGTCGTACTTTTTGTACCAAACAGATTCTGCATCTGGCTTCCTCCAAATGAATCTGCTAGCCCTCCACCCCTACCAGCCTGTAAGAGTATAACTGCTATTAAAAATATACTAACTATTACATGGATTATTATTAAAACTGCGTACATATAAAACTCCTTTTATAATACAGCGTTTTTAACTATCTGTGTAAATGAATTTACATCAAGACTTGCCCCACCTACAAGTGCACCATCAATATCTTCCTGAACCATGAGTTGACCAATGTTATCTGGCTTTACGCTTCCTCCATACTGAATCCTGATTTTTGAAGAAGTTTGTTTAGTATAAGTCCTCTCTATGAATTTACGTATGAATTTATGAGATTCTTGAGCCTGTTTTGGCGTAGCAGTCCTGCCTGTTCCTATTGCCCAAACTGGTTCATATGCAATAACAATACGTTTTACCTCATCCTTTGATATATCCTTTAATCCACCTGTAAGTTGAGCTTCTAATACCTCTAGAGTTGAGCCATTATCTCTTTCTTCGAGCTTTTCACCAATACACATAATAGGAACCATTCCATGCTTTAAAACAACCTTTACTTTTTTATTTACAGCTTCATTGATTTCTCCGAATATATGTCTTCTTTCAGAGTGACCTATAATAACATACCTACATCCTATATCCTTAAGCATGCTAGGTGAAATCTCTCCTGTAAAAGCACCTTCCTTTTCCCAATAAATATCCTGAGCACCTAACATAAGACTAGAATCCACTATTGCATCTTGAACCTTACTCAATGCAGTAAAAGGAGGGCATATTACTATGTCTGCTTCTCCAAACGTATAGAATTTTCTTTTAAGGCCTATTGCCACTGAAACTGCTTCATCAACAGTCTTATTCATCTTCCAATTTCCAGCTATTATGGGTCGCCTCATTTTATTTTAAGCCTCCTTATCATTCAATGCAGCAATGCCTGGAAGGACCTTTCCTTCCATATATTCTAACGAAGCGCCTCCACCAGTAGATATATGAGACATTGAGTTTTCTAATCCAAATTTTGTTATTGCACTTGCTGTATCTCCACCGCCTATAATCACAGTGGCTTTAAGTCCTGCTATAAATCTAGCGACGTCTTCTGTTCCTCTTGAAAATTTAGCTATCTCAAATACTCCTAAAGGACCATTCCAAATAATTGTCTTTGCATGCCTTAATTCTTTTTTAAATTCATCTACGCTTTTAGGTCCAATATCAACTGCCATCCAGTTTCGTGGGATAGATGCATCTACGACTCTTGTATTACTTACAGCGTCTACCTTATCAGCAATCAAGTGATCTATGGGAAAAATCATCTTTACGCCTTTTTTTGAAGCTTTCTCCATTAAAGACTTTGCAATATCTAATTTATCTGGTTCTAATTTAGAATCTCCTATTTCATGGCCCTCTGCCTTCATAAATGTATATGCCATACCTCCACCAATAAGAATAGCATCTACTTTATCTAAAAGATTTTCTATTACCATTATCTTATCTGAGACTTTTGCTCCTCCTAATATTGCAACAAATGGCTTTTGAGGATCTGTAAGGGCTTTATCAAAATATTCTATTTCCTTTCCAAGTAAAAATCCTGCAACAGAAGTATCTAAAAATTTTGTAACACCTTCTGTAGAAGCATGTGCACGATGAGCTGTACCAAATGCATCATTTACATAAACTTCTCCTAAAGATGCAAGTCTTTTTGCAAATTCAGGGGAATTTTTTTCTTCTTCCGGATGGAATCTTAGGTTTTCAAGAAGAACTACATTGCCATTCTTCATGCCAGAAATAATCTTTTTAACATCTCTACCTACGCACTCATCTAATTTTATAACCTTTTTATTTAAAAGTTCAGAGAGTTTTTCAGCTACTGGTGTAAGTCTCATTGAGTCTTGTACTTTGCCTTTAGGCCGACCAAGATGACTCATGAGGATGATTTTAGCACCTTCCTTAATAGCATACTCCATAGTAGGTAGAGCAGAACGAATCCTGGTATCATCCTGTATCTCTAGCTCCTGATTAAGAGGTACATTAAAATCTACCCTCATCAGGACCTTTTTTCCTTTAATATCAATATCTTTTATGGTCTTCTTATTCATAATATTAGTATTACATATAGCATAAATACCCCCCTAATGCAACTGAAAAATCAAGGTACAATGCTATACCAATACCCACCTTATATATAGCTTAGTTTCCTCTCCCTTACCTAGCTTTATATCCCACATAGGAAATATACAGGAAGATTGGTAGTTTAAATCGTAGGATTTCTCTGATTGGGATATGGTTTCTACAGGAAAATACCAAATCTTATTAGGTTCTTCAGAAAATATGAATTCAAGCCCTAAGTCATCCTGAGAATCCTTTATTGTAAAGACCTTTGTCTTTGAAGACGTGCCACTTTCATCTAATCTAGTCGATACATTATTGCTAGTTTTATAACTATATCTATCAGAATTAGCAAAAGGCATTGTAATATTAAATTCTATGCCAAATAAGGAATCTATTTTTGATTCAGACTTATTTTTAAGTATATATGAAACATTTATTTCTTTTTCAGAGTAGATACATATCTCTTTAGTAATGCTAAAAGATTTTTCCTCAAGCTTACCTTCGTGGGATAAGATTAATTTTTCATCCTCTATCTTAGTCCTATAACTAGCTTCATGAAAATCCCCTAAATCAGTGTAATCACAAGTCTGAAAATCTTCTTTCTTTAAATCTTTATCTATAAAATGATCTATAAGACATGACCTTCCGTCTTTATCATAAAAAATTCCTTTTTTAATTCTAGAATCCATCTCCTTAACAGGTTCAGGAAACTTTCCCAACTCTTCTGGTTTATCATTTATCTTATCCAGTATCCTTTTATGATATGTTTCCTTACGTCGTGCAAGCGTATTTATTAGATTAGTGGACTTTTTCTTATAGTCTAGTTCTCTTATAACGCCTCCATAAGAAGGATCTATAGAAATAAAAAAATCTTTATTCTCAAAAAGAATTATATTTTTCTTTTCATTGTAAAAATCTATCTTTTTAAGATCTATCCAATTATCTTCTTTATTATGTTCGAGTGAATCTATAATCCTATCGGCTTTTATAAGATGTTCATAAACTGAGCTCCTTAAATGATAAAGATAAATCCCTCCAAATACCCCATGCCAGTAACTACAATTACATTGAGCCTTATATAATTCTTTCTGGGCCTCTTCTAGCTTTTTTGACTCAAGTGTTTTTTCTGAAGAAAGCTTCAGCGTCATCTGTTTATCTTTTCCAGCATCAAAACGCGAATCATCGGTTAATTTATTTATTCTTTCGCTAATATATAACATCCTTTTATGCATATGATTTGATTCGGGATATTTTTTTAAAAAGTTTGTCCATGGTCCTTCGGCCCACTCCATCATCTCCATATAAGAAGCCTCTGGAATCTCTACTTCTTTTAAAGGTAAATGCGTATTCATATACTCAGAAAACTTAACTGTCTCTATCCAATCCCTGGAATCTACCAGTGTCTTAAAAAAACTATTAAGCCATCCCTTGTTATAAACCCATTCATGTGTCCATGGCCATTCACCAAACTTCTCAGCATCATCACCATATATAAATAAAGGGTGTTCCTTCTTTATGCTGGCGAAATAATCTATTGTCTCATTCGGGAATCTAAAAGGTATCATATATCTTAAGCTTTCATCCGAAGGAAATACTGCTATCTTTTTATCCTTATCCTTTGCCATAAAATATCCGTATAAATCATCCTGGTTTACGCCAGCTCTAGTAAAATGGTTACTATCAAGAATACAGTATTTCATGCCACAACTAGTTAGATCTGGTATGATATCAGACGACCAGACTCTTTCTGGTATCCATATACCCTTAGGTCTTACAGAGAATTTTTTCTCAGTATAATCAGATAACATCTCTATCTGACCAATTCTATCCCTTTTAGGTATTGCCTGAAAAATAGGTTCATAATACCCTCCTCCCATAATCTCTACCTGACCTCTTATGACAAGTCTCATAACTTCATCCAAGAATTCAGGGTGCTGGGATTCTAAATAATCAAGGAGGTTTCCTGAAAAATGAAAAGTCATCTTTATATCAGGGTATTTACTTAAGAGTTCAAGGAAGGGTCTATAACAATTACTGTAAGAACGCTCTAATATCTCACTGAAATTCCCAACGGGCTGATGAAAATGTAATCCAATTGCAAAAAAACTCTTATTCATAATATCTTTTTATAAAGAGATTCGTATTTTTCAGCTGATGTATCCCAGGAATAATCACATAAAAGTGCATTATTAATGAGAGTATTCCATAAAGTTTTATCCTTAAAAACATTTACTGCTTCTTTGATTGACTCTAAAAGTGCTACACAAGAGGCATCTTTAAATTTAAAACCATTTCCTTTTTTTGTAGAAGGATTAAAATTTTCAATAGTATCGTCTAACCCCCCTGTAGCCCTAACAATGGGAATAGTTGCATATTTAAGACTATAAAGTTGATTTAAACCACACGGTTCATACCTGGAAGGCATAAGAAACATATCGCATCCTGCTTCTATTCTGTGAGCAAGTGCATTATCAAAAGCTATCCTTATTCCAAGATTTGATTTATATTTTTTAGAAAGCTCTTTAAATATATTATTATATTTTTGATTCCCAAAACCTAAAATAACAAAATCTATACCTAATTTAATTATATCTTCCATTTTCTCTGCAACTAAATCTATTCCTTTTTGTTCAGCCAATCTTGTAATCATACCAATAACAGGTCTTTTAGAATCATATTCTATTCCAAATTCCTTTAAAAGATCCTTTTTGCATTCTATTTTTCCACTTAAATCATCTTTTGTATATTTTTTTACTATAAATTCATCTTCAGCCGGATTCCATACAGAATAATCTACACCATTTACAACCCCATAGATATCTTTTTTCCTCGTCCTTAAAAGATCATCTAAACCACATCCAAATTCTTGGGTAAGAATCTCTCGTTTATAACCTTCGCTTACTGTTGTAATGATATCAGAATAGATCAAACCTCCCTTCATAAAATTAAGCCTACCGTAGAATTCAAGCTGTTTCGGAGTAAATAACTCTCGAGGTAAATCAATACCAGACATAACATCTTTTTCAAAAAGCCCTTGATAGCTCAAGTTATGCACTGTAAAAACAACTTTTGTTTCAGAGAAAAGCTTATCTTCCTTATGGAAAAGTTTAACATAAAGAGGAACTAAAGCTGTCTGCCAGTCATTACAGTGAAGTATGTCCTGTTTTCCTATATAAGAGATAGCTTTACAGATACTCTTCGCAAAGAATCCAAAACGCAGAGCATTATCCGGATAATCACCTTCCGGAGTACTATAAAGATAGTCTCTTTTATAATATTCGTCTTTTTCTATAAAATATACATTAACACTATTATATTTTAAAAAATAAAGATTGAAATTTTTATCTTCTTTAAATAAGGTGGGTGAAAATTTCTCTCTTACGCACTTATAAAATGGAAGGATTACACTACAGATGTGTCCCTTTTTACTTAATGCCTCAGGAAGGCTGCCTAAGATATCAGCCAGCCCTCCTGTTTTGGCAAAAGGAAATACTTCTGATGAGGCAAATAATATGTTCACAGTCCTTTATTTGCTATATATTCCACGAGATCAACAACCCTGCAGGAATATCCCCACTCATTGTCATACCAACTTAAGACCTTTACGAGTCTTTTATCAATAACGCTGGTTAAGGCTGCATCCACTATAGAAGAATTTGGATTGCCGTTAAAATCCTTTGACACAAGTGGTTTATCACAATATTCCAATATCCTATTGAGTTTTCCCTCTGCAGCTTGCTTAAGGGCGCGATTAACCTCTTCTTTTGATGTATCTTTCTCAACCTCACAGACTAAATCCACTAAAGATACGTTTGGAGTAGGTACCCTTATTGCAAGACCGTCAAGTTTTCCCTTTAACTGAGGCAAAACTAGACTTACTGCCTTTGCTGCACCAGTAGTAGTAGGTATCATGGATAATGCTGCTGCCCTTGAACGCCTTAGATCTTTATGTACAAGGTCCAATACCTTCTGGTCATTAGTATAAGAATGAATCGTCGTCATTAATCCTCTTTTAAACCCAAAGTTTTCTATCAATACCTTTGTAACAGGTGCAAGACAATTTGTAGTACATGATGCATTTGAAATAATATTATGTCTTGAAGGATTGTAAGAACCTTCATTTACACCAAGCACTATTGTAATATCTTCATCCTTAGCAGGTGCTGTTATAATCACCTTCTTCGCTCCTGCCTTTATATGCTTTTCAGCTCTTTCCTTATCCCTAAAAACACCTGTGGATTCTATAACTACCTGTACACCTAAATCCTTCCAAGGAATCTCTGCAGGATCTTTATGACTTAGGACTTTGATTTCCTTACCATTTACGATTAGCATACCTTCCTTAGTCTCTACGTTTACCTTAAGCTCTCCTAATATAGAATCATATTTCAAAAGATGAGCAAGGGATTCTATTGGTGTAGGTAAATCATTTATTGCTACAAAATCAATATTC
>CAZMID010000010.1:25487-36581 GCA_964566255.1 uncultured Planctomycetia bacterium | reverse complement strand
ACTTGCCAGGGCAAAGGAAAAAGCAAAACAGCTTAATCTGAAAATTGATTTTCAGCAACACGATGCCCGTAATCTTCCCTTTAGTGATGAGTTTGATGCAGCGATAATGCTTTGCGAAGGCGGTTTCTCTTTAATGGAGACAGATGAAATGAACTTTGAAATACTTAAAAATGTAACTAAGGCGTTGAAGAATAATGGGAAGCTTATCTTTACAACATTAAATGGATTATTTCCGCTTTTTCATTCAGTCAAAGAATTCTATGAGTCAGTCGCTAAAGAAGGTAATGCTAAATGTGAAGGCTGTTCATTTGATTTGATGGCATTTCGCGACCACAATACTGTTGTATTTGAGGATGATGCAGGAAATAAAAAAGAACTAAAATGTAATGAACGTTATTATGTGCCGAGTGAAATAACCTGGCTTTTAAAAACGCTGGGATATAAAAACATAGATATTTTTGGCGCAAAACTGGGAGCATTCTCAAGAAAAGATAAACTAACGACGGAAGATTTCGAAATGCTTGTTGTCGCAGAGAAATAGCTTGCTACTTTCTTCTGATAAACAATACTCCCTAAACTCCTCCAAAAAGTTGCGAAACTCGTAGTCTTGGGGGAGCCATTGTTTCGCAACCCCTTGCAATTATTTTCGTTGCAAGGGGTTTTTGCTTAAGGTAAAATACAGAAGCAAATAAGAAGATTCAGCAAATATTTATTTATGCAAAATTCCAATAACATCCTTATAACAGGTATAACATCCATTCACGGATGGCCTATTTTCTCCGCGTTTAGAAAAAAATACGGAGAGCGTGTATATGGTATTGCCCCTGACATTAAGTCACGTTTTTTCAAAAATGACAAAAAAGTATTTTTTTGCACCTTGGAGAAATTTTCTAAGGTGGGAGAGGTATTTGATAAGGTTAAGCCTAAAGCGGTTGTACACGCAGGAGGGGTCTGTGATCTTGACAGGTGCGAAGACTCTCCTGATTTTGCTTATCAAGCTAATGTTCTAGGTACCCGCAATATAATCAACTTGTCAAAAGATAGCTATTTGTTATACCTTAGCACAGATCTGGTTTTTTCAGGAAATAACCCCATTGATTGCGGTTATTCGGAATCGTCATTTTGTGATCCTGTTAGTGTAGTTGGCAGAACCTTTGTAGAGGCAGAGAATGAAATCTTAAAGCACGGTAATAGTGGAATAATACGTCTTGGACTGCCAATAGGACCCTCGATCTCAGGGACGAAAGGGCCTATAGATTTTATAGCAAAAAGACTCAGTAAAAATAAGAAAATGACGCTTTTCCATGATGAAGTAAGATCGCTAATTACAACAACAGATGTAGCTAAGGCAGTTATTAATTTTTTTGATAAGAAAGGAACAGGTATATTCCATTGTGGTGGGCCACAAGAATATAGCTTATATGATATTGGAGCATATCTTGTCCAAGAACGCGGATATCAAGAGAAGTTTTTAATTTGTTCTTCCCGTTTTGATGAGAAGAATGGTCCGCCGCGTATCGGAAGGGTAACGCTCGATTCTACTAAATTCTATGAATTTACAGGGTTTACGCCTTCAGATGCCCTAAAATAAGAAAGGATATATATGGCTAAAGAATTTGCTACTGCTATAAATTGTATAGATGGGCGTGTTCAAAAACCAGTTATAGATTATATAAAGAAGCATTTTAAAGTTGATTATGTTGATATGATTACAGAGCCAGGGCCTAATAAGGTATTATCAGAAGGTAAAGAGGCTAATATTATTGAGTTTTTAAAGAAAAAAGTAAGGATATCTGTAGAAAAGCACACCTCACAGATTATAGTTATTGCGGCACACTATGATTGTGCAGGTAATCCTGAAAATGAAGATATACAAAAAGAACAATTACTAAAAGCTGTAGATGTTATTACCTCATGGGGATTTCCAGTGAAGAAGATAATAGTATTATGGCTAGATGAGAACTTCAAACCAAGCATTATTGGTTAAATAATGGTTTATAATTTAGTATAATTATTCCAAAAATCACCTCCTACCCAGAACCAGATCTTTAATATGCTATTATTATAATTTTATTGACAAAAACAGTTAATTGTAGTATATTAAGTATATTGATTAACCTTTTAAAAAGATATAGTAGAAGTTAGGAGATATATATGAAAAAACTTTTTGTTGTAGTATTAGCATTTCTGATGGTTATTAGCCAGAATGTATCTGCTGGGTTAGTGGAAAGCCAAACGCTACGGCCACCAGTGGGTAACAGAATAGAAGATTTAGAAGAAATAACCAGAGATTATAGTGATACTATCTATGTTGGAGATCGGAAAATTTCTTCGATCTATGAAAATAGTCCAGATGTAAACGAAAAGCTCTCAAGACTTTTAGAATATTGGGGAGTTTCAAGGATGGGATTGAAGCTTGATTCAATACGACTCTGTTTTCCTGAAAAAGGTGAGGATCAAGAAAGATACAAAAAAGATATAAGTCTTTTAGAAAAAGAAAATCTTCGTTCTATCGAAGCAAGAAAAATCACCAAACGTATATTAAGCTTGGAAACATATGTACACTTATTAGATATTTATGCTGGCAAAGAAGGCGAGTTTGAGGGCCTAGATACTATACCAGTAGTTACCTCTGGTTTTATGGGTAATGTCTATAGTCCAGTAGTAGGGTTTGTCTCAGACTGGTTAAAGGAGGAGGAAAATAAAGGATTTTTTGACTCGTTTGTAAGAACCGATCGTTACAGGTATAAATTTATAGAAGGCAATTTGGTAGCTCCTTCAAAAACCTGGGGCAAACCAAGAGAAAATGTGAAGAAATTTACGGTAACAGATGGCTCTGCTGCTTTAGGCCTGGGCAATATTGGAGAAGCTTCTATACCTATTATGTTTGGTAAAAGTGTATTATTAGAGGCTTTTGGTGGCAAATCTGTAAGGTCTGATATATGCTATGTGGATAACAGTAAACATTGGAAAGTAATAAAAACAACCACTTCAACTGTAGCACAAAAAAGAGATGCTTATAGGCAAATAACAGAAAACATAGTAAAAGCTTGTAAAGCCATAAAAGAAAAACATCCTGATGTAGCAATAATGCTTGAAGATATAGCTGCTCCTGTATGTTTTGAAGCGGAAGAAAGGGCTAATAAGGAGGGCATATTTACAATACATGATGACCAATGGGGAACTGCTATTATATTTGCTGCTGGTATTATTAATGCCATAGAGAAGGCAGGGAAGGATCCAAAGGAATGTAAGCTTGTGATGTCAGGGGGTGGAGCTTCAGCTTATGCTGTTGCGATGACATTGAAAGCATATGGAATTGGTACACTTATAGCATATGATAGTAGAGGAGCTATACACGAAGATCGCGCAGACCTTACTCCCCAGAAACAAAAATTAGCTGAAATGAATACTGATAATTTTACAAAAGGTATAGAAGCCGCTCTAGTAGGAGCAGATGGATTTATAGGTCTTTCAGAACCAAACATATTTAATGGCTACGAAATCGATATGCTTAAAAAAATGAAACCCAAATCTTTTGTCTTTGCTGGAGCGAATCCTGATCCAGAATTCAACTTGTTCACCATAAAAGGAAATAGTCACCCACAAGGCCCGTTAAAAAATATAGCTTATTATGGAAGCGGAGCATTTGGTCTTCCAGGGACTACCTTAAATAATAGCTCTGCTTTTCCTGGATTGTACAGGGCACTTACAGATGCTATAAGGGAAGGTAAACTTAAGAAGGATACTAAAGAAATAAGTATTCCTAGACTTGCTCTTAAATGTGCCCAAGCTTTAGCATTAGAAGCCACTGATGAAGATTTTAATGAAGATTCAGTAGTACCTCGCACCTTTAACGGAGATGGGTATAATTTTAAAGTTACAAAGGCAATAGCGATTAATGCTTGGCAAGAGCTAACTGGTGACTCAAAAGTAGAGGCAAAGAAACGATATAAAGGTCTCGAAAAAGAATTAAGAAGAAATCAAGATGAGACAATAAAAGCATTAGAAAAGATATCGGCAAAATATAAAAAGTTTATGCTAGGTTTGATTGAGCTTTTGGGTCAAGAGGACTTACCTGTTGTCAAGCGTTTAAAAAAAGCAGTTAGGCTTAAAACCTCTGATATTAAAAAACTTTTACATACTGATAGCTCTCTATAAGAATTTGACAGATTTTACAACCCGCTGTAACTTATTTACAGCGGGTTTTTAATTATATAGCTTTATATTATTAACCTTCTGTAACAAATGAGTTGCGGAGGGTTTTTATTTGTAATAGAATAAGTAAGAACCAATAGGAGGTTAAAATGACTAGTAAAAAGCATTTTACAGATCAAAAGGCAAAAGAAATAGGTGATAAATTAGGGATTAAATGGGACAAATTCAATGTTGATCAATTTAGAAGGGGTATGGATGTAGAGCTGGAGCATGGACTATGCGATCTAGTAACAAATGTCAGTAATGATGATGCTTTGACCACAGGTAAAATCGCCCTAGCCCATCTCAATGAATTTCCTGATTATTACGATAGGTTAGAAAAGATGGAAGAGGAAGCTGAAAAGTTCTGGGAAAACTAGCATAAAGCTAATATGAAGGTTTAAACCTAGGCCGCAAAGTTAGTACCTCTTACAATTAGACCAAAAGACCTGCAAGAAACCCCTGCCTTTATTAATATCATTGTGTCATGACTAATAGACAAAAACACTAAAATTATAGCCAAAAAACCGTATCATAACCGTATCATTTAGCTTTTAACACGCTTAATTTAATGGGATTAGTAGGCATGGATAGTCTTCCCCAGAACATTGCTAGAGAGCCCTGTTTTTAGTGAAAAATCAGGTAAATTCTAAGATATGCTAGTATTTACTGAAAATCCCGATTTAGCTATAAAATAGCTATAAATGTGCATGTTTTTAGCTATTTACCCTTGTATTTTTATATATATGGTGTATACTTTATAGTAGAAAAAGTTAATATGAGCAGTATCTGAAAAAGGCAAACCATTTCGAAAGAGTGGGACGCAAAGCTTAGAGCCGTAAGAGTTCAAAACTCACGGTAGTCAAGTTACCAGGTAATAAAATGCGACCCTCAACCTTTTGAAATAGGTTTGAGGGTTTTTTGTTTTTAGAGGGTGATTGAGATGAGAAAGAGAGAGACGAATTTAAAAAATATTTTAATAGCACTGATAATGAGCATATCTATTTTGGCTCTTAAAATAGATGCCTCTTTCTCTCTGCCTCAGGATGGAGAGGTCGTATCAGGAGAAGCAGAATTTAACTACAATGACCAGATCCTTGAAATCACCGCATCTGATAATGCTATTATAGATTTTACATCTTTTGACATAGCCAATGATGAATCAGTAATAGTACACTTACCAAGTGCAAATTCCGAGCTTCTTAATAGAGTACTTGGTGGATCAGCTAGTGAACTGTTTGGAAGCTTAAATTGCAATGGAATATTTCTTTTGATAAACGAAGCAGGTATCCACATAGGAGCTAATGCAAGTATTGATGCAGCAAGCCTTATTCTTTCAACAAGGGATATTGCAAATGCTGATTTTCTAAATGGGGATTATCAATTCACAAGATTATCTCAGGAGCAAGTTGATAGACTTCTTTTAAATAAAGGCGCACTTAATATATCAAATGGCGGTTTTGCTGCTTTGATAGGAGGAGCAGTTGAAAACGTTGGCACAATAATCGCTCCTATGGGTAAGGTTGCTTTGATAACTGGAGATGTAGTTACTCTAGACATATCAGGTGATGGATTGATTTCAGTGGCAATAGATGAAGAAGTAGCTTCAAGCGTACTTGATTATGAAGGCAATGCCATAACCAATCAGATTGAGAATACTGGCACTCTAGAGGCAAATGGAGGAGCAGTTATTCTTAATGCAGAAGGCGTAACTGATGTATTTGAAAAGGCCATAAATCTGGAAGGTTATGTAGTGGCAAATGCTCTAAATGATCAGGACGGCTTAGTAAAGATAGTAGCTAATAATGATGTCAGGATAAATGCTGAGATTACTGCTACAAACGTAGAAGTAGGTGACCCAGACCAGAGTATACCAGAGAACGTAGATATAGTAGGTGGAACTATAGAGGCAGAAGAAGATATCCAGGTGCTTTCCGATAATGATATAGAAGTCGATGGGAATTTATCCACAGAAGATGGTGATATTACGCTTTTTGCTGATTATGATGATGATGGCGAAGGCAGCTTTTATCAGGCTGAAGATGCTCTAGTAGCTGCAGGTGGAGATGGCGATATCGCTATTGATGCTTCAGAGACAATGGAATTATATACGGTTTCTACAGATGATGGAGCTATAAAGATAGGCGAGAATAGAGAGCCTCAAGAGATCACAGGCAGCCCTCATTATATACATACATCAGGTGACTTTGATATAGTAAATAAAACAGAAGATAACGATATAGTTACTATAACTACTACAAAAGAAGATATATTAAGGTATAGCATAGATGGCGACCTTATATTGGAAGCTCAGGATGGTGATATCGTAGACCAGACTGACACGCCTTTATATGGGGATTTTCTTAAACTGATTGGTCAGGAGATCGAGATAAATACCTATGCGCCCACTATAGACATATATAAGACTATAGGCGACCTCTCCATTACAAGTTCAAGCCTACAGGATGATACGGTTACATTGGAAGGTGATGGTATCAGAATAAGCTATTTAAATTCAACTGATGTAACCCTAAGATCAAATGGTTCAATAGATACACAGAATGCAGCTATTATACTAGCAAACAGGGTTAATTTGGTTTCCAGGTTGTTCGGGACATATGGCCAGCCTTTGAATATCCAAGCAAGTAATATTAACATATCTAAAATAGATGATGATATTGATATTAGAGATAGTTTAGGCATAGGAACGAGTATTCTCTTTCGTGGTCCCCCGGAAGGCTGGGGCGCGATCAGATACAATAGAGACGCGACCCTAAGTTTGGGAGCAAGCAATATAAGCCTTTCAGGAGTAAATCCCATCCATTTGTACGCAGATACAATTTTTTGGTCTTACGAAAATCTCAATATTAGAGGAAATATAATATTAGAAGATGGCGTTTCACTCAGCCTATTAGCTGATCACAATAGTCGTGTATTAGGCGATTGGCATGATGGAGTAGGCACTATTACCTCTTTAGATACAGCTACTATTGGAGCCTCTGAAGGTGCAGAAAATACCACACTATATCTTTTCTCGGGTAATGGCATAGGTACAAGCGGTATACCTATAAATACAAATATACACAACCTTAACGCTGGGATATGCATACCTGGTAGCAGCCTTTATGTAGAACAGGGCGATAATACCTTAATATTAGGAAATATCATTGTACTTGGCGGAGTAGTCGATATTATCTCTAGTAGGAATATGGCATTAGACGGAACTATAGATGTATCAGGTATTGATGAAGTAATTAATGCAGGTTCAGTTAATCTATATGCAACTAATGCCTTAAGCCTACGTTCTGGTAGTTTGATTAGAGCCAATGGAGAAGTAGGTCCTAATCGTGATGGCATGGAAGGATTTGATGAAGGACTGAGTGGTGTATATGCCATTAGCATGGAAGGATTTGATGAAGGACTGAGTGGTGTATATGCCATAAATTACGATGGAGACGATGGAGGGATAGTTTGTTATCCAGCTAATATAACATTTTTCCGAAGAGAAGGTCCTAATCGTGATGGCTTGGAAGGATTGGACGAGGGATTTGGTGGTATATATGCTTTTGGCATGGAAGGATACAACGAAGGACTCGGCGGTGTGTATGCCATAAATTACGATGGTAATGGAGGAGAGGTAATAGCTTATTCACCTAATAGAACATTATTCTGGGAAGGCGCAAAGATAGAGGCAAAAGGCGGATTTTTATCAGGTAATGGAGGGTTTGTAGAAGTATCTGGTAGAGAGTTTATGATATTTCAAGGTACAGTTGATTTAACAGCTGAAAATGGTTCTTTAGGAACATTACTTATTGACCCTAAGAATATAACTATTGATGATGCAGGTTCAGATGGTATTGGCGCTAATGATGAGTTTGCTGAAAATGCTAGTAGTAGTGTAAATTTCTCAGATGAGAATATTGAATCTGCATTAGATGGAGCAAATCTTATTCTCCAGGCCAATACTGATATTACAGTTAGTTATGCTATAGATTGTTCTGGCAATGCTGGCAATGGAAACCTTACTTTACAGGCAGGAAGAAGTATTTACATTAATAAAAGTATAACCTTAAAAGGATCATTTACTGCGACAGCAAATGATACTAATGCCTCAAGCAGTAATCGTGATAGTGGAACAGCAGTATTTACCATGGCAGATAGTTTTACTATAGATACATCAGCTAATGGCGATGATATTACTATTAAGGTTGATATTGGCCCGAATGGATCTGATGCATCAGGAGATATTACTATTGAGGCCCTTAATGCTGGCGCAGGAGATGTACTTATTCAGAATATTGGAAAAACTACTGGCAGTGGCATTGTGCGGGCATCAGCTGATTCTTTAATTACAGCAGCTTCTGTTGCCTTGGATGTAAATGGTTCAGGCGGATCTGGAGAAATAGGTAGTGGTAGTACTCCGATTCGAGTTACAGTCACTAAACTTGACGCACGTGGTCAAAGTGGCGGTATATATATTAATTCACCTGCTCAGGGTTTGATCCTTGGTGGAGCAACGCTTGGTGGATTGACAGGAGTAAGTACTTCTTCTAATGGTCCAATCCAAGTTACAGTTGATACAGGAAACCTTGATACAGCAGAGGCAATATCTGCAAATGGAAGCGGGACAGTTTTACTTGATGTTACAGCAGCTGCTGCAACTTTAACCATTGGAGCAAGTGGAGACGTTGATTCTGGTTCTGGCCTTATAACCCTTAGAGCTGATGGTGATATTACTCTTAATGCTGGTGCAACAGTAGGCGCTGCAACAACAGGAGGAATTACTATTACTGCTGACCAGGATGGCGATGCATTGGATGGTAACCTTACAACTACTGATGCAGACTCTGATATTGGAAATGCATTAATTACAGGCGATATTACTATCACTGCTAATAGCATGACATTGTTTAATGGAGCTAACATTGTTGGAACTGGTGCAGTAACTTTACAACCATCCACAGTCGCTAGGACGATTGGCATTGGAGGAGGCGCTGGTGATTTCAATTTGGATGATAATGAAATTGGCAATTTAACTGATGGATTCAGCTCAATTACTATTGGTCATGCTAGTGGAACAGGGCTTGTTACTATAAATGCTGTTACTTTTACTGATCCAGTAACCTTTCTTTCCCCAGGAGTTAATGGAGACATTACAGTGGCAGGAGCCCTTACGAGCGCTGCTACAAATACAGCTATGACATTTACTGCAGGTTCAGGTGATACAGGTACTTTTACCCTGACAGCCGGAGCAGGCAATACCATTGCCACAGGTTCTGGTGCTATTACGATTACAGCTGATCTAATTGTATTAAATACGACTGCAAATACAATAACCTCAACAGGAGCCATTGCGCTTAAACCTTCTACGGCATCTCGGCCCATTGTAATCGGTGCTGCTGGCGCAGGTACAGATTTTGCCTTAGATACAGATGAAATCGCTAGCCTAACAAACGGAGCCAGCTCAATTACTATTGGTCATGCTAGTGGAACTGGAGGAGCTACTATTAGTGCTATTACCTTTAATGACCCAGTTACAATTCAGACACCTAGTGGCGGCAGTATCACAGTTAATGGTCAGATTACAGGGGCAGGAGATGCATCAGTTACCCTTAATGGCTCTGCAGCTACAGCCTTAAATGCTGATATAGTTACAGCAGAACAGAATATCGCTATAAATGATAATGTAGTTCTAGGTGAAGGCTTGACTATCACTTTATCTACTGTCGCCGGAAACACTTCAGGCGATGTAGATGTTTCTGGAACTATTGATGGAACATCAGGAGGGGTAGCAGAAAACTTGACTCTTCTTTCTGGTGATGGCGATGTTGATATTGTTGGAGCAGTAGGCGGTTCAGTTGCTCTTGGCACCTTAACCATACAGGCAGATGTTGCCGGTACAGGAGGAGAAACTTCGTTTAGAGGTAATGTAACAGTTGCTACAGTTACAACCTTTGGGCAACCTTATACTGTAAACTTTTATGAAGATGCTTCAGTAACTAATGATTGTACATTTTTAAATACCTGGGATTTATTTTTAGGAGTAAATGATGATGGAGATGTGCTTACTTTTGCAGGTGGTTTGGATACAACAGCATCTAAGACATGGATGAATGGCAGCACAGTAACTACTACAAATACAGATATAGATATTGGATCAACGGCGTATGTGCGTTATGATGTAGTTATTACTACTGGTGCAGCTACTGCTGGTAATATAAGCTTTGCGGGTAATATAACAGAGATAGCCTCTGGTACTCGCAATCTAACATTAATATCTGGTTCAGGTACAACTACTGTAGCTGGTACAATAGGAGCAGGTGGCCTGATTGCAACATTGACTATACAGGCCAATGATACTAGTGCAACAGGTACAGCAACCTTTAATGGTAATGTAACTGCTACTACACTTACAACTTATGCACAACCTTATGCCATAGCATTAAATGAGGATGCTAGTATAACAGATGATTGTACATTCCTAAATACAAATGGAGTAACCTTAGGAAGCGCTAATGATGATAGTCTTCTTTTTACAGGTGGATTAGATACAACAGCAGGCGCTACTACAGCTGCTGGTACAATAACTTCTACAAATACCAATATAGATATAGCAGCACTTACAATAACTGATACTACAACTATTACTACAGGTGCTGCCACTGCTGGTGACATTGCACTTACAAGTACAATCGTTGGTACCTCATCTGATAATTTAACTCTTACTTCTGGTTCAGGAACAACCACTGTAACTGGGGCAGTAGGAGCAAGTAGTCAGATTGCAACATTGACTATACAGGCCAATGATACTGGTGCAACAGGAACAGTTACTTTTAACGGCGATGTAACTGCTACTACACTTACAACTTATGCACAACCTTATGCCATAGCATTAAA
>CAZMID010000010.1:0-25387 GCA_964566255.1 uncultured Planctomycetia bacterium | reverse complement strand
AGGTGGATTAGATACAACAGCAGGCGCTACTACAGCTGCTGGTACAATAACTTCTTCGCTAGCAGCTTTAGATATGGCTAACTTAACAATAACTGATACCACGATTATTCAAACTACTGTTGCTGCTGTTGCAGATAATATACATATTACAGGTACGATTACTGGAACATCAGCTGATGATTTATCATTGCTTGCACTTAATGGTAATGTCATTGTAGATGGAGCAGTAGGCGCTGGTAGTCAAATAGGCACATTAACTGTACGAGCTGGTTATCCAGTTATAGCATATACGGTAACATTTAACGCCAATGTAACAGCTACTGCACTTGTAGCGAATTCAGCTAGTAATCCTTATAATGTAACTTTTAATGAAGATCTCAATATAACTAATGATTGTACGCTTTCAAATATTGATGTATTAACCTTAGGAAACGGTACTGATGATGTGGCTACTTTTACAGGTGGATTGGATACAACAGCTCTTACTGGTACCACTATTGCAGGGACAGTAGCTACTACTGATACTCAGATGGATTTAAGTGCTACTACAATGGCAAATAATGTAACTCTCAAAAGCGGAACTGCAGCTACAAATATAGCTTCAATTACTGACGGAGGAAGTAGCTATTCATTAGATCTACAGGAAAATGCAGTCGGTGCAACAGGTACAGTAACTTTTACAGGTAATGTCACAGTAAATGATTTAGATACATTTGCTCAAGCTTATGCAGTAGCATTTCAGGGCGCATCTAACGTAATCGATACAGACACTACATTCTTAAATACAGGTGCAGTAACCTTAGGAAATGGTGCTTCAGATTCTACAAAATTTACAGGTGGCTTAAGTACAACAGCTTGTAGCTCTACTAGCATCGCTGGTGCAGTATTTACAGTTGACACTCAAATGGATTTAGGAGCAGTTACTTTAACAACTGATTCTACAATAAAAAGTGGTAGTGGAGCTATAAATATAGCTTCAGTTACTGATGGTGCAAGTAGTTTTTCATTAGATCTACAGGAAAATGCATCAGGTGCAACTGGTACAGTAACTTTTACAGGTAATGTCACAATAAATGATTTAGATACATTTGCTCAAGCTTACGCAATAGTGTTTCAGGGTGCATCTAATACAATAGATACAGATACAACATTCAAAAATACAGGTGCATTGACATTAGGAGCAACAGGAGTAGAGAGCATTACTTTTACAGGTGGATTAGATACAACAGCCTGTAGCGGTACAAGCATCGGTGCTATATTAGCTACAACAAAAACCCAGATGGATTTAGGTGCTGTTACATTGATAATTGACTCTACAATAAAAAGTGGTAGTGGTGCTATAAATATAGCTTCAATTACAGATGGAGCAAGTAGTTATACATTAAGCCTACAAGAAAATGATTCTGGTGCTACAGGAACAGTTACTGTTACAGGCAATGTGACTTTTAATAAACTTACAACTTTTGGTCAACTCTATCAAATAGTATTCCAGGGAGCATCTAATACTATTGATACAGACACTACATTCTTAAATACAGGAGGAATAACTTTAGGAAATGATAAGACAGATTCTTTTACATTTACAGGCGGATTAGATACAACAGCAAGTACTACAACAGCTGCTGGTACAATAAATACTACAGATGCCCAAATGGATATAGGTGCATTGACATTGGCTAATAATGTAACATTGGATACAGGAACAGCTGCTGTTCTTATGAATGTTGGAGCAGTAACAGGGAATCTTTATAATCTTACATTAGATACAGGTGGCAATACAGCCGCATATATAACAGTAACATCAATTGATAATGTTGGTACATTTACAATTGTGGATAGTGGCCTAACAACAATCAATGGAACGACAAGTGCAACAACAGTAGAAATTACAAATACAGCAGGCTCAGTGACATTCGAAGGTGCAGTTACGATAACTACACTTACTACCACAGCTCAATATTATTCTCTTGTTTTTAATGGTGGCGGTACGATAACAAATGACACTTCATTTTTAAATACAGGGGGAGTTACATTAGGAGATGGCGCTACAGATGAGATTACATTTACAAACGGATTTGATATAACACTTTGTGATACTATGGCAGCTGGTACAATCAATACTACAAACAAAAATATAGACATGGGTGCATTGACAATAACTGGTGCTACGACTATTAGTACAGGTGCTGCTACTGCTGGTAATATAGCTATTGGTGGTGCAATCGGGATTTCAGGGGTATTGATTGACTTAACATTGGTTTCTGGTACAGGTACGACTAGTGTGACTGGAACAATAGGTGCTACTGGAGCAATAGGCACTTTGACTATTCAGGCAAATAATACTGCTGTAACTGGAGCAGTAACCTTGAGTAGTGCAGTGACAGCCAATAAAATTACGACCTTTGCACAGAACTATTCTGTTGCATTTAATGGAGGAAGCACAATAACTACAGACACTATATTCTTAAATACAGGAGGAGTAACCTTAGGAAATGGTGCAGCAGATACTTTTACATTTGCAGGTGGCTTAGATACAACAGCAGGTGCTACCACAGTAGCTGGTACTATTAATACTACAAACACACAGATGGATATAGGGGCATTGACACTTGCTGCCAATACAACACTTAATGCAGGTACAGGAGCTGGTTCTATTATAAATGTTGGTGCAATAACAGGTGCAGGATATGATCTTATATTAGATTCAGGCAACAATGCAGGTGCAGGAATAAAAGTTGCATCAGTTGATAATGTTGGTACATTGACCATAAGAGATAGCGGTTATATAACATTTACTGGAACAGTTGGTGCAGATACAGCAGGGGCAATAGTTATTACAGATACAACTGGTGCTGTGACATTTTCAGGAACAGTATCTGCTACTTCTTTTACTACAGCAGCACAAGGTTACTCTATAGCATTTAATGGTGGAATTACAATAGCAGTTGGGTCTACTAAATTTTTAAATACAGGAGGAGTTACATTTGGAGATGGATCAACAGATAGTATTACTTTTGATGAATTGACTGTTACGCAGGGGATAAATAGTTTAAATACTAATGTAGTGGTAAATAATTTGACTGTATCTAGTGGCGCTACTTTGAATTTAGGTTCAAATACCCTTACTGTAAGCGGTGATTTTTATGTTTATGGCACATTTACTCCTGGTTTGGGTACGGTTGTTATTGATGATGCAAGTAAAATAACCAACATCTATGGTACTACTTTTACAGATTTTACTTGCATAACTCCAGGAAAGAGAATTAATATCCAAGCAGGTGCTACTGAAACTATATTGGGTGCTTTAACTTTGATTGGCACGGCTACTAATCCTATAGTATTGAGAAGTACGATTGATGGTGTACAGTGGAATATATATCCACAAGGTACATGGAATGTAAGTTATGTAGATGTAAAAGATAGTGTTAATATTAGTAGTTCAGCTATTGATCCTGTTGGTATTATAGACAGCGGTAATAACGTCAGATGGGTTTCAATTGCAGTGCCTGAATCAGAGGAGCCAGTAGAAGTACCAGAAGAGGAAGAATCAGAAGAAGCACCAGAAATAGAATTAGATGAAGAAGAGGCTGCAGTAGAGGCTGAAGAGACATCAGAGGAGACATCTGAAGAGACTTCCGAAGTAGAAGAAGAAGTAAATGAGATGAGCTTATTGGACGATGAGGGCGATCCGGATAATTTAGGCGAGGATTTTGACAATTGGTCGCAGGATGATGACTATACAAGACGTTTTTACGGAAAAGGGGAATATACTACTACAGTAATTTGTTTTGAAGGAGCGGTTGCTGTTGCTGGGTATGATGAAAAAGGCCCAAGATACGATGATTCAGACACAGTTATTTTGGCTGATGGACAAAAGACAGTAGTAAGGATAAATTTAGATTCAGTCAGATAAAATGATATATTAGTCTTTATTTTCTTTCTTCTTTTTTTCTTTCTATTTCCTGTATGATTTCCTGGATTTGTTTTTCTTTCTGGCGTTCCAGCCAGTCCCTGTGTTTTTCTATATCTTTGGGAAGACGCTTGAGGTAGTATCTAGTCCTGGAATAGTCAGGGTTTAAATCTTGCAGGTCTTGAAATTTCTGACGGGAGACCTCATATTCTTTATTTTTGTAAAGAGACAGAGCCTCTTTATATAAAGCATCCAGTTTTTTTCTAGTCTCTTTTTCTTTTATGCGTCGTTCTTTTATTTCTTTTTTCTTTTCTTTCGTGCTTTTTTTATCTTCTCTTATACTTTCTTTATTTTTTTGGATCTCGGCAATACGCTCAAGCTCTCTTTTTTTTCTAGGAATCAAGTATTCTAAATATTTTCTCGCTTTTACATGATTTTGATCTAATAAAATGACCTGTTTAAAAATATCTTCTGCCTTATTGAGATTATTGTTATTATAAAGAACGACACCCTCATAGTATAAAGAAAATATTTCTTCTCTATTTACCTCTTTATCAATACGACTTAGAAAATGTTCAGTTTTACCATAACCAGGACTTAAGACTTGGAGCTCTTGAAACTTTTGACGGGATTCTTCATATCGTCTCTTTTTGTATAACCCTAAGGCTTCTTTATATAACATACTTGCTTGTCTTCTTATTTGTTTTTTGTTTAGGATGTTTTCTTTTTGTTTTAAAGGTTTGTCTTGTTGTGCTATTTCCTTACTTTGGGCAATACATCCAAGGGCTTTTCTTTTTTTAGGAATAATATGGTGTAGATATTTTTTTGCCTTTCTATGAGAAGGTTCTAATAAAATAATTTGTTTAAATATCTCCTCCGCCTTATCAAGCTCCTTATTATTATAGAAACCAACTGCTTCTTTATATAAAGGAAGAGCTTTATGTCTATTTATATCTTTATCAATGCGACTTAGAAAATGTTCAGTTTTACCATAACCAGGACTTAAGACTTGGAGCTCTTGAAACTTTTGACGGGATTCTTCATATCGTCTCTTTTTGTATAACCTTAAGGACTCTTTATATAACATACTTGCTTGTCTTCTTGTGTTTATGATGTTTCCGCTTTGTCTTTTTTTAGGAATGATATGTAGATATTTTTTTGCCCTTACATGAGTTTGGTCTAATGAAATAATTATTTTAAAGATTTCTTCTGCTTTATCAAATTCATTGTTATTGTAAAAACCCATTGCTTCTTTATAGAGAGAGGATATTTTTTCTCTATTTATATCTTTACTAATACAATTAAGGTAATGTTCGGTTTTTGCATAGCCGGGTATTAATTTTTGAATTTCACTGAATTTTAAAGAGGCCTCTTTGTATCTTTTATAACGATATAAAGATACCCCTTCTTTATAGAGATCAGATACTTTTTTTCTTAAGAAAAAGAATTCTTCTTTTCTCTTTTTTTCTTTGGTAATTTTTTCTTCTCTAGCTATTTTTTCTGCTTTGCGAATATAATCTTTAATCTCAGGATCTTTAGAGATCTCTATGATTTCTTGCCATTCTTTTTTAGCTTCCTCTAATTTTCCTTCTTTGTGGAAGGTGTTTCCTTTTTCAAAATGTTCTCTTGCGACTTTTTCCTTTTCCCGATTTTTTTCTAAAGCTTCTTTTTCTTTGATTTGTTTATTTACTTTTTTAAGATTTCTTTCCGCTTCTCTTATAAGTCTTTTGAGGTTATATGGATAGGAGGGTAGCTTTTCTGCTACCTTTTCAGACTTTATCTCTATTTCCTGTGCGTAGATACTCGCTGGGATAAAAACTGTTATTAATATAATAATAAAAAACTTTAGTTTCATAATTCTAGTATAAATGACCTTATTTTAGCTTCAATTACGATTTTTTCCCAGATTTCTTTTGCTCTTTCAGGCTGACCTTCTCTGTAAAATTGTAGTGCCACCTTACCATATTCTCGCAGCTCTCTTTCATGCTCAAGGCAACCTTTAACATAGTCTTTTGCCTGCTGATATACTGATTCTTTTGTTTGAACGACTTTTTCATAATAAGACTTTGCTTCTTCAAAATTTCCCTCACTATATGAAAGTTGACCTGATGCAAAATAACGGTGTAGTTTTTCTCTTAAAGGACTTTTGGGAGTTCTGAATTCTTCATCTAAAAACCTCCATGCCCAACTAGCTATATTGTTTTCTTCTTTGAGTCTTTGTATGCGTTCTATTTCTTCTGGAAGTCTATCTTCAAAATCTAAGGAGAAATGGAAACGTGAGTCTCCTGATTCTGTAATAGTCTCATGTGCTACAGGAAAGCCCCATTCTAGTCTCAAAAGAGCCTGATCTAATACACGTGTTCTTAATCCTAGACCAACACTTCTAAGGTGGACTATCCTTTTTTCTGTATCTTCATCAGGACTTCTTTTATGTCCTCTACCATAGTCAAAGAATACTAAAGCTGTGGTATCATCCTTAAAAGGCTTTTCATCATAAGGTAGTTTTAAGCTTTTGGGTATAAAGAAGGGAGGGATCAAGAGCTCTAAATTTGCCTGTACAGCATCATCTGCCAGATAATCTCCTGAAGGAAAGCCTCTTACAGAATCTATACCTCCCAGGAAATATTGTTCTTGAGGGGTCAGTTTTGTACTTGCCATCTGCCCCGAAACTTTTATATTTGCTTGTAGATCTAAAAAGGGAAGGAGGGTTTTATGATTTACTTTCAGGTTAAATTTAGTAAAATCACTTTTTGCATTTCTGGAAGAGAGTGGATTTTCTGGTCTTGATCCAAAAAGGTCTATACCTTGAGAGATTTCAGGTTTAATGTAAGTAGTAGATCCAAGGCCCTTATTTATAAACTTACTTCCTAGACGTGCAATTCTTAATCTATCCCTTTTATACGTACCAGCTGTGTTAGTTTTAGTAGTTTTATCTTTGAGGTCAAAACCGAAATACACCTCGCCTAAGTACTCATCTTTTTTATACAAGTCCTGATAAAGAAATATGCTTGAGTTTAATGTGTGGGATTGAATTTCATATTCGGCGAATTCTTTTTTGGGGTATGATTTGTTATAGTTACCACCATACAATAGTGATGTCCCAAAATCTGTTATGGGTATGGTGTGATAGGCATAAATGCTGCTGAAATCTTTACCAAAGATAGATCCACATAGAAACGAATCATCCAACCCCAAGAAGTTATTATGCCTTATGCCAAAACCTATTTTCTTTTTTCCTGTAGAAGTTGTTCCTTCTCGGCTAAAGGACGAAGTTATATGAATTGGAATACGGGATTCCACGTCTAAATACACATCTGTTGTTTTGGGTGATTTGCCTGCCTTTAAGGTTGCCTTAGCTTCTCTGTCAGGATTTCTATTTATGAGTTGCAGGCTTTTAGATATTTTATCGTGACGCAAGACATCACCTGGTCCAATATCCCAATAATAGTTTATTCGGTCAGCATTAAAATATTTATGAGGACGGATTTTTAATTCGCCAAGCTTTGCCTCAACGACCTGCAAGGTGACTAAAC
The DNA here is from genome assembly GCA_964566255.1 of uncultured Planctomycetia bacterium. Taxonomy (GTDB): domain Bacteria; phylum Omnitrophota; class Gorgyraeia; order Gorgyraeales; family Gorgyraeaceae; genus CAZMID01. The sequence goes on along the minus strand of CAZMID010000010.1, from coordinate 17,944 downwards.
CATCTTTGATTTCTTGAGGGAGAAGGAAGCAAGCAGATACTACACCTTTTGCCAAGTATTCACGCTGTATTTCTTTAGTGATTAACTCTAGTCTTTTTAGGCTAATTTCTTTATTTTCGTATTTTTCTAAGATATCTTTGAATTCTTCTGGTGAGAAACTTTCACAACCAACCAGATTGATTTTTTTTATAAAGAATTTAGTACCTTCTTCAATTTCTTCTAGCTTTTTTTCCTTTTTACGCTTAAGTAATTCTTTGATTGGGCGTTCCAGTTTTTTCTCAATCTCTTTAAATACAGGCCTATCTATTTCTCGGGTACCTTCATCAATAAAATCTTGAGCATAGGAGAGAAGAGTACCATATACTACTATTATTACTCCTAGTATTAACTTTTTAACTAATCTGACACCCATATGTAATACTAATTTACCCATAAATATGTATTTTGTCAATAGCAATAGCTTTTATTTATTGACTTTTAAGGTTTTTCATTGTATATTTTAGAAAAGGAGGGACTGAAACTTATGAGACTGTTAAAGATATTAGGTGTTTTTAGTTTGATAATAGTAACCTTAGCTTATTCAGCCTTCACGGAAGGCATAAAGCGCACTGCTAAGATAATAGATTTTGATGGTCGTGTGCAAGTTAGAGTAGTAGGCCAGAGGAGGTGGGCCTCTGCAGAGAGTGAGATGGTTCTTTCCGAAGGGGATATATTAAGGACGAAAAGGAATGCCTGGGCATTAGTCAATCTTAATGGAGATGGAGAGACTGCTACAGTTACAGTCCAGGAAAACTCCCAACTTTTGATATCAAAACTCACCAGAGACGAAAAAGAAGGTACCCAAGAGACCCTTTTAGATCTAGGACTAGGCAAGGTTTTAATCGAGGCCGAAAAACTACATAGCGAAAAGTCTAAGTTTGAAGTTAAGACGCCCACATCCGTAGTAGGCGTAAGAGGTACAACCTTTGCTGTAGAAGTAGAAGCATTGGAATAAGATTTGAAATTAAATAAAACTCTCATTTTCAATGTTGTTATAGGTCTTTCCATCGCATCCCTCATTGTCATTTTTTCAGAGAGAGGCCTTCTTAGGCGTTTAGAATTAGCCAGCTCTGATTTTCTATTCTGGATAAGAAAATCCCCGCCCCACAGTGATAAAATAGTAATCATAGAAGTTACCGACGAGGATATTGCTAAAGTTGGGAGATGGCCATGGGATAGGATTTGGCATGCTGCCGCGATTAAGGCCATGAAGGATTTGGAGGTGAAGCATATTTATCTTGATATGCTATTTTCTGAGACTTCGTCCAAAGAAAATGACGATGCATTGGGTTTAGCCATAAAAGAAACAGAAAACGTTTATCTTCCTTTTGCCTTCCAGGACGAAACCTTTGATAAAGAATCTATGCTTATGCCTATAGAAGAAGTCTCTTCTTATCTAAAAGGAACTGGTTCTATAAATATCTATCCTGATATTGATGGTACATTAAGAAAAATACCACTTTTTTTCAAAAAAGATGGAGAACTTTACCCTCATATAACTTTAAAGCTAGCAATGGATTATTTAGGAGTAGATATTAAAGAAATAAAGGATGATATCTTAGTTCTTACAGATTCTAAAGATGAAATAAAAATTCCTCTTGTAGATGGAAATAATATGTTGATTAATTGGCTGGGGAGGTGGGGTAAGGTTTTTTATCACTATTCTGTATTAGATGTTATAAATGCATATAATGACCGCTTAAAAGGAAAAGAACCTATAATAGATATAGGACCTTTTAAAGATAGTATTTCACTTCTTGTTGTTACTGCTATAGCCTTACATGATATAGAATCTGTTCCATTGGAGCCACTATATCCAGGCGTAGGTATTATTGCTACCACTATAACTAATATTATTGATAAAAATTTTATAAAACCAGTAGACCCTTGGATAAACTGGGTTTTTGTTTACATATTAGCATTGATACCGTGTTTATTAATATCAATAGAAAGGCCTTTATTGGAACCTTTGTTAACACTTTCTATAGGAGGTATATTTTTTATAGGAAGTTTTTTAAGCTTTCAAAGAGGGGTATTGTTAAGTTTTTCCTTGCCGCTAGTTTCTCTTTTTGGGACACATATAACAATTGCTACATATAATTTTATCCGTGCCGCAATAGAAAAAAAGCATTTTTTCAATCTAGCAGTTACAGATGGTTTGACTAATCTATACAACGTGAGATATTTTAGGATGATTTTAAAGGCAGAATGTCTTATGGCAAAGAATGATCCGCATAAAAACTTCTCTATTATTATGACGGATATTGACCATTTTAAAGGTTTTAATGATACATATGGACACCAGGTAGGAGATTTGGTATTAAAAGAAGTTGCATCCGTATTAAAAGATTCTGTGAGGGCTTCAGATCTTGTCTCTAGATATGGCGGAGAAGAGATGATAATTCTTTTAAGAGGAGCTTCTTTGGAAGTAGCAAAGAGTATTGCTGAGAAGGTCAGAAAGAATGTCCAGGAGCATATTGCAAAAGATGAAAAAAATACTTATAAAGTAACTATAAGTTTAGGTGTAGCAAATATCAGAGCAGGTGAAACCGAAGAGATGATAATAAAAAGAGCTGACGAAGGACTTTATAAAGCAAAAGAATCTGGTAGAAATCGTGTAGAGATTGTTTAGGAAAAGATAATAAAGTTAGACAGGGATTATTTCAGCAGGGGGGAAGCCATTAAAGCCAGGTGTGGCGCTTGCACATGAGTAAGCGCCAATATTTTTGATATATACCACATCGCCTACATAAAGTTCTGCTATTTCTTCATTAAGGGAAAGCGTGTCAAAGGAATCACAGGTTGGGCCTGCAAGAGTACTTAAGAATTTTGGACCTCGCCTTAAAGTCTTAAATTCATATTTGCAATGGTCAAAGATCATTCCTGAAAAATCACCATAGATACCATCATTCAGATAATAATAATTTTTATTGTTTCGAAAGGTTCTACCTATAACTTGAGTAACTAAGATTCCAGCAGGACCTGCCAAAAACCTACCTGGTTCAGCAATAAATTTTACGTTTTTACTAAATAAAGACTTCATTTGTTTTCTTATTTGGGAAGACATTCTTTCAAAGTTTACTCCTATTTCATTATCAAAATGTTGAATAGGAAAACCTCCTCCTATATCTAGGATCTTTAATGGCATGTCATTTTCTTCTGCCTCATTAAAGATATTGGCTGATATCTCAAGGGCCTGCAGATAATTTTCAACATTACTGGATTGACTCCCCACATGAAAACTTACCCCCGCTGGAGTAAGACCTAATGATTTTGCTTTACGTAACAGTAAAAATGCCTGTTCTGGGTCTGCGCCGAATTTAAGAGAGAGTTCTACCACGCTTCCTAAATTTGCTACTTTTATGCGCACTAATACATGTGCTCCTGGATGGTATTTAGCGATCTTATAAAGTTCAGGTTCGTTATCAAATGTCATTAATTTAACCCTGCGTCTTTTTGCAAATGCAATATCTTCGTTGGATTTAATAGTATTGGCAAAGATAATCTTTAAAGGGGATGCACCTAAACGCAAGACTTGTTTCATTTCAGCGGCACTTGCTACATCAAAGCCAGCCCCTAATTTAATAAATGTTTTGATTATACTTGGATGAGGATTAGCCTTTATAGCGTAGTAAGGCGTTACTTCAGGTAGGCATTTACGAAAGCGTTTATATTGTTTCTCAAGCATGCACCTCTTGATGAGCATAAATGGAGAGCGGTGTTTTTTTAACATTGCCCTTATGAGATTTTCAATGCCAGTTATCTCAGTCTTAGATTTTTGCGGCTTGAGAGTGCACTGTGCTTGTGTCATGGATATCTAACCTTTGCTTTTGGTCAACCAAAAATGTTGTAAATTGCCAAAGATCTTTTTCATCAGGTTTAGGCATATCAAACTTTGTGAATTTTGTATTAAGATGTTTTAGAGGCGTCCAATCAACAGCCTCTGAAACAAAAGGTTTTATATAAGGCATGGAGACTTTTAGGATTTCTTCATGATCTACATCATCTGGTAATAAAAATCCTCTTTTTGGATTTTTAATCATCCATATAGCAGCTGATACTACAGAGATAGCTACTTGAAGGGTAGTTGCATTTTGATGGGGGACTAGTTTACGGGTTTCCTCAATACTTAAAATGCTTCCGCACCACCATGATTTAAAATCATGACCCATAAGTAAAACCCCTAATTCATCGCGACCGCTTATAATTTCATCACTCATTATTCTTTGTTTTTCTTGTGGTTTAAATTGTCTCATTTCAAGTTCATGTAAAGAATTTATAGCAGCATTACATGGACAATATGCATAATGCACTGTAGGTCTATAAACAGCTTTTCCGTTTTCCCAGACTGTTAATCTATCTGAAATACTGAATGCTTCTCCGTGACGGACGACCATTCCTGTAATTTCACCGCAAGGAACCCATGAGCGAACCCATGTTCTCATGCCAATAGATCTTAAACAGATTTGATTTTTTGGTCCAATGTTATGAAAGATAGCATTTTTAGGAATGTTACGTTCATGAGTGCCCCAGCCTAATTCTGCAGGCGCAACACCTTCTTCAAAAAATCCTTCAATGCTCCAGGTGTTTACAAATTCATTCACTTCTTTTGGTTGGTTAGTGATTTGCGTATCTCGTTCGCTTATGTGAATGGTTTTAACATCTTCAAGCTGTGCGAGCTTTGCAAAATTTTTATCCTGCAGTGCTTTTTCTAATTGTTTCTTTCTCGGGTCCTTTGGTTTTTCTTTAAGGATTTTTTTTGCAATGTCTATAAGGGCGTGTTTTGTAAAATGTGATACGAGACCTGGATTGGCACCGTGATCTACTATAGCAGTCTGGCCACCATTGCCTCCCCAGTTTTCTATCATTCTGCGAAGTTCCATATGTCTTGAGTACAATGTATATTTAGTGGGGTCATTCCGTTCAGAATCTTTATAGGGATCCCATTCTTCAACAGAGGTGTTGACGTAAAGGATTTCGTTACTTCTGCACCACTGGACCATTGCAATACAATCTATATTCCATGCAAGGTCAATGATCATATCTCCAGGACCTACGTATTTTCCAAGAAGCTCGGTGTAATTTTCAGGAGTTATTTTTTCTATTACATATTTTACACCTTTATCTAAGGCATCTTTTACGCGCGAACGATTATCTACAAAATCCATTATAGTTATTTTATCAGCAGGCATTTCAATTAGTTTGAGTATTAGTGGAATAGCGCATTGAGAAACAGAACCACAACCTATAACAAGTAGTTTGCCTTTAAATTTCATAATGAAACTCCTTTCATGAGTTGTATAAAATCTTTTCCTTAAAATAGTATATCATATTTATTTTTATTTAAGCAATAAAAAAGTTTGGCGAATTTTTTATTTTAGGGGTATAATATAAAAAGATGAAAAAGCCAAAAACACATAATCATTCTTCTTGGAAGTTAACTTACAAAGACTTTGTGCCAGCAGAAGAGAATTTGAGGGAGGCTCTCTGTACTCTTGGTAATGGTTATTTCGGAACAAGAGCTGCATCTATGGAATCCTCTGTCTCAAGGATTCATTATCCAGGTACATATGTTGCTGGAGTTTATAATAAAACGCCAACGCATATTGCAGGTCGTACAATATTTAATGAAGATTTTGTAAATTGCCCTAACTGGTTGTATCTGAGCTTTAGAATTGGTGATGGTGAATGGATTACCCCCTCGACTGGGAATGTTCTTTCTTATCGTCAGGAACTTGATATTCATAGAGGTGTTCTTACAAGATCTATGCGTATTCAGGATCGCGAAGGGAGAAAGACTACGGTTAAAGCGCAAATGCTCGTCCACATGCAAAATCCACATATCGGCGCAATAAAATATGTTATTACACCTGAAAATTACGCAGAGTGGATTATTGTACGCTCAGCACTTGATGGGACTGTACAGAATAGAGGTGTTCCAAGATATAGGCAGCTTAATTCAAAACACTTAAAGGGAATAGCGCTTGGAGGTTTTGGTAAAAATGGTATTTATCTTTCAATGAAAACCAGCCAATCGAACATTACTATCTCTCAGGCATCCAGACTTCGTATATTTAAGGGAGGAAGAGAATTAAAACCTGTAAGTAGAATACTTAAAGATAAAAATAAAAAGATTTGTCAGGAATTTGCATTAAAAGTTTCTAGAAAGAAACACTATGAAATAGAAAAGATTGTTTCCATATATACATCAAAAGATGAATTGATCAAAAATCCTCTTTCAGCAACTATCAATTCTATGAAAACTTCATATAGATTTAAATCGCTTCTAAAAACTCATACTCAGGCCTGGGAGCTTTTATGGAGGAGATTTGATATTCAGATCGAAGGAGATCAGTTCTCTCAAAAAGTATTAAGATTACATACGTTTCATTTACTTCAGGCTGCTTCGGTACATAATAGCTCCATAGATGGTGGTCTTCCTGCAAGGGGACTGCACGGTGAGGCATATCGTGGCCATATATTCTGGGATGAAGTTTTTGTAATGTCCTTCTTTGATCTTCATACTCCACAAACATCAAAGGCCCTTCTTTTATATAGGTATAATCGTCTTTCTAAAGCCAGGGAGTACGCGAAAGAAAATGGATATAAAGGAGCGATGTTTCCGTGGCAGAGTGGATCCACTGGCGAAGAAGAAACGCAATCCCTTCACTTAAATCCTATGTCAGGCAAATGGGGACCTGATTACAGCCGTATTCAGAGACATGTCTCATTTGCCATAGCCTATAATGTATGGCAGCATTGGAAATATACTAGAGATATTGACTTTTTAGTGAACTATGGTGCTGAAATGATACTTTCAATAGCGCAGTTTGGTGCAAGTCTTTCAAAATACAGTCGCAAAGACAAAAGATATCATACAGAAGGTATTATGGGTCCAGATGAATTCCATGAAAGATTTCCAAATTCAGATAAACCTGGTTTTAAAGATAATGCATATACTAATTTACTAATTGCATGGACTTTGATTAGAGCACAGGAGATAGCATCTATTTTACCTAGAGATACAAAAGACAATTTATTTAAAAAATTACATCTTAAAGAGCAAGATCTTCTTCACTGGGAAAATATTTCCCAAAAGATGAACATTATTTTTAATAATGACGGTATTATTAGTCAATTTGATGGATATTTTAAATTAAAGGAATTAGATTGGGCTTCTTACAGGGCAAAGTATGGTAAGATTCAGCGCATGGATAGAATTTTAAAATCTGAAGGAAAATCTCCTAATGAATATAAGATTGCAAAACAGGCAGATGTTCTTATGATGTTCTATCTTTTTCCTTTGGTTGAAATAAAAGATATATTTCGCAGGCTTGGATATAAATTTACTCACTTCTTATTGAAGAAGAATTATGAATATTATATTAAGAGGACTTCTCATGGTTCTACTTTGAGTAGGGTGGCACACTGTTACGTAGCTTATCTTTTAGCTAGATATAGTGAATCATGGAAATATTTTTTGGATATATTAAGATCAGATATTTATGATACACAAGGAGGTACAACACCTGAAGGTATTCATGTTGGCGTAATGGGAGGATCTATTAATATAGCTATGAGGCATTTTGCAGGGATAGAGATATTGAAAGACAAGATTAAGGTAGAGCCAAGTCTTCCTAAGAAATGGCGTAGCATGAAACTCAGGTTTTTTTATAGAGAAAAGTGGATAGCTCTTTCTATAACAAAAAAAGATATTACAATTTTAGTCCATGGCCCAGAATCAAAAATATTTAACGTACCCTTTGAGGTTAATGGCAAATTACACCATCTTGTTTTTGGAAAGGCTCACAATGTTTTTTTAAGTAGGAGGAAATAAGAAATGTCAGGTAAAAAGATATTAATTATTGATGGAGATGTTGCTTATGCAGAGATGCTTAAAATGAGGCTGGAAGATAGAGGCTACATAGTAGATTGTGCTTCTAGAGGTAAAGAGGCTTTAGATATTCTAAGGACGAGATGGTTTGATTTAATAGTACTCGCTATAGTATTACAGGGAAGCATGAACGGATATTATCTTTTTAATGAAATAAAAAAGAAAAAAGATCTTTCTAGTATTCCGATTCTTGTGCAATCTAACAAGGCTTTAATGAAGAAGACATTTGAGTCAATGGGTGCAGATATATTTTTAGTAAAACCTTATTCTATAAATATATTTTTGAAGAAAATAAAAAGTATTTTTGTAAAAAGAAAGAAGGAGGTGTGTATGAAAAGACGCGCAAAACCCAAAATGAAAAATTTAACAAAGAGATTGAAATCTATCAGGGCCAAAGACATTATGACAAAGGATGTTATAACGACTAAAGAGAGTACGAGCTTATCCGATATTGCCAAGCTTATGATTAAAACAAGGATAAGTGGCATTCCTGTAATTGGGAAAAAGGGAAAACTCTCTGGTGTTATTACGGCTACGGATTTATTTCTTGTAATGGATATGATAAAATCAGGTGATATTGTTGGAGACGACATGATGCCTTTATCTAATCCGACTGTGAAATTCGCTCTTTCAACAGGCATTATTAAGATAAGAAAAAATACAACCCTGGATGAAATCATTACCATAATGAAATACCAGAATATCCATACTCTTCCTGTCTTTGAAAAAAATAAACTTGTCGGTGTAATAGGAAGACGTGATGTATTTAAGAATTTTTATTCTGTTGTAAAGGGCCTATATTAGTAGTTACCAAATAAATATGGTATAATAGCCTATTATATGAAGAGTCTAAAAAAAGAACTTACTCTTTTAGATGTTTTTTGTGTAGCTACTGGGGCGATGATTTCCTCAGGGTTATTTATCCTACCAGGACTGGCATTTTCTAAGGCAGGTCCAGCAGTTATCCTTTCTTATATAATCGCAGGAATTTTATGCATACCAACGTTATTAAGTAAAGCAGAATTAATTACAGCTATGCCAAAGGCAGGCGGAGATTATTTCTATATTATGCGGGGATTTGGTCCGCTTTTAGGGACAGTAGCAGGGTTTAGCTCGTGGTTTTCTTTGAGCCTGAAAGGTGCATTTGCATTAGTAGGCATGGGCGCTTATTTAAGTTTAGTAACTAACATTCCTTTAAATATAATTGCAATGATATGTTGTATATTTTTTATATGCCTGAATTTAATGGGCGTAAAAGAAGCAGGGAGATTCCAGGTATTTTTGGTACTTGGGCTTCTCGGTATACTTTTAGTCTATATTGTTTGGGGAATGAAATCAGTTAATCCTATAAATTTTTCACCATTTTTCTCTAAAGGTATAACGCCAGTTTTTGCTACGGCGAGTTTTGTATTTATATCTTATGGAGGTCTGACTAAGGTAGCAGCCTTAGCAGAAGAGACTAAGGATCCAGGTAAAACCTTACCTCTAGGTATGATATTTTCTATTTTAGTAACAGCTATTTTATATACTTTTGTTATTTTTGTAACTATTGGAGTATTAAATCCTCATAGTCTTAAAACAACCCTTATTCCTATATCTGAAGGGGCACAGGTCTTTGGCGGTAATGTTTTTAATATAGTTATAAGTATAGGTGCTTTTTTGGCATTTATCTCTACAGCAAATTCTGCAATTATGACTGCCTCAAGATACCCATTAGGCATGAGTAGAGATAAGCTTCTGCCACATTATTTTCATAAGATAAGTACAAAGTCACATATTCCTTATGTTGCGATTCTTTTAACAGGTTCTTTTATAATACTAGCGATTCTATTTTTAAAGCTGGAATTACTTGTAAAGGTTGCATCAAGCATCCTGATTCTTTTATATATCTTTGCGAATTTAACTGTAATCCTCTTCAGAGAAAGTAAAATTTCAAGCTATAAGCCAAAATTCCATTCTCCTTTTTATCCATATATTCAAGTTTTAGGGATAATAGGGGGAATATTTCTTTTGATTGAGATGGGTGCATTTATAGTTTTTCTTACAGGTGTTTTTATTTTATTAGGATTTATCTGGTATAAGGTGTATGGACAAAAAAGATCCAGTCAGGATTCAGCACTTATATATGTCTTAGAAAGACTTGTGGCAAAAGATAAGGAACTTGCATCAGATAATCTTCTTACTGAACTAAAGGATATTGTTATTCAAAGGGATAAGGTTACAGAAGATAAGTTTCATGCTCTTGTTGAAGAAAGTAAAGTTTTAGATATAGATTCACCCTTAAAGATGGAAAGTCTTTTTAAAGAGGTCTCAGAAGTTTTAGGAAGTGAACTCGGCTTAGAGCCAAATGAATTATTTAAAAAATTTATAGAAAGAGAGAAGGCTTCTAGTACTGTATTAAGGAAAGGCCTTTCTATACCTCATATTGTTATTAAGGGTAAGAATATCTTTAAAATTCTTTTAGTTAGAGCAAAATCAGGGATTATTTTTCCCGACGATAAACTGGCTCATATTTTATTTGTTCTTGTGGGTTCTACTGATGAGCGCAACCTTCATTTGAAAGTCTTAGCAGCTATAGCCCAGATTACACAAAATCCTGAGTTTGACAAAAAATGGCTTGAGGCAAGAAACGAAGAAGAATTGAAAAATATTGTCCTCTTGGCAGAAAGACATAGATCAACTTAGTGTAAAGATGGGGAGGATAAGATGAGAAAGAAGATAAAGAGAAAGAGTAAAACAAAAAAGATTAGTTACAAAGATTTAGTATATAAATATAATCTTTTGGCTGAACTTATGGAGCATATCCCTGATGTTATATATTTCAAGGATAGAAAAGGTAAGCTCCTTATGGTAAATACTGCCCATGCAAGAGGGTTAGGCTTAAAACCCGAAGAAGTCGTAGGAAAGACTGATTTTGATTTTCATCCTAAGAAAAAAGCTGAGAAGATGACAAAGGATGATAAGCGTGTTATAAGAACAGGTAAGCCTATAATTGATAAGATTGAACGAGCCACCCGTGCAGATGGAGTAGATAACTATGTATCTACTACTAAGATACCCAGATATAATAAAAAAGGTAAGATCGTAGGTCTTGTTGGAATCACCAGAGATATTACCTCTCGCATGCAACTTGAGCACCTAAGAGAGGAAAAGCTTCATATTGAAAGAAAATTACAAGCACTGGAAGAGTTAAATAATATGAAATCCGAGTTTGTATCGGTCATATCACATGAATTAAGAACACCCCTTGCGATTATAAAAGAAGCAGTGATGCTTATTTTTGATGAAGTCGCAGGCACTATTAATGATAACCAAAGAGGATTTCTTGTAAAGGCAAAGGATAACATAGAACGCCTTAGAAAGATTATAGATGATCTTTTGGATGTATCCAGGATTGAAAAAGGAAAGCTAAAACTACATTATTCTCTAGTTAATCTTAATGATTTACTGATAGATTCTTCTGATTTCTTCAAAAGGTTAGCTAAAGAAAAAGACATAGATTTAGACTATCAATTGCCTGAAGACCAGGTTAATATTTTTATAGACGCTGGCAGAATAAATCAGGTTATTACAAATATAATCAATAATGCTATAAAATTTACTGAACAAAATGGAAAGATTAAAATAGACCTTCAGATATTAGAGAGTAAGATTAGAATAGGAGTTATAGATACAGGTGTAGGGATAGTAAAAGAGGATTTGCCAAAGCTCTTTGAGAAATTCGTACAGGTTTCTAAAAGCTCTTCAACAGAACGTAAGGGCGTAGGATTAGGTCTTCCTATTGCAAAGGAATTGGTAGAAAGGCACGGCGGAGAAATTTGGGTTGAATCAAAAGTAGGAGTAGGGACTAAGTGTTATTTTACGCTGGCACTTTTTTATACGCAGAAGGCATTAAATAAGGAAGTGAAAAATACCATAAATGAGCTATTATCCAAAGGTGTAATGGTATATCTCATTAATCTTTTGATTATCAATTTTGAAGAGTTCAAAAAGAGGACGAGGCTTAATCCTCAAAAGTTATTTGAAGATTTAGATAAAATTATTGATACAACATTTAAAGATTTTTGTAAGAGCAAAGATAAGGCTCATCATGTGGTTGTAGAGGATTATCAAAATGGAGAATGGAGCATTCTTTTTCCTGAGGCAAAGGAAAAAGAGGCTTCAGAACTCTGTAATATGCTTAAGGATAGGATAAGAAAGTATTTCAATGAACATAGAGTAGAAAATGTTTTTATAAATCTGGGAATATTATCTTATTCCCAAGAGACCCAGACAACGAGATCTAAGAAGCTTCGGGCAAATATTGATATTAAGAAGATATACATTGGATCGGAAATAAGACATTTTAAGAGAGTTGACTACAGGACAGATATTGATATCTCTCTATCTAAAGGTAAGAAAGATGTATCTGAAACCTTGGATATTTCTGAGGGTGGGATCTGTTTTGTGAGCGACAAGCAGATCGAGACAGACAAGCTTGTAAGTATTGGTTTGAGGCTTCCGAAGATTAAAAAGCCCCTTGATATTAAAGGCCGTGTTGCATGGAGGAAGAGTATGGAAGAGGGTCCTGTTAATAAATATAAGATAGGTTTGGAATTTGTGGGGCTTGAGGCAAAAGATAAAGCAAAGCTATCAAGCTTTATTAAATCAGTCTCCTCTTAATTGTTTTTCTGCATCGATTATATCACGATTTATAAGATAGATAACTTTTTTAACCTTATCCTTAAATTCTAAAGAACTAGGCGTATCAAGTATTTCGCGCAATATCTGTACAGCCATCCTGAAATTCCTTATTACCTCGCCTTCATCTTCATCTGTATAACGTAGGATTCTAACAAAATCTTCTTTTCTCATCCATGCTTCAATGCATGGTGCGAGATGGAAGAAATAAGTTTTACTTAGAGGTCTTATTTTAAGCTTTTTTTCTAATCTTTGAATTTGGGATGCAAGATTGTTTGTGATATTTTGAATATTTTTTGTAGCCCTACTTAATGTTGGCATAGTGCTTGATTTTCTTGGTTCAAATACCAGTCCAGCACATAGAATACCTAGCTCAATCTCAGATAATTTTTCGAGAATTCCTTTCTCATATACCTCAGAAAGAGAAAGTTCATATCCATAGATCTTACTTGCAAAACCCCCTTTTTCTGTAAGAGAATTCCTTTTGATATAGCCCAGCTCTTTTAAGATTTTCACTTTAGAACGCAATAATTCCATAGCCTTTTTTCTGAATTGATGATTTACTTGAAAATAATGAAAAGATGAAGGGTATACATCATATAGTTTTTCACCATGTTTTTCATAGAGATTTAATATTGTAGCATAAGAGGCATTGAATCTACTTTTTACCTTCTCAGGAGTTCCATAGATTACTTTATGTAGTTCTGGGAATGAAATATAACGTGGATTTATCCTGGAATAGACAAAACCTTCTTTATCTATTCCTCTGCGGCCGGCCCTACCAGCCATTTGATAAAAATCACGTGTTTTAAGGGTGCCAAAGGATTTACCGTAGAATTTTCTGAGTTCATCAAATATGACAGTTCTAGCAGGCATATTAATACCAAGCGCAAATGTTTCGGTTGTAAATATAATTTTTATAAGTTTACTTGTAAAAAGTCTTTCAACTAGTTCTTTTAGAGTGGGAAGCATGCCTGCATGATGATAGGCGATACCTTTTTCAATAAAAGGAAGCAGAAATTGCGCGCTTTTATCATCTATAAGGTCAAATTTTTCGCATAGCTTGTTAAAAAGATCTATAATTTTAGTTTTTTCTTGCTGGTTTAAGAAATTGAATCTTTTCATTTCGTTTGCCAGATATTCGCATCGGCGCCTACCAAACACAAAATATATACAAGGTAGTCTATTGCTTTCAATCAGATCTTTTATTAGAAAACTTGGTCTATTTGGTTTTATGTACCTATGGCCTTTATAGGAAAGGGTTTTAACCTTATGAATTTTATCTATAGTTCTACCTTGTGTCTGGTAAAAAAAGTGAAGTGGTACAGGACGTTTTGTTTCTTTTACTATTTTTAATGGTTTTTTGTGTATGGACTGGAGCCAAGATGCTATTTCATTTATATTTGGTATTGTAGCCGAAAGAGCGAGCATCCTCATATGTTTTGGCAGAAATATCAGGGATTCTTCCCATACGCTTCCGCGCTGATAATCGTCAAGATAATGGACTTCATCAAATATTATCCAGGAATAATTACAGAGATTGCTTTCTTCTTCTAGGACCTTATTGCGGAATATCTCAGTGGTCATTATTAGAATAGGTGCTGAAGGGTTGATGCTTACGTCTCCTGTCAGGATTCCTATTTTATCAGGAAAGATTTCATGAAAATCACGGAATTTTTGATTGGAGAGGGCTTTTATAGGAGCAGTATAAATTATCTTTTCTTCCTTTTTCAGGCAGTCCATTATGATGTATTCAGCAATAGCAGTTTTACCTGCTCCTGTAGGAGCAGATACCATAACTGAATACCCGTTTTTTATATAATCAATGGATTTTTGCTGAAACTCATCATAAATCATGAGAATAGTTTACACTATAAAAGCAGTAAAGTTAAGTATAAATATTAAGTTAACCTTTACAGATTTTAAAATATCTGGTTAAATATAAATATGCTATACTTTATCTTTACTATAGATGGGGATTGGAATGAGTATTTTGATACTAAACTCTCAAAAACGGAGAGAGTTCCGAAAGGAAATTTATTGAAGGATTTAGTCAAGCGCGAAATAGAATCTGCAAAAAAGATTATTAATGGGCGCTTTGTTCATTTTATACATACATCTTTTCTTGCACGGGATTTTTTTATTGAAAAAGAATTTTTATTATTATGGAAAGAGATTGTTAAAAATGGAGGAGATGTAGGTCTACACTGTCACGAGGATGATCCTTATAAAGAGTATTATTATAAGGATATTTCCAGGATGAGAAAGGTGATTTCTGAAAGGACTAGAGCGTTTCGAAAAGCCGGCCTTGAAATAAAGTGTTATAGAAGTGGTTTTCTTGGTTTTTCATCTGGGATGGTGAAGATTTTAGAAGAAAATAAAATATTTTTTGATTTCTCGTGCGAGCCGAATAGATTCTTAAAACATGGTGAGAGTTTAGTATGTGATTGGAGAAAATCTCCAAAAACTCAATATAGACTGGATTATAGTAGTAACATTAAACCTGGTAATTCCAAGGTTTGGGAAATCCCCCTTGGTTCGTTTAAAGATAAATATCTTTATTTTGAGAAGTTCAAGTTAAAAGATATTGAAGAAATAGCAAGTGCTTTAAAGGAAGAATCAATAAAGAATAAAAAAGATATAATAGTATCAGTATTAGCTCATACATATGACTATGAGTCTTTAGAGATAATCAAGGATATGGAAGAAAAACTTTCTTTATTGAAAAAATATGGTAAGTTTATAAATATAAAGGAGATGGAAGGCATCATAGCTTGAGTTCAGCGGGGAGGAAGAGTATGGAGAAATGGCAAAAGATACTTTCTAAGAGCATAACTGATAGTACAAGACTCAGTAGATTCCTAAAGATTGATAAGAAAACAATCGACAGGGTTATCGCAAAATATCCTATGACGGTAAATCCATATTATTTGAGTCTTATTAAGAAAAAAGGCGATGCCATATGGAAACAGTGCATTCCAGATACATTAGAGATTCTTCAGAGACATGGTAGGCACGATCCTCTCTTAGAAGAAAAATATACTCCTATAGAAGGATTGGTTCATAGATATAAGGATCGAGTACTTCTTTTGGTATCTAATATGTGCAGTGGTTATTGCCGTTTTTGTACAAGAAAAAGAAAAATGGGGATAGAGGAGAAGATTTTAAAGAAAGAGGATTTAAAAAAGGCTTTCCATTACATAGAAAGCCACAAATCTATAAGAGACGTTGTTATATCAGGTGGAGATCCACTTCTTTTAAAAGATCACCAGATAGAGTATTATCTTAAGAAACTTAGAAATATAGATCATGTTGAAATCATCAGAATAGATAGCCGTACCCCTTGTTTTTTACCCCATAGGATTACACCTAAATTATGTAGGATGCTTAAAAAATATACACCTTTATATTTCAATACGCATTTTAATCATTTCCAGGAGATAACGAAAGCAAGTCGAAAGGCTTGCCTTATGCTTGCCGATAGTGGGATTATCATGGGAAATCAGTCAGTTTTATTAAAGGGAGTAAATGATGATCCCAGAGTATTAAAAAAACTTTTTCAGGAACTTTTAAAGATGAAGGTAAGGCCGTATTATCTTTATCTTGCTGATGCTGTTAAAGGCACATATCACTTCCGTATCAGTATAAGTAAGGCTCTAAGGATCATGAGGGAACTGATAGGCCATACTTCTGGATTGTGCATTCCTCATCTTATAATTGATTTGAAACATGGAGGAGGAAAAACACCTCTACTGCCAAAATACATTATTAAACATAAAGGGAGAAGGTATATATTTAAGAATTTTGAAAATAAAAAGTTTTTCTATGCTGATGTGGAGTAAAAAATGGATATAGGTATAGTATCTGAAAATAGAGCCAGTGAAAAAAGAGTCATATTAAGACCACAGGAATTAAAAAGCATTTCTTCTAAATGTAGAGTTTTAGTTGAAAAAGGCTTAGGTAAAGGAGTTGGAATAGAAGATAAAGATTATGAAGAAGTAGGTGCTAAGGTAGCTGATACTAAGAAGGTTTATTCATGTAAGTTGATTATAAGATTAAAAGAGCCAAGGGAAGAAGAGCTTAGTCTGATGAAACCCAATTCATATATTATGTGTATGTTACATCTATCAGGCAGCGCAAAGCTAAAAAATTTACTAAAGAAATATAAAATAAATGGCATTGCAATGGAAAAAGTTAAGGACCAATTTGGTAATCGCATGATAGAAGCTTTGTATTATTCAGGTTATTTGGGAATGGATAAGGGACTTGAACTTTGGGGAAAGAATCCCTCAAAGGCAGTTATTAAGATTATGGGATATGGTAATGTTGCTTTTGGTGCTATTCAATGTGCTTCCAGAAAATTCGTCCATTTAGAAATATTAAATAGATTAGATTTTAAAAACATGAAAAAACATATTCCTGGAACAGATATTTTGGTAAATGCCATTAAATGGCCTATAGAAAAAAGAGGGAAGGAATTTTTTATTACAAAAAAGATGCTGAAACTTTTTAAAAAAGGCTCTGTAATCTTAGATCTTATTTCTAATCCAAAAGGACAATCCCCAATAGAGACAATGCATCCTACATACTTAGATGATATATCTTATGTAGTAGATGGGGTGATTCATACTTCTTGCTGGAGTTGGCCGGGCCTTGATCCTGTGAATATTTCTCGTAGGTATAGTATACAGATTGAGCCAATATTGAATGATATTGTAAATAGATCTTTAAGTAATCTTCCAAAGTATATAAAAGAGGCAGTATATAAGGTTTAACCTAGAGTTACATCTATAGTGTTTTTGGAGGATTTTGAGGTAAGTTTAAGAAAATTAGCTTGTTCTATAGTAGTTTTATTTATAACCTTCCCATTAATTTTAATCTTTTTAACTTTATATCTTCTATGATCTAGTTTACGTGGATTAATATAAGTTACTTTAATCTTACGACCTAGAAAATGCGTGTCTATTGAGATCTTCTTAGAATATTTAAACTGTTCTTTTACTAGTTTTGGCGAGATTGTAAGGTTTCCCATACTCCCTAGTATACCGAAAACTTGAGTAACCATGGTGAGGGTGAACCAACTAGCCGATCCTGTAAGATAATGATACATACCTTTACCTTCAGAATTAAAATATTCAGGTAGCCCTGGATAGATCTTGCTTAATTCTGTATTTAAAGCCATTTTGTAGATAGAACTTAATACTTCAAACCCTTCTTTTACAAAACCTCTTTTATATAAAGCATAGGCAAACATTACATTCATATGGCTAAAGAAAGAGCCATTTTCTTTTTCACCATAAATAAAGCCAAAGGCTCTACCTAGTTCAGGAT
>CAZMID010000009.1:0-44893 GCA_964566255.1 uncultured Planctomycetia bacterium | reverse complement strand
CAAGGTTAACATGCGTAAAAAAGCTTGCACTTATCGAAAAATAAGTACCTGAACCTCCGAGTATCTCTTCTGATCTTCCCTGAGGCGTGGCGATAGTGTCTAATGCAACAGAACCTATCACTGCTATATCATTCATTTGAAAAGTGCCTTTCAGCTATTTTTATTGAGCAATAATCGCTACACATAGTACAGACATCTTTTTCTTTTGGTGTAGAATTAGATCTATAGCGCTTTGATTTCGATGGATCGATAGAAGTCTGTATCTGTTTTTTCCAGTTCCTTTTTAAGCGAGATTCTGACATTTTCCTGTCCCAATTTAAAGATCCTGGTACTCTTTTAGCTATATCAGCTGCATGGGCAGCGATCCTTGATGCTATAACACCGTCCTTTACATCGTTTTCATCAGGTATCCTCAAGTGTTCAGATGGTGTAACATAACAAAGAAAATCTGCCCCATAGAATGCTGCCATTGCCCCTCCTATAGCACCTACTATATGGTCATAGCCAGGTGCAATATCCGTTACAAGAGGACCCAATACATAAAAAGGAGCATTATTACACATCTTTTTCTGTATCGTGACATTAGACTCTATCTCATCTATTGGGATATGACCAGGACCTTCTATTATGACCTGAACATTATTTTTTCTGGCTCTATCTGCTAGTTCTCCCAGGACAATGAGCTCCTGTATCTGAGGCCTGTCGGTTGCATCCATAAGGGATCCTGGCCTCATCCCGTCTCCAAGACTCAATGTTACATCGTATTTTTTTGATATCTTAAGGATATCATCAAAATATTCGTATAAGGGGTTTTCTTTATTATTTCGCATCATCCATTCCGCAAGAAAAGCCCCACCTCTAGAAACTACATTCAGCAGTCTTTTTTTTCTTTTTAAGCGGGTCAGCGCATCTTGGTTTACTCCAGAATGCACTGTAAAAAAATCAACTCCATCATTAGCCTGTTCTTCAAAGACATCCAGTATATCATTTTTTGTCATACGGGATATGTGGCCTTTTTCTTTACAGGCCTTTATGATTGCCTGATAAATAGGTACAGTCCCTACAGGTATGCTAGAATTTTTTAAAATGGCCCTACGTATCTTTTTTATATCGCCTCCCGTACTAAGATCCATCACAGTGTCAGCTCCTGAGGCTATAGCAGAACGTAATTTTTTTAATTCGTTTTGTAAATCTATTTTATCCTGCGATGTACCGAGGTTTGCATTGACTTTTGTACGCAAGCCTTCACCTACTGCACAAGGGGAAATCTCTCTTTTTGAATTCTTGATTAGTACGATAGCTCCATTTTTAATTCGTTTTTTTAATATATCTAAAGATATACCCTCATTCTTAGAAGCATATCTCATCTCTTTAGATGTTTTATTCTGTTTTGCAAGTTTTAATTGATTCATATAAGTTTTTTGTTGCTGTAAATGGGTCTTTGCTTGAAAGAATAGATCTAACTACGGCAATTCTTTTTGCACCAGCTAAAGCGACATCTTTAATATTTACTTCATTTATCCCGCCTATTGCCACAAAGGGGATGCTGATTTCCTTTAAGGCGGTTTTTATAAGTTCTAGACCAACTGGTTTATAATCAGGTTTTGTCGGTGTAGAAAATACAGGCCCTATACTGATATAATCTATATCTAATTTTGCTCCTTCACGCATCTGATTTACTGAATGCGTTGAAAGCCCTATTATCTTTTTTTCTCCTAAAAGCTTTCTTGCCTCTTCTGGCGGGGTATCGTTCTGACCTAAGTGGATACCATCGCTATCCAATGAAAGTGCCAGGTCTATATTGTCATTTACAATGAAAAGGGTTTCTCTTCCTTTTATTAGGTTTTTTATGCTGTTTCCAATATCTAGGGCTTCTTTAAAAGGTGTATTTTTCACCCTAAACTGTATTATATCTGTTCCTCCTTCCAAAGAGCGAGATAATATCGCTAAGAGGTCTTTACCTTTTAAGACTTCTTCGTCCGTTACCAGGTATATGCCTGAAGTTTCTAGCAGCTTCTTTTTCAATGTCGTACACCCCAAACCTTAATTTTCTATACTTATGACTTATATCTTTATCTATGATTTTAGAGCATTCTTCTAGCACCCTGAGCGATTCTTTTACGCGCTCAATATTGGCCATAAATAAATCTGAAATATCAGGGTGATCTTTTTTAAAATCTATGAATTTTAGTATGTCTTTCTTTGTGTCTCTTGTTTTAAGGAGTTGTTTAAGAGACACCTTTTTTGAATTTAAAAATGTCTTTGTTGCAGAGTGCCTTATGGTTTTAAGAGATTTTGCTATATTTTTATCGGTAACTGTAAATCTCGAGATATCTTCACAAACTCTTAATCCTTCTCTGGTTCTATTTAAATTAGCATCTATTATTTGAAAGAGTTCTTTATTCACGATAATCTTATTTTCTTAATCAGACCTTTTGTTGAAAAACCCTTGATATAAGATAGGCTCTTTACCTTGCCGTTGTAGGATTTGACAATATTAGATCCTACGATATACCTTCCAGTCTCCACCTTTTACAAGGACATCGGGCCGGATTGCCTTTATCAGGCTTAAAGGTGTAAGACTTGAAAATATAACAATAAAATCTACAGACGACAATGCTGATAAAACCTTTGCTCTATCTTTTTGATTTACAATAGGACGGTTCTTTCCTTTTAGTTTTTTTATAGATCCATCACTATTCAGCCCTATGACTAAGATATCACCCAAAGATTTAGCTTTTTCTAAATAACTGATGTGGCCTACATGCAGGATATCAAAACACCCATTCGTAAACACAATCTTTCTGTTCTTACGCTTGATTGTTTTTAAGATCTTTACTAATTCTGGTAAGGTTTTGATTTTATTATAAAGCATCTTCAATGATCCCACAGACAATATGTCCTATTACGATATGCGATTCTTGTATTCGCGGTGTAGAATCTGAAGGCACTCTTATAGATATATCAGCTATCTGAGAAAGTTTTGTCTTACTCTTTCCTACAAGGACGGCTGTTTTTAAATTCAATTTTTTAGCCTTTTCGATGCCGCAAATTACATTTTTTGATCTACCGCTCGTTGATATCCCTAACGCCATATCTCCTTTTTCCCCAAAGGCCTCTATTTGCCTCTCAAAGATATAGTCAAAACTAAAATCATTGCCAAGTGCAGTAAGGGACGATATATTGGATGTCAATGCTATGGCTGGAAGAGCACGTCTTTTTTTATTGAATTTCCCAACAAGTTCTGCTGCTATATGAATACTATCGGCAGCACTACCACCATTTCCAAAGATAATGATTTTATTTCCTCTTTTTATAGTAGAAAGCATCATCTTGGCTAGTTTTTCAATGTCACTGGTAGAAAGAAGCTTTTTTACCCGAATGCTTTCATTTATAGAAGAGAGTATTTTTTTCTGCATATCTAGCTCCTTATCCAAAAAATATCTTGGCCAAATTATAAAATTCCATATCAACAGTTTTTAATTTAGAAACAGCTTTTTCAAGAGGAGCTGCTATTACATCGTTTCCTTGTAAGGCAGCCATTTTTCCAAAATCTTTTTTAACTACAAGTTCCATTGCCTTTATGCCAAAACGCGTCCCAAGTACTCTATCAAAGGCAGTAGGAGTGCCCCCTCTTTGTATATGACCAAGTACTGTAACTCTAGTCTCAAAGCCTGTTATTTTTTCTATTTTCTCACCCAAAGATTGTCCTATACCACCAAGTCTTATATGGCCAAATGAATCTAACTTTTCTTCTTGTTTTACGAGTTTACCCTCTTTGAATTTTGCGCCTTCCGCTACTACCACGATACTAAAGTTTTTCCCTCTATCGTGGCGTTTTTTAAGTATCTTACATACTTCGTTTATATCTATTGGTACTTCTGGTATTAAAATAACATCTGCTCCTCCTGCTATACCGGATTCTAGTGCTATCCAGCCAGCGTGCCTGCCCATCACTTCAACTACCATGACTCTACTGTGCGATTCTGCAGTAGTATGAAGCCTGTCAATAGCTTCAGTTGCAACATTTATTGCTGTATCAAATCCAAATGTTACATCAGTACATGAAAGATCGTTATCTATAGTCTTTGGAGCGCCTACTATGTTAAGACCTTCTTTATACAGCTTAGATGCAACGCCTAATGTATCTTCACCACCAATGGCTATCAATGCATCAAGTCCTAATTTTTTGAAATTCTCAACTACCTTTTCTTTTTGTCCTTTGGCTTTATAAGGATTTGTTCTAGAAGTCCCTAGAATAGTACCGCCTTTTGGTAAGATACCTGAAACGGTTTTCAGATCCAAAGGAATGGTGTCAGATTCGACCAAGCCCTTCCACCCGTTTTTTATACCTAAAACCTTGTAACCTTTTTGAATTGCATATCTAACAACTGCCCTTATTACTGAATTTAGACCCGGGCAATCCCCTCCCCCTGTAAGTATGCCAATTTTTTTCATACTGCTTTTCCTCCTGTTATCTGCCATATTGGATTTCACCTTTAAAGCCGCTATATTCTGGCTCGTTTAGATTTTTTTGTTCAGTTGTTTTTCCTCTCCGAACTATCTTTGTAATATGAATTTTTATAGAAAGTTTTTCTTCTATGCCTAGCATTTCCTGAAGTCTTGTGCGTATTGCACCTTGCATCCTTTCCGTTGTATCAGGAATATTGATATCAGAGTAAAAAACTGTTTTTATTGAAAGTTCTATTCCAGTCTTTCCAGCAGTTATGTTTACTTTTGCCTCTTTTACTTCCTCCATCTTGTGTATAACTTTTTTTATCTCATCCTCAAGTGCCAAGAGCGATAAACTGACCTGGCCATTTGGATTTTCAAAGGCAATCGTCTTATGTTTTTTTAATTTTCCTATGGAGAGTTGTGCAATAGATATGTTTATTACAATCAAAAGAAAACCTGTTAATGCCATGCTCAGACGTATATTTTCCGTCTGGAACAAATAATTTATCCAGTTAGTTACCGAGTTGATAGACCCTGCATTAAGCGATAATGCAATAAGTATAGCTCCAATTATAGAGAACACCATTGTGTATATGAATATCGCGATTATACTAGAAATTTTCATATAACACCTCCGTTTAAAAAACTACTCGTTCGAGGTCATCCTTTCAACATAATCAGTTGTAAAGTCTCCTCGTAAAAACAATGTATCATTCATTACATGTTTATGAAAAGGTATAGTCGTCTTTATAGGCTCTATCACAAATTCTTCCAAAGACCTTTTCATTATCTTTATTGCCTCTTGCCTGTTTTTACCAAAGGATATAACTTTGGCTATCATAGAGTCGTAATAAGGAGGAATCGTGTAGCCAGAATATACATGAGAATCTACCCTTATGCCTCCGCCTCCTGCAGGTAGGTATATATCTACCTTGCCAGGGCACGGCATAAAATCTTTTTCAGGATTTTCTGCATTGATTCTACATTCAATTGCAGCACCTTTTACTTTTATGGCATCTTGTTTATAGGAAAGTTTCATGCCAGAAGCAATCTTAATCTGCTCTTTTACTATATCTACCCCTGTTACCATCTCAGTTACAGGGTGCTCGACCTGAATCCTTGTATTAACCTCCAGGAAATAAAAATTTTCATACCTATCAAGAAGGAACTCTACTGTACCGGCATTTACATAGTTACAGGCCTTTACTGCCTTTACAGCCAATTCCCCTATCTTTTTTCTTAATTTAGAATCCATTGCGGGCGAAGGAGATTCCTCTATCAATTTTTGATGACGTCTCTGTATGGTGCAATCTCTTTCCCCGAGGTGGATTATGTGCCCATACTTATCTGCCAAAACCTGGACTTCTACGTGCCTTGGTCTTTCAATATACTTTTCAAGATATACATCTGATTTTCCAAAGGCTATTTCAGCCTCTTGTTGAGCGGTCATGAATGAACTGACAAGCCTTACATCGTTATGGCAGACCCTCATTCCTTTTCCACCACCACCAGCAGAGGCCTTTATAATAACAGGATATTTTAATTTTTTGGCTATCTTTACAGCATCTTCTTTTGTTTTTATAATATCTTGGCTACCAGGTATGACAGGAATGCCTACCTTCTGCATTTTATGGCGGGCTGTCATCTTATCACCCAAAAGACGCATATTTTCAGGTGTGGGTCCGATAAAGACAATATCGCAGGATTCACATATCTCAGCAAAATGCGCGTTTTCCGCTAAAAACCCATATCCAGGATGTATTGCCTCGACATCTGTTATCTCAGCTGCAGATATAATTGCAGGGATATTAAGATAGCTTTCCAGAGGACTTGAAGGGCCTATACAGACAGCCTCATCTGCTAGTCTTGCATGTAAGGACTCTGTATCAGCCTCTGAATAGACGCTGACCGTCTTTATGCCCATTTCCTTACAGGCACGTATTACCCTTACAGCTACTTCTCCTCGATTTGCTATCAGGATCTTTGAAAACATTATAAAGGCTCCACCATAAATAGAGTTTGTCCGTATTCAATGGAATTGGCGTTTTCTACGAGTACTTCTGCGACTTTTCCTTTTACCTCAGATTTTATTTCATTCATGAGCTTCATAGCTTCAATGATACAAACAGTTTGCCCTATTTCTACAACAGTTCCTATTTCTACATAGGGCTTTGTATCAGGTGAGGATGATCTATAGAATGTCCCCACCATAGGGGCCTTTATGGCGATAAGATTACTCTTTGGAGATTCTTTTTTTGTAGATACCACCTGATCTTGTCTTATGGTTTGTATTACCCTCTGAGAGCCGGGCTCTTCTGTCATTGCCTCAAATTGACCAGAAGGAGATTTCCTGAGCCTTATCTTTGTGCCTTCACGCTCTACTTCTAATTCACTTAAATTATTCTCATTCATCAGATTAATCAGTTCTTTGATCTCTTTTAGGTTCATATCTCACCCCTTTTTAGGCTCGACCTACATATTTATCAGTTCTAGTATCTATTCGTATCACTTCACCCTCATTTATAAAAAGCGGTACCTGTACAGTCATGCCTGTTTCTGTTTTGGCAGGTTTTGCGCCAGACCTTGAAGTATCACCCCTTATACCAGGCTCTGTAGAAGTTATCTTCATATCAATAAATATGGGTGGTTCAAGCGTTACTACATTGTTTTTATATACAATGGCTGTAACTTCCATACTTTCCTTAAGGTAATTTATTACCTTACCAAGCTGCTCACGATGTAGCGTTATGTGTTCATAAGTCTCTTGATCCATAAATTCATAGATATCTTTGGATGAATATAGATATTGGATGGTTTTCTTTTCAATATGGGCTACAGCGAGTTTTTCATCAGTACGGAAGGTTTTATTTATCACAGTCTCTAGCTGTATATTTTTAAATTTCATGCGGATAAAGGCGTTGCCTTTTCCTGGCTTTACATGCTGCCAGTCTGTGACATAGAAGAGTTTTCCACCTAATTCTACGCCCATACCGGGTTTTATTTGATTAACACCTACTTGCATAATAGTTTTTTACTGGATTTTGTTAGTATTTGAGAGCCATTTTTTGTAATAAGTACCACGTCTTCTATTCTTACGCCTCCCCAACCAGGAATATAAATACCCGGCTCAATAGTTACCACCATATCCTTTTTCAATATTGTATTATCATTCTTGGATATGCGTGGTTTTTCGTGAACCTGAAGACCTATCCCATGACCAAGGCCATGCATAAAGTATTTCCCCAGGCCTTTATTTATTATATATTGACGGGATATATTATCTATATATTTGGCTGAAAGGCCAGGTTTTATCCTTTCAATAGCCTTTTTTTGCGCATCTAATACAATGTTATATATGCGTGAATACTTGCGGTTAATTCTACCTAAGAAACAGGTCCTTGTCAAGTCGGAATTATACCCATGATTTACTATGCCCAAATCTATTACAACCATATCCCCTTTTTTAATGGTTTTTTGTGAAATCTTGGCATGTGGCTTGGAGGCATTTTTCCCTGATGCAACTATAATGTCAAAACCAGCCCTTTTAAATCCTCTTTTTGTAAGGTAAGTTTCAATTCTATTTTTTAAGGCATTTTCCTTAATGGAGGGTTTTACGTTTTCTAAAGCGTAATTCATTACCTGGTCGGCATATTTACAACTAGCTTTAATATATCTTAGCTCGTCTTTATCTTTAACCATCCTTAAAGATTCTATTGCGTCTTTAAGTGATATGAGGGTTTTATTTTTTAAGTTTTTTTTAAGGCTATTATATTTTGAATGTGAAAAAATATCACTTTCTATACCTATACGTTTTAAATGATTTTTTTGGGAGACTTCTTCTATGGATTTAGCGTACTCTTTTTGATTCTTGGACTTTATGGTAAGAAAATTCTCTCCGCTGCATACAAAAAGTATTGCCTCATCTATGCTAGCCCCTGTAAGATAACTTATATTCTCTTTCTTTTTTATAAGTATACTATCTAGAGACTTCGACTCTAATATTTTTAGTAATTTTTTCTGTCTGCTATTATAATCCATGCTACTAGAGAGTTATTGCTGCCTGAAGACCATATAGATAACTATCTATTCCAAACCCCGAGATCTGACCTTTTACAACAGATGCAACTAAAGAGGTGTGTCTAAAATCCTCTCTTGAATAGATGTTTGAAAGGTGTACTTCTACTGTAGGTATATTCGTAGCAAGGATGGCATCCCGTATCGCAACGCTTGTATGCGTATAGGCAGCAGGGTTTATAAGTAAAGCGGTGTATTTATTTTTGGCATTCTGTATCTTATCTACTATCTCACCTTCATGGTTAGACTGGAATATATCGATCTTTGCCTTTTTTTTCTTAGCAAGATCCTGAAGCCTTTTATTTATCTGGCCAATCGTAATCTCACCATATATATCGGGCTCTCTTTTTCCAAGTAAGTTTAGGTTAGGGCCGTGGATTACTAGAACTTTCTTCATAAGAACCTCCTTCTGCTTCTTCGATTAGCATCACAGGGATACCGTCTTTTATGGGATATCTTCTTTTACATTTTATACAAGATATCTTATTATCTTTTAATTCGACAGAACTCTTGCAAGAAGGACAGGCCAGTATTTCCAATAAGGTTTTATCTATCATAATTTACTCCCTCCATTTTATCTTCGACCTTTACAGGATAAGCCAAGTGTAATATACCTCCTATAATACTAAGTAATATTATTACTCCGAGCCACAAAAGAGAAATCCCAAATGCTATTTCCGTACCAACATCTCCTTTTAAAAAATATATAAAAGCGCCTTCTCTTACGCCTAATCCATTAAGAGACGGCAGCATGCTGACAGCCCATACAAGGGGTATTATTAAAAACAATTTAAGGATATGGATATTCCCGCCTAAGGACAATACAAAGAAATAAACACTCAATACTGCACAGGCTTGAGAAAATACCCCCAATAGATACGTTTTTATCAAAATGGATGAACTATGCCTATAGTAATTAATAGCATTGTATAATTTAGAAAGTTTTTCTTTTATTTTGGCTAATAGATTAGTTTTTGTTGTATCTGTTGCCAGAAAAGCCCATTTCTTTTTACTGAATAGAAGCAATAAAACTACCATCAATGCGATTAGTAGGCCAGTCATTACTAGAACAATGCTATTATTCTTAAAGTGCTTTCCAACGAAAATAATGCCTATCGCAGCTATTGATACAGTAGATAAAAATCCCATGATCCTATCAACCAATACTGCTGCAAAAGAGGCTGCCTTATTGTTGGTTTTTTTAGATGCATAATAAGCCTTTGCAATATCTCCTCCAATAGCAGTCGGAAAAAAAATGTTAAAGAAATATCCTATATATGTAAGGTAAATTATGTCTTTTAAGGGTAGGCGTATTTTTTGCCCAAGCATTAGAAGTTTTAATCTCAAAGAAACAACCACTGAAAGAGGCAATGTTATTAAAATCCCTATTATAAAGAAACCCTTATTAGAATTCTTTAGAATTTCTATAATAGAGCCTATGTCTTTTCGCATAATCCATAATAAAAGCATTATCAAACCAAAACTCACAAAAAACCTTAAAAAGAGAAATAACTTATTTTTATTTACCATATCACCATCCCAGCATAACCTACAACAGAAGTATAGTCCCCCGATATATCCCCGCTTGTCTGATATTTTACAAGGCCGGCTTTTTTAGCACCGAGATTTTTACATACGCTTATAAGTACACATGTCGGAGCTACGCCGCACATTGATATATTTAGTTCATTTACTATACTAAAGAGTCTTTCTTCATCTAAATCTAATATTGCATTTATAGCAAGCCTATCCTTTTCTTCTGCCTTTTCCTTTGATTCATAGTGCGTAAAATCAGTACTTGCTACAAAAAGAGCAGATCTGCCTACTTTTTCAAATGCCTGGGCGATTTGTTCTCCAAGTAATTGATATTGCTTGATATCCCCAGGAGATACTGTTATGGGTACTATTTTTATATCTTTTTTCAGATATTGAAGAAAAGGAATTTCTACTTCTATAGAATGTTCATAAATATGAGATGAAGTATCTTCTTTTAAAAGAGAACTTCCTTTTGATATAGATTTTGCAATTTCTTTATCTATCTTGGTTTCTCCTAAAGGCGTAAGCCAACTTCCCGAAGTCATTATACCAAAGGGCTTCCCTGAGCCAGTATGATTTGTACCTAAGATGATGGCTGTTTTTTTGACATCTACCTTTGATATGGTTGCACCTGCCACATGCCCGGAATATATGTATCCTGCATGAGGCAGGATGACACCTTTTATGTCCTCTTTTTCTGCTTCAGGATCAATAAGGCCTGACAGCATCTTATTCAAACTTACCTCAGTCTGAGGGTAAAATTGTCCTGCTACAACAGGTTTTCGTATCATTTACCCTCCAAAGTTAGTATCGCACATTTATTTAAGGTTAAAAGTCTTTCTGCTGCTTTTTTAACATCTTCTTTTGTAACTCTAGTTATATTTTTATCATAATTTTTATAGTTATTATATCCTAGACCATAGAGTTCATCCAATGAGGCCTTGAATATAAAGCCAGAGTTGGTTTCTAGGCTCATCTTTTGCGTCGCCTTTAAATGATTTTTAGATTTTCGTAGATCTTCGTCTGTAGGTCCATTCTTTATAAATTTGTTCATCTCTTTAAATAAGATGTCTTTTACACTTTTAAGATTTCCTTTTGAGGTAAGGGTATATAATACGATGTATCCGGGATCCAATCCTAGAACTTCTGATGCGCCTACCGCATACGAAAGACCACTTTTTTCTCTTATATTTTTAAATAAAACGCCTGATTCAGTTGAAATAATATCCATCATGACTTCAACAGCAAATAAGTCTTTATCGTAGATACTAATCCCATGAAACCCGACAAGCATAAGAGACTGTTCCTTTGGCACCTTAACCAGAGACTTTCTTAAGCTATCCATAGGCAACTCTTTTTTAGGGATAGGGAGAGTTTTCTTATTAGAAGGGAGTTTTGAGAAATATTTTTCTACTAAAGTCTTTATCTCATCTATATCACAATCGCCTGATATTCCAAGGACCATATTCTTCCCAAAAAGCATATCATCATAAAATTTTACTATATCTTCTCTTTTTATTTTGGATATACTTTCACGCGTACCTATCCCTTGAAACCTGTAAGGGTGTCTTTTGAAAAGTAGTTTCTTCAAAAGCCTTTGGCCATGATTAGTGATTGAATTATCTTGCATATCTATTATAGTTAAGAGTTCATCCTTTTCTCTTTCTACTTCATTCTCAGGAAAGTTAGAATCCATACATACTTCAGATATAAGCTTCAAGGTATATTCTGCGTGTTCTTTTAGACATTCCCCCGAAATCCCAATACTATTGTTTCCTGAATAGGTGCCCAAAGAAATCCCTTTTGATTCATAAGATAGAGCCAAATCTTCTCTTGATTTAGAATCAGTTCCATCCATAAGCATAAAAGAAGTGATTTTTGAGATGCCATTATTTTCTTTTGTTTCAAGCCTCAATCCCCCCTTAAATACAAGTGAACTAGAAACTATTGGAAGATGTGGGTCGCTAGATACAAGAACAACCAAGCCATTTTTAAGAGTGATTTTATTTATTTTTCTTTTTTTAAGAGTTAAATCTTTCTTTGAATCGGGCTTTAAAATTTTACCTGACTTGCTTAGGATAGCTACTGTCATATTTTCTTTTCTCAGATACTTTTTTGCTGAAAGCTGGATATCTTTAGCAGTTACAGATTTTATCTTTTCTATATACTCTTCAAAAAATAAAGGATTTCCAGTTAATAATTCTCCTATAGCCAAATCACTTGCCTTGGATCTTATTGTTTCTTTTTGATATATATGTCCCGCAAGAAAGTTATTTTTTGCTTTCACAAGATCTTTTTCAGTAACACCATTTTCTTTTATATCTTTTATCTCTTTTAATATTTCTTCCAGAGCTTCTTTTGCATTTTCTTCTTTTAATACACTTGATATGACAAAAAGTCCGCTATCTCTGGGGGTATAGTTATAGCTTGAAATAGATAGAACTAATTCTTTTTTCATCCGCAGCTTATCATTTAAGATAGAACTTTCACCTTGACCTAAGATAAAAGACAATAAATCCATCGGATAGAGATCTTTATTTAAAAGTTCACTCGAGTGGTATGCTATGTTTACATAACTTCCTTCTATGTCTAGAGCTTCTTCTGTATAACGCGCTGCCATTTGTTCTGGCTCTTGAGGTAATGTAGTAACTTTGCTGCCGCCTCTAGGCAAGCTTCCAAGTGCATTTTCGATTTCATTAAATATAGAGTTTTTATCTATATCGCCAACAACTGCTAAAACCATTTTCTCAGGGATATAGCTTGATTTGAAGAATATTAGAAGATCTTTTCTTCTTAATCTCCTGAAGTTTTCTTTATAACCTATAACTGGAAGATTGTAAGGATGTCTTGAGTATGCATTAGAAAAAGTCATCCTAGATAATCTCCTACCAGGATCATCTTTATTAAGATCCATCTCTCTTTCTATGACTTGCATTTCTTTTTTTAATTCTTTTTTGTTGAATATAGGCCTAGTAAGCATTTCTTTTAAGATATCTATGGCTACATCTTTATGTTCCTTTAAGATAGTTATCCTATATCCAGTATAATCATGCGAAGTAAATCCAGCTATCTTCCCTCCATACTTATGTAATATATCTTCTATAGCACCAGGATGGTATTTTTTTGTGCCCTTGAATAACATATGTTCCACTAAATGAGAAATCCCGCTACCTAGATAAACTCCTTCATAGGCAGCCCCGGAATCTATAAAAACAGAAAAGACCACAATAGGATTCCTGTGGTCTTCTTCTATTATGACCCTGAGGCCATTTTCAAGTGTTTTTGCGTCTTGTGCATTTAATGAAAGAGGCGCTAAAAACGCCTCTAAAATAAAAAATGCCAAGATGCAGATTAGAGTAGGTTTGATTATCTTGGACACTTGTCTCTTTTTTTGTTTAAGAAACTACTATCTAAATTTTGATGATTTTGACGACTTTGAAGCTCTTAATTTCCTTCTTTTTTTCTCACTAGGCTTCTCATAATGCCTGCGAGCCTTTAATTGCTTTAAAGTGCCTTCACGCTCTATCTTCTTTTTGAAGCGCCTTAAGGCCCTTTCTAAAGGTTCTCCCGGTGATACTTCTATTCTTGACATTTAAATCTTCACCCCCAAATCTTTAGCGTATTTTATCTAAAATAACATGTATTGTCAAGGACAATAGGGAATTACTTTTTGTCCTTTTATTCAATCTTACTTAATATCTTATTTATATTGATATATTGAGTTACTAATTTTTCAGCAATCTTTGTCTTTTCTTTATCCTCAGGCCTGATTTTTATAGCGATGTCGTGTATTTGGGATGCTGTTAGATATGTATGGCGCTTACTCAAAAGAATAGGTATCTTTGCCTTTTCAATAAGCTTAATGATCTTTACATCAGGGGTTATGTTACCAGTTAAGATTATACCAGCAATTGAAAGGCTTTTTCTTATTTTTTTCGTATTTAAAAGTGCTATGAGCATATCTTCTCTATCGCCGGGTGTAATAAGTAAAGATCCGCTTTCTATATAACGCATGGCATCGTGCGCTTCCATAGCTCCCACTAGTATTTTTTTAACCTTATTGCGCATACCGATTTTTTTTGATATGAGTTTTATATCGGTTTCTTCTAAGATATGCCGAATCGTAGGCATGGAAAGAGATTTTGTATATGGTATTATTCCGAATACATCAATCCCCCTTTTTTTAAGTCCCATTCTAATTATTTTTTCTATTTTTTTATATTTAGAAGCGAGAACTTTATTGACGATAACGCCTATAACTTCAACGCCTTCTTTCTCAAAGAGTGCCATATTTAGATTTATTTCATCTATGGGCCTGCCTATTCCTCCTGCTGTTATAAGTATTACCTTTGCACCTAATAGGCTGGCTACTCTTGCATTTGAAAGATCAAATACAGATCCTACTCCGGCATGCCCAGTTCCTTCTATTACCACAAGGTCTTTTCTTTTTGATATGTGTTTAAATGATTTTGTTATATTTTTGATTAATTTTCTGGGGTCGGGTTTTTTGATATATTTTTCTGTAAATCCTTTTTCTATGGCTATAGGGCTCATGTCTTTTAAAGAAGATGTCATTCCGCAAATCTTTTCAATCAGGACAGAATCTTCATCTACTTTATAGCCGTGTTCAAAGACATATCTCTGTCCAACAGGCTTTATAAAGCCGATTTTTTTAAATCTCTTCTTGAGTACATGGATAAGACCTAAAGATATGGTAGTCTTGCCGTCATTTTGCCTGGTTGCAGCTATAAAGATCTTTCCTTTTGTCACGTTTTTTCCCATCTTAAAAGCTCTATGACTTTAGCTAAAGTGCTTCCTTTATCTATCTCTTCTCTTACGCGATTTTCCATCTCTAATACACCCATGGCTCTATTTATTATCTCTACTATCTTCGCTTTGGGAATTACAACTACTCCATCATCATCACCAACTATATAATCCCCAGGAAACACCTTTACACCACTTATATTCACTGGGATCTCGGTCTCACCAAAGCCCTTTGGCTCCCCTGCAGAAGGCATAATAAGCTTACTAAATGCCGGAAATTTTAATTTTCTTATTTCCTGGGCATCTCTAATTGCACCATCAATTACAACGCCAGCTATTTTCTTTTGAATAGCCCCGTGCGTAGCCAGTTCTCCCCATACAGCTGGTCCTACTCCACCAGCATCAATAACAACGACTTGTCCTGGCTCTGCCATATCAATTGCCTGAACTGTCTTTGCCCAGTCCCCTGGATAAGTCCTTACTGTAAAGGCCTTGCCAAACATCTTTATATTAGAAGAGATTTTTTGTAGATTTTTTAAATCCCCAGTTCTATGCATTGCATCTGAAAGATTCGCAGTAGAAATCTTACCCAAAACTTTATCTATATCTTTCTCAGAGACTCGCTTAAAAAGCTCTGTTTTTATTTTTTTAAGGCTTGTGATAGATTCTTTTATGTCTTGAACAGCTTTTTTAGCATCCTTTGCTTTATTGATTGCACCTCCTACAATAACTATGCTTGCACCAGACTTTACTATATCAGGCGCTGTCTCGGAATTTACACCTCCTGCAACTGCGATAGGGGTTTTAATATCTTTTGAGATCTCTTTTAGTTCTTTAAAAGGGGTGCTTCCCTTCATCTGATCATCAATTGCACAGTGTATCCCTATATAGTCGGCACCTAATTTTTCTACTTCCTTTGCCCTCTTTTTTACATCTTTTATTGCAATTAGATCTACCTGTATCTTTGCTCCATAATTATGAGCTGCTTCAATGCATTCTTTGATAGTTGCATCACTCGCGGCCCCTAAGACGCAAACGATATCTGCACCAGATTTTGCTGCTATTTCAACTTCGGTTCTACCTGCATCCATTATTTTCATATCAGCGACGATAGTTTTTTTAGGGAATCTTTTGCGAAGCTCTCTTACAGCATTCAATCCTTCGCTTTTTATAAGAGGTGTTCCAGCTTCAAGCCAGTCTACTCC
This sequence comes from uncultured Planctomycetia bacterium, assembly GCA_964566255.1. Taxonomy (GTDB): domain Bacteria; phylum Omnitrophota; class Gorgyraeia; order Gorgyraeales; family Gorgyraeaceae; genus CAZMID01. The sequence continues at coordinate 28,856 of CAZMID010000009.1, read as the reverse complement.
GCCTTTTACAGCTTCTTCAGCGCATTTTAAGGCTCTATTTAAATTTATGAAGTCTAAAGCAACCTGCAGAACCACCTTCACTTTATTCCCCCATTATCTGTACTATTAATTCCCTTGAACGCGAACGATTATCAAAATCTATAAAAATAATCTGCTGCCATGTACCAAGCTGTAGTTTTTTATCAGTAAATGGGACCACTAAGCTTGGTCCTAAAAAAGATGCCCTTACATGGGCATAACCATTTCCATCATGCCATCTCATATTATGTTCATAATGCCCTGATCTAGGGGCTACTTTCTCAAAAAATGTCTCTAAATCCTGTACAAGTCCAGGTTCATATTCAACTGTTGTTAATCCTCCGGTAGAGCCCTGCACAAAAACTGTAACAGTACCGCTTTTTATTTTACTGCCGGATAAAACATCTTGTACTTTTCTGGTGATATCGATAATATCAGTATCACCTTTAGTGTTGATTTTTATCTTTTTTGTTGTAACAGTCATTATTTTTTCCTATATGCGTCAAGATACGAATCGCAATAAAGTTGTTTTTCCATTAAAAGCTCTGCAGTTATTGCAGCATCCATTAAGTCTTTATCTTCGGCATCCATAATAGCTGCATCTAAGCCAGCTGATATTGCCATTGCCAGAAAAGTCCTATTTATAAGGCCTTTATTTTTAGGTAAAGAGCCTTGGGATACATTTGATAAACCTAAAATAGTCTTAGGTCGAGGATCTGCAAGCATCTTTGAATCTCTTATTGTCTTTAAGACTTCTTTTCCATGCACTTGGGCAACATTAACAGGTAATATCACTGCATCAATGTATAATTCTGATGTATCAATACCGTGTTCTAAGGCAGAGGCTACTATTTTCATGGCAAGCTCTAGTCTTCCTTCAGAGTCTTTTGGTATACCTTTCCTATCCATGGTAAGACCTATAATGGATGATGAGTATTTTTTTGCAAGTTTAAACAAGGAATCCATTTTATCCTGATTGGCATTTACAGAATTTATTATTGGCTTTGATTTACAAAGTGCTAAGCCAGCTTCCATTACATCAGCCTTTGTAGTATCTATTGCAAGTCTTATATCAGTCTCTTCAGTAATAGTTTTTACAAGCCATTCCATGGTTTCTTTTGGATTACTTGATGCAGGTCCTACATTTACATCCAATGCGCTTGCACCACAAGAGACCTGTTTTTTTGCTAAGTTCTGTATTACAGATTTATCCTTTTTTTCTATAGCCTCTTTTACATCCTTAAACATCCCATTGATTCTTTCTCCTATTACAAGCATATATTCTCCTTTATTTCACTTTGCATAGATCGTTTATTACTTTTTTTGTCTCCTCAACTGCCTTCGGATGATTCATTACAAGGATATCACTACCTGCATTCAAGTAACTTACTGCTGTTGCCATTTCTAGTAATGCGCCTCTATCTTTAGCTGGTCCCCAATCTTTTAAGGCCTCATCGCCTGTTTTTGCCTCTTTTGTGCGCCAAACCTCCTGACCTATAAAATTTATCATAGGCATTGAAAGCATCTTATCTCCTGATAAGCCTGCAAGGCGAGTTCTTTCCATGATTGAATATGTATACTCCAAACCATACCCTAAGGCACCTGTTGCATGGTGTATAACAATTTTTTCCTTCGGGAACTGCATATCACATATAAGGATATTTAACTGTTTTGCGATATTTATATCAATTGGTGCTTCTGATATAATTGAATGTCCTCCACTCAAACAACTAGCCGTTAATGTTTTATAATTTTCCTGGGTAGCGATCCCAAAAAGACAGTTTTTACCCTTTGCCACTTCTGTGCAATGCACCATCACTTCATTATCCTTTTGAGGGGAATTACTTCCTATTACGATCAAAGGTACATCTATTGCCTTTAGGATGTTTTCTAAGGTCTTTCCTGCTTCTTCGGGAGAAGCATTTTTTCCATCAGGATGAATACTTGCAAGCCTTAAGCATATCAAATCCGCTGAAAATTTATCCTTACATAACTTTGCCCATTCAACAGGATCCTTTAATGCGTCTCCAAAGTTTGATTTTAATGAATCTGGCCAGATTTCAGGAAGCATATCCCATACTTCCATTGCTACTACAGGAAAATTTACTCCCTTATCCTCATCTTTTATAAAATAAATCCCTGTTTCTCCACCTACCTTAATGGTTTTACCTCCCGAACCAAGAACAACTTCACCTATTTTATCCTGCCATTTATCAATTATTCTTTCCATGTCTGGTCTCCATTTTTATTAGATCATTAAAAATGCTTTCCATGTTTTTATTTTCAATACCTGAAATATCTTTACCTATTTCACTATTTTTTTCTATATTTTCATCAAAAGGAATAAAACCCTCTATCTTTAACCCGGATTTCTTTATTAAATCTATTTTTTCCTCTGAAAGAGTTTTTTTAGACTTATTAATTACTACAGATACATCTTTTACTTTTAAACCAGCATTTTTTGCAGTTAAATATATATTTATAGTTGAAGTTACTCCTACACTTGTCGGATCACTCACTAAAATAAGTTTATCGATATTATCCGATGTCCTGCGGCTCAAGTGTTCCATACCAGCTTCATTGTCTATTACAATAAACTTATAATTTTTACTAAGCTTTGAAAGATAATCCCTTAAGATATTATTTATAGCACAGTAGCATCCTGGTCCTTCAGGTCTACCCATAACCAAGAGATCTACGCCTTTACCTTCAGTAACTATCTCTTGAAGCCGCATATTAAAAAAATCACTCTTGGATAGACTTATTGAACTTAAATTCTTTGCTTCTTCTCGAATATCTGCAATGGTTTCATTGTAATCAAGACCGAGAAGCTTATTTAGATTTGAATTAGGATCAGCATCTACTGCAAGAATCGGGCTATCTATCTTTAAAAGATATTTAATTAAAAGCGATGAAACCGTTGTTTTTCCTACTCCACCTTTACCTGCAATAGCAATCATGTATGACATCTATCCTAAAAGTTTTTTCACCGAAGGAAATTGTTCTATATCTGTATGTGGAAAAAATAACGCTGCACTATAATTATTCATAAAAGATGAATTTGCGCTTAAATCAAGATAAGTCATTTTATTTGCAATTATTGAGGCTTTCTGCATGGCCTCACTTGATAAAATACTCATCTTGGCACCAGCAATAGAAGTATTCCCTAAGAATTTAAACCTTTCTAAAGGTAAATCAGGTAAAAGCCCTATGTTAATGGCTGATGAGATATTTAGAGCAGTGCCCAATCCCCCTGCAATAAATATGTGCTTTAAATTAGACCTTTTACAACCAACTTCCCTTAAAAGAACATCTATTCCTGTATAGATCGCCCCTTTTGAATTAATTACATTTTTAATATCATTTTCATTAATTTTTATATTTTTCCCAGTAGCAGAATTCTTTTTATCGACTAAAATAATCTCTTTTACACCGTCAGATTCTTTTATTTTAAAGATTTTACTTTCTTTTATTTTGCCTGAACGGTCTATTATCTTATCTTTTACTAGCTCACTCAATAAATCTATTATGCCTGATCCGCATATACCTTTTGGAGGAAGATTTCCTATAGTCTTTATGGAGAGTTTGCCCTTAGTTATGGAGACCCCTTGTATCGCACCTTTCATAGCCCTTATGCCCGAAGTTAAGCCTCCACCTTCAAAGCATGGTCCTGCAGAAGTAGAACACGTTACAAAATAATCTTTATTACCAAGTACTACTTCACCATTTGTACCTAGGTCTATAAAAAGTGATAAATCTTTTGAATTATTCATACCAGAGGCTAATACTCCTCCTACAATATCTCCCCCAACATAACTTCCTATGCAGGGTAGACACGATAATAAACCTCTTGGATTTACTTTTATACCTGCCTCAATCGCCCTAATAACAGGCATAAAGTTTACTGCGGGTATATAGGGGTCTTTTCTTATGTATTGAGGGTCTATTTTTAATAAAAGATGCGTCATTGTGGTATTACCTGCACACATGACTGCTGTAATGTCATTCAAAGTGAGCTTTTTCTCTTTTACAAGGCTATCTATAAGTGTGTTTATGGTATCAACTACTGCGTGATGGAGTTTTTCAAGGCCGGCTGACTCTGCTGCATATATAATTCGAGATATTACATCTTCTCCAAAATCCACCTGTGGATTATAGCTTGCCTTTGCACCCAAAACCTTTTGTGATCTTAGATCTACGAGGTAGGCTACTATAGTAGTTGTTCCTATATCTAGGGCTATGCCAAAGTTATTTTTGGATCTATCACCAGGTTCTATTAATACAACTTCTATAGTGCCATTTCTATTGCCTAAAGTTGCCGTAACTTGCCAGTTGCTTTCTCTTAAAAGCCGTGGAAGCTTTTTTATATTGGCTAATCCCATCTGCATTACAGGGATATTTTTATCTTTACGGATTTCTCTGAAGAGTCTTTCAGTATCTGCAACATTATCATCTATGCATGGACGAGGGAGTTTTAAGAATAATTTTGTAGATAAAGGACCATGTTTAAATATTTTTAGATCTTTTCTGTATTGCCTTTCTTCTATCTCTTCAGCAGGGCTGTATAATCCTGCAAGGCGTTTTTCCTTGGCAGATTCAGTAAGAACCTCTATATTGCCCAATCTTGATTCTTCTGGAATTAGGACTTTCATATCAGATTCGGGTGTAGTCCTACAGGCAAGTACATAGCCTTTTTTACGCTCTTTCTCAGAAATTCTGCCGCTATGTTCAGTTACAAATTTACCATTTTTTACGATTATCTTACACCTACCGCATACACCTTCTCCCCCACAGCTATTATATATATGTATACCAGATTTAATACTAGCTGTTAATAGATCTATCCCCTTATTTATACGGATAGACTTCTTCTCCGGCAGAAATGTAATGGTAAATTCGCTCATAATAAGCTAAATTGTAACACGGCGGGAAATATGGGTCAAGCACAAACAAAGGCTTCCTATTTGAATAAACCTTAATAGGAAGCCTTTAAAAAGAGATAACCTTTGGTTTTATTAAATGCGGATCCTTAGCTCTCTGTAAACTGCTTCTATATCATTTAATGAGGATGGTCGTTGTACATGAGGCCTTAGCCATATCCTTCCATTTTGGTTGCTTTCTTCGATGAACTTACCTAGTCTAGATACAACTCTATCCCAATTTATTACGGCCTCATCTTCATCATAATAATTAGAAATTGTAAAGAAAATTCGACTCAGACTACCCATGTTATTTTTTCCATTTATAGAAGCTACTCTTTTTTCCAAGTCATATTCTTCAATGTCATCTTCTAAACCAATTATAACAATATCCCTATTATTATCTTCCTCATGATCCTGTGTTTCAATGTCAGGTATTATCTCGCTATTTTCTGGTAGGAAACCATTTTCTTTAAGTATTTCTATCTGTGCAGATTCTTTTTTATCTTTAGGTGCTATGTATATTTTTAAACCGGGAAGTTTTGAGAAATGCATTTTAAATCCCGCTAAGTTTTCTATTACATATCTGAATGGCAATACTATGCTATATCTTTCTATATATTCAGATATATTGTCATAACGGATGTTAGGAATTTTCTTCTTATCCCACTCGCTTATCTTTTCACCATATTTATCCATATCATATTGTAATTTATCATCAATCCATTTCATAGCTAACAATTCTTTGCCTGACCAATATGTAAGAGCAGATCCCCCCATAGTTGAAAGTAGATCAAAAGTTTCGTCTGCCTCTTTTTGACCAAGACAAGCCAATATTGCCTTTACGCCATCTCCGCCAAGGCCAATTAATGTAGCATCTTTATTTCTTCCTTTAAACTGTTGTAATGTATCTATAATAGTATCAGTTCCTTCTTTAAAGTCCTTATTTTCATAAATCCCCGCTGTACCATTATAAATGACTGTTTTAGCACCATCCAATGCTCTTTTTAACATTGCTCTTGCTTGCGCTGCCGAAATATCAACCATAATCCAATTACCGCTTATCTCATCTGTTATAGAACGACCACTCCTTACTATACCTATAGGCGTTTTTTCTTTTTTTAACTTCTCTACAAAATCGCTCTGTGACATCTTTTCGGGAACTTGTACACATTTTACTCGTTGGGGAAGGATTAATTCTATATTGTTTTTTTCGCCATCTCTCTTATTCCTTCTGCTGTTTCTTCGCCTCGCGTAAAAGGAAGAGCCATTTTCCCAACAATTACCACTCTATCTACAGCTTTGAGTTCTATAAGCTTTTTAATGGCTTCTAGTTTGCCACCGTCTAGCTTTGCTCCTCCAAATATACCGACTACTTTTCTTTTGGGATCATTTGCAATTTTCTGCATGGCTCCAAGTTCTTTTTTAGATAAAATACCTAATGCTTTAGGACCTTTGATAAGATCGGCTACTGGACCTTTGGAAACATTATCTCTATGGAGCGCTCCTGCGCCAGCATTTACAAACACATCTGCATTAACTGTATCTTGAAGTTTTTTAGCAAATATTCTTACTTCATTAGGATTATTTGATGTTTCGGCTTTATGAAATCTTGTTTGTTCTGTAAGAATAATTGATCCACGACCCGCCTTTTCTATTATACTTTTTGTTTTTTCTCCAATGCAATCTTCGACAAACAAGACCGATTTACCTCGAAAAAGAGGCTCATTGATCAGAAGGCCTGTTAAGGTATTTGCGATTGGTTTAAGGCTGTAATCAGGATCTACGTTACCATTTTTAAGGTTATCTTTATAATTTTTCTTACTTCCATTATGAGACATTATTATTGCCTCTACAAATCTTTCTAAAAGATAGGTTAAATCTTCTTCTATGGCTCTTATTCTCATAAGAGCCTCTGGTTTTAATTCTCCGGAAGTCTTTCCTACATTCAGATCTGCACTTAGAAGGATAACCTTACCTTTGATATCATCGTCCTTTAGATCTGTAACGCACAACTTATCAGAGTAGTCGATAACATTATCTTCCTTATTAAATAGCATCTTTGGTCTTAGGGTCTCTGCGGAAATCAATGAGTAAGTATTAGAGGTAAGAATAAAGGTAAGTAAGACAAAAATAGATATTATTTTAGTATAAAAAGAAGATTTTTTCATTTTAATCTCCATAATTAAACTATTTTATAATCTATTATAAATATAACAGAAAAATGAAATTTTGTCAATAAAAAAGCCCTGCTTTCTGCAAGGCTTTTTTATGTAATATGTTTAGTTTTAAGGTGTTACTATTTTTGTTTTGTATTTAATTCAGTACCACAAACTGGACAATACTGGAGATCTGAGCCATAATCTCTTCCGCAATCAGGACAGTACTGTGTCATCATAGCATCGCCTACTAAAGCTCCTCCTGCTGCACCTATAACTCCTCCTATTAATGCTCCTTCAGCAGTATCTCCTGATTGATGTCCTATAATAGCACCTGCACCAGCTCCTATCAAAGTCCCTACTCCTGCGCCTTTTTGCGTACCTGTACAACCAACTGCAAATACCAATAAAAGGATTAGCATTACAACAGAATAACGTTTCATATTGCACCTCCTATCCTCTCTACTTCTATTATACCATTTTACCATGTAAAAACAAGACTACCTTAGAATTCTTATTCTCGTCGGTGGCCAATAAATCAAAAATGCCTTTCCTAGGAGGTATTTTTTTGGTAAAAACCCCCAATATCTACTATCACGACTGGAAATACTATTATCCCCAAGTACATAATAGGCATTTTTAGGTATTTTTATAACTTCATTTCTTTTACCAAAATCCCCTCTATTATAATAATAAATCTCTCTTATTATGGAATCTTTTTCAACTGCCTTATCATTTATTAAAATGGTGCCATTTGATATCTCTAATGTCTCTTCTGGTAAACCTACAAGCCTTTTTATAAAGTCCTTTTTCTTATCTTCCGGAGAAACAAATACAAGCATATCCCCTCTTTTTGGCTCTTTAAATTTATATATGAATTTATTGACGAGGATTCTGTCACCTTCTATTAATGTAGGCCTCATAGATCCAGTAGGTATCTTAAAGGCTTGAACAACAAATGCTCTTATAATTAAAGCAAGTATTACTGCTATAATTATTGGCTCAACCCACTCTTTTATAATATATCTAGCTTTTTTGTTTTTATTTAGTTTTTTATACATTTTTTTAATATTCATGTATAGACCTTTCATATTTTTAACGCTGCCAAGAATGCCTCTTGAGGAATTTGGATCCTGCCGAATTGTTTCATGCGCTTTTTACCTGCTTTTTGTTTTTCCCAGAGCTTACGCTTTCTGGTAATATCTCCCCCGTAACACTTACTTGTTACATTTTTTGATAGTGGGCCGACTCTAGTTCTTGCCAAGATCTTACTGCCTACGGCAGCTTGAATTATTACTTCAAATAACTGCTTTGGAATCAGTTCTTTTAGTTTTTCAGCTAAGGCCCTACCTTTAAATTGTGCTTTTTCTCTATGTATAATAGAAGAAAGTGCTTCACAAATCTGACCATTTATTAATATATCTAATTTTACAAGGTCACTTGGACTATAGCCTGTTATTTCGTAATCAAGTGAACCATAGCCCTTTGTCATAGACTTTATCTTATCATAAAAATCCACTATAAGTTCAGCCAAAGGCATCTCAAATATCAATTTTATCTTATCCTGCGATATGTATTCTGTAGATTTATATTCTCCCCTTTTTGTCTTACAAAAATCTATAACCGTACTTAATGCATCCTGGGGTATCATAATAAACGTCCTGGTATTGGGCTCTAAGATTTCCAATATGCTTTGAGGATCGGGAAGCTTAGAAGGATTCTCTACTTCAAATTCCTTATTTTTGTTATCTTTAACTTTATATACGACGCTCGGGGTTGTAAGCACTAAATCAAGATCATACTCTCTTTCAAGGCGCTCCTGTACTATCTCCATGTGCAAAAGTCCTAAAAAACCGCATCTATAACCAAAACCAAGCGATTGAGAGCTTTCTACCTCATACAAAAAAGAAGAATCACTCAATTTTAATTTTTCAACTGCCTTTTTCAATGGGTCAAAGTCTTTTGCATTTACAGGGTATATGCCGCAGAAGACCATTGGTTTCATCTGCCTATACCCGGGCAAAGGCTTTTTTGCAGGATTTTTTGCATCCGTAATAGTATCACCATTAGATACATCTTTTGCTTCTTTAATCTGGCAGGTAATATAACCTACTTCTCCAGGCGAAAGAGAATCTATGCTAGTCATCTTAGGTGTAAAGATACCTACTTCCTGTACTTCATGCTTCTTGGAAGAAGACATCATAATTATATGCATGCCTTTTTTTACAGTACCATTTATGACCCTTACATAGACAATAACACCTCGATAAACATCATACTTGGAATCAAATATCAATGCCTGAAGAGGTTCGGATTTATTTCCTTTTGGAGGGGGGACATCTTTTACAATTCTTTCGAGTATCTCTTCTGTTCCAGTCCCTTCTTTGGCACTAGCCATAATCACAGAATCTTCTTCCAGCTTTAATATATTCTTTATTTCTTCCTTTACTCTTTCTGGTTCAGAATTTTGTAGATCTATTTTATTTAAAACAGGGATGATTTTAAGATTTTTTTCTACTGCATGCTGGAGGTTTGCAACTGTTTGTGCTTCTACGCCTTGGGACGCATCTACTAAAAGGACAGCCCCTTCACATGCAGAAATAGATTTCCAGACTTCATAGCTAAAATCCACATGCCCTGGTGTATCTATGAGGTTTAATTCATATGTATTTCCATCTTTTGCCTTATAGGATATCCTTACAGCGCTTGCCTTAATAGTAATACCGCGCTCTCTTTCGAGATCCATATCATCTAAAAGCTGTTCACGGAACTGTCTTTCATCTACTGTATGGGTAAATTGCAAGAGCCTATCCGCAAGCGTGGATTTTCCGTGGTCTATGTGAGCAATTATACAGAAATTTCTTATCTTTTTAGTATCCATTATTTAGGAGATATCTAAGGCGATCTTTTTTCCAAATTCCAGGTATTTTTGAGCCAGGTCTTTAGTGGGTGCTTCTGCATAGATCCTGAGTATAGGCTCAGTCCCGGAAAGCCTCATAATGAGCCAACTACCATCTTCAAGGATAAATTTATGCCCATCGTAAGATTTAATTTCTTTCACTGGTTTTTTCAGAACTTGGTTTGGAGGGCTCTTTTTTAAAAATTCCATAAGGCCTTTCTTTTTATCGTCGGCATAATGCATATCTATCCTTGCATAGGAAAACTTCCCAAAGGTTTTTTCTACATCCCTCATGATCTCTAATATACCTTTTTTTCTATGCGCCATCATCTCTATCAAAAGTATACCTAAAAGCATCCCGTCTCTTTCAGGCATGTAATTCTTTACGCCTATACCACCAGATTCTTCCCCGCCTATTAGAATATCCCTATCAAGCATAAGGCGGCATATATATTTAAATCCTACAGGGGTCTCATGCAATTTAAGCTTATATTTTTTAGCAATTCTTTCTATGAGCGTGGTATTAGTAACTGTCTTAACTACCTCCCCTGACCACTTTTTATCTTCTATAAAATGTAGTAATAATAATGCCATTATCTGCCCTGCATTTATATAGCTTCCTCCTGGCATTATAGCTGACAGCCTATCTGCATCGCCGTCATTTACAATAGCGATGTCATACTTTGATTTTTTCATCTCATTAAATACTACATCAAGATTTTTTGGAATTGGCTCAGGGTTTACTCCGCCAAAAAGAGGATCACGGCCTGCTCTTATCTGGGTAATTTTAATATCTGTATCCTTTAAAAGTTCTTTTATGTAGCCGTCTCCTACGCCATGCATGCAATCTACTAAGACATTAAATTTTGCCTTCTTAAGAGTCTTCATATCTATATATGAAGATATGAATTTCATATAATCAGGTTTCATATCAACCATTTGTAAAACTCCTGAAGAAATCCCCTCTTTCATGGAAATACTCTTTACCTTATTCTTTCCAATAAAAGATTCTACTGATTTAGTAATACCCTCATCAGCTGAGGAGGCATATGAAGCCTTTATTTTTACACCATTATATATAGGGGGGTTATGACTTGCTGTTATTGCAACTCCTCCTGAAAGTTTTTTATTCTTTATTGTAAAACTGACTAAAGGCGTAGGTACTGCCTTATCTGAAAGTAGCACCTTTATACCATTTGCTGTTAAAACTTCAGCTACTGATTCTGCATATTCTTTAGATAAAAATCTCCAGTCGTATCCAACTGCAAGAATAGGTTTCTTTTCCTTTTTAAAATGATCTGCGATTGCCTGAGAAACTATGCGTACATTACCAAAGGTAAAATCCTCTGCTATAATAGCCCTCCATCCATCGGTGCCGAATTTAATAGACATAACTCATCCTTTCTAAATTCTTAATTTTTTCACGGCTTCTTTTGGATCTTTAGATCTAAAAAAGTAAGATCCTGCTACTATTACATTTGCCCCTGCTGCAACAACTGATGCTACATTTTTATCATTTATACCGCCATCGACTTCTATGTCACCTGAATAAAGCTTCCTCGCTTCTTTCATCTTTGGAATAACGTCTTTAATAAATTCCTGCCCACCAAACCCAGGATGTACTGACATAATAAGAATCATATCAGTCTCCTTGAGTACACCTTTTAGGCAAAAAGGAGAATTAGGGTTTAAGGATATTCCGGATTTTTTTCCATAAGACCTGATTTGACCAAGAACTTCTTTTACCTTAGCCTCATCTATTTTATCTACAGTTTTAGAGACACCTTTTTGAGTGATAGGGGTCTTGCCGGAACCTGATTTCATTGGATAGGCTTCTGCATGTATAGTTACAATATCGCTCCCGGCATCTATAAACGGCTTTATAAGATTATGAGGCTCTTCGATCATTAAATGTACATCCAAAGGCAGTTTAGTTACTTTTCTTATTGCCTTTACGACAACCGGACCTATGGTAACATTCGGTACAAAACACCCATCCATTACATCGATGTGTATCAGATCAGCACCTGAAGACTCAACTTTTTTTACCTCTAGCTCTAACTTTGAAAAATCACACGATAATATACTTGGTGCTATTAATATCTTTTTTGTCATAAAAGATTCAACTCCTTTTCCAATGCTTTTTTCTCTTTATCTTTTATTGGTCCTATTAGAGCAAGGCTAATCCCCTTATTAGTAAAGATCTTTTTTGCAACCCTCTTGATATCGTCGCTAGATATAGAAAGTATCTTTTTAATTATTTCCTCTTTATCGGGTAGCTGATTTAATGATGTGGCATGTTCTCCTAACCACAACATATGTTCCATTGTATCTTCTAATGCAAGCAAGAACTGCATCTTAAAAAATTCCTTTGCCCTCTTTAGTTCCTTCAAAGGAACTAGTTCGGTTTTTATCCTATTCAGTTCTTTTATTATTAAAGCTATTGCCTCTTCTACCTTTTTATGCTCTGTCCCTACATGCACAAGAAAAGCCCCCGTATCTTTATACCTTTTTACCTCACTCCTGATTTTATACGCAAGGCCTTTTTTCTCACGCACATTCTCAAAAAGCCTGGAAGACATGTTTGCACCCAGGATAATGTGTAAAAGGGTTAAGACGTATCTGTCTTTATGAGTCTTTCCAAAGGCATGTAACCCCATCGATAGATGTGACTGCTCTAGAGGCTTATCTAATACACTTATCCGTGGCTTTGATTGATTGTTGTTGAATCCAATAGGAATTGCAACCGTTTTACTTTTTCTTGTCTCATAGATATTTTTTATCTTTTGGAGTACTTTTTTTTCATCAAACTTTCCACATAAAGCTACCAGTATATTTTTAGAAGTATAGTTTTTGTCTCTATAGTCTATAAAATCTTTACGGTTAAAAGAACTTACGGATTTAATATCTCCTGCTATAGGATACCCTAAGGGGTGGTTAGGCCACATGGCCTCTCCTAAAAGATCCTGCACGTGATGATTCGGAAGATCGCGATACATCTTTATCTCTTCCATTATCACAGTACGTTCACGCTCAATATCTTTTTTATCCAGCTTTGCAGAAAGTACCAAATCAGAAAGGACGTCCAAAGTTACCTCTACCAGGCTTCCGCCTGTCTTGGCCAAAAAACAAGTGACCTCTTCTGATGTAAAGGCATTTAAAGAGCCTCCTCGGCCTTCTATCTCTTCTTTTATCTTGCGGCTAGAGCGTTTTTGAGTCCCCTTAAAGACCATGTGCTCAAGAAAATGAGATATACCGGAGAGGCGTTTATCTTCATTCCTTGAGCCAGAAGCCACCCACACACCTGTTGAAACTGAAGACATATGAGGCATAGGATTTAAAACTATTCTTATTCCATTATTAAGATTGATCTTTTTCTGCATGAGAATCTAAATATGTTTGTAGGATTAATTGAGCAGCTATTTTATCGATAGAAAGCTTTCGTTTTTTTCTTGATACGTCTGCCTCTAAAAGTACTCGTTCACCCTGTTTTGTCGTAAGCCTTTCATCCAGCATCTCTATATCGATAGATAGTTCCCTTTTTAGTAAAGATGCTATGCCTTCAGATCTTTTTGCACTAGCGCCCTTTGAACCGTTCATGTTAAGGGGCATGCCAATAACTATCTTTGAGACATTGTACTCTTTTATTAAAGACTTCATTCTTTCTAAAAGATTTGAATCGGATTTTCTTTCTATAGTGTCTAATCCTTGAGCAATGATATTAAGGCTGTCACTAACTGCAAGCCCAATACGTTTTTCTCCGACATCTATAGCTATTACCCTTGCCATCTATGAAAAATTCCTAACAAGGGTCTTTACTTCCTGAGCCCTATTTCTATTACAGATAAGCGTACCTGATTTAGTTTGTATTATTATAATATTATTTATGCCAATAACACCTATCTTATGATTCCTTTCGCCTATTATAGTAGAGTTTTTAACATCTATAAGATTGCTGTTGGAAAGGATAACATTACCATCTTTATCCTTATCATATATCTCTTCAACGCTTGCCCATGAACCTATATCTATCCAGTCAAAATTTCCCTTTACACAGAATATCTTCTGAGACCTGGTTTTTGCAGCTGGTTCCATCACGCCATAATCTATAGAGACATTTTTCAACCTAGAGTATTCATTGGCAAGTTTTATTGAGTAACCTTTTTTACCCTGAAGCTTTACTGCATCTTTTAATGTGTAATATATAGTTGGCATATGTCTTTTAAATGCAGAAAGAATCGACGACGTCTTCCATATAAATATCCCGCTATTCCAGAGGTAATTTCTTTTTCTAAAGAATTTTTCTGCTTTTTTCTTTTGGGGCTTTTCAGTGAATCTTTTAACTAAATAATAACCTGGTTTTTTTCTTCCAACCTTGATATAGCCATAACCTACAGAGGCATATTTTGGCTTTACGCCTATTGTTACAAGACCAGAATTAGTTTTAGCTATTTTTTTAGCCCTTACAAGATCTTTAAAAAATGATTCTGAATTCTTTATTATATGATCTGCTGGTAAGACTACCATAGTAGAATCCCCAAATCTTTTATCTAATATCAATGCTGAAAGGCAAATTGCGGGAGCCGTATCTTTCCCCTCTGGTTCTAATATGATGTTTTTCTTATCAATGGCTGATATATAACGTTTTAAGGAAGAATATTCTTTTTTACTTGTCACTATGAATATATTTTCTATAGGCAAAAACTTCTTTAACCTCTTTATAGTAAGCTGTATCATTACATTTTTAGTACCAAATGAAAGTATATGCTTTGCCTTTCCTTTTGTAGACTTTGGCCACAATCTTTCACCTTTACCTCCAGCCATTATTACAGCGTACATCATTTTCCTCCTAAGACATTTAATCTTTTAATAAAACTACCTACTTTTTTTGTAAGATCTTTATCTTTACGATTCTTCTCAATGACTTTTATAATAGCGCTTCCGACAATAACCCCATCTGCTGATTTAGAAATCGTCTTTACCTGTTCGGGTGTGGAAATCCCAAATCCTACACATATAGGCATCTTGGTTATCCTTTTTAACCTTTTTAAGTTGCTTGAGATTTCTTTTGGTAATTCTTTTCTTGTACCAGTTGTCCCTGTAAGTGAAACATAATATATAAAGCCTTTCGAGGCATTTTTAATCTTATTTAACCTCTCTTTAGAGCTTGTAGGGGCGGCTAAGTGTATTATTGAGAATCTTTTTTTCTTGCTCTTGTTACATAATTCTCTGGATTCTTCGGGTGGTAAATCCGGTATAATTACTCCATCCACCCCTGATAAAGAGGCCTTTTGTATAAATCCTTTCAGTCCATAGTGGTGTATAAGATTATAATACGTTAAAAAGACTATAGGGATTTGTGTATATGCTCTTGCAGATTTAACCAAGTTACATACGGAGTTTAAAGTGACTTTATTTTTAAGGGCTCTTTCAGAAGATCTCTGTATGGTTGGGCCATCTGCTAAAGGATCAGAAAAAGGAACTCCTAATTCAACTATATCAACGGATTGAGATTCCAGTTCAAAGATAAGCTTTTTTGTAGCATTAAGAGACGGGTCCCCTGCCATTATAAAGGCAATGAATGCCTTTTTTCGTTTTTTCTTTAATTCTTTAAATTTTTTATCTATCCGGTTCATTTTTTAATTATATCTATATCCTTATCGCCCCTGCCAGATAAACATATGATAACAATTTTATTCTTACTTAGCTTAGGCGCTAGTTTTTTAACTGCATAGTATATTGCATGGCTTGGTTCTAATGCTGGTATAATGCCCTCTTTTTCAGAAAGCATTCTAAACCCTTCTAAAGCTTCTTTATCGTTTACAGTAACATACTTTGCCCGATTTATATTTTTATAATATGAATGTTCTGGTCCTACGCCGGGGTAATCTAATCCTGCAGATATCGAATGTGCTATTTTTACCTGTCCATTTTTATCCTGAAGTAAATAGCTCTTACTTCCATGTAGAATGCCTGGTTCCCCTTTACAGAGTGCTGCACCGTGCTTTCCACTTGACAAGCCTAACCCACCTGCTTCTACACCAATAAACTTTACTTTAGAATTAAAAAATGCATGGAAGATTCCTATTGAATTACTTCCTCCTCCTACGCATGCCACTAAATAATCAGGAAGCTTTCTTTCGTACTTTAGGACTTGCTTTTTGGTTTCTTTTCCAATGACAGATTGAAAATCCCTAACCATTGCTGGATACGGATGCGGACCTACTACAGAACCTAATACATAATGAGTTGAGCGAACATTTGTAACCCAGTCTCTTATTGCCTCATTTGTGGCATCTTTTAAGGTTTTACTACCTGAATATACCGGTATTACCCTTGCACCCAATAGCTTCATCTTGAAGACATTCAAGGATTGTCGCTTTATGTCTTCTATCCCCATATATACATCACAAGGAAGCCCAAATACACTAGCTGCGGTTGCAGTAGCAACCCCATGTTGGCCTGCACCAGTTTCAGCGATTATACGAGATTTACCCATCTTTACTGCTAAAAGAACCTGGGCAAGGGTATTATTGATCTTATGAGCTCCGGTGTGCAAGAGATCTTCTCTTTTTAAATAGATTTTTATATGGGTTTTCTTGGAAAGGTTCTTGGCAAAATATAATGGTGTCGGCCTACCTGCATAGACTTCTAGCAAGTTATCTAATTCACGCTTGAATTTAGCATCCTTAAGAGCTTTTTTATATTCCTTCTCAAGCTCTTCAAGTGCCACCATTAAGGTTTCAGGTACGAATTTACCACCAAAACCATTGAATTTTCCGTTTTTATCAGGTAACATACTCTATCTCCAATATAGATTATAAAGTATATAGGATAATATACAAAGTGTCAATAGGTAAGGCTTTTATTATAGATTTACTTCCTTAATCCAAGCACCATGCAAGTTACATAGGTCGATTGCTGTTAATTTCCCAGTCTTTGCCTTTAGATGCAAAGAAACCGCTGGATTAAGCTTATCAGGAGTCAGGACAAACCTTGATATGTATTCATTATCAATATAGAAATCAATGTGTAAAATAGAGTGTTCTTGTAACATTGGATGCTGAATCTCACCTATTTTTACATGCACATCTTGACATCCTTCAGGTACCAGGCCACATTTTTTAACTACTGTAATAACAGGGATGTGTTTTTTCTCTAACTCAGTTAAATTATTTACATCCTTAGGTTCTTTTATGGCATCTTGGTTTTCCTGAAAAGATGTCTTTGGTGCCCCACAGACAGGGCATTTATCAGGGGATGCCCCATTTATAGATATAAAACCGCAAACCTTGCATACAAATCCCTTCATGACCTACCTCCCTTTGTTCTTGAGCTAACATTAGGATTATAACATACCTACATAGAACTTCTACAATAAAAACCCTACGGCTTTTAAAAGGCTGTGGGGTCATATCAACTTTTAATGCGGGCTTATTATATCGCTTCGCTTAATGCGCGGATCAGTTCATTCTTTCCAGTGAATTCTTCTGTGAGGAGAAGGTTACCATCTAAATCTAATAATATATTACTGCTTGCTAATGATGAAATAAGATTATTTTGCTCTAGATCTTTCATTATTACATCAAGCGTTGAATTAAAACCAGAATCCTTAAGCATATAGGCACCTGTAATAGGAAAAATATGCGGTGGTTCTTTTCTTCGTTCTTTAACTCTCAGAACCGCAAATTTCAAAAGACTGATTTTTATTAAATCATTCTCATTAGCTGCAATTATATGGATTAAATTGTATAAATTTTCAAGACCTTCTAAATCTGATTTGAGTTTTTTATTAAGCGCTTCTTTTTCATCGAGATTATTAACCACTATCACTAACCTGGCATCAGGATTCTCCTCAAACTCCATTAGAAATTCTATAATAGAGGATATTTCTTTTTCATTTTCTGCGATAGTGGTTTCACAATAAACAGCATAAATATCTTTGGTCCTAGCTAAAAGATGTTCTCTGTCAACATCTGCTTTTAATTTTAAAGTTTTTACCTGAGCACCCTTTGCTATTGACCTAATCATAGGTATGGAGTTTTTATGTACATCAAAAGCCTTTTTCAAATTAAAAGCTTTCAGCTGCGCATTTTCTGACGGTATACCCTCTAGTAACTTTAGAAAATTTCTCCTTACCATTGACTTTAACTGCCCTTTTCCAATAACTTTAATAGTAGTTAACTCTTGAAGCTTAAGCTTATTTGCTTCGTTTATTAGGTTGAAATGCGCAATTACTCCTCTTTTTTGTTCATCTCTATCAGCTATTACTATAACAATCCCACCATCTTTAAGTTTATCTTTCAGAAAAGATGTAAAATCTACTGCATATCTAAATAGGCGCCCAGCAGGAACAACATAACATTTTTCAAGTAGAGCGAGTTCTGTTTTTTCTTTTGTCTTATCAATGAGACCTTGTGCCTTTGAAATAAGCCCTGCTACAGCCTCACCCACATCTCCTTTAGGATCTATTTCTACAATGTCTTTTTCATCTATTTTTTTAAATCCTTCTTTACCTAATGTTTCTTTGACAAGTTCATATAGTTCCATTGCTATCCTTTCAAACTCTTCTCCCCTCTCTGGCAAAAATCCTCCATCGTGAACCTCTGCGATTATATGCATTAATGCAAGATCTATATCTTCATCAAACTTCTTAACATAGCCCCAGTTTTCATTGTAGACCCTTCTAAATATATTGTAATTTGGATATAACTTCTTCAAGCGATACTTTATCGTCTCTATTTTAAAATTACCTTCTTTAATGGCAGCTCTAATGGTCCATTCGGCTTCTTCATGTTTTATGTCTTCTTTCTCTGATGTATCAATGATATTATTTTTATAAAATTCAACAATTAAAGGGTTTTTTATTATATTACTCTTAACGATTTTATAGGCGGGTCCGATTTCTATTATTGCCTCTACAATTCTATGTTGCATGCTTATATCGCCTGGTGCAATTCTCTCTGCAAATTTTATGAATTTCGTCTTTGGTTCTAGGTGGTTTATAGAATCTGTCTCTAATATCTTTTCGAAGCTAGACATAGCTCCTATGGGTGCCCTCAGGGTAAAATCTACTGCAGAAGATATCTGTGGCAGGGTAAAAATAGATATTATTAATATAATACTTAATCCTGAAACTTTTTTTATCATTTTTATTTTGTAATTTAAAAACCCCGCACCCCTTATTGGGGATGCGGGGTTAAAATAATAAAATCAGATCGTGCTATAGATTATACTCCTTCTGCTATAGCTATAATCAAATGCTTATTGTTAACTATATCCTTGACTTTCATCTCGCTAAAATCATAGGATGTTCCTTCTTTACCTAACAAGGCTAACCACTGCTTATCTGCTGGAGATTCTTTTTGTATCCCTGCAATAAAGATCTGCTTGTTAAGTTTTTGGTTTATTCCCTTGATTTCCGATAAACGTTTTTCTTGTTCAGGATCAGTTGTCATAATAACTGCTATTTGACCGGATTTTAAGTTACCGACATCTTTTAAAAATGCATCAGTCTTTGTTTCTGCATAACTTCCACTAAAAGCAACTATGTTGATCTTTCTTTCGCTTAATACAAAGTTATAGCGATTTTTAGTTGCTACAACACTTTGAGTAGTAGCCTTCAGATTTAACCATCCTAAGTTAAACAAAGCTGTCGATAGGGGTCTATCGTAAACAGGTCCTAGTGCAATTTCATTTAATGCATAGAATGCGTTTGTATCTTTTAATGCAGCTCTTGCTCTATTCATAGCGAGAACCATACTCTTATCTATGCCTGATGCTAACACATTAGTACCCCACTCAAGTGGCAGAGCAAAACCTCTTTCAAGCTCAACAACAAGTCTTTGTTCAGGGGTTCCGTGCTGTGCATAATGATCTAAAACTAGATCACCGGCAAACTCATCATAAATGGTAGAGGCGTCTATGGCTATAGAAGTAAACCCTGCGTTGATAAGGCGTTCATTAATGTCTGTGATAACCTGACGTTCTTCTTCGGCATTTTTCTGTAATCTTGCCTGAACGTTTTGAAGTATAGACATATCGATCGTATCGACATCTATACCCTTATTAAATGAACCTGTGCCATTGACCTTCTCGTATTCTTCTTTTAGGATAGCCTCTGCTTTAAAGAGTTTTTCTCCATATTGTATATGGTCTCCGTGGATGACTATTGGAACCTTGCACCCCGTCTTTTTAACTACTTCTCTTATGTATTTCATTGCTGTCTTTTCATCTAAGGCATAACCCAGCTGAGAACGTGCAACCTCAAGTATAAGAACAGCGTTCTGGTCCATTGCTGCTAAAAGGTGACCCTCTATCTGGTTATAGCTTATAACATTAACAGCAATTGTAGCTTTTTTAGCCTTTCTTAGAGCTTGGAATGCATCATGACCAGGTGCAAATTCAAATTCATCAGAAATAGACACAAGATCAGCTGTATTGGTCGCCCCAACAGCTCCTAGATACTGGTTGTCACGATATCTCACGAGAAAAGTTATAGCCTTTTGTGCTTCGGAATTGCGAAGCTCGTATAGCTCAGGATCCAGTGCCTTAAAAGCTCTTTTAAATTCCTTAGCAAGAACAACACCAATATCTTCATTAGTAGAAGTTGGTTTTATCTTTCCCTTCTTAACGCCATATGCATACGCCCCTTTTAAGGCCTTAATAAATAAAGTATCGCTGGCGTTTATTTCTGCATTACTTGAATCTAGAGCGAATTTTTTTGCTACTTGCTTTATCTTTTCTCTTGTCTTTATATGAAGGCCGTTTACCAGCGCATCTTTATCTGCCTTACATACTTCCAATATCCCACTATCTTGTACGCCATCATCTAAAAGCGATAAGACGTTTAAGTTAATCTGTTGATAGTTTGTAGCTATATTGAACTTGATCTCTCCTTGTTCGGCTAACTCAGCAAGTTCATCTAAATCACTTCCAGAGGTACCATGCTGAGCAAGGCTAGAATCATATTCATCTGCTTCTTCTTGGAGTTCATTCGTTAAAAAAGGAGTGATTTTACCTACCTGTGATATAGGAACAAGACCTTTTTTGTTATAATCTGTAGCATGACCTGAACCATTGTTGGTAGCAGTAAGATCAGGGGACAAGCCTTTGGAAGAAAGCCTTTCACCCATTACTTTTACTGCCGTAGGATGAGTCATCTTTGCTTCCATCGCCCCATCACGCTTAGGATTAGGAACCTTTTTATCCACATGGCCTACTTCTGCTTCCTTGCCAAAATGGCCTGAAAGTTCTGGTTTAAGTTCTTTTACCATAGAGTCTATCTTAGTAAGTTGATGGGTTGTTTCTATGACATTGTTTGTGGGTAAAAGTAGAAGTTTTTGTTTTTCACTTAGTTTAGCTAATACGTTAGCTTCTATTTCTCCAGCTATAGTTGCCTGAGAAACTTCTTCCATAATCTGATCATAAGCAGAAGCTACCTTTGCAGGATCAAGGCCGAATTCTACAGCTTTCGTATTCAATATTCCAAAGGCGCCTTCTAACTCTTTTATCCTTTTGGCAATTTCTCTTTTTCCTTTTCCGCGACTCGTCATATCAAATATCATTTTATCTTTTATATCTTCAAGGCTTGATGCAAGAACTATGCCCTTCCGCCTAATAGGCTCGATACTTCTTTTACCATTAACATTTAAAGACAGTCTTCCTTTTAACACACCAGCTATTAGGAAATCTATATCGTGACGTTTTACAGTTTTTTGTCCATTTTCTTTCAAATCCAAAAGAAGGTTTACCCAATCTTTTTCTATCTGAGAGATGTCATCTCGCTCTATCTCTAATCTGTGGAGCCACAAGTTATGGTCCTGTGCAGTTTTAGAATCTGTGAATTTACGTATTGCATATTCTCTGACACCAGGAGTATCTGGCAGATGAAAGTTATTAGTTGCGAGCATTGCTAACTTTGTCGTTTCAGGATCTTCACTTTTATATGACGTTTCAGTAATAAAAACCCTACCTTCTTTATCTACTATAAAAGATTTAACAGTTATTACACCATCATCAACTGTTATTTCTCCAATATCATCCTTTAAAGTAGCGGGAAGATCTACGCCTAATCTCGCTCCTGTTATTGAAGAAACAATTACTGTTCGTTCATAATCAACTAAATCTCCGGGAGTTATAGGCTTTGAAGCATCTATACCTAAGTCTTTATGTGTTTCTAATTCATCATCTGAAAAATCGTTATACCCTGACATATCTTTACGGCCAGCTCCTTTGATTCCTTTAGGTGAAGCGCGAAACATAATAAATTGAGCTTTCTCACCATTAAATTCTCTGCCATCAAGTGCTATGCGAACAATCTGCTGTTCGGTAGTCCCCCCTGCACCTCCTGGCTTTATGCCAGTCCTTCCTTCTACTAGCTCAATCCCAGTACCTGCAATAATGCCAGGCACTAAATCACCATCTCCGACTAATGTAACCTCTGCTCCTAAACTTTGCAATGGTTTGATGATACTATCCTCATGCCTAGCCCTTCCTCCTAGAACAATATTAGCTACTTTTTTTACGAGTTCATCTTTTTTAAGGCCTAGTTTTCTAGCCACTATCTCAAGAAACTCTTCAGATCTAGTCATAGGAGTTATTTCGTTAACAGTAAATTCCTCTGGCGATTGCGCAACGAAACTTATAAGATAGGTGTCATCAGCAAATGGAATTCCAAGCTTGGCAAGTTCTTCACCTTTTGTATCATTTAAAAAATCCTGCATAGATTTATTGCTCGATTGAACTGCTTCTTGAAAGCTTGTCTCTGAAGTTTTAGGTAATTTTACAAGCGCAAACGCTGTCCATGCGCCAGGTGTATCTGTTGCCTGCATATTCGTTCCTTCTACAGGATCAGAAAGAACAACATAGATACCATTCGTTCCTGTAGGATTAAACACCTGTTTTACAGTTAAGGCAGGTGCTTTATCTCTCTGCTTCCCTTCACTTCCACCTATTATAACTACTGCACCTAATGTTTTTGCAAGAGATGCTATGTCCTCTTCTAATATCGCAACAGCTCCTCCATCAGCTACGCCTTTATTATAACTATATGTTGGCTTGTCTGTTATCTTCTTACCTGTTGCATCTAATCCGCAACCCCTACCCCAATGGGCTGCTATGGCAGCTCTATTTGTAACCCCAAGAGATGCCATTAAAGTTGCATCGTTAAGAGGATCCTTATCATCTATTCTAGGACCTGATATCTGGCTTAGTTTTATGTTACTAGGTATTTCTAGACCTACATTATGTAAATTAGCAGCTAATTCTTTAGAAACAACTGGTTTTTCTGTTAAGTATTCTATTCGATTCTCTATTGTTACACCTTCATTGCTTGCCAGTATATCGTTTACGTCTGTCTTTTTGTCTGTTTCAGGAGCCCTTTGAGCCCTTAAATTATCTACAAACCTACTCGCATAACTTACCTGTGAGACTGTGAATATACCTACTAGTAATGTAATCCCTAATATAAATAATGTTTTTCTTATCTTCATTTCTTCCTCCTTTTTTTATCTCTCAGGGAGCCACTGTCTCCTGAGGGTTGAACGGTAAAAATCCTCGTCTGTTTGTTCTGTTAATTTCGGACTTATTACTATATATGAATAGCCGTTTTTGGCCAGTAAGTCGGTTAGCATGGGTGTATGGAAGCCGCCTGCTATTAATGCAGCGGTAGTAATATTATCTTTTTCTAACCGTTCTTCTGTCTTTCTTAAGAAGACATTGTTGCGCTCTTCAGCTACTGTGTAAAAATACTCTATCTTCTCAATATTATCTGTTATGATATGATGATTACGGGGAATTTTTAAGGAAAGCTTATGAGAATCCGATTTTTCTTTTAAAAACTGTGTCCACTCTTGAGGGACAAACTCTTCTTTATTTTTTATAAAATGATCATATTCCTCTGGCACTACCTTTACCTTAAGGAGATTCTTCATAGTAGAAAGTGCCCTTGAAATCTCTATAAGTCTCCTTTCATCAGGTGTACTAGCTAAAGATTCTTTTAAAGAATTTTCTAATAATGGTTCTTCCTTAAATAGTTCATTTACATTCAAATCTTTAGAGATCTCAGTATAATCCCTATAAAGCTTTAACTCTATATCAGTGGCCTTTCCTTCTTTTATCTTTGCAAGGTCAAGTTTTTTCTCAAGTTCATTTGCCTTTATAATATTCTGGAAATTCGGAAAATACGACATAGGAAATCCTTCTTTTTCCGCTGCACTATAGAGTATATGATAATAACTGATTAAATCTATCTTTTCAGCCTTATATTGCTTTTTTGCCTTATCAAGCTCTAGTAATTCTTTATTATAGATGTGTTTCTTTAATATGTCTGATATACTAACTAATCTTTCTATATATTCCAGGCCAACGCCTTTGAACTTATCAATCTCCCATAGCGCATCCACGTTCTTATTATAAAGAGATCTATCTTCTATCCCCTGAAAACTCATCGGATAATCAGATGCTATATTAAGGTAGTCTTCTCCTGCAATAATACCATCCTTAAGGAGTTTTTCTGCCTTTTCCCTTCTTTCCTCCAAAGGAGCCCTATCCCTCAAATATGTAAAATCAGAATCAGTACTGCCTCCTTCTACTAAAATAAGGTTTAAGTCATAATCTATTATGAGTGTCTCAAGGATATTAGCAAGGCTCATTTGGCCTTCAAAATTGGCATGGGCATCCTGTATATGTATAATAAGCTTGCCATTTGAACCTCTATGGGTCTTAATTATTGTTCCATATTCTTCAGGGATCTTAATCTTTAATGGGTCTATTAATCTTTGGAAGGTCTTTCTGATGGGTTTCTGGGTAGAGGTATTATTTTGTATGTTTTTTTGCCGTTTCTGCCACAACGACCTAGTTTCAGCATGAATTTGTCTTGGCAGAAGAAAGGCGCTTATAAAAACCATCAAAAATACTGCCTTTATCAGCTTCTCTAAAACTTTCATAAAAACTCCTTAATTATTGCGTTTTTCTAGACAATCGATTATCTTACCTACATAAAAAAGCCGTGGGTCTATAAATTGTATACCTGCCTCAAAAAGCTCTTTCTTTTCTTTATCCATGGGTTCATCCCATACCCATGCAACTTTTCCTTTAAACCTTAATTTCATATCTCCATCATATATAGATATCTCAATGTCTAATAGGGTGCCAGGGTCTAATTTCTTAAGAAGGGTTGTTCTGAGGCCTCCTCCGCTTACATTCTTAGTAATAGCAGAGAATATTTCTTTATTATTTTCGTGAAGGGCATATCTGATAGGAAGTTCACCCTCTATCCGTTCAAATACCCGATGCTCTGTTGTAATATGCATTGTTATCTACCTTTCTAGAAAACGTTTACAAAACTAAAGATAAAAAAATATTCTTAAAATCGTTTTATAAACTGTTACTATATTAACACAAAAATAGCTATCCTGTCAAGGATGTTTCTATTATTGTGAGCCCACTTTTAACAAGCAGGCTCACAAAGATATTTTTAAAGTTACTTAGCTGTTACTAAGCCTTTTATGAGTTCTTTACTCGCTAGTAATTTTGTAGTTATATCATTCTTTACGCTGAAATCATATGCACCCAATGTCAATGGAACTTGCGACCATTGCTTAGCTGCTGGTCCTGACAATATTGTTACGTATACATCTTTAACGTCATCTAATTCTTCGTTCTCGATTATACCTTCTGCTGCTTCTGGGCTTGCAGCAACTATAACTACCTGTTTCCCAGCTTGTTGTGCTTCTCTAGCATCGTTTTTAAACCTTTTCACATTGACAGGAGCTGATAATATAGTATCTGCATCAAAGGCAACTATATTAATACTTCTTGGAGTAGAAGCATCAACTGCCTCACTAGCAACATGCTGGATAGCACGCTCTCGATTTTCATCTTTGTCTAAATTGCTACGGAGAGCTATTACTGAGTCAAGTATTGTTCCTTGGTTAGCAGATATTTGAAACTCTGCCGATAATTTTGTAACTTCAGCGGTAGTTTCTGTATTCAAGCTATCGTCTAAGATTCTTAACTCCTGGGTTAGATCTGTTAGGTCATAACCAGATGCGGTGAGTGGAATGCCTGCATTACTTGGCAAGACATCATTTCCTTCATCAACAACATCACTTGCTCTTTTCTGCGAATTAGGCGAATCGCTAGTCTCATCCCTCAATGCATATGTTGCCTGTGTTAATACAAAAATACCTAATACTACTAAGATACTTAAAACCAATAATCTTCTTATCTTCATTTCCTCCTCCTTTTTTAGTCTCTTTTTAATGTTGATCTATATAAATTGTCGTCAGTTTTAGTAGTTACCTTCGGGCTTATGACAACATAAGAAAAGCCCTCTTGATCTAATAACTGCGTTAATCTCGGGGTATGGAATCCTCCTGCTATTAAGGCTGCGATCTGCACATTATTCTTATCTACATAATGTTTTGCTTTTCTTACAAAAACTTTATTGCGTTCTTCGGCAACGCCATAAAATTCCTCTATTTTAGGAAGATTGTCGCTTATGATATAGAAATTATTCGGGATATCAAGTGAAAGGTTCAATTCTTGAGATTTTCCTTTTAGGAAGTTTGTCCAGGCTTGAGGATTAAAACCATCTCTATTATCTGTAAAATACTTATATTCTTCAGGCACTGCCTTTACATTAAGTAAGTTTTTTACTATTGAAAGGGCCTTTGATATCTTTAAGAGGGCCTTCTGGTCAGTGGTTTCTGCTAAGTCATCCCTCAGAGTCTCTTCTAAGAAAGGCTCTTCTTTAAATAGTTCATTGATATTTAAATCATTGGATAATTCCATATATTCATTATATAGCTTCATTTCCTCTGTCGATGCTTCACCTGTCCTCACCTTTACCAAATCTATCTTTTTCTCAATGTCATTTGCCTTAATGAGGTTACCAAAATTAGGAAATACATACATAGGGATTTCTCTTTCTTCTGCCTTCTTATACATATAATCATAATATGCCAATAGATCTATATTTTCATTTTCATAATTCTTCTTTTTAGTGTCTAGTTCTAACAATTCATCATTATAAACATGTGTCTTTAATGCATCTGATGCAACAATCAGCTTTTCAATATAAGGCCTTGCAAGATCCCTAACCTTTTCAACTTTCCAGAATAGAGTTTTATTTTCTTCATAAAGAGTTTTATCTTCTACCCCCTGCAGGGTAAAATCATAATCAGATGTTATATCTAAATAATCTTCACCAGCTATCGTGGCTTCTTTAAGAAGTTTTTCAGCTGCCCACTCTCTTACTTCCATAGAAGAGGCCCTTGTCCTCAAATGCCTGAAATTACTATCTGTTGTCTGCCCTTCTTTTAAAACAAGCTCCAAATCATAATCATTGATCAGTGATTCAAGGATATTAGCCACACTCTTCTGGCCTTCATAGTTTGCATGGGCATCCTGAATGTGAACAATAAGTTTTCCGCTAGAACCCTTATGGGTCTCGATTATTGTTCCATATTGCTCAGGGACTCTAATATCTAAAGGGTTTATTATATTCTGAAGGGTTTCTTGGGTGGGTTTTAAAGTAGAAGTTTTATTTTCTATATTCTCCTGCCGTTTTTGCCAAATGGACCGGTTTTCAGCAGCATGAGCTAATCTCGGTAAATAGAGAACGCTTACAAGTAACATAAAAAAAATAAGCGTCTTAACATATTTATTAAGTTTTTTATACATAGGTCACCTTTTTAAATCGTTTTATAATTACTTTAAGTATACATTATTATCACTAATTAGTCAAGCGTTTTTTTATTATTTTTTAGTTCTCTAGAATTATATCGCATTCTGGTATGGCGTTTAAAAAGCTCCTGCCATAGGCTTTATTAACTATGCGGCTATCGAGTATGGCTATAATACCTGTATCAGCCCTACTTCTAATAAGCCTCCCAAACCCCTGTTTGAACCTTAATATAGCCTCAGGAAGATTATATTCTAAAAAGGCGTCACCTCCTTTTGCCTGTATGTCCTCTATCCTTGCCTCTGTCACTGGATAGTCTGGAACACTAAAAGGCAATTTAGTTATTATGACATTTGAAAGGGCTTTACCCTGGACATCTATACCCTGCCAGAAGCTATCTACCCCAAAAAGAATAGAGCCTGTTTCCTTTTTGAATCCAGAGAGCATCTTACTCCTACCTATTCCAGCGCCTTGCCTAAACACATTAAAATTTTTCTCATTCAGGTATTCTTCAAGCTCTTCATAGACAATATTCATAAGGGAATAACTTGTAAACAGGACAAAAGCGCTCCCATTGGTCAAATCAAGGTATCTTTTAACCTTTTCTGAAACAGCCCTAGCATATTCAATAATCTTATTTGGTTGAGGCATATTCTTGGCTATATACATCCTGACTTGATTTTTATAGTCAAATGAAGAGCCAAGTTTTAGTTCTTTACAATGATTCAATCCTACCCTATTCCTAAAATACCCAAAAGAATCACTATCCACAGAAAGCGTAGCACTAGTAAAGATAATTGGCTTATGCGTTGAAAAGAGTATATCTTTTAAGATGTTTCCTACGTTTATTGGTGCTGCATTAATAGAGGTCTTATTATTCCTTTTGTTCCTTGACGTTTCCACCCAATACACATAATCTTCAAGGCCTTGGGTTAGAATAATATCCAGGGAATTATTTAAGGCATTGATCTTTGTAATAAATGGCGATATTTCAAGCTCGTCTTCTTTGGATGAGGCATTCTTTTTCGCATCTACCAATGACTCTACAAGTTTAGAAAGCGGGTTTTTTAATGTATTATCTATGAAGTCCTCTTTCTTAATTCTTAATGAATCTGATTCCCTATAAGGCTTTCTTTCGTCAAAATAGCCCCTTACCCCTTTAAAAAATGAAT